>JAEXEN010000039.1 GCA_023400985.1 Bacillota bacterium
CAAGCACGATCGCCGTAAACATCACGCCGCAGCCGATAAGCTCCCGCGCGCTCAGATTTTGATTTAAGAAAAGCCAGCCCGCAAGCACCGCAATGCACGATTCCAGGCTCAAAATGAGCGAAGCCACGGCGGGGTTCATCCCCTTCTGGCCGATGATCTGCAGCGTGTACGCCACCCCGCACGACATCACGCCCGCGTAAAGGATGGGAGCCCATGCGCTCAATAGGCTTTCGAGCGTCGGCTTCTCAAAAAGAAAAGCGGCGGCCATACCCAAAACACCGTTCACAAAAAACTGCACCATCGAAAGCGTAACGCTGTCCGTTTTGGGCGCAAAGTGATCGATCACGAGGATATGCACGGCAAAAAGCACCGCGCATACAAGCGTAAGCATATCCCCCAGGTTGACGCTGAACGTCTCGTTGATGCATAGCAAATAAAGGCCTATAAGCGCGATCATCGCGCTCAACCATACGAGAGCGCCGGTCTTGCGTTTTAAAGCCAGGCCAAAAATGGGCACAAGCACGATGTAGAACGCCGTGATGAAGCCGGATTTCCCCACGCTCGTGTAAAGTATACCGTATTGCTGGAAACTGCTCGCGAGGAACAGCACAACGCCGCACCACAACCCGCCCATAATAAGCGCGCGCCTATCGGGTTTGATCCCTTTCCGCTTATTGGACGCGTTTTGCGCCGCCGCAAACGGCACGAGCACAAGCCCGCCCAGCACCGCGCGCACGCCGTTGAACGTGAGCGGGCCCACATATTCCATCCCCTTGCTTTGCGCCACAAAAGAAAAGCCCCATATCGTGGCCGTAAGCAAAAGCAGCAAAGAATTTCGAATCGTCGTTTTGTTCACAGGATCGCACTTCCATTTTTCTTTGATCGACTTAAATAGCTTAACGGATAAGGGTTCTGTAAGTCAACCGATTTTCGAAGGCAGCATGAGCCTGCAAAAGGAATTTCGAGATATTTATGGCGCGTTGTGGGTAAAAGCAACAGATGGTATACTGCGGGCATGGCAAAGGTCTTTGCCGCATAAATGTTTTGCGTTATCAAAAAAAGGAGGCTCCATGAGACGGTTTCAATATTACCTCTACGAAAATTTCGACGCGGAGCGGTCGCGTACGGCGCAGGAAAACCCCCGCAACTATCTGAACACCAAAACCGACGGCATACTTTCAGAAATCGCCGGATTCCCGCCGTTCTCCTGTGATTATAACGGCCTGTGCGGCAAATACGCCAAACGGGAAATTGGTAGTTTGAAGCGCTTTGGGCCCGCTTGGATAACGGCGAAATTCGGGACGCGCTGCTGAACGAAACGCAGCAACTGTCGGAGACCGGCCGCTGTCGGGAGCCGTATTTAAAGTTGCTGGACTTTTTCGGTTACGCAAAGGGCGGGAAGCTATGTGTGCCGGTCTATTATAAAAAAGATCTCGAAGCCATCCGTGAAATCGAAAGCGTTATCGAAGCCTGCCTGTTCGAGGATGTCAAAACCACCTCGCATCGTTTCTATCCGCCGCAAACTTGATCTGCGGCAAGCACGGTGTGCCTATTGGCGAAATCGGCAACGAGTTGTATCACATCCTATCCGGGTTTATAAACAACGAGCTCGTGCGCCGCAAATTCGTCTGCGCTCCCACGCAATATGAAAATGAGGGAAGATATTGAAGGCTGTTGAGTTGATGTAGAGGAGGGCATCTTAAAAATTTAGCAATGGAAGCTGCGAATCAAGCACGTTTTTGATTCTGTAAATTGCTATTTTTGGTTATAGAACATTTGTAAATAATTGGCATCTCATCCGGCAAGCGTTATTTTTATAGGACAAAACCTATCATATCAAGTATCCTAAAACCGGTCAGGAGTGAATTATGTTGTTAATTGCACACACAAGCGAGGATGGGCGTGAACAATCTTTTGAAGAACATGCATACAACGTTGCAGAATTAGCGGCTTCTTTTGCTTCGGAATTCGGCGATGGAACACAAGCCTATATGGCAGGGCTGCTTCATGACGTTGGTAAATGTGCGCTTGCCGTACAGTCACATCTTCATGGGGATCCGGCAAAAGTAGAACATTCCGCGGCAGCGGCAGAGCTTTTTAGCAGAATTCAGGACCCCGTGGCAACGCTGCTTTCCTATTGCGTTGCGGGGCACCATACGGGTTTGCCGGACGGCGGCGTATCATTCGATATGGAAAAATCACTCACCCTGACCGGAAAACTTAAGCGGCAGGGCAAACGTGCCGGAGATTATCTTGCGTATCTGGATGTACTCGGCGAAGTAAACCCGCACATCGAATTGCCGCCTTTGGACTACGCATTATCGCACATGGGGTTTTCTTACGCGTTTTGGACAAGGATGGTCTTTTCCTGCCTTGTGGACGCCGACTTTCTTGACACAGAAGCGTTCATGAAAGACCGGCCTGTACGCATTGGGGCATGTGAAGATATGCATTCGCTGCTCAACCGTCTGAACAAGCGTCTCGCTCGATTTCCAAGCCCTTCAAACGACCTTGGTTACAAAAGAAAGTCCGTATTGGACGATTGCATTCGGACGGCTGAAAGACCGCGCGGCCTTTTCACACTCACCGTCCCGACGGGCGGAGGGAAGACGCTTTCCTCGCTTGCCTTTGCGCTAAGCCATGCGGTAGAAAACGAGATTCGCCGCGTAATTTACGTTACCCCCTACACATCCATCATCGAACAAACCGCCCGTGAATTCGCGGAAACGTTTGGCCCGCAAAATGTGCTTGAGCACCATAGTTTGGCTGAGTACGACGCAGAGGGAGAAGAACAGAACTTTCATCGTCTGGCGGCGGAAAACTGGGATCTTCCTGTCGTTGTTACAACGAACGTCCAGTTCTTTGAATCTCTTTTTGCAAATAAGACCTCTCGCTGCCGTAAGCTTCACAACATCGCGAATAGTGTATCATCTTCGACGAGGCGCAAATGTTCCCGGGGGATCTATTATTGCCATGTATTCGTGCTATCGAGGAACTCGTGCACAACTATCGCTGCACAGCCATCCTATGCAGCGCGACGCAGCCCGCTCTCGATGGGTTGTTCGATCTTTCTATCCCGATTGCAGAAATCTGCCGTGATCCCAAGGAGCTGTATACGGCGCTTCGGCGTGTGCATTTTGAGCAGCTCGGCGAACTTGATGATGCGGCTTTGGCCGAGCGGCTCAATAAACTTTCGCAGGTGCTGTGCATCGTCAATACGCGCGCTCAGGCGCAAGCGCTGTTCAAAAAGCTTTCGAAAAATGGGAATTTTCATCTTTCGACGTTGATGACGCCAGGGCACAGAAGAGAAAAACTTGCGGAAATTCGGGAGCGCCTCAAGGCGGGGCAGCCATGTCGCGTGGTTTCAACAAGCCTTATTGAAGCGGGCGTTGACGTGGATTTCCCCTGCGTTTTTCGCGAGGAAGCGGGGCTGGATTCCGTTGTACAGGCAGCAGGGCACTGCAACCGCGAGGGAAACCTCCACCCCAACGAAGCGGCCGTTTATGTGTTTCGCCCCGAAGAACGTTATGTCAGGCACCGCGCGGCGGCACTTCGGATGCCGATCGAAACAGCTCTTAACGTTGAGAGAAATTTCCCCGATATAGCTTCTCCCGAAGCGATTTATAGCTACTTTACCGCGCTCTACCGTTTTCGTGGAGAAGCGCTTGATCTCAAAAAGATCGTACCAGCGCTTGACAGATGTGCAAAGAATGGCTTGATGATTCCGTTTGCAGAGGTCGCGCGGCAATTTCAGGTAATCGATTCGCCTGCGCGCACGGTGCTGGTAATTACGGACGAGGAAGCCGCGATACTTATTGCGAAACTTCGCACCGGGCAGCGAAGCCGCGAGTTGATGCGCGAAGCGAAGCAGTACGCCGTTACGGTTTATGAAAAGCAATTTAACGCATTACATAATTCCGGCGCCTTGATTCTTCTTGACGAGGAGTTCGCAATCCTGCGCGACATGACGCTTTATTCGGATCAGACTGGCCTGAACATCCCGGAAATGGAAGGATTGGGGATTTTTGGCTAAGCAAGAAGCGGTGTTATCTACACCGCTTCTTGCATGCCCTCAATACAATAATGAACAATTTCAATCCACGGACATCTCATCCGACATTTTAGATTATATCGCAAAAGTTTGAATCAAAACAAGTATTGACAAACGCGGCTTCCCGCAATGTTATTTGATTAATAATTAACAGAATTAATTGATTTCAAGATCGACCCGCGTGAAAAGACCGAGGGCGAAGTATACGGAGCTCTCAAAAAAGCGATTGCGGGTGAGCCGATCGATGAAAACGGATTTGATCCCCTGACGCCGTTTTTCATCCTCTGTCTCTCGCCCAACGCCGCACGGCTGAGCGTACGCTTCTTCTATCAGGACAATTTCGGCAACATCTTATCAAACGTGGCGGCACATTACCGGAGAATGGATATCGTAAAAGCGCCGAATGATTCGCCCTATGTTTCTCTGTATCGGTTGCTCAAGGCTACCGTGTATGAGCAATCGAATGATGACGCCGCCTCCCCCCTGCTTGCGGGCGCGGTACTGCGCGCAATCGTCAGCGGAACACGTTGTCCGGACGCGCTCTACTCCAGCATTCTCATACGCATCCGCGCCGAGCGCAAAGCAGACAGAACAAAAGCCGCTATCGTCAAGCTTATCTGACGCAAATAACGGTGGCATTGAACGAATCAAGTACAAAGAAGCCCTATGTACTCGGACGGCTGTTTGCTTTGCTCGAGCGAACTCAGGAAGGCGTAAACCCCGGTATCAACGCAACGATTACAGACAAGTATTTTGACTCCGCCTGCACAACGCCGCGGCTTGCATTTCCGACACTGCTTAGGCTTTCGCGGCATCACATCGCAAAAGATGAAAAATGGGGCAAACGCAACGACAAGCTCATCGGATCTGTAATCGACCTGCTCGATGCGGACGACGATCCTTATCCCGCACACCTGACCCCGGAAGAACAGGGACTGTTTATATTGGGTTACTACCATCAGCGCCAAGCGCGCTTCCAAAAAAGAGGCAGCGTTGAAACAATGAATACGAACGAGGGGGAAAATTAAAATGAGCGAACCCATTAAAAACCGTTATGAATTCGTAATTCTCTTCGATGTAGAAAACGGCAACCCCAACGGCGATCCGGATGCCGGCAACGCGTCTCGCGTAGATCCCGAAACGGGCTATGGCCTCGTAACGGACGTCTGCCTTAAGCGTAAGATCCGTAACTACGTGGAAACCACGAAGGAGGACGCTCCGGGTTACCGCATTTATATTAAGGAAGGGTTTCCTCTTAACCGCAGTGATTTAGAAGCGGGCAGCATCTATAATACTGCGGAGAAACTTGCATATATACAGCAAGCAAAGAAAGAGGACGCACAAAAAGCCGGTGCGAAATTAAAATCGGATCATCCTGATATCGATGTAAGGTTGCGCGATTTCATATGCACAAACTTTTTTGATGTCCGAGCATTCGGTGCAGTGATGACGACTTTTGTTAAGGCGGCGCTCAACTGCGGGCAGGTGCGGGGCCCTGTTCAGATAGGGTTTGCTCGCAGCATCGATCCTATTATCCCACAGGAGATCACGATCACTCGCGTAGCGATTACGACCGAAAAGGATGCGGAAAGCAAGAAGACCGAAATGGGCCGTAAGCACATCGTGCCATACGCGCTTTATCGTGCCGAAGGATACGTTTCCGCAAACCTTGCACGCCACGTAACAGGCTTTTCCGAAGATGATCTTAAGCTTCTCTGGAAGGCTATCGTCAACATGTTCGAGCTTGACCATTCCGCCGCACGGGGCAACATGGCAACGCGTGAACTCATTGTATTCAAGCATGAAACGGAGCTCAGCAACGCGCCTGCCTATAAGCTCTTCGATGCAGTCAAGGTCCACCGCACGGACGAGAGAAACGCCGCGCGGAGCTTTGCGGACTATGAGGTAATCATCGACAATAGTTCGATTCCGGACGGCGTGAGTTACGAGAGAATGGGATGAGCACTTATCCGGAGGAAGAATATCTTGCGCTTTCCGGAATTCAGCATTTTGTCTTCTGCTCACGTCAATGGGCGCTTATCCACATCGAGTGCCAGTGGCAAGACAATCTGCAGACGGCCGAGGGTGAGTTGCAGCATGAACGCGCGCACGACCCTACCTTTGATGAAAAACGAGGCGACCGGCTGATCGTCAGGGCAATGCCGGTCGCTTCGGCGACGCTTGGAATACGCGGCGTGTGCGATGTTGTGGAGTTCTATCAGGACGAAGGCGGCGTCCGCTTGATCGGAAGAAAAGGGACGTGGCGGCCATGCCCAATAGAATATAAACACGGGGACGGCCATGCTCAGAACGCCGATATGCTGCAGCTTTGCGCACAAGCCCTATGCCTTGAAGAGATGCTTTGCTGCAGCATCGGTGAAGGCTTTCTCTATTATGCCGCTGTACGAAAACGCGTACAAGTTTCGTTCACGAACGAATTGCGCGAAAAGTAACGGCCGCTTTTCTTGAGATACACCGCCTCTACAGCAAAGGCTATACGCCGAAAGCAAAGAAAAAGTCAGGCTGCCGGTCCTGCTCCATGAAAGAGATTTGCTTGCCGCAGCTTGAAAAAACGTGTTCGGCTTCCGGTTATATCCACGATATGATCGATGCGTGTACAAAGGAGGAATTGTCGTGAAAAGGTTGCTAAATACGCTCTATGTCACGACGCTGGAAACCTACCTTGCGCTCGGCGGTGAAAACATTGTGGTTTTACTGGGGGACAAAGAGAAGCTTCGTCTACCGTTGCATACGCTGGAGTCCGTTGCCTATTTCGGTTATAAAGGAGCAAGCCCGGCGCTGATGGGCGCGTGTGCAAAAAAGGGCATACGCATGAGCTTTTTCACGCCCGGGAACCGATTTCTTGCCGTGGTGACCGGCAACAAAAACGGCAATGCTCTTCTCAAGAGAAAGCAATACCGTATGACGGACGATCCGACCGCAAGCGCAATGATTGCGCGCTCATTCGTGCTGGCAAAAATTCATAACAGCCGTTGGATCCTTGAACGTGCGACGCGCGATCACTCCATGAGAATTGATGTTGCAGCAGTAAAAGAAAGCTGCGCGATACTCGCAAAGCAACTGCGCGATTGCGCTCAATGTGTAGACCTTGAATCACTTAGAGGAATAGAAGGTTCCGCTGCCGAACGCTATTTCTCGCATTTCAACGATTTAATTCTAACCGATGAAGCACACTTCCGTTTCGGCGGAAGAAACCGGCGTCCGCCAACGGATAGAATGAATGCGCTGCTTTCCTTCTTGTATGCATTGCTCGGAAGCTTATGTGCCTCGGCGCTAAGCGAAACCGGTCTGGATCCGTATGTGGGCTTTCTGCATTGCGACCGGCCGGGTCGCACCTCTCTTGCACTTGATTTGATGGAAGAATTTAGGGGGATCCTTGCAGACAGGCTGGCATTGACGCTTGTAAATACACAAGTACTCAAAGCATCCGATTTTGACTGCAAGGAAAACGGCGCCGTGCTCCTCAAGGACAACGCGCGAAAAACGGTTATTGGCGAATGGCAAAAGAAAAAGCAGGAGAGCATTACGCACCCCTATTTGAAAGAAAAAATCCCTTGGGGCTTGGCCCCCTACACACAGGCCCTGCTTCTTGCACGCTATCTGCGGGGCGATCTTGATGCATACCCTCCGTTTTTATGGAAGTGAGTGCTGAAAATGCTGTTATTGATTACTTACGACGTTAATACCGAGACGCCTGAGGGAAGAAGAAGGCTGCGGCTTGTGGCAAAGAAGTGCGTGGATTATGGGCAGCGTGTACAAAACTCGGTTTTTGAATGCTCCGTGGACGCTACGCAATCCGTACGCTTGCAAGCAGATCTCCTTAAGCTGATAGATACGGATAAAGACAGCTTACGCTTTTACAATTTAGGCAACAACTATAACTGCGAGATTATCCACTATGGGGCAAAGAAGGGTTACGATCCCGGCGGAACAATAATTGTTTAGGGATATGGTGCGATGCTCAGGCGAACATGAAAGCTCCGTACCCTTCGCACCAGAAAGTATCATAAACACTATGCATTTTATGGATTCAGAGATTGAAATACCCCGGTAATATCATTTAAAATCAAGATATGGATGCGCGCGGGCAACCATCCACAAATCTTAGCAGTCGCTCCCCCCGCGGGGAGCGTGGATTGAAATCACGGCGTAGCCTGCTTTGCCTATATCGCAGCCCAGTCGCTCCCCCTGCGGGGAGCGTGAATTGAAATAAGGATTCCGACATGGGCTAAAAAGACATGCGAATGCCGCAAGAGCGTAAGGCGGACCGAAAAAGGTTGTCGGAAATCATGCAGCAACCGAGGCTGCAATGTAACAGTCAGAAGACATGCAAGAGCTGTTCAAGGATATGGCGACCATGACATTGGAGGGCGGCTTGGAAGGCGAACTTAACGGGAAACCCGGCTACACAAAGTAATACTATCGGAACAAGAATATGGACAATAGCCGGAACGGCCATACGGAAAAGATACGCAGAAATAGTTCTGGCGAGATGGAAACTTCCGTGCCGAAGGATCGCAAGGGGGATCTTGAGCCGCAGTTGGTAAGGAAAACAAAAAACGCTCAGTGAAAATATTGAAAAAGGATTGATATACCCGTTTCGTTTTTTAAAATGAATTTCCAGAAATCCCCAATTAATAAATCTCTATTATGTACCAGATTCCACAATGGGTTAAGGTAATAACATCGATAGCCTCCCAAACCACAATTTCGTTATATTTTTCGCATTCTTTCGGAACAGGGAACTTATGGAATATCCGGCGCGTTTTATGCATTGATGCACGATCTTCGGAGTGTATTGTGGGCGGATATTAAAAAAATGATTACATTTTTTTAATATTTTGCTTGACGCGTGTATTTTGCAGTGATATAGTAAGGCATATTAGAGGGAGAAGTCCCAAAAAGCTCTGGCAAAGCGCTTCAAATTGCGAAGCGTAAAAAATGTTTAGAAGCGTATTGCGCCACCCCCTCAAATATTGTTACGGTTTTGTAACAAAGTGCTTGACAGGGTATGGCGCCCATGCTACAATGTTGTCGTGCAAAAGGGTTTTTCCTGCGGAAAAATCGAAACCACCTCGCCGGAAGGTTCCGGTAAACGGATTCACAAATTATTGAAAGGAGTTTTTTCAGACATGAAGAAACTGTTTGCTCTCGTTCTCACTCTAGCCATGGTGTTCGCGATTGCGGCTCCTGCGATGGCCGCCACTTGGGGTGCGGGCACTCCCGCCGCCGGCTCCCCGTATGTCGTAAAGGTAACCCAGTTGCAGAAAAACACCGATCTCGCTGGCAACCCTTACTACACCGCTTACCCTGCCAACCTCGGCGTGATCGCCAACACTCCGGTGTATTTCCAGGTTGACATTACCGTTCCCAGCACTACCGATCTGAACGCCTACTATCCCAATCCCACAACTGCCGGCACGTTTGGCGCTACGGTCACTGTGAAGAACATCAACACTCTCGCTGTCGCAGCGGAGTTTGTGGATGGCGTAGCGGCTACCGTCGGTGATGTCGCCACTATTGATGACGGTGATATCAAGCTTACTTCTACAAATTGGGCCACCGGTGGCACCGCCGAAAAGGTTTACAGCGCCATCATCACCGGTATTGTGACCAAGACCGCCGATGCTACTGTTACCGCCGCTGTGGGCTATAGTTCCGCGAAAGCCCTGCCCCTCACCAAGACGGTCGGCGGCGTAGTGTACACCTTTGCCGCTCCCGGCGCTACCAGCGCCACTATCACCGGCGACAATGACACTAAATTGACACTTGCTCTCACAAACGACGTGGTTACCGGTATGACGCTGACCATTGGTGCCGACGCTGCTGCTGTCGATTACATTGCACAGGCTGGCCCGACGTTCCTGTTCTATAATTCGGGCACCAGCGCGATCGAGCAGCTCACCGCTGTCTCTAATCCCGCCGCCTATGCGGTTGTTCTTGCCGCGTACAATGCCTACACTGGCATGCTCGGCTTTAGCGCCGGCGCAACCGGTATCTACTACACCACGGCCAACGTTCTTGCGAACTTCGGCTACACCAACAGGGCTACCGGTACTGCGACCTACAAGGCCTACAACTCCAGCCTTACCGTGACCGATGGCACCTCCGTCCCGAACACCGGTGACAACATGTCCGTGATCGGTTTCGTGATGGTCGGTCTGGCTCTTCTGGCCACCGCCGCCGTCGTTGTGAAGAAGGTTCGTGCGTAAACGCGAGGCCCGAAGGCCGAGACCTGAGGCGTAACCCGCCGAAGGTTCAAGCTGTGCCTGACGAATCATAACTCCCGCAAGGGGCCCTATAAGCACGGAAGAGCCGCTCGTAAGAGCGGCTCTTTTTTGTGTATAATATAGGCTCTACGTCAATAGTTGGGGTAAAGAGAAAATAGACTAACGGTAGCCGTAGCCGATGCGCTTAATGACCTTGATCGTATTGTTCACTCCTTCTGTAAAGCCGTTTGAGTAAGGGCAATCGAAAGCGTTGAGGATATACTTCTCCCAGTTTTGCAGCATGGTTAGGCATGCCTCGAACTCTGGGATGTCCGCCACATGGGCATGAAGGCGGAATTCCCGCAGCCGTTCCTTCGCCTGTAAGGAATTCCTGCTCTCCATGAATTTGTAAAACACTTCCTTGAGCAGATAAACTTCCCTCAAGTCGCGCGAAACGAGCAACATGCGCTCAAGCGCGGCCTTGCTTTCGTCCGGGAGCCGTGACATATGCGTCAGCAAGAACTTTCTGCTGTGTTTGAAGTAAATGCGCTCGTCCTTAGGCAGAGCTTTCTGGATTCCTTTTCTTACGTTTTCAAGAGCCCAAGTACAGTAGCGCACTATATGGAAGCGGTCGATTACCACCGTTGCCTGAGGCAAGAGCTGTTTGGCAATGTGCAGATACTCCTTGTTCATATTCATAATGGCGCATTGAACCTGACGCCTGTTTGAAAAATCATGCAGATATTCGTAAATTTGCGAGATATAACGCGTAGGCAGTATATCCAATATTCGCTTTTCTACCGGTGAGGTCAGTATGCATTGAAACTTCCCGTACTCTGTATCTCCCTTGAATTCGTCGATGGACAGAACCTTCGGTAGAGCCACAGGCTTTGCGTAGTCCTTCAGTGAAAGCCACAGGCCCATGGTAGATTCGGATATGCCAAGCTGCGCTGCGATTTCCTTTCGCGATTGCTTCATCCCCAGCATCCCGACGCATTGCGCTGCCAGCCGGTTCGTGGGCCTATGTCATTTGGGCACGAGATAGTTGCTTTCGTAAAACCGCTTCCCACGGCAGGGGCAGCGATACCGTCTCTTGCTGTAAATCCAAACCACACACCTTCCCTGTATGGGGGAATCCTTTACCCGCTGAACACGATAGTCGTGTACCTGTTCCGTTATTGCTTCGCACGCGGGGCAGCAGCTCGCACGTCGCTTCACGCGCACTTCCAGCACAATTTCTTTCACTTTGTGCTCGATATTTGTTACCTCGAGGTGTTCCACATCCAGCAGTTTTGCGATACAATCAGGGGGAAGTATATTTGTCCCCTTTGTCTTGTAGGTTTTGGTTCTGAGTACCCTTAATCTACAAGTTCCTGAAACGATATGCTTCTCTTTTTTATCCCTCTGCCCCAATGTTTAGTGCAGAACCTTAAAAAAGGTGCATTCCAAGCGCGCCGGGCTTTTTATCCCTGCAAGATATCTTCAAAATACTTCTTTACTTTATTATGATAAAGTGATATTGTATCAAAGTGCAGCGTATATACGTTTAATCATTTATTGAACAGGAAGGATCTACCATGAAACTTCGAAAGCCCGTCTTCGCCATTCTTATGCTTGCCCTTGTACTTGCGCTCGCGTGCGGCTGCGGGGCGCAAAGCCCGCAAAAGCGCACGCTGAACCTCGGGTTCGACGCGGAATTCCCGCCCTACGGCTATATGGGGGAAGACGGCGAATATACCGGTTTCGATATCGATATGGCCAAGGCGCTTTGCGAGCGGCTTGATTGGGAATTGAAGCTTGTGCCCATCAGCTGGGATTCCAGGGATATGGAGCTTGAAAGCGGCACGATCGATTGCATTTGGAACGGCTTCACCATCAACGGACGCGAGGAGCAGTATACGTGGACGGATGCGTATATGGATAATTCGCAGGTGTTTGTGGTGCGCTCGGACAGCGGCATTGTAAGCTTTTCTGACCTTGCCGGCAAAATCGTTGCCGTGCAAACCGAAAGCTCCGCGCAAGCCGCGCTCGAGGCGGAGGAAAACGCCGAGCTTCTCGCTTCCTTTTCCAAGCTCGAAAAGGTGGGGGATTATAACACCGCCTTTATGAAGCTGGAAAGCGGTGCGGCGGACGCCATCGCTATGGACGCAGGCGTAGCGCGCTTCCAAACGGAAGGCCGTGAGGATGCGTTTATGCTACTTGATGAAGCGCTCGTGGCGGAAAAGTACGGCATAGGCTTTTTGCTCGGGAATACCGAACTTCGCGACGAGGTGCAAGCGGAGCTTATGAAAATGGCCGAAGACGGCGCCTTTGCCGAAATTTCCAATAAGTGGTTCGGCTACGACGTGTGCATCCTCGGGGCGGCGTCATGAGCTTTTCCAATGTTTTCATGCAGCTTGGCGCGGGGATGCTCATAAGCGTTTCGATCTATGCGCTCACGCTCCTATTTGCTATCCCGCTCGCGCTGCCGCTTGCGCTTTCCCGCATGAGCAAACGCAAGGCGCTTCGCTTTCCCGCTGCCGCATACATCTCGTTCCTTCGCGGCACGCCGCTGATGCTGCAAATACTTGTGGTCTATTTCGGGCCGTGGTACCTATTGCGCATACAAATCGACTTTTCGTATAAGCTCTACGCCGTCGTCATTGCGTTCGCGCTCAATTACGCGGCGTATTTTGCGGAGATCTACCGCGCGGGCATCGAAAGCATCCCCTTGGGCCAGCGCGAGGCGGCACAGGTGCTTGGGTACACAAAAAGCCAGGCGTTTTGCCGCGTGATACTGCCGCAGGTCGTCAAGCGCATTTTACCGCCCATGGCGAACGAGGCGATCACGCTCATTAAGGATACCTCGCTCGCGTTCGCCATCGGCGTGATGGATATGTTCACCTACGCGCGGCAAATCGCGAGCGCTCAAAAAAGCATGCTCCCTCTTATTGCCGCCGCGGCTTTCTACTATGTGTTCAACCTCGCCGTGGCGTGGGCCTTCGGGCGTTTTGAAAAGCGCCTTTCGTATTATAGGTGACGCAAATGAAAACGGTTTTGAAAATGGAGAATATCGTAAAGCGCTTTGGCGAGCGGGAAATTTTGAAGGGAATATCCCTCTCTCTTGCGGAAGGCGAGGCCGTATCCGTAATCGGCCCTTCCGGCGGCGGCAAATCCACACTGCTTCGCGTGGCGGCCATGCTCGAGCGCGCGGACGGCGGCAACTTAAGCTACGGCGAGCTTTCGGCCGCGGAGGCAACGGCACAAGGTATGCGCTATGCGGGAAAGGCGCGGCTCCGCGCGTGTACGCTGCGCTTTGGCATGGTGTTTCAAAGCTTCGAGCTTTTTCCACATAGAAGCGTGCTGCAAAATGTTGCCGACGCGCCCGTTTATGTGAAGAAAACGCCGCGCGAGAAGGCAGAAAAGCGCGCCTTGGAGCTTCTCGATTCCGTAGGGCTCAAGGATCGCGCCTTGAACTACCCGTACCAGCTTTCGGGCGGTGAAAAGCAGCGCGTCTGCATCGCCCGCGCGCTTGCGATGGAGCCCGGAATGCTGTTTTTTGACGAGCCAACAAGCGCGCTCGACCCGGAAAGCACGCGCGGCGTATTGAAGATCATCCGCAGCCTTGCCGAGAAGGGTATGACCATGCTCGTGGTGACGCACGAAATGGCGTTTGCCCGCGCCGTGGCGGATAAAGTGATATTCCTGGAGGATGGCGTTATCATAGAGGAAGGCTGCGCCGAACTTCTTGACGCTCCGAGATCCGCGCGTGCGCGCGCCTTCTTGACCGGGGAGCTTTCCTGTGCTACCGTATAAGTGTAGTAAAGCACAAAAGCATAGGAGGCGCGCATATGTACGAAAGCAAGCTTCGCGGTTTGGATATGGACGCGCTGTTTCAGGCCGTTCTGACGCTTGAAAACGAGGAGGATTGCTACCGCTTTTTCGAGGATCTGTGCACCATCAACGAGCTCATGGCGATGAGCCAGCGCTTCGCGGTGGCTCGGTTGCTGAAAAAGGGCGAAACCTATACCGCCATCGCGGAAAAGACGGGCGCATCCACGGCTACCATCTCCCGCGTGAACCGCTGCCTTGTGTACGGCGCGTCGGGGTATACGAAGGCGCTCGAGCGGCTCGGAGAGTGAGAAAGAGAATTAAGGATGACGATCTTATGCTACCCCAAATGCACCACCTGCCAAAAAGCGCTCGCGTGGCTTAACGCGCGGGGCGTGCCGTATGCGTATCGCAATATAAAGGAGGAGAACCCCTCGTACGAGGAGCTCAAGGCATGGCATGCAAAAAGCGGCCTTCCGCTGAGGGCGTTTTTTAACACAAGCGGTCTTTCCTACAAGGCGCTCAATTTAAAAGACAGGCTACCGACGATAAGTTCGGATGAGGCGCTGAAGCTCCTTTCGGTCGACGGCATGCTCGTAAAGCGCCCGCTCGTGATCGCGGATGAAGTAGTGCTCGTCGGCTTTCGGGAAAAGGAATGGGAGAAGGCGCTATCGCAGAGAACGGTCAAGACCATTTCTTTAGGCCGTTCGAAGAACGAAGCCGAAGCGCCGCCAATGAGTTCTCAAACGGGAGGCGCCTCAGGCACTTGAAATACGGACCTTCGTAAAGAAGCCAGGCAACCATCGCAAACTGCATCCCCTCCTATATTCTTGGACGTGTGGCTTACGGGAACGCTTAAGTTACTGACATTGCTCCGTAGCGAGCATGGATTAAAATATTTCAGCCACGTTTTCCATGATTATCGCGCTGCCGTCGCTCCCCCGCGGGGAGTATGGATGCAAATAGGGGGCCGTCACTGTCATCAAGTCTGCATTGGCCCTTTCTTCCGCATGGCGATGCTAATAACTTATGTGCACCGGTTCGTGGAACGGTTAAGACCGTTCCCTATATAGTGATTGGCAATAGCGCGTCTATAGCTCCGGGGGATTCTTCGCCTGCGGCTCAGAATGACAATAACATCAGAAGTTTGCCGGAGGTGTAGATCAAAATATTGTCTTGCTCGTTTTTTGATTCCAGTCGATGTTGTCGCTCTCCCGTACAGTAGCGGTCATGCTGCATCTAGGACCGCCTTCCGCGTACAAAAAAACCGCCCTCGGCGGCCTTCCCACTTCTCTTATTTTCTCTATACCTTCTCCAATTCCCCCTGTGCTGCGGGAACTGCATCGCGTGGTAAAGCGGGGTCCGTACGCGGCTTTAAGCGCACGGCGGGCGCGGATATGCGGACGGGTGCGCCCGTGGCGGGTTTATGCGCCATAATGTCGCGCTCTACATGCATGGCGTAGCCCTCAAGCCCGTCGGCATAGGATACCGTAACGGCGTCGATACCGAGGCCGCGCATCATGTAACTTATGAGCATCGCGCCGTAAAGGATCACGTCGTGGCGCTCGTAAAGGAGCGGTAAGTCCTTGCGGGCGTCACCCATGTCAAAAAGCTTGCGCGAGAGGGATTTTACATCGGCTATGGAAAGCGACGTGCCGTCCACGCACCCGCATTCGTACTGCGTAAGGTTCAGCTTCAACGCGGCAAGCGTATGCGCGCTCCCGCCCACCGCCGTCCAGCGCATGGGCGCAAGCTTCGGGAATCGGTAAACGCGGCTGCATATAGCGTACACCGCGGCAAGCTTGGCCTCGAAGGTTTTGTAGGTTTGCGGCGCAAGGTCCTTCAAGCGCACGCAGCCCATCGGGAAGCTTAGCGCGCAGCCATCGGTGATGATCTGGCTGGAGCCGCCGCCTACGTCGATAAGACCGCCGTTGCCGCCGGTCGCGCCCAAGAAGGCATAACGCGCCTCGTCGGCGCCGCTCAGGACATCCAGCGTTATGCCGCATTCCTTGCGGATAAGCTCTACAAACTGCTCGCGGTTCAAGCTGTCGCGCACGGCGCTTGTTGCGTAAGCGAACACACCGAGGCCTTCCGATTTGGCAAGGTCCACAAAGGAACGCACGACCTTTGCCGTGTGCGCCATTGCGGAGTCGCTCAAGCGCCCGGAACCGTTCAACCCGCTTGCGAGGCGGGTGGTTTCCAGCCGTTTTCCGCTTTTCCCCATGTACCGTATGGAATTGCTACCGACGTCGATTACCGCAACCAAAGTACTGCCGCCGCGCGATACGCGGCCTCCCCGCCTATTTATCGATCTCGAACTGTATTTCGTTTTCCTTGATGAAGCCAAGCTTTTCGCGCGCGTACTCAAGCAAGTATTCGTCGCTGTGCGCGTATTCGATCATAAGCTCGGTACGCTGCTTTTCGTTTTGAAGCGCGTCGTACTTGGCCTTAAGATCGTTCTGCTCCTGATAGATCTCCTTGAGCTTTTGCTCCTGCGCCCAAAAGACCGCGCCTATAACGCACGCCCCCGCCAAAAACGCAAGCGCGGCAAATCTGAAACGGACCTTGAATTTCCTTTTCCCTGTTGCCATGGCTGCTCCGGTTGTATTTATAAAAATACTTACTTTATTATTGTCCAATCGCATGGTTTTCGCAAGTACTTTTTTGTAAACGGAGCGTGATTTGCGCCCTATGGCTTCAGGATTTTGGAGCCGGCGTTTTTTTTCTAAAAGCTCTGCTTATAGATATGAGGAGCGAATTGAACAACCTCCCGACGAAGCGGATGTATACAAACGCCCCCAGCGCAAGCCCAGCAAAAAGGTATACGCGCGGCGCGCCGCCGTTGACGTAAAGGAGCGTAAGAGCGGCGATAACGCCCGCCACGGCATAAAAGAGCGCGTCGATAAAGCCCGTGACGAGCCTGTGTTTGTGGAAGGGCAGCCGAAGAAGCCTAAATACATCGTACAGTATGCCGATCACGAGCCCGCCGTACAGTGCGCCCCAAAACTTCGGCAGCTCGTTGAGCGTGTTGTACATCATTTGAACAGCCGCGAAAACACACCGCTCTTCGCTGCCGGCGCGTCGGCGTACTCGAGCGCGACGACCTCGCCCTCAAGCACCACCTGTCCCTCGTCAAGGTTCAGCTTGGTGATGTGGAGGCCCATGCCCTCTATGCTGAGCTCGCCCGCCTCGGTGATGAGGAATACCTCCTGCTCGTTGAAGCTTGCCACGTCCTTTACGCCCGTTACGCTCGTGAGCGTCCGCCCTTCGATATGGATCGCGTGCGGGCGCATCCTTAAACCGCTTTCAAGCCTCGGCTCCGCCATGCTCTTCCCTCCCGTAAACATACTTTCATTTTCCCGCTTCCTATGTATACGCTTATAGTGCCGTAAGATATGTATTCTTCTTGACATAATGCCCCGCGGGTTATACTATAATTAAGTATAATAGGATATTGGTCTGTTTTATGTTCCCTAGGTATATCCATGGGAGCATTGGGCATAATGTTTTTCATCACCATTCAGTTCGCCAATAACAGTCAAGCAAATCCTTCTAAAGGAGCAATTATCGTGACAAGGGAAATGTTGCTGCAAAAAAGCCTTGCTGATTTGCGCGAGATCGCCAAGCTGCAAGGCGTAAAATCCATTGCAAAATATCGGAAACATGAGTTGGCCGACCTCATTATGAACGGGGGCGTGCCGCTTGGTGAAACCTCCGTGCCTGAAACCGAAACTAAGCCCGAAGCGGCGGAGGAAAAGCCTCAGCCAAAGCCCGCCGCGCCGGAAACTGCCGCGCCGGAAGCCGCTATGCCGGAGAATCGCGCACCCGCGCGTCAGCAGGCGTACACCGCGCCTCCTTACCGCGCCCCGCAGGGCTACCAACAGGGTTATAACGCCGCAAACACACCGCAGCGCAGGCAGTATACGCCGCAACAGTCCCGCTACACGGGCGGCGGCTATAACAGCGACCGCCAGCAGCGCCCGTATAATAGCCCCTCCGGCTACCAGCAGGGTTATCAGCAGCAAAGTTACCAACAGCAGGGCTATCAACAGGGATATCAGCAAAATTATCAACAGCAAGGCTATCAGCAAAACTTTCAGCAGCCCTATCAGCCGCGGCAGGAATATCCTTCGCCCTACGAAACAGAGGACGGCGGCGAAGCGAACCGCTACCGCAACCGCCCCGAGGGCTATTATAATAAGGAATACGGCACCAGCAATCCCGCCGTGCCCGAGCTTTTGGAGGGCGGCGCCTGCGGCGAGTGCGAAGGCGTGCTCGAAGTGCTTCCGGACGGTTACGGCTTTTTAAGGAGCGACAACTACCTCCCGGGTAACCGCGACGTGTATGTTTCCATTGCACAGATACGCCGTTTCGGCCTGAAAACAGGCGACCTTGTGACGGGCAAGACCCGTCCCGGCAAAGAGGGCGAACGCTTCCTTGCGCTTCTTTACATCACCGCCATCAACGGGGACGATCCCGAGCTTGCCTCGCAAAGGAAACCCTTTGAAGAGCTCGTTCCCATCTACCCCGACGAGCGGCTCACACTCGAATGCCCGGGCGTAGGGCGCGACCAGGGCATGGCCATCCGCCTTATCGACCTACTTGCCCCCATTGGCAAGGGCCAGCGCGGCATGATCGTAAGCCAGCCCAAAAGCGGTAAAACCACGCTTTTGAAAAACATCGCGCACGGCATTTCCACCAACTATCCCGACGTGCATCTGATGGTGCTTTTGATTGACGAGCGGCCCGAGGAAGTGACCGACATGCAGCGCTCCATCAAGGGCGAGGTGCTTTTCTCCACGTTCGACGAGCTTCCCGAGCATCACACCCGCGTAGCGGAAATGGCGCAGGAACGTGCCATGCGCCTCGTGGAGCAGGGCAAGGACGTTGTCGTTTTGATGGATTCCATCACCCGCCTCGCGCGCGCCTACAATCTTGTGATACCGACCACCGGCAAAACGCTTAGTGGCGGCATGGACCCCGGCGCGCTCCATAAGCCCAAGCGCTTCTTCGGCGCCGCGCGCAACATCGAAAACGGCGGCAGCCTCACCATCATCGCCACGGCGCTTATAGAAACGGGCAGCCGCATGGATGATATCGTGTATGAGGAGTTCAAGGGCACGGGCAATATGGAGATCCACCTCGACCGCAAGCTCAGTGAAAAGCGCATCTTCCCCGCCATCGACATCTACAAGTCGGGCACGCGGCGCGAAGAGCTTCTTCTTAGCTCCGAGGAGCGCGAGGGCGTGATGAGCATCCGCAGGCTCCTAAGCTCCGGCAACACCGCTGACGTGACCGAGCAGCTCATCGGCATGATGGATAAAACCGAGACCAACGACGAGTTTTTGGTGAAGCTCCGCGGGTGGCTCGGCGTATACGAGCGCGACGGATATTCCGCCGGAAAGAGCCCCCGGTAACAATTTCGGGGCGTTTTCCCTCTTTCAAGCGATTTCCATTTAAAAACGCCTGCTTTGCGAGCGTTTTTTCAAAAATGCACTTGCATTTCTCATGCTGTGTGCGCTATAATAGCAACTGTTCGGCTGGCAAATTCCAGCTTTACTTACGAACGTAAAGCCGCAGGATGGTGTATCGCCCTGCGCAAAGTATTAGGAGGGTGAAAATATGAAGAAGGATATCCATCCGGCATACGGCGAATCCGTGGTTCGCTGCGCGTGCGGCGAAACCTTTTTGAGCGGTTCCGTCAAGGGCGAGCTCAAGGTCGAAATTTGCTCCAAGTGCCATCCGTTCTTTACGGGACGTCAAAAGCTGGTCGACACCGGCGGACGCGTGAACCGTTTCAAACAGCGCTACGGCATGAACTGAACACGATATGCATCCGAGCCCGCGGTTTTCGCCGCGGGCTCGATTTTATATTTGTCAATATAACTTCTCTATCTCCGCCATCACGCCTTCATCCAGCCCCAAAAGCCTGCACACGTTGAGCGCGTCGCGCGGGCAGGGGTTATCGCGCTCGGCGCGGGCAAGGCCGTAATTCATATGCCGCGCAACGACCTCCACACCGCCGCCCGCGGAGGTATCGATCTCTTTTTTTATGCTTTCCATATCCGCGCCGCGAAGACCCTTTACCTGATAATGCGCGTTTGCGTACTCGGCGGCATGGTCGTAATGCGTGCTCAAAACGCTTACGCTTTGGAGGGCGTTAAGCCGCTTCACCAGCGCGCGCACGATCTGCGCGCCCTCGTAGGGGTTGGTGCCCCGCGCGGGCTCATCGAGGAGGATAAGGCTATGTTCGCCGCACGCGCCCAGTATATCGTTGAGCCGCACGATCTCCGCGCCGAAGCTGCTCAGGCCCTTTTCCGCGTTTTCCGCATCCTCGAAAAGCATGAACACGTTGCCGAAAAGCTGCGTTTTAACGCTTTTTGCAAATGGGAAAATGCCGACGTGCACGAGAAGTACCGTGAGCGCGAGCGTTTTTAAAGCCACGCTTTTACCGCCCATGTTCGCGCCCGTCACCACCGTCACGCCGTGCGTAAGCTCTATGGAGACCGGCGTGAATTCCTTGTTTCGCTTTTGAAGCGCGTCCTTCACGCGCGGGTTTTCCATACCGTCAATAAAAATGCCGTCGTCGCAGAGCACCGGCCTTACGCCGTTATGCGCACGGGCCAGCCGCGCGCGCGCCATGGTAAAATCGAACCGGCCTATGGCGTCGGTATCGTTTAAAAGCTCGTACACATACGGGCGCAGCCCTTCGCTTAAAAGCGCGCGCACGCGCGTTTCCTCTTCATCCTCCCGCGCGGTAAGAAGCGTGCGCTTCTTCAAAAGCGCCTCTCGCTCCGTGCCGGGGCTTTCGCGGATGCGCCTTTCCAACTTCCGCTTTTCGCGCCGTATAAGCGCAAGCTCCTGTGAATGCTTCTCGTCGATATAAAACCCCGCGCTTCTTTCGCCGCCGATATCGAGCTTTTGAAGCGCCTCCGGCACGGCGGTGATCTCGATTTCCCGAAACGCCGCAGCGGCGTTTATTTTCTTAAACGCGGGAGCCATGATCGAAAGCTGAAGCAGAAACTGCTTCACTTCAAAAAGCTCCACCTCGCTCAAAACGCCTCCCTCGCTCCGCTTTATGGAACGGCGGATATCCTTGAGCTGCGAAAGCGCACGATCGAGAAGCGCGTATTCCTCAAAAAACGCGTCGAGCGTAACCATCGCGCGCTCCACGTTATAAAATTCCTTCTCCAACGCCTCGCGCTCATCGGGCGCATAAATTTTGAGGTGCCGTACCTCCTGCGCGCCGTAGGGCGAAGCGGTTTTAAGAAGCGAACGCACATATTCAAGGCCTATATCCGCCCGCTGTTCATAGGTAAGCTCGTTCATCCTGACCTCCCACATCGTAGACGGGAACTGTTACGAGTTTTTGCATGCGCTCCGCAAAACTCGCCGCCTCATAGCCGCCCCCGTAGGCGGAAACGGGGTTGACCGTCACCGCCAGAAGCCGCATAGGGGCCTCTACGCGCACCCGCGTACCCCGCGCGTCCAGCCGGTCGAGCACCGTGCGGCTCAAAAGAAGCTTCGTGCCGTCCTCCACGGCAAGCTCGACGCCGTTTCCCATAAGCCCCGCGTCGAGCGCGGGCTTTAGAAGCGCATCCGTTGCCGCTCCCTTGATAAACACATGCTCTATGCCCTTTTCCCGCCTGAGCGCGTCTATGAGCGCCTCGCCTTCCTTTAAGGCGTAAACGCTGCCGTCCTCGCGCTTGAACGCCGCTTTTTTGAAGGGCATTTGAAGCTCGTCCTCCGTCCAGCCCGTCTGCTTTTTGAGCGTCAAAAGCCGCGCCACATGAGCGGTATCCTCAAGCGTCGTTTCCATATCGGCGCTGTAGGAAGCGCCCGTGCAAAGGATTGCCGCCGAACTCACGGCGGGCGCTGAAAGGCTCTTGCGGCTCACCGCGCCGTCGATGAGCACAAGCTCCGCGCCGAAGCGGTAAAACTCATCTTTCAACGCGCGCATCTGCGCGGTGATGGAAGGCCCCGCAAGCTGCACGCTTCCGTCGCTTCGCGCGCGCAAAAGCACCACCGGGCCCATCGGCGTGTTATATGGCGTAACGTGTAAAATTTCCCGGGTAATATCGCAGAGTTTCAGCAAATTTTCAGCCGTCGCAACAAGCGTGTTTTCGTATACGTAAATGCCCGGTTTATGTGTGTTTGTTACAATATCTACGCTCTCCCCGTCGCGCCCTATGCTCGTAAGCCCCAACGTGCGGCCGCTTTGCTTCAATTCGCGTACAAGCGTATTAAACACGGTGGTCTTGCCCGCGTTTTTGCACATGCCGATGACGCTCAGCGATTTTAAACCCTGTACGAGTTCCTCAAACATGCCTTCCTCCGGTGCGGATCACGCCGCTGTTTCGTAGGCGCGCACCTTAAAGTAAGTTCCTTTTTCCATATGCAAAAGCACGGGGCCTTTGATGAAAACCGGCTCGCCGCCGGCGGGCTTTAACATCACGAAATGCGTGCAAAGCACTTCCGTATCCTTTTTTACCATGTTCATGGGGTCGTAGCCGCAGATGGTAAAAGCGCCTTCCGTGCGGTTGGTTTTTTGCTGCTTAAACGCCAGGATTTGCGCGCTTAGCGCGTCCTCGTTTGCCTCCGCCAGCGCCCGCGCCGCGAGAAGCGCGTCCTCTTTGGGGGGCGGCGGCGTTTGCACCCCGACATGTTTGCTCAAAAGCTCGAACACGCATCTTGTTTCCTTGCCGATCTCATGTGCAAAGCCGAGTCCCGCATCCTCCGCGGCCACAAGAAACAGGCTTCCGCTCCAATAGGCGAGCCGACGCATATCGAACGCGCTTTTTCCGCCCGGCTTAAGGTTAGATAAATGGCTTTCGATCTGCTTTTGATATAGCTCCTCGGAGAGGGACTTTAGAGCTTTAAGCAGCGTAAATTCCGCCATGCCCTCCGCCGTTTCCGTAAGGTATTCCTGATGGATGATTTCTCCCATCCACGATTGCCTGTGCAGTCGATAGGCCATGAAGCGGATTAAGAGCTCCCGCTTTCGGCCCGCATCCTTTGTCGCAAACGCCTCGTGCAAAAGCGCGTATTCCGCACTTTTTGCAAGCAGTACCTCCGCCGTACGCGGATAGTCGAGCCCTATGAGGTCGTTTGGAAACCGCGTTTCGCCACGTTCATTCTGAAACGCGTGGAACATTTCATGCACGAGATCAACAGCGAGGGAAACGGGGTCCTCTTTGGCCGCGTCCTCCACCATCCATATGGCTAAGAAACCGCCTTCATATTCGATGGCGGTATTGCCCAAAAACCTTCGGTCATAAGGGATCTCACGATCGGCCAAAGTCACGGCCGCGTCGTTATACAGCGCGAAAGGAAACCTGTGAAAGCCGGGAAAGAGCGAGGGGAAATCCACGCGGTCGAGCGTCTCGGATACGGCATTGTAAAGAGATCGCATAAAGGCTCCTTTTCCCCGTCCACGGGGACACTTCCTTATGATTATACCATGAAGCGCCGCCGCATGCCACGGTACGGGGATTGCCGACCGCGCGCGGATACTGTATGCTATAATCAAGCTAAGGATCCGCCTCCTCCACCTTAGCTACGGGGGTATGTATGACTGTTTTCTTCTCGCTTTTAAGCGGTGCGCTCATCGCGGCGATGATACTTGTCAACGGCGAGCTCGGCGCAAGCTTGGGCAACTACCACGCCACGGTATTTGTGCATGTGAGCGGGCTTCTCGCCATATCGCTCGTGCTCCTATTTCGGCGCGAAGGGCTTCGCGGCACGCTTCATGCCGCGCCGTTTTCAAGTTATTTGGGCGGCTTCATCGGGGTACTGGCCGTAGTCGGCAACAACATGAGCTTTGCGGCGCTCGGCGTTTCGGCAACGCTCGCGCTGGGGCTCTTGGGGCAAACGGCCGCGGCGCTTTTCATCGACAGCTTCGGGTGGCTCGGCGCAAGAAAGATACCGTTCGACAGGCGAAGGCTTGTGGGCGCGGCGCTCATCGCGGCCGGAGCGGCGGCCATGATGCTATTCTAGGAGGGAACTATGGCAGCAGTCACTTTCGGCATACTCGCGGGCGCCTCCATCGTGGCGGGGCGCATGGTGAACGCGCAGTTGAGTTCCGTCATCGGCCCGCATCGCGGCACCTTTTACAACTATGTGACGGGGCTTTCGCTCTCGCTTATCGTTCTTCTTCTCTCGGGCGAAGTGTTCCCCGCGCTTTTCCTGCCGCAGACCTTCCGTCAGTACGCCATGTATACGGGCGGGCTTCTCGGGGTGATCGTGGTGCTCGTCGCCAACATCATCACCCCGCGCATGTCGGCGTTTGTGATGACCCTTCTCATCTTCATAAGCCAGCTCGTTTCGGGCATCGTCATCGACGCGCTTACCGGTTCGCCCGTTTCATGGGGCAAGCTTGCCGGTGGGGCGCTGGTGCTCGCAGGCGTGCTCTACAACCGGAAAATCGAGCAGGCGGACAAAGCGGACGAGGCATAACCATTCGGCTGCGGGAGGTACCTTCATGCGGTACAGGAAACTCGGCAAAACGGGGATGGAGGCGGGCGTTATCGGCCTCGGCGCGGAGCATTTGGACGGCAAGGAGTTTGGCGTCGTAAAAGAGACGCTCGACGCCGCCATGGAATACGGCGTCAACATGATGGACGTTTTCATGCCCGGCAGCGACGTCCGCCAAAAGATCGGCAAGGCCATCAAGGGCAATCGCGGCAAGTTTATCCTCCAAGGGCATATCGGCTCGACGGATATCAACGAGCAGTACGACGTTTCACGCGATCCTGCTATCTGCAAGAAGTATTTTGAAAGCCTTTTGAGCGATCTTCATACCGATTATATCGACTTTGGCATGCTCTTTTTGATCGATAACGAGGAAAGCTTCGACAAGGTGTTCAACGGCGGTATCGCGCGCTATGCGCAAGGCCTCAAAAAAGGCGGCGTCATCCGCGGCATCGGCGCAAGCTCACACGATCCCGTGATTGCTAAAAAGATCGTGGAAACGGGCGTCGTCGACCTATTGATGTTCAGCGTCAACCCCGCGTTCGATATGGTGCCCGCAGCGATAAACGTACTCGATTACCTCGATAACGATTTCGACAAAAGCACGATGCTCAAGATCGACGAAAAGCGCCTGGAGCTTTATAAGACCTGCGAAAAGCTCGATATCCCCATCACGGTGATGAAAACGCTGGCGGCGGGGAAGCTTCTAACGAAGGAGCATACCCCTTTTGCAAAGCCCCTCACAGTGGCGCAGTGCATCCATTACGCGCTCACGCGGCCCGCGGTAAAAAGCGTTATGATCGGCTGCCAAAGCCGCAGGGAGGTAGAGGAAGCGGTCGCCTATTTATCCGCCGCGCCCGAAGCTTTGGATTATACCGAAGCCATCAGCGGCATGAACAAGGATTTCAAGGGGAGCTGCGTTTACTGCAACCACTGTTTGCCCTGCCCCGTTAACATCGACATCGCGGCGGTCAACAAATATCTCGATATCGCTTTGATGGATAAGTTCGCCGCGCAAAAGGGCGCGGGGGAACATTACGCGGCGCTTGACGCGCACGGCTCCGACTGCATACAATGCGGGAGCTGCGAGAGCAAATGCCCGTTTTCCGTTCCTGTCATGCAAAACATGGAGAAGGCCGTGGAAATTTTCGGCCGCTGAACGACAAAAAAATAAGCGAGGGAGAAACCGCCATGGGGACCATTCGCGAAATCGTGACAGGTGAAGCGCAGTATGACGGCGCGGGCGTTAAGCTCGTGCGCGTGATCGGCCACCGCACCGTGGAGGCGTTCGATCCGTTTTTGATGCTCGACGCGTTCGACTCCGACGATCCCGAGGACTACATCCGGGGCTTTCCATGGCATCCGCACCGCGGCATCGAAACGGTGACATACCTCATCCGCGGCGATATCGAACACGGCGACAGCCTCGGCAACAAGGGCTCTATCCTGGACGGCTGCTGCCAGTGGATGACCGCGGGGAGCGGCATCCTCCATCAGGAAATGCCGCAGAGCACGGAGAAGATGCTCGGCGTGCAGCTCTGGCTGAACCTGCCAAAAAGTCAAAAAATGGCCGCGCCGCAGTACCGCGACATCCGCGCCGACATGGTGCCCAAAATCGAGGAGGACGGCGTAACGGTGCGCGTCATCTCCGGCGCATACAAAAATGCGGTCGCCAAGATGCAGGGCGATTATGTGAAAACGCTGTTTCTGGACGTGGACTTGGGGAAAAACCAAACGTGGGAGCTCGCGACCGATCCGGAGGCCACGCTTTTCATCTACATCGTGGAGGGGAAAGGCGCCTTCGACCCGGACGGCGAAAGCTTTCTTCCGGCCAAAAGAGCGGTACTTTTCAACAGCGGCCGCCGCTTCTTTGCCCGCGCGGGCGAAAGCGGCATCCGGTTTTTGCTGTTCTCGGGCAGGCCTCTTAAAGAGTCCGTCGCGTGGGGCGGCCCCATCGTTATGAATACGCAGGAGGAATTGCAGCAGGCGTTCCGCGAGTTTAGGGAAGGCACATTCATCCGTTAAAGGAGGCGTCTTATAAAGAACCTCCTTTTCCGATAACGGGAATGTCCGCTACCTCTCCTGCGCTTCCCGTCCGGCCTTTTCGCCCGACATATCGGGGAGATTTCGTCCCATGCTCAAGGCAGGTTGTAGGGGCCGGCTTCCCGGGCGGCCCGCGGACAATCACAACCCTACTTGAACTCACCCATCCGTACGGAGGGCGCATGTTAGAGCAAAACCATAAAAACGGCGTACACGCGCAAAAGCTGATCGCGCTCCAGCGCGAGGATGGCGCGTGGGGGCATTTTCATTCGCTTAGCCAAATCAGCGGCTCGCCCGTGACGACCGAACAGGCCTTGAGGCGGTTGGAGCGTCTCGGGTTTACGAAGAGCGATCCGCCCATACAAAAAGCGCTTTCCTATATGCGCGCCTGCCTCGCGGGCGAAAAGGAAATCCCCGACCGGCGCGAAAAAACGCACGACTGGGATATGTTCACACGTACCATGCTTGCCGCATGGATACGCCGTTTTACAAAAGCGGACGCGCTCGCCAACGAGATCGCCGCGCAGTGGGGCAAAACGGTATCCGCCGCCTACGAGGACGGGCATTACGACCACGGGGCTTATCTTGCGGCTTACCGGGGAACCTTCGGCGCAAGGCCGTTCGGAGGACGGCTTATCGACTTTAGAGCGTTTTATGAGATATCCCTCGTTTCCGCAACGCTCGATCCTCGCGTGGAACGCGCATTTTCCAAGGACGTATTAAGCCATCCGACGGGCATCTATTACGTATACGGCGCAACGCTTCTAAGCCCGCCCGAGGATTTTAGCTCAAAGGACGCGAGCCGCTACCTCGCCGCCGTGGAGTTGATGCTCGAATATGAAAGCTCCGCCTGCCGTACGCTTCTTTCTCCCGCCGCCAAATGGCTCAAAGCGCACCGCGGCGCGGACGGGCTTTGGGATATGGGCGCAAAGGTGAAAGATAACATATATTTTCCGCTCTCCGATTCGTGGAGAACCGCCTCGGACAGGAAGCGGGACTGCACGGAGCGCATCATGCGGGCGCTTGAGAGGCTCGAGAAGGCATAGAAAATCACGGTGTCTGCGACCGGTCCGGGTATATTTTCAGGCATCCGTTGCGAACATTTCCTCCTATCTTAGCCTTTAGCGTTTGAAAGCATCAGCTTGATGCGGTTTTCCTGGTTGACCCTCGTTGCGCCAGCGTCGTAATCTACCGCGACGATGTTGATATCCGGGTTTCTCTCCTTGACGGGGCGCATCATCCCCTTGCCGCAAACATGGTTCGGGAGGCACCCGAAGGGCTGCACGCACACGATGTTTTTCACGCCCGCTTCCGCAAGCTCCAGCATTTCGGCGGTAAGAAGCCATCCCTCGCCCATCTTCGCGCCGCGGCTTATTATGCCCTCGCAAAGCTCTATGGTCTTTTCAAACGGCGTGGGCGGCGTAAAGCTGCCCTCTTCTTTCATCAGTTCAATGATGCCGCGCTTTTTTCCGCTCAAGAAGCCGAACGCAAGCTTCGCGAATTTGGACTTGAAACGGTTCCGCCCGTACAGCTTATAATCCTCGATGCTGTTGTAAACGCAGTACAGGCAAAAATCCAAAAGCCCCGGCACGGTTACCTCCGCGCCCTCGTCCACGAGGAAATTCTCGAGGCCGTTGTTGCCCAAGGGCGAGTATTTCACGAATATTTCCCCCACGACGCCCACCTTTACGGTGTCTTTTTTTGTCTTTGGGATAGCGGCGAAGTCGTCTAAGATGCTCTTATAGTTTTCCGTGATCTTGCCGTAGCGTATCCTTCCGCCCGCGCCCATTTCCTTTCCTAGGCGCTTTGTCCAGCGCTCGGCCAAAGCTTCCGCGTCGCCGCGATGAATCTCGTAGGGCTTGCATTGGTTCACGAGCGAAAGCAAAAGGTCGCCGTAGAGGATGCCGTACAGCATGCTGTGCAATATGGGGAGCGTAAGACAAAAGCCCGGATGATTTTCAAGCCCGAGGAGGTTGAAGGAGATCACGGGCACATAACCGTACCCGGCCTTAACGAGCGCCTTGCGGAGCAGCGAAATATAGTTGGAGGCGCGGCAGCCGCCCCCTGTCTGAAACAAGATCAGCGCCGTTTTATGCGGGTCGTATTTGCCGGAGCGCAGTGCGTCCACAAACTGACCCACCACCAAAACGGCGGGGTAGCAGGTATCGTTGTGCACATAGTGCAAGCCCGTTTCCGCGATCTCGGGCCCTTCCGTCCGTAAAAGCTCCGCCTTGTAGCCGTAGGTATTCAGCACGCTTATGATAAGCTCAAAGTGCATGGGCAGCATGGTCGGGATCAGTATCGTATACTCCTTTTTCATCTCTCTGGTAAAGGGAACGTAGGTCAATTTCCGCTTCATGGCTTTTCTCCTCCAATGCGCCCAAGAGGCTCCGCAGGCGTATCCGAACAGCGCCCAAATTGGTGATCTCGTCGATCTTGATCTGGGTATAGAATTTTTGCACTCCCTCTAAAATGGAACGCACCTCGTCGGTGGTGACGGCGTCGAGCCCGCAGCCGAAGGACACGAGCTGCACGAGCTCCACGTCTTCATTTTGCGCCGCAAAGCGTGCCGCGCGGTACAGCCTTGCGTGGTACGTCCACTGGTTCAATACGCGCGCCTTCTTGGGCGGCGCCAAGTGGCATACGCTGTCCTCGCTCACGACCACGAAGCCGAGCGAGGCGGCCAGCTTGTCGATGCCGTGGCCGATCTCGGGATCGATATGGTACGGCCGCCCCGCGAGTATCATGACGCGCTTTTTGTTTTCGCGCGCATAGCGCAGGGCCTTTTCCCCCTCCCGCCTGACTTCGCGCATATATTCTTCATATGCCTTAAAACCCGCGTTCACCGCACGGCGCACTTCATTGCGGCTAACCGCCTCACCCAAATCGCGAAGGCTTTTATAGAGCGTCCGCGCAAGCGCCGCACGGCTTCCTATATCGAGATACGGATGGAAGAACCACGCGTTTTTGAGGCTTTCCATGTTCCCGTTGAGAAGCTCCGCATAGTAGGCCACGATGGGACAGTTGTAGTGGTTGTCCCCCGATTTTTCATCCACATTGTAGGTAAGGCAGGGGCAGAAGATCGTTCCAACGCCGGCTTCGAGAAGCCCCTCCACATGCCCGTGCATGATCTTCGCGGGGTAACATGCGGTGTCGGAAGGGATGGAAAACTGCCCTTTAAAGTAGGTTTTTCCGTCAGAAAGGCCGGAGGATACCACCTCATACCCAAGACTCGTAAAAACGCCGTACCACAGAGGCAAAAGCTCGTACATCCCGAGCGCCAGAGGCAGGCCTATCTTCCCGCGCTTCCCGATTTGGCCGACATAGGAGGAAAGATAGTCCCTTTTCCATTGGTGCAGGTTCGGAAGTTCGTTTTCCTCTTTTGCGCCGAGCGCCTTTTCGCACCGATTGCCGGAGATATAGCGCTCGCCGCCGGCAAATATGTTTACCGTAAGGTGGCAATGGTTCGTGCAGCCCTTGCATACGGCGGATCTTGACGTATGCTCGAAGCGGTCGAGCTCCGCTTGGGAAAGCAAAGCGCTTTTTGCAAAGCGCATGGCGTAAAGCGCCGCGCCGAAAGCCCCCATCAGTTCCGGGGCGGCGGGGCGTATGACATCCGTACGAAGTTCAAGCTCAAATGCACGGAGCACCGCGTCGTTTAAAAACGTGCCGCCCTGCACCACAATATGCTTTCCAAGTTCATCCGCCGAGCCCGCGCGGATCACCTTATAGATCGCGTTCTTCACGACGCTGATGGATAGCCCCGCTGAAATATCCTCCACGGTCGCGCCGTCTTTTTGAGACTGCTTGACGGAGGAATTCATGAATACCGTACAGCGGGACCCGAGGTTCACGGGCGCTTTGCTCTTAAGCCCCAACCGCGCAAACTCGGCGGTCTCATACCCCATGGATTTTGCGAAGGTCTCCACAAAAGAACCGCAGCCCGAGGAGCACGCCTCGTTGAGGAAAATGGAATCGATCGCACCGCCAAGGATGCGAAAGCATTTGATGTCCTGCCCGCCGATGTCCAAAATAAAATCCACATCCGGCCTGAAATATTTCGCGGCCGTGTAATGGGCGATGGTCTCCACCACCCCCGCGTCGGTATGGAAGGCGTGGCGAATCAGCTCCTCCCCGTAGCCGGTGGCGGCGCACCCGCATATGCGGACGCGGCTGCCGCACAGACGCCGGAGCTTTTTTAGCTGCTCCAACGCCAGCGCGACGGGCGAGCCCAAATTGGAGCTGTAAAAGCCATACAGAAGCTTTTTATCCTCGGAGATGAGCGCGAGCTTGGTCGTGGTGCTGCCGCAGTCGATGCCGAGCCACGCGCGCCCCACATAGGAGGCAATATCCAGCTTTTGCACCGTCGCCTCGGTGTGGCGCGCCTGAAACGCCTCGTATTCCTTTTCATCCTGAAACAACGGCTGCAGCCGGCCGCGGTCATACGAAGGCTTTTTTGCGCTTTGCGTAAGATTATCTATAAGTTCCGCATAGGTGACGGGACCGTCGGAAGCGCTGTAAAGCGCCGCGCCCAGCGCTACGGCAAACCGCGCGTAGCTTGGACAAACGCCGGTCTTCTCCGTCAAATGCAGCGTCTCGCGAAAGCGCGCGCGGAGCCCCTTGCAATAATATAGAGGCCCGCCCATAAACAACACCTTGCCGCTTATCCTCCGGCCCTGCGCAAGGCCCACCACGGTTTGGTTGACCACCGCCTGGTAGATGGAAGCCGCCACATCGGCCTTGCTCGCGCCCTGGTTAAGGAGCGGCTGTATGTCGGTCTTGGCAAAAACGCCGCAGCGGGAGGCTATGGGATAGATTCGCTCGGCCTTTTGCGCCGCCTCGTCCATCTCGTCGACCGTCATGTTCAAAAGGATCGCCATCTGGTCGATAAACGCGCCGGTGCCGCCCGCGCAGCTCCCGTTCATGCGCTCATCCATGCCGCCCGTAAAGAAAATGATCTTCGCATCCTCGCCGCCAAGCTCTATGACGGCGCTCGCGTCCGGCTCGAGCCGCTTTACGACCTCGCCGGTAGCATAAACCTCCTGCACGAAAGGAAGCCCCGCAGCCTCGGCCATGCCGAGCCCCGCGGAGCCGGAGATCGCGAACGTGAAAGGCGCCTCCTGCAGCGTGCCTTCGATTTCGCGAAGCATCTCTATGGACTTTGCGCGCACCTGTGAAAAATGCCGCTCGTATTTTTGGTAAAGGACGTTCCCGCCCTCCGTGAGTACGACCTTCGCCGTCGTGGAGCCGATGTCTATGCCAAGCGCACGCGTATTCTTTACCGCAATGTCCATATAGAAATTATAATACACACGTGTTGGCTATATCAATGATAGCGGGGTTAGAAGTATGTATGGATATTTATCATCCTATCGCCGTATCAAAGCCTGCTTTAAACCAAAGAATGGTTTTTTCTGGACAACCTGCAAATTTTTCCTTATAATGGACATGCGTTATTCTCATATATATATAACGCATTCCACATCAACGAACAAGGCAGGCGCGAAATGCCGTTTTTTTACAGGAAAGCAACGTCGGAACAGCCGGACCGTCCGGGGAAAAAACCGGCGCGCATTTTATGGGGACTATTTGCGATCCTTTTCGCGGCGTTTTTGTTTTCCTTCTCCATTGGGCGCTACGGCGTGCCCGTTTCGGAGGTCGTGCGCATCTTTTTGAGCCGCATCTTCCCCATGGAGCAGACATGGACGGCAGAAATGCAGACGGTCGTACTCAATATTCGCCTGCCCCGTATTTTGATCGCCTGCCTCGTGGGCTGCTCGCTTTCGGCGGCGGGGGCTTCCTATCAGGGCGTGTTTCAAAACCCCATGGCCTCGCCGGATATTTTGGGTGCGTCGAGCGGCGCGGCGTTCGGCGCGGCGCTTGCCATACTGTTGGGCGGCTCCTCGCGCATGATCACGCTTGCGGCGTTCGCCTCAAGCCTTATCACCGTTATGGCGGTGTACCTCATCGCCCAGCGCGCGCCGGGGTTAAAGGTGGTCAACCTCATCCTCGGGGGCATCATGGTGGGCTCGCTTTTCACGGCGGGCACCTCGTATATCAAGCTCGTCGCCGATCCGACCAATCAGCTCCCCGCGATCACCTATTGGATGATGGGAAGCCTTTCGGGCTCGAAACTCAAGGACGTTATATTCGTGGCCGTCCCGGTCGCGCTCGGGCTTGTTCCGCTCTTTTGCGTCCGCTGGCAGGTGAACGTGCTCACCTTGGGCGACGAGGAGGCGCGCACGCTCGGCGTCAATACAAACCTTTTGCGCCTTGTGGTGATCCTTTGCGCGACGCTCGTGACCGCCGCGAGCGTTTCCGTAAGCGGCATGATCGGCTGGGTGGGGCTTGTGATCCCGCACCTATGCCGCAAGCTCGCGGGCAGCAACTACCGCTATCTTTTGCCCGCAAGCATGATCGCGGGAGCGGCCTTTCTGCTGCTTGTGGACGACATTTCGCGAAATCTCCTTGCCGTGGAGATACCCATCGGTATACTTACGGCGTTTATCGGCGCGCCGTTCTTCATCTATTTGATCTCGAAACGGGAGAAAACGCTATGAGCCTCGAAATTCGGGATCTGAGCTTTGCCTACTTTAAACAAGAAGTACTCAGCCACGTAAGCTTTACCGCGGCAGGCGGAGAACTTCTCGCCGTGCTCGGCCCCAACGGTGTGGGCAAGACCACGCTGTTCCGCTGCATTCTGGGCCTGAGGCAGGAGTACGCCGGCGGCATTTTTATAAACGGTACCGACGCAAGAACGCTCGGCGCGCGGGAATTGGCGCACCGCGTGGCGTACATCCCGCAGACGCACGGCATGGCGTTCAACTACTCGGTTTTGGATATGGTGCTCATGGGCACGACGCATTCCGTCGCCATGATGTCCGTCCCCAAAGAGAAGGAACTGGGCGCGGCAAACGACGCGCTCGAACGCATGGGTATTTCCTTCCTTACGCAAAAGAGCTTTTCTAAGCTTTCCGGCGGGGAGCAGCAGCTTGTTTTGATCGCCCGCGCGCTGGCGCAAAACGCCAGAACGCTTTTGATGGATGAACCCACCGCGAGCCTCGACTACGGTAACCAGGCGCTCGTTCTCCGTCAGGTGCGTACACTCGCGGACGAAGGCTATACGGTGCTTCTTTCCACGCATAATCCGCAGCATGCGCTTTGGTACGCGGATAGCGTACTCGGGCTTCTCGACGGAGAGGTCGCGGCCTTCGGCCCACCGCGCGATGCGGTGGATGAAGCGCTTATCCGTAAGCTCTACGGGGTGGACGTTCGCTTGATCGAAACCGAGCACGGCCCGCTCATCTCGCCCGTGATAAGCGCCCGCGGCAAGGAATAAAAGGAGCAATATGTACAAATGGACGCCCGATTCCATCCGTTTCCGTATAGACGCGGCGGAATACACCCGTTTTGACGAAGAAATCGCCGCGCAAATTTTACCGTGCCTGAAGAAGGACGCGTATGTTTGCGATGCGGGCTGCGGGCTTGGGTATTTAAGCCTCGCGCTGGCGAGAAACTGCGCGCGCTTGGCGGCGATAGACATAAACGCCGGCGCGCTTGACGTGCTAAGAAAGAACATTGACTGTATGGGCATACAAAACATCGATGTGACCGAATGCGATCTGTTTTCCATGAAACCGGAGCCCAAATACGACGCGATGGTATTTTGCTTTTTCGGCCGCGTGAGCGAAGCGCTTTTCGCCGCGAAGGCGCAGTGCCGCGACAAGGTGTTTCTCATCAAAAAGAACTGGGAAAACCACCGTTTCACGCTGAAGGAAACGCCGCTCAAGGGCTACACGTTCGAGCAGTCGCTCAAAGAGCTTGACGCGCTTCAGATCCCTTACAAGGCGGATACGTTTTCCGTCGAGATGGGACAGCCGTTTCGGACACTCGCGGACGCGGCGCTGTTTTTTGAAACGTATCGGCAGGAGGCGGACTCTACATCGATCGCGCCGGAGCAAATAGAAGACCGCCTTTTCACGGGCGGCTCCGGAACGTTCCCTTATTACCTCCCCTTGAAAAAAATGCTCGGCCTGATCGAAATCGACGTCCGCGATTTACCGGATACGCCTCTTTCCTAGAATGGATGCCGGAAAAACCCGGTTCCAGATAAAACCAATAAGGTAAATGGAGGAAAACCTATATGAAAAAAATCCTTGCGCTCCTTTTGACGCTTCTTATGGCGCTCTCCGTATTCGCCGGATGCGCAAAGCCCGCGGAGACTCCGGTGGAAACGCCCGCTCCCGCGACGCCCGCCGCAGCGGAGACCCCTGCGCCGACGGAAGAAGTTGCATCGACGACGATGCAATTTACGGACTCGGCCGGCCGCACGGTGGAGCTCCCCTCTAACATCACCAAAGTCGCCGTCTCGGGCCCTCTTGCGCAGATCGTTTTGTTCGCGCTTTGCCCGGATAAGCTTGTGGGCGTCGCAAGCGCGTGGGACGCGACCGCCAAGCAGTACCTGAAGACCGAGTATTACAACCTGCCCGAGCTTGGCCAGCTTTACGGCGGCAAGGGCGAACTGAACCTTGAAACGCTTTTAGAAAGCGGTGCGGAGATCGTGATTGACGTCGGCGAACCCAAAGAAACCATCGTGGAGGACCTCGACGCCCTGCAGGAGCAGACGGGCATCCCGTTTGTGCACATCACCGCCACCACGGCGGCCATGGGCGAAGCCTATACGAAACTCGGCGAGCTTTTAAACATGCCGGAAGAAGCCAAGGTCCTCGCGGATTATTGCACAAAGGTCTATAACCATACGCTTGAGATCGCAAACGGCGTAGAAAAGGCGAACGTTGTCTACTGCCTCGGCGATACGGGCCTTAACGTGATCGCGCAGGGCAGCTTCCATGCGGAGATCATCGACCTTCTTTCTAACAACCTTGCGGTCGTGGGCTCCCCCTCGAGCAAAGGCAGCGGCAACGAAATTGACCTCGAGCAGCTCCTTCTTTGGAATCCGGACGTGATCCTATTCGCCCCGGACAGCATCTACGAAAGCGTTTCTCAGGAAGCCTCGTGGCAGCAGATCACCGCCATCAAGAACGGCGCCTATTATGAGGTCCCGTCCGGACCCTACAACTGGATGGGCTTCCCGCCGTCCGTACAGCGCTATCTCGGCATGATGTGGATGGCCGAGCTTCTCTATCCCGATTTTGCACAATACGACCTTTACAACGAAGTCGCAGAATACTTCAAGCTCTTCTACCACAGCGATCTGACGCAGGAACAGTATGACGCGCTTGTGGCGAATTCTATAGGCGCGCAGCAGGCGGCGGTCGAACCCGCGGCGTAGGGGAACGATAATAATAAGGTAGGGAAGCAAAAGTCTTAAGGCTTTTGCTTCCCTACCTTGAATTCCACCATGGAGGAGAAACCCATGAACGCATTCAAGCACATCCTCATCTGCGGCGAGGTCGGCGTAGGCAAAAGCACGCTGATCTCCCGTTTGCTCGCCTACAATACGCGCCCCGTCTACGGCTTTCTCACCAAAAAGCTAAACGCGGGCGAAAACGGCTTCCACCCGATCTACATCCATCCGGCGGGCGCAAAAACGAGGCTTTACGGGGAAGCCAACCTCATCGGCACCTGCGACCGAAAGATCCATAACGTCAACCTGGATGCGTTCAATACGCTCGGCGCAAGTTATCTGAAGGCCAAACCAAATGGGCTTATCGTGATGGACGAACTGGGCTTTATGGAAGCGAACGCGAAAGCGTTTACAAGCGCGGTATTCGAGGCCTTAAACGGCGCGCTCCCCGTGATCGCAGCCGTAAAAGCGCGCTTCGACGTTCCGTTTTTGAACGACGTGCGCGCGCATAAAAATGCAAAGCTATACATGATAACAAAGGAAAACCGCGACGAACTTTTCGAGGAACTTTTGCCTGTTATTGAGGCGTGGAATGAAGTGAAATAGAATCGGTCTAAGCCTCTACTTTTCCTTGCACATGGTATTCCTGTACTCGTTGGCGCTCATGCCTTCGAGTTTTTTGAATACACGGGAGAAATGCGCCGTATCCGTATATCCTACCATTTCGCAGATATCGCTGATCTTGAGCGTGGGGTCGAACAAAAGGCCTTTGGCGGCCTTGATGCGTATGCCGTTTAGTATATCGTAAAAGCTCTGGCCGGTGTGCTTGTTGAGAAGCTTGGATAGGTGCCATTGCGATACGTAGCAACGCTCCGCCACATCCGCAAGGCTCAGCTTTTCGGCAAAATGCTCTTCCATGAAGGAAAGCGCGCAGCGCACCACGAAGCTGTTTGCGCCTTGCGCGGCGCTTTCCTCCGATGTTTCCTCCGCGTCCGAGGGACGGTGCTTTTCGATGATGGATTCGAGCGCTTCCTCGATCTCGTCCATTTTGGAGGGCTTCAAAAGAAAGCGGCTCACGCCGAGGCGTATGGCCTGCTGCGCGTAGGAAAAATCGCTGTAGCCGGTGAGCACGACAACGCTCATCTCGGGAAATTCGCTTCTGAGGCCCGCGAGCATCGTAAGCCCGTCTTCGTTTGGCATTTTGATATCAGTAAATAAGATATCCGGCCGGTGGGCGCGTATAGCGCGCGCACCGCTTTCGCCGTCGCTTGCGACGGCCACGACCTCGCAGTCGTAACGCGACCACGGGACGACCTTTTTAAGGCCCTCCACAATGATCTGCTCGTCGTCCACCAAAATGACCTTGAAAGGCATCTGATCTCCTTAAGATAAAGGGAGTCTAACCCCTGCGCCTAAAAACTGCCAGTTTGGCGCACATCTTTGTCATCGTCGGTCGCCGTAGCCTCCCCGCGAGGCCTGTGGCCTCGCGTGGAGGCTACGGCGAGTACCGGCAACACGGCGATGGCGTGCTTTCCGGCCCTCTAAGCCGCAGGGGTTCGGCTTCCCTTACCTTAACCCTTGACCGCACCGACTGTGAGCCCCTTGATGATGTTCTTTTGCAAAATCACATAAACCACGAGGATCGGTATCACCACGAGCACCACGCCGGCGGCCATAAGCCCGTAGTTCACGCCCGCCTGCGAGCTTATCTCGTTTAGGAGAAGCGTGATGGTGCGGTCCTTGGGCAGCCGCAGGAAAAACATCTGCGTGAACAGGTCGTTGTACGACCATAAAAACGTAAAGATCGCCACCGTGGCAAACGAGGGCTTCGCAACGGGCATGATGATCTTGAAGTAAATCTTGAATACGTTGCAGCCGTCGAGATAGGCGGCTTCTTCGAGCTCCACGGGAAGCGAGCGGATGAAGCCCATCAAAACGATGATCGCAAACGACAGGTTCCCCGCGATCTGCGGCAGTATCACCGAGAGAAGCGAGAGCGCCGTGTTGTTGGTGCCCGCGATCCCCCACGCCGCTTCCATGCGGTACACGGGGATGATGGTGGCGAACACAGGGAACATCATGCTTGCGATGATGAGCGAGTGCAGCGCTTTTTTTCCTTTAAAATTATACCGCACAAGCCCGTAAGCCGCAAACCCCGCGAGGATCACCACGACGAGCGTGACCACCACGGATATGATAAAGCTGTTTTTGTACGCCGTGCCGACCATAAAGCGGTCAAACGCGAGGTTGAAGTTATCGAGCGTAAAATCCGCGGTGCCCGGCCACGGGATGGAAAACGAATCCGAGCGTATTTTTCCCCTAACGCGGAACGAATTAACGATGACCCATAAAAACGGGTAGATGGTGGTAAGCGCCCAAACGCTGAGCGCCCCGTAGGTAAAAACCTGAGACGGGCGGAAACGTTTTTTGCTTTTCTTTTGATCTTCTCGCATATCCCTGCCCTCCTCAATAATCCTTTTCTTTGAAAGCGGTGTTGGCCGCGCGTGAGATCACCACGCCCAGCACCACGATAATGACCGCGATGGCGGAGCCATAGTCCACGTCGCTTCGCACGAAGGTCTGGTTATACATATACGTGCCCGTGAGCCACGATTGATCCATCGGTATGCCGTTGCCGAACATCACCCACGGCAGGTCGAACACCTTTAAGGCCCCCGTGATGGCGAGGATAAGGCATGTGCAAAGCACGTTTCTCAAAAGAGGCAGCGTGATGTAGCGCGTGCGCTTAAAGCCGGACGCGCCGTCGATCTCGGCCGCCTCGTAAATTTCCGAGGAGATGTTGTTGAGGCCCGTCACGATAATGACGAAATAGAACCCGACGTACTGCCACATGATGGGAATGAGCATCGTGACGAAATAATGCGCCTCATCCTTCCAGTCGGTAAGCGTGGTAATGCCGAAAACCTTTTCGGCAAGCTGGTTGATCATGCCGCCGTTGTAGAGGAAGATAAGGTTGAACAGCAGTCCGAGTGCCGTGGCGCTTATCACGATGGGAAAAAAGTAGACCGTGCGGAAAAATTGCGAGCCGCGGCCGATCCTGTCGACCAATAGCCCCAATAAGAGCGCGATGCCCACCTGAAACACGATGGTGCAAAGCATCAGTAAAAGCGTGTTTTTGAGCGCCGTTAAGATGTTGGGGTCCTCAAAAAGCTTCAGGTAGTTTTCATACCAGGGGGTGTTGAACCCATCCGCCGCCGTGCCGAGCCCGCTGATCTTGGAAAAGCTGTTGACGATGTTCACAACGAACGGATAGTACAAAAACAGCGCCATGAACGCAAAGGCGGGAATGAGGAAAAATAAAAGCGGCGTCTTTTTTTTGTAGATCGTGGAAGTTGTCATAGCGATACCACCGGTTCGTCTGAAATTGGGGATTTGCCTTTTTTGACAATGGGCCGTCCGGCAGGCCGGACGGCCCATTGTCTTATGAATGGATTTTGTTACTTGGTGAGCATGGATGCGAAGGCATCCTGCGCGGTCATGCCGCCGGTGACGATGTTCTTCACGTTGGCGAACAGGTCTGCGCGGGCCTCGGGCGAGAGGTTATCCTGCGCGGCGCCCACAAAGCCCGTCACGGCCTTGTTCGTCTCGATGGCGGCAAGGGTGAGGGAATCCGCGTCGGCCGGCGCGGCGGCACCGTTCTTCAGGGCGGTAACGGCGGTTGCGCCAAAGGTGGATACGACTTCGTCGCTGGTCATCATTTCAACAAACTTCACGGCCGCTTCGCGCTTGGCGGGATCGTCCCACGCCTTGCGGGTGATGTAGTAACCCATGGAGATGCCGCTGATGACTTCGGTAGCGACGCGCTCGCCCTTGCCGGGCACGAAGGTCACGGTGTAATCATCGATATGATCGGGCGCATTGGTGGTAAAGAAACCGACCTTCCAGCTGCCGTCGATGAGGAACGCGGCC
>JAEXEN010000004.1 GCA_023400985.1 Bacillota bacterium
GCCCGAAAGCGCTTTTATCTGCACGACGTTATTTCAAGATATCTTCGATTTTCTCTATCTCCACGCCCGTGTAGTAATGTGTCAAAATCTCTTTATAATTGCTGCCGTCCTCGGCCATGGCGTTTGCGCCGTACTGGCTCATGCCCACGCCGTGCCCGTAGCCGACGGTGGTCACGGTCACGTATTTTTCGGAATACGAAAGGCTGAAATTCGCGCTTTCAAGATCGAGCGCCTGCCGAAACTGCCGCCCCGTAAGCGTCGTATCCCCCACCGAGATCTGGTTGACCCGCCCGCTTTCGTAGCGGGAAAGCACCTTAATCTGTTTCTCAAGTTTCTTCGCCGTCACATCCGCATCCGAGTATAGGTTGTTGATCGCCTGTGCGACCGCCGTACGCGTCAGGCGCACCTCGTCGGTATAATGCGCGGCGTTCTCGTCGGGGCTTTCAACGCTCACAAGATACGGCTGCGCCGAGGCGAATACATGCTCGGCGTTTTCCGTATTGCCGCCGGCGTTGGAATGGAACAGCGCCTCGATGGGCGCGTGGTTGTAGGTGACGATCTCCCCGCTCGTGGAGCTTACCGCCTCGCGCACGCGGGAAAGATACGCCGTATAGTTGCCGCCCCAGTTTTGCTTCATCTGCTCGTCGGTCTTATACGCCTGGCAGCAGGTCGAATCCGTACAGACGTCCGCGCCGCCTTTTCCGCAGGGTGTGCCCCCGAAGGCTTCCATGCGCCTTATGGTATACGTCCGCGCCGCGACCGCCTGCGCCTTAAGCGCCTCGAGGGAAAACGCCGCGGGCATTTCCCCCGCCACCACGTGCACGAGATATTCCTCGAGGCTCGTTTGCACGGTTTTTTTCAATTTCGCGTCATACACATAAAGGGGCTCCCCCGCTAAAGGGGTAGTGTCGTCCCCGGTTTTTCCGTCTTTTGCATACAGGCAGCCGCGCACCAGCAGTACCGCAAGGCTTATGGCGCCCGCGATGAGAAGGAGCGCTTTGATATCGGAAAAAATCGTATTTTTGCGGCGTCGGTAAGCGTTCATACCTTATACTCTATGATGCCTTTGCAACCGGCATGACGCAAAGCTCTCCCTTGTCCTTTGCCGCAACGGCGGCTATAATGAGAAAAAGGCACTTCGACAAATTCAGCATAAAGGCAGGCGTACTATATGACCGAACGCGTGAACGGCGGCGATAAAGAGGCCTTACGGGAGCTGATGAGCCGCTGCACAAGGCCCATGTACGACAGGGCGCTCGAGATAACCGGGGATATTTACGCCGCAAAGGATGCCGTAAGGCGGGCGCTCCGCGAGCTTGCGGAAGCGGCGCGGCACGGCGAATGCCCCGAGGAAGTGGACAGTTGGGCGATCCTGTTGGCCGAACGCAGCTGCGACGAGGAGCTTTATTACAAGCGCCTCATCGACGGCATGATCGCGGAGCTTCCGCTCGCCGCGCATGAAAGGCGTCCGTTATGCGCCGACAAGCCCGCGAGGGAAAACCCGGCAGAGGAAACTACCTTCCCCGAGCGCGCATACGCGGCGGAGGAAAGCCCAAAGCGTATGTATGAACCGGCCGGAGCTGAACCGGCTTCGCGCGCATACCCGCCAAAAGAAAGCGCACCGCAGGCGGCATTTGCATCGGAGCGCCGCGCCATGCCGGGCACCGCGCAACCGGAGCGCGCTTTCGTAAAGCAGCCTTCCGATGAGGAAGCGCCCGCGAAGGAAGAACCCGACGAGGAAGCTGGGATCTTTGCCCCGTCGAAAAAGAAGAAAAGCGCCCGCGCTCTTCGCGAGGAAACGCCCGTCGAGGAGGACGAAGAAGAAGAGGACGAAGATTACGCCTACTACGCGCCGCGAAAGAAAAAGAGCAGGCGTGGCAGGAAGTCCGAGGTGCCCGATCTGTTCGGCGACGAAGATATGCCCGAGGAAAGCGTTTACGAGGGGGAAGAAGAAAACGGCAAACCTAAAGGCGGCGGTCTTTTGGCGCTCCTCATCATCGTTTTGACTCTGGTCGCAGCGGGGCTTCTTTGGGTGATCGCCGTAAAGCTTGCGAGGCTCGGTTACCTCGGCATTTCCGACTTCGGCTTTGCGGACTGGTTCAACGAGCATTTGTTTAATTTTTATTGATCTTTCACAAGTTTTTTCGCTGGGTATGATACAATAGAAGCAGAAAGGTAAGTAAAGGAGGTGCATTCTTTTGGACCCCGTTCTTCAATACATCATGGGTTGGGATTGGCCGGCGATCCTATGCCTCGTATTGGGGCTTGGACTCGTCATCTATGAAATGTTCACCCCCGGTCTTCATCTGCCCGGCCTCCTCGGGATCATGGCGCTACTTGCCGCGGTGGTGCTCCGCGCAAAAACGGTGACCGACGGCCTCATTACGCTTGCGATCCTACTTTTGATCCTCGCCGTGCTTGCCGTCATTTTTTGGCGCTCGCTCACGAAGGGGAAGCTTTCCCGCTCGGCGGTAGTGCTTAAGGAAAGCATAGACGCGCAGTCCACCGACCGCGAGGACATCCGTTCGCTCGTAGGCCGCGAGGGCGTATGCCTTACGACGCTCCGTCCCGCAGGCAACGCGGAGTTTGACGGACAGCGTATCGATGTGGTGAGCGAAGGCGAATTTCTGAAAAAGGGAACGCGCGTGGTCGTAATGCGCGTGGAAGGGCTCCGCGTGCTCGTAAAGCCCGTTTCGGAGACAAACTGACGGGCGCGGTGCATCAAAAAATATTATCAATATAAAGGAGAAGCAACATGGAAGGACCTCTTCTCGTCATCGTCATCATCATAGCTGTGATCGTGTTCCTGGCGCTCTTTTTCAGCTTCGTTCCGGTGGGGCTTTGGATCAGTGCCACCGCCTCGGGCGTACGCGTGGGCATTTTTCAGCTCGTCGCCATGCGCATAAGGAAGGTCATCCCCTCGCGCATCATCAACCCCATGATCAAAACCACCAAGGCGGGCCTTACGATCTCGCTCAACAAGCTCGAGGCGCACTATCTCGCCGGCGGCAATGTGGACAGGGTCGCCAACGCTTTGATCGCCGCGGAGCGCGCGGGCATCCCCCTCGATTTCGAGCGCGCCTGCGCCATCGATCTTGCGGGGCGCGACGTTTTGAACGCCGTACAGATGAGCGTTAACCCCAAGGTCATCGAAACGCCGGTCATCGCGGCCATCGCCAAGGACGGCATCGAGCTTCGCGCCAAGGCGCGCGTCACGGTCCGCGCCAACATCGACCGTCTCGTAGGCGGCGCGGGTGAAGAGACCATCATCGCCCGTATCGGCGAGGGCATCGTGACGACCGTCGGCTCCTCCAAGAGCCATAAGGACGTGCTGGAAAATCCCGATCTCATTTCCCAGACGGTCCTCAACAAAGGCCTCGACGCGGGAACGGCATTTGAAATACTCTCCATCGATATCGCGGACGTGGACGTGGGCAGGAACGTGGGCGCGCAGCTTCAGACCGACCAGGCCGAGGCGGATAAGCGCATCGCGCAGGCGAAGGCCGAGGAGCGCCGCGCCATGGCTGTAGCGCTCGAGCAGGAAAACAAGGCGGAGGCGCAGGGCATGCGGGCGAAAGTGATTGCGGCCGAAGCCGAAGTCCCCCTCGCCATCGCTACCGCCTTCCGCGAAGGCAGGCTCGGCGTGATGGACTATTACAACATGAAAAATGTGATCTCCGATACCAACATGCGCGATTCCATCGCAGGCGGCACGCACATCGAGAAGGATACGAAATAAAGCCGGGGGTAAATCCGTATGGAAATCCTCATCATTATCGCGATCATCGTCGCGGTGGTCGTGATCAATCTAAAGAAACAACAAGCCGCCGAGCAAAGGCGCAAGGCCGAGCAGGCGAAGGCCGCTTTCGAGCGCCGCGCCGCGCAGGAGCAAGTGCCGCAGGATCAGGCGGCCATGTGGGGAACGCCCGCCTACGAATTAGGCGCGTTTAGCGGCGAGGGTTCTTCGGGCGGCGATCCCTTCTGCCAAGGCCCGGCAGGAAGCTTTTCTTCCTCGGAGGGCGCAGGGGATTCCGAAGGGGGGCTCAGCGCCGAGGGCACAGGCGATTCCGAAGGCGAAGCGCGCCCCGGCGAGGGTGCGGACGGCTCCGGCTCCCCGCGTTTAAGCGTCGTTCGCACCATTGTAAAAACGCACGATGCGGCACAGCCGGAACAGGCATCGCCCGCTGCGGCGTTTAGCTTCGATCGCAGCGCCGTGGCGCAGGGAATTTTGTACGCGGAGATCTTAGGCAAGCCGAAGGCGCTTAGGAGAAGTTAAAAGCTAAATCAAAGCATACCGTGCAATAAAAAAGGACGCCCGCAAGCGCCCTTTTTTATTGCACGGTATGTTATTGCACGTCGATTTGGCAGGCCCGCATAGTCGTAAGCGCCGCCTCGTGGCTTTCGGGCGTGACGCCGGCGCAGGCGGCAGAATCCACGACGATCTCGTTTTCCGGGTAATGCGCGCGCAATAAAAGGGCGTTTGAAACGACGCAGATATCGGTGCATACGCCGCAGAGCTCAATGACGGTATCGGGCTTCATATACGGTTTTAAAAGCGCGGGCAGCTCCACAGAGCCGAAGGTGGGCTTTTCGAGCACGATCTCGCCTTCCCGGGGGGCAAGTTCGAAGTATATTTGAATGCCCTCGCCTCCGCGTATGCAGTGGGAAACGGGAAGATGTTTTCCCTCAAAGCTTTCGAGGTAGGTCTTCTCATGCGTATCCTGCGTGTAGACGATCTTGTCGCCGCGTTTGCGCGCGGCTTCGATCTTTTCGGCTACGCGCGGCACGATCTCCCTCGCGCTGTCGCTGCCCAATGTACCGGTGATAAAGTCGTTTTGCATATCCACAACGATCAAAATGCGTTTCATACTTCGGTCTCCTTTTCAGTACACGGCCCCCCCCAGCACATACGCGCCCAGATACGCGCATTGCGCGAGCAAGAGCAAAAGCGTCAGGGGGATATCCGCGCGCTTGTCTTGCGTTAAGGCAGAAAGCGCGATGGGAAGCGGGAAGGCGGCCGCAAGGTAGCGAGGCGCGCTCAAAAGCCACGTCGCGCCTATGGAAAACGCGAAATAGCCGAGGAAGTAAAGCGTATACGAGGGGCGGATTTTTTTACTGCCGTATACCATGACGCCGAGCGCCGCGAAGGACGCGATGAGGTTGGGTACGAACAGGGTCCACAGTAGGCGCACATCGCCCGCCTTGGCGGCGTTGACGGCGTAATCGGTCTGGTAGGCGGCGCTGTTGAAGAAAAAGCCTATGCCCTGCCCCCAGTGATCGCGCTGGACCTCCATGAATTTGAGCGGATCGCCCCATACGGCGTAGTTGATGTACAAATAGCCGAGAAGCCCGAGGGGCACGATGAAAAGGCACGCAAGACGCTTTATAAGGTTCTTTTTGAAAGCCGCTTTTTCGCCCGCGCGGCGCAATGCCGCAAGCTCCGTAACGCCCTCTATGACGATGGGGATGAAAAGAAGGATGCCCGCGGAACGCGTAAAGCCCGCGACGGCCGCGAGGATGCAGGAAACGAGCACGCGCTTTTTGCGAAGATAGTACATCGACGCGACGCAGATCAAGAGAAACAGGCTTTCCGTCATGGGTGTGGCGAAGAAAAACGCGGCGGGCAGCAAAAACAGGTATTTGACCGCGCGGAGCGCCCCTTTTCTCGGCATGTCGAGCGCGCAAAGCTCATAGAAGTACACCGCCGCAGCGGAGGCGCAAAGCGTACTCACGAGCATGGCGGACGAAAAATAGCCGCCTGTTATATAGGAGAACACCCGTATCAAAACGGGATAGAACGGAAAGAACACGATGTGGAAGCGCGGATCGCCCTCCGTCACATACCAGCGCTCGGCAAGGCCCAGGTAGCTTGGCGAATCGCTCTTAAGCCACAGCGATTGAAGCGTATCCCATATGCCGCCCTTATACCCGTAGACGAGAGTGCTCAATAACCACGCGAGCAAAAAGAGGAAAAGCCGCGACACGAGCACCGCAACGACGATTTGCACCCACGGATGCGCGCGCGAAAAGCGGGCGCTGCGCGGCCCGAGCGCCGCGTTGGGCGATAGAACCTCGTCCGTTTGCAGCGCCGTAAAGAAACGCGGCACGACAAACGCCGTGCATGCGCCGAAAAGGCCGAGCGAGAGCGCGGCGGCAAATATCCCCAAGGGGCTTGCCGTGCTGTTCATGACGTAAAGCGCAAACAGCGCGAGAAACGCGCACAGCAAAACGACGGTTACGATTTTGGACGCTTTTTGCATGAAGTTATTATAGCACAAGAACGGAACGGGAAAAAGAATACGCACAAAGAAGGAGCCGCCGCGTTTGCCGCGGCAGCTCTCTTAAAGACGGTTCTAATCTTCTATCGTCTTTTTGAACAGCACGTAGGTGCTGGGGTCGACCGCCTGATCCTTTACATGGAGTTCAAAGTGGAGATGGCTTTGGTCGCCGCACTCGCTTATGGCGGTATCGCCCACATAGCCCAAGAGCGTACCCGCGTTCACCTTTTGCCCCTTCTTGACGGGTGGGTCCGTTTTGAGGTTTGCGTATACGGTCACCATGTCGTTTTGGTGCTTGACGACTACGGTGATACCGAGCTGGTCATCCTCAAACACATTTTCCACGGTGCCGGAAAACACGGCGTGCACCTCGGAGTCCAAGGGGCTTGCGATATCCACGCCGCTATGGGTCATCCACTGCTCCAGCGTGCGCGAGAAGATAAGCTCGTTGACGGCAAAGCCCCATATGACATCCCCTTCCACGGGCGCGGCCGCCTTGAGTTTGGGCGTAGACGTGGGTTTTGCGGTCGCCGCTGGCGTAAAGTCCGGCATCAAGGTGGGTGTGGGCAAGATGGTTGGGAGAGGCGTCGTGACCGATCCGAGGCGCTCGTCCTCACTGCCCGAAACGGGACTTAAGCCTTCGGTCGGGGCGGGCTCCTTTTGAAGCTGCGGCACAAAGACGAACGCCGCCGCAAGCCCCACCGCCGCGACGCATACCATAAGCACCAGATAAATTCCCTTTTCCTTAAAAAATTGCCGTATCTTTTCCTTCTTGTTCATCTGTCATCACCTCGCACCTATTCTTGCCGCAAAACGGCTTTTTCAATCTTTTTTCACAGTCTGTTCCCTATGCGCAGCCGATTCTATGCTATAATGGTGCAAATTGAAGAAATATCGGAAAGGCAGCAACCTTTTTTATGAAAAAATGTACGATCGGCGGTCAGGCGGTGATGGAGGGCGTGATGATGAAATCCCCTTCCGGTATCGCCATGGCGGTCAGAAAGCCGGACGGAACCATCGAGAGCGAATATACGCCCGGCGGCTCTAAAGCAAAAAAAGGCACGTTTTACGGACTTCCTCTGGTGCGCGGGGTGGTGGTGTTTATCGAATCGCTCACCACGGGCATGCGCACGCTTTCACGCTCGGCGGAGCTTGCGGGTGAAGCGATCGACGAGGAGCCCACAAAATTCGAAAAATGGCTCGCCAAAACGCTCGGCAAGGATATTGAAAAGATCGTGATGGGGCTTGCCGTGGTGCTCGCCATCGTACTTTCGGTGGGGCTGTTTTTCATACTGCCCACGCTTTTGAGTTCGCTGCTGTTTCGTTTGCTCCCCGAGGCCGCGCCCGTTTGGAAGAGCCTCATGGAGGGCTTCGTACGCCTTTTGATCTTCATCGGCTACATTTTTTTCTGCGCGAGCGTAAAGGACGTGAAGCGCGTGTTCATGTACCACGGCGCGGAACATAAAACCATCGCCTGCTACGAGGCCGAAGAGGAGCTTACCGTAGAAAACGCCGTCAAGCATTCGCGCCTTCATCCGCGCTGCGGCACCAACTATATGTTCCTCGTGATGGCGGTCTCCATCTTGTTCTTCGCCGTCATCGGCTGGGGCAACAACTTCTTCCTCCGCCTTTTGAGCCGTCTCGTCTTTTTGCCGGTGGTGGCGGGCATCTCCTACGAAGTGCTGCGCGTGGCCGCCAAATACGACAACGTTATAACAAAGATCATCCGCGCCCCCGGTATGGCGCTCCAGTATATCACTACCTCCGAGCCCGATCCCGAGATGATCGAGGTGGCCATAGCCTCCTTCAACCTCGCCATGAGCCATGAACCGCAGGAGGGTGAGGCCTGCCCGGCGACATGAAGGCCGCAAAAAAAACCGTTCGTGAAACGCTCGCCGCCTTAAGCACGGCGCTCGCTCCCATCGCAAAAGAAGAAGCCGCGCAGCAGGCGCGGCTTTTGGTCTGCCATGCGCTTCGCGTTTCGGAAAGCAGACTTCTTGCCCTCTACGCTTCCCCTATGCCCGAAACCGCAAAAATCGCGCTTCAAGCCTATGCGGCGCGGCGGCAAAGCGACGAGCCCTTGCAGTATATTTTGGGTGAATGGGAGTTTATGGGGCTTCCGTTTTATGTGGAAAACGGTGTTCTCATACCGCGGCAGGATACCGAGGCGCTTGCGGAACACGCGCTGAAGCTCATACGAGAACGCGGGTACAAAACCGCCCTCGACCTGTGCTGCGGCACGGGCTGCCTCGGGATAAGCTTAGCTAAGCTCTCCGGCGTTTCGGCAACGCTTGCGGACATAAGTCCCCCTTGCATTATGCTTGCGGAAAAAAACGCGGCGCGAAACGGCATTGCGGCAAAAATTGCGCAGGGCGATCTGTTTTCCGCCGTTTCGGAACGGTTTGACGTCATCGTAACGAACCCGCCGTACATAAACACCGATGCGCTTGACACGCTCCAAAAAGAGGTGCGATATGAACCGCGCCTCGCGCTCGACGGCGGCAAAGACGGGCTCATGTTCTACCGTCGCATAGCCAAGGAATATAAGGCATATCTTGCGCCAGGCGGCGCGCTCCTCATGGAGGTCGGCGCGGAGCAGGCAAGCGATGTTATAAATCTGTTTGAAAGCGCCTATACGGTCAAAGATCTCTGCGGTATCGACCGCGTGGTGGTCATGAACGGTTAAAGTCAATCGCTGGGGGTAAGGTTTTGATGGCACGGTCGCTGTGCGCGCTTTTTTTGTGCGCTGTTTTGACGCTAGTCGGCTGCTCCGCTCCCGCGCTTGCGCCCGTTTTCGCGGATAGGACCGCCGATGTGACGGCGGAGCTTCCCCCTCTGCCTTCCCCATCCCCTGCTTCATCACCTTCCCCCATCGGCGTGCTCACGCCGTCGCCTTCCCCCGCGCCGGAACCGCCGCGGGAGGCGACGCTGGGTTTCGTAGGCGATATCCTCATGATGGAATCGCAGATCAAGACCGCGAAGACAAAAGCGGGCTACGATTTTACGCGCAGCTTCGAGCCCATGCGGTCTCTGTTTGAAAGTGTGGACGTCATGTGCGGCAATTTCGAGGGCGCGCTCGCCGGCGAGGACGCGGGCTATTCCGTACCCCGCGCCACGCAGGAGCCGCTAAACGAGTTGGACCCCTCTCCCACCGTGCCGCCCTTCCAAAGCTTCAATGCGCCCGACGAGCTCGCTTATGATCTGAAGGCGCTCGGCTTCGACGCGCTCACAACCGCCAACAACCATTGCCTCGACCGTGGTTACGAAGGGCTTTGCCGCACCGCGGAAACGATACGCTCTGCCGGGCTTTTGCAAACGGGTACGTTTTCTTCCGAGCAGGAACGCCAAACACCCCTTGTCGTAAACGTGAACGGCTTTAAAATAGGCATTGTCGCGGCGACCGAAAGCGTCAATTCCAACGACGGCCTTTTGAAGGGCGACGCGCGCTCGTTTGCCGTCGCGCGGCTATTCGATACGGAAGAGCGCGTAAAAAGCGATATCGCCGCTTGCCACATGGAGGGCGCGGAGTTTATAATAGTTTGCGCGCATTGGGGCGACGAGTTTCAAAACGCCCCGAACGAAAGACAGAAGCGCGCCGCGAAAAAGCTTATCGAATGGGGCGCGGACGCCATTTTGGGCTCGCATCCGCACGTGGTGCAGCCCATCGAATACGTGGAGGCGAAGCGCGGCGACGGGAACGCAAAAGCGCTCGTTGTCTGGTCGCTCGGCAACTTCATCTCCAACATGTCGCCTTCGCCCAAGGATTACGGCCTTTTTGTGTGCCTGACCCTCGCGCGGGACGAAGGCGGCGCGGCATTTTTGAAAGAAGCGGGATACCTCCCCGTTTACTGCGCTAAGCAAACGCTCACGACGGGCGAACGGCTTCACCAAACGCTGCCCTGCTATGAGGACGTCTCTCTCATTACGGCCTGCGAGCCGCCCGGCGGGGCGCTTTTAGAGGATATTTTAAAGGCGCGCAAGTATGTGATAAAAATCTGCGGCACGGACGCCGCCTCCCTTTTGGGGTAAGGAGTGTAAGCTAGCTATGCTTGAACGGCTCAAATCCATCAAGGCGCGGTACGATGAACTGACGCTTTTTTTAAGCTCGCCCGACGCGATGAGCGATCAGGCGCGCTGGCGCGAGCTCATCAAGGAACACGCCTCGCTCGAGGAGATCGTGGCCGCTTACGACGCCCTCTTGGCCGCGCAGAACGAGCTTGACGGCTGCAAACTTATGCTGCGCGACGCGGACGCGGAGATGAAAGAGCTCATCCACGCGGAGATCGAAAGCCTCACGGAAAAGCTCAACGGCATAGAAGAGAACCTGAAGATATTGCTTCTCCCAAAGGATAAAAACGACGATAAGAACGTTATCATCGAAATACGCGCCGGCACGGGCGGCGAGGAGGCGGCGCTGTTTGGCGCGGATCTGTTGCGCATGTACCAGCGCTACGCCGAACGCCACGGCTACAAAAGTGAATTTTTGAGCGAGAGCTATGCGGAGATGGGCGGCGTGAAGGAGGTTATCCTCTCCCTCTCCGGCAAGGTCGCGTATTCGCGTATGAAGTTTGAAAGCGGCGTGCACCGCGTGCAGCGCGTGCCCGAGACCGAGTCGCAGGGCCGCATCCATACGAGCGCGGCCACCGTTGCCGTGATGCCCGAAGCCGAGGACGTGGAGGTAGAGATAGACCCCAAAGACCTCCAGATCGACACTTATCGCAGCGGCGGCGCGGGCGGCCAGCATGTCAACAAGACCGAAAGCGCCATCCGTATCACGCACCTGCCCACGGGGCTTGTCGTGCAGTGTCAGGATGAGAGAAGCCAGTATAAAAACCGCGAAAAAGCCATGCGCGTTTTAAAAAGCCGTCTCATGGACCTTTATCAGAGCAGGCAGGCGATGGAGGAATCCTCCTCGCGCCGCAGCATGGTAGGCAGCGGCGACCGCAGCGAGCGTATCCGCACCTACAATTTTCCCCAAAGCCGCGTGACCGACCACCGGATCAACCTCACGCTCTACAAGCTCGAGGCCTTCCTCGACGGGGATATGGACGAGCTTTTGGACGCGCTCATCCTAGCCGAGCGCGCCGCGAAGCTGAGCGGTGAAGCCGAATGAAAACAGAAGTATATAGCGCCACGGCGCAAAAGGAAAACGGCGCGCGTCGCGCGGGGCGCGTTATCCGCGACGGCGGGCTTGTTGCGTTCCCCACCGAGACCGTGTACGGCCTCGGTGCAAACGGCCTCGACGGAGAGGCTGTTAAAAAAATATTTGAAGCGAAGGGGCGTCCTGCGGACAACCCCCTTATTTTACATGTCGCCAGCAAGAGCGACGCCAGGAAGCTCTGGTCGAGCATGCCGGAAAAGGCCCGTGCCCTGATGGATACCTTTTGGCCGGGTCCGCTTTCGCTCGTGTACGAAAAAAGCGAGCGCGTCCCCTATGAGGTGACCGCGGGGCTTGAGACCGTGGCCGTGCGTATGCCCGACCACAAGACCGCGCTCGCGTTTTTGCGCGAGGCCGAAGTGCCCGTGGCCGCGCCCAGCGCCAACCTTTCCGGCCACCCGAGCCCAACGACCGCAAAGCATGTGCTCGACGACCTCAACGGCAAGGTGGACGTGATCTTAGACGGCGGCCCCTGCCGGGTGGGCCTCGAATCCACCGTATTATCCCTCGTCGGCACGCCCACCATCCTCCGTCCGGGCGGCATTACCCGGGAAATGCTCGAGACGGTCGTCGGCCATGTGGAGCTTGCAAAGAGCATACTCTCCCCCTTGGCCGAGGGCGAAAAGGCGCTTTCCCCAGGCATGAAATACAAGCATTACGCGCCCGACGCGCAGGTGCTCGTAGCGGAGGGAGAGCCCAAAGAGGCCGCGCAGCGCATCCGGCGCACGTACGATCTGGAAACCGCAAGCGGAAAAGTTTGCGTGATTTTTGCGAGCGTGCAAACGCAAGCCTTTTACGGCGGCAGAAGATATGCTATAATAGGCGACAGGATTATGCCCGAAACCTTCTGTGCAAACCTTTTTTCCAAGCTGCGGGAGTTTTCCGGCAAGGCGGACCTCATTTTTACGGAGGCGCTGCCGGTACAGGAGCTCGGCCTCGCGTACATGAACAGGCTCTTGCGCGCGGCGGGCTTTCAAACGCTATAGCATCGCAAAACCAAGGTAAGGGTATCCGAGCCTTAAGGATATACGAAGGAGAATCTGAATGAAAATCGTCATCGCAAGCGACCACGGCGGATTTGAGTACAAATCGATGCTCGTGCCCTTTTTAGAAGCCCTTGGGCACGAGGTTACGGATCTAGGGTGCCGTAACGAAGATGCCACGGACTACTCGGACTATGCATTGCCGGCAGCGAAAGCCGTTGCAGCCTCCGAATTTGACCGTGGTATTCTTATATGCGGGACAGGTATAGGCATGAGCATCACCGCAAACAAGGTAAAGGGGGTACGCTGCGCACTCTGCGGCGACCTGTTGACCGCAAAGCTTACCCGCGAGCATAACGATTCCAACATGCTCGCTTTAGGCGGACGCATCATAGGCCCCGAAACCGCGAAAGCCATCGTGGCGGTGTGGCTCGGAACCGAGTTTTCGGGCGTCGAGCGCCATCAGCGCCGCATCGACAAGATCAGCGCATTTGAAGAAAATCTGGATATGTAGGGCGTGTTTGAAAAATGGAAATGCGCCCAATGGCGGCTTTTTTTCCACCATGCCGCGTTAAATTTCCTTGAAATATTTACGATATTCCTGCGGAAATTTGCCTTGTCTGGCAAAAAAATTGCTCGCCATTGGTCATATTTCCACCTTCCAAGCATGCCTTAGGGCGCGTTATAAAAATGGCAACACGCCTTTTATCAATCTCATACAGCCGAAAGGAGCATTCAACATGGGAAAAGTAACGGTCATCGACCACCCGCTCGTACAGCACAAGCTCTCGCATCTGAGGGACATTCATACGGGCCCGAAGGAATTCAGAGAGCTGGTGCAGGAGCTGGCCATGCTGCTGTGCTATGAAGCCACGCGCGATCTTCCCCTTGCCGACGTTACGGTGCAAACGCCCATCGGCCCCGCACAAGCCAAGGAGCTGGCGGGTAAAAAGCTCGGCATCGTGCCGATACTGCGCGCGGGCCTCGGCATGGTGGACGGTCTATTAAGCCTCATCCCCGCCGCAAAGGTCGGCCATATCGGCTTATACCGGGACCCCTCAACCCTCACGCCCGTCGATTATTATTGCAAGCTCCCGCCCGACGTGCAGGAGCGCGATATCGTGATCGTCGATCCGATGCTCGCTACCGGCGGCAGCGCCGTGGAAGCCATCCGCCTCGTAAAGAAAGCGGGCTGTAAGAGCATTAAGCTCGTGAACCTCATCGCCGCGCCCGAAGGCGTGAAAGCCGTAACGGACGCGCACCCGGATGTGGATATCTACATCGCCGCCGTTGACAGCCACCTCAATGAGCACGGCTACATCGTACCGGGCCTGGGGGATGCTGGCGACCGTTTGTACGGAACCAAGTAAGGCTTTACCTTTATCGCGATCCAAAAAACCGCCTCTGCTTTTTTTGCATCGGCGGTTCTTTTTTATGATATACTCTTTCAAGAGGCATTGCCTGTCGATTGGGGGTGTTCTTCATGGAGCAAGCCGTGAAAACGCGCGCGGTAAAACCTTTTTGGCGCGGCGTATGGGTGTTTTTCCTCGGTTGTTTATGCTTTATAATCTCTCAGCCGCTCACGCGCTTTCCGCTTTTGGGCTATTTGCAGGGGAGCGTGGCGGTGACCGTATTTTCAAGAACCAACGCATTTTTGTTTGCGGCGCTCGTGGCGCTTTCGGCGGGCGTATTCGAGGAGGGCTTTCGCTTCCTCTTTAAGCGCTTTTTGCTTCGCCCCGCATCAGCCCCGTTTTCACAGCCCATCCTCTTCGGCCTCGGGCACGGGCTGACCGAAGCCGCGATCGTTTTAATCCCTCTGATTTTGCAGGGCTATGCGCTGAGCGGCTTTTGGATCGCCCTCCTCGAACGCGCACTCAGCGTCGCGCTCCATATATGCCTCACGGTCGTGGTGTTCAACGGCTTCCAAACAGGCCGCAAATGGCTTTATCTTATCATCGCCGTGCTTCTCCACGGAGTTGTGGACTTCGTATTCCCGACGCTTGCCTCCTTGGGCATTTCCGTGCTGCTGGTCGAGGCGTTGTACGCGGTTTTCGCCGTTCCCTGCGCCGTCTATGCGGCGCGTTCCAAAAAATACTATCTTTCCGGAGGAACTCAGCATGTTTAAACGCATTTTTATCTCCCTTACAGCCGCGGCCCTGCTCTTTTTTGCGATTGGGTGCAGCGCGGTGCCCCCGCTCTCGGACAGCTTCGACGAGGAGACCGTGAAACAGTCCGCCAAGGATGTGATCTCGCTTATCAACGCGCAGGACGGCGAATCGCTCAGGAGCATGTCCACGACGACGCTTTCGGACGCGCTTACCGACGAAAAACTCGCGGAGATTTATACGGCGATCTCAGAAAAAGGCGCGTTTACGGAGTTCGGCGAGGCGGCCGTCTTCGGCTCCAGCGACAAATCGACCGGTATAGAATACGCCGTGGTCGTGCAGCAGGCAAAGTATGAAGCGAAAGCCCTTACGTATACGATATCGTTTGATACGGATATGAAGCTTGCGGGGATCTATTACAAGTAAAGCTATTATAGAAAGCGGGGGGCTGTCGCAGTAAGCCGGTTCCTATGTCCCTCGTCTGCACAATGCTGTCAACTTAGATAGCTCGAAGAGGATTCTTCGCTTGCGCTCAGAATGACAGATGGGGTTTGGTGCGCCCGATTTTTCTGTCATTCTGAATGAAGCGAAGCGGGATGAAGAATCCCCTGCATGGAACCTGCTGAATGACGGTGAAGATAAAGCGCGCGCCTCGGCCGGATGTTTATAGGATTGACATTACAAGAAGCGCTGCAGCTTTCGGGAACGCATAACATAATCTGCGTAAAAAAGCTGTCGCACGTATTTCTTAATGCGACAGCCCCCGCTTTTTTATTTTATTAAGTATTTATTCCACCCGCATGATGTCCGCGCCGAGTGCCTTGAGTTTGTGCTCGAAAAACTCGTACCCGCGGTCTATGAAGTGGATATTATGGAGCTCGCTTTTGCCCTCGCCCATGAGCGCGGCCACCATGAGCGCCGCGCCGGCGCGCAGGTCGCTTGCGTAAAGCGGCGAGCCGGACAACGCGTCCACGCCCTCCACGAGCGCGGTGCGCTGGTTGATGGTGATATTTGCGCCCATGCGCCTTAATTCGCTCACATGGTTGAAACGCTCCTCGAAGATGTTTTCCACGATGAAGCTGTTGCCCGCGGCGGTCGAAAGAAATGCCATCATGGGCTGCTGCAGATCGGTCGGGAAGCCCGGATAGGGAAGCGTTTTGATGTTTACCGCGCGCGGGCGGCCCTGCAGTGTGACGCGGATGAAAAATTCCCGTCCGTCGTCGCCCTCGATCACGCGGACGCCGCTCTCCATGAGCTTTGCGGAAATAGCCTCCAGGTGCGTAGGGATGACGTTGTTGATAACGACGTCGCCGCGCGTGGCCGCTGCCGCGATCATGAATGTTCCCGCCTCGATCTGGTCGGGGATGATGGCATACGTGCAGCCATGGAGCTTGCGTCCCCCATTGACGCGTATCACATCCGTGCCCGCGCCTTTTACCGAAGCGCCCATCATGTTTAAAAAGTTGGCGACATCCACAACATGCGGCTCCTTGGCCGCGTTGTTGATGATGGTGACGCCCTCCGCGCCGACCGCCGCCAGCATGATGTTGATGGTTGCGCCTACGCTCACCACGTCAAGATAAATTTCCGCGCCCGTAAGCTTCGTCGCCTGCGCGCGCACGATGCCGCCCTTGATATCGACCTGCGCGCCGAGCGCCCTTAAGCCCTTGATATGCTGGTCGATGGGCCTTTGCCCTATGGAGCAGCCGCCCGGCAGCGCGATCTCCGCATAGCCGTAGCGCCCCAAAAGCGCGCCCAGCAGGTAATACGAGGCGCGCAATAAACTCACCATTTCGAAGGTGACGCTATGGGTATTGATGCCCCGCGGATCGATGCGCATGCCTTGATCGGGCGTGAACTCCACGGTGGCGCCCATGCGGATGAGGATCTGCTCCAGGATACGGACATCCTCGATGGCCGGAAGGTTTTCGATGCGGCAGCTCTCGCCGCAAAGGATCACCGCAGGAATGATGGCCAGCGCGGCGTTTTTCGCGCCGCTTATGGTAACCACGCCCTCCAGACGGTTGCCTCCGTTGATGATGAAATGCGACATCAGCGCTCTCCTAACAATGTGATGGAGCCCAAAAAGGACCTTTTTGCCTCAATGGCAACCCGAACAGCCCGAGCAGGAACCCGAACAGCCCTCCTTGGGCGAGCCCGCACATTTTCCTTCGTACGCGCGCTCCGTTTCACCGCCGCAAACGGGGCAGCGGACGCTGTTCATCTTTTCTGTTGAGGTCAGCTCGTCGAATATCTTCGAGCAGTTTTTGCATTTGAATTTCAGCAGTGCCATGGCTTTTACCTTTACCGTCAATTTCTAAATTGTATCATCTGATAACCAAAAAGGCTACCCCTTGCATTTATGCATCTACGCATCTATGCATCTACTCATATAATTATGGCAAATAGTATCGAGGGTTACAGGCTCCGCCTGTCAAGCAAGTGCCGTGCTGTCACTTGCTTGAGTTTTCACAGCAAGTACCTGCTCATACTTCGCGGCGGGTACTTCCTGCAAGGAACGAAATCCTACGGATTTCATCCGTTTTGACACGCGAGGCCACAGGTCTCGGCCCGTTGGGCTCCGGCTTCGCCGGACGCGCACATGTCGTCAAAGCCGGAACTTAGCCTCCGAGGGTTGCGACCCTCCGAACCTCCCCAAGAATAGGTTTGCTTTTACGGTAAATAAAACCTTGGATTGTACGCAAACCCGTCTATGCGAAGCTCGAAATGGAAGTTCCCTTCTTCCCCGTAGGTCTCCGTGCCCGCCGCGGCGATCTGCTGTCCCTTTGTTACCGCATCATTTAAGCTCACGAGCGCGCTCCCCAAGTGGGCGTAGCGCGTCAAAAAGCCGTTGCCGTGATCGATCTCCACCGTGAGGCCGTAATTGCCGCGCACCAGCACGCTCACCACTTTCCCCGCCTCCGCGGCTAAGATGGAAGCGCCCTCATCGAGCGTATAGTCGAGCCCGAAATGCATGCCGCCGTTTCTTCTCCCGAAGTTGGAGCTTGGCTTTTCCTCCGCGGGCGCCGTAAAGCTGAGCTCGCCTGCGTCCTTCCCCTTCTTGCCCTCGCTCCGCCCGGGCTCGCCGTCCTTAGGGGAAAGCGTACCGACTATGACAACGCGGTTTTCGCTTTCAAAGACGACCATCTTTTCATCGGTCTCGGTCTTTTTCTCTTCGCCGTTTGTATAAATCACGCGGTTGACGACGGAGCTTTGGCCGTTATGCCCGAGGCTTTTTACGACTCTGAGCCCCTTCAAAAGCGCGTCGTTGCGCAGCGTTTCTTCTTTAAAGCTTATCTCGTCGGCGGTCTCCTGCTGCAAAACGGTCTGCACCTTGAGCGGATGCCGCCCGTTCACGAACGTTTCGTAAAGCGCCTCGTGCGTGGTGAGCTCCGTCGCCTCCGGCGCATCCATAAGCTCCACCTCGTCGATAAACGAGCTTGTAAGCCGCCCCTCGCCCTCCACCATAGCCTCGTAATGGGCCTTGACGTCGTGCAGAAGCTCCTCCGCCGCCTCGCGGCTCGCGAGCACGCCCGCCGTTTTGCCGTTGACGAGGATTGCCGTCTGCATGTAAACGGGAGCGGGAGAGTTTTCTGTGCCGCCTTCTTCCGCCGTCGGTCCGGGGGACGAAGCGGGCTGCTGTGCGGGCTTCGGCGTCACCTCCGGCGCATCGGTTTCCATCACGGCGCTTTGCACGGGCGTTTCCGCAGGATCTGCCGAGGTTTCCCGCACAGCGCGGACGATCGGCGCGATAAAAAGGAGCAACGCAAAGAAAAGCGCCGCAAACGCGTAAAAGCGCGCGTCGGCCTTTGCCGTATCGCGCGGCCTCCCGGGTGCTTTGCCGGGCGTCTTTTCCGCCAAATCGTTTCCCCCGTCTTCCCGCGCCTGTGCGTTTTCCCCGGATCCTTCGGGAAAAAAGTCCGTCGGTCTTTCCTTCTCCATGGGCTCTATTATACTTCACATGCGGGAATGCATCAAGTTAACGAAGATGCGGCGGCCGTGTGCGAATTGTAAACAAATATAGACATTTCGCGTTTGCTTGACAGACGTCGCACCGGAGGATACGTTATTAATAGAAACGGCCACATGCCGAGAAAGAGGGTCTCCATATGAAAAAATGCCACGGTCTCGCGCTTGTTGTACTTTCGATCTTTCTTTTGTCCGGCTGCGCCGCAGCGCCCGAAAATCCCGCGTCCACCGCTACGCTTCCGCCGACGGCCGCGCCGACGCGGGAGCCTCCCGCATCCGCGCCTCTCCCTACCGACGCAGATGGTGACGCCGCGCTTGCAGCCTATTTTATGGACGCCTATGAGCCGGGTTATGCCGCTGCCACCTATGCGGACCTGACGCATGACGGGCAAAACGAGCTCATCACAGTAGAACTGCTCGATACGGACGGCGTTACGCCCGTTGAACTCGCTTCGGTAACGGACGCGGCGGCCTTCAGTGCCGGGCGCGTCACGGTGTTTGCTCTAAAAGACGGTACTTTGGCGGCAATCTATACGCGCGAGGCTCTCTACGCGCACGCAGGCTGGATGCAGCTTTATCTTTATACCGATGAAACCGGGGCCTATCTGTTCGAGTACGCACCCTCAGTCTACCAGGGCTATGCGGATTATACGTACGCGCTGGTTTCCCTTGATGCCTCGGGTGATGCACAAACAAAGGAGAGCAACGCGCTGTCGTTTACCGTTTCCGCGCAAGGTGACGGCTTTTCCTTTACCGATGCGGGCGGCAGCGACATTTCCGCGGATGTCGCCGCGTTTGAAGCCGAAGCCCAAGGTTATATCGATCGCGCGACGCCGCTCCTTGTTTACTATGAGGGTCTCGACGGCACGGTGCGGTTTGAGCATTTGAGCTAAGGCAAGGAGAGTCAAACCCCTGCGCCTAAAAACTGTCGGTTCGGCGCACGTCTTTGTCATCGTCAGTCGCCGGAGCCCCTTGGGCCGAGGCCTGTGGCCTCGCGCGGTGCCTACGTCGAGTACCGGCAACACAGCGATGGCGTGCTTTCCGGCCCTCTAAACCGCAGGAATTCGGCTCCCCTTATCTTAAGCTACATCAAAAAAAGCAACCTGGCGGCGGAAAATGCATCTTTCGCTTCCGGGTTGCTTTTTATTTGTGTTATGTTTTTATGCGGTCTTCATTCTGTCCAGCATTTTCCGCACCGGCGGGAGGAGCGCGACGATCACGCAAAGGAGCGCGTCCACGCCCAGCGACGAGCCGTTATATGCGATGGAATAGAGCCACGCGCTTTGAAAGCCCGCATCCGCCGCGTAGGAGGAAAAGAAAATGACTCCGCTCAGCACAGAGCAGACAAAACGCCCGAAGCCTGATACGATGATACCGAGCGGCAAGTTCCTGGGGAACAGCGACGCGAAACCGAAGCAGGTGAACGCGAGGATGTAATCGAGCAAAAACTGCGCCCAATGCACCACGTATGCACCCTGCACCACCTGCAAAAGGCTGTAGGCAAACGCGGCAGTAAACCCATACGCGGGGCCGAAGGCCGCGGCATAGGCCGCGAGCGGCAGCATACTCAAAAGCGTCACGGAGCCGCCCATCGGCAGCTCAAAAAGCTTGAAATAGCTCAGGACGAATGAAAGGCTCAGGCAAAGCGCGCCGTACACGAGCGCGCGGACGTTTGTTTTCTTCCCCTTTACATCCGCCTGCGCTTCTTTAAAGGGCGCTTCTTCTTTTTTACGCCGCGCGCGGAAACTTAAAAGCACCGCGATGAGCGCTATTGCCGCGACTGCGGCGATCGTGAGCAAAAGGATGCCCTTTGTGTCGAGCTCCCTGAGCTCGTCGATCAACTTGAACGACATGGAAACCACCTCATTTCGTATTCAAACGAAAACCTCCGCCGCCAAATTGGCTCGCGGAGGTAAAAGCGTTTTCCAAAGCTTTGCTTTTTCTCCCGCTTCCCTACGTCGGCATGATCCGTACAGGTTCAAAGGGTCATTCTCAGCCGGCGCTTAACGCGCCGACGCCCCCAGCGGATGATTGTTCGGTTGTAAACGCATTATAGAACGGAAGCGCCGCTATGTCAATTCAAAAAACTTTCTGTTGTGTTTTGCACATTGCTGTTTTATAATAGCATGTTGATTTTTAGACGGAAATTTCCGCCGCAGGAAAAGGATTGTTATGAACCGAAACTTACGAAACATCGCCATTATCGCGCACGTTGACCACGGCAAGACCACGCTTGTCGACCAGCTCCTCCGCCAAAGCGGCGTGTTCCGCGCCAATGAACAGGTACAGGAGCGCGTTATGGACTCTAACGACATCGAGCGCGAGCGCGGCATTACTATTTTATCCAAAAACACCGCCGTCACCTATAAGGGCACTCGCATCAACATCGTAGATACCCCGGGTCACGCCGACTTCGGCGGAGAGGTGGAGCGCATCCTCCAAATGGTGGACGGCGTTCTTCTGCTCGTAGACGCGTTCGAGGGCTGCATGCCGCAGACGCGCTTCGTGCTCCGAAAGGCGCTCGAGCTTAAAAAGATACCCGTCGTGGTCGTGAACAAGGTAGACCGCGCCGACGCCCGCCCCATCGAAGTAGTGGACGAGACTCTCGAGCTCTTCATGGAGCTCGGCGCGACCGCCGAGCAGATCGACTTCCCCGTGGTATACGCCTCCGCGCGCGACGGTTTTTCCGGCCTCGATCCCGATAACCTCGGCACGGATATGACGGCGCTTTTCGATACCATACTGTCCACCGTCCCCGCGCCGGCGGACGACGAGAACGCTCCGCTCCAGATCTTGTTTTCCACCATCGATTACGACGATTATGTGGGCCGCATCGGCATAGGCCGCGTGGAGCGCGGCACGGTGCGCCGCAATGAGACCGTTACCATCTGCGGCGGCGGAACTGTGCGCGACGTGAAGCTAAGCCGTCTTTACCGTTTCGAGGGCCTCAAGCGCATCGAGATCGAAGAGGCCGCCGCGGGCGAGATCATCGCCGTGGCGGGCATTACGGATATCAGCATCGGCGAGACCGCCTGCGACCCGAGCTGCATCGAGCCGCTGCCGTTCGTCCACATCGACGAACCCACCGTTTCCATGATGTTCCTCGTCAACGACAGCCCGTTTGCGGGCCGCGAGGGTAAATACGTCACCTCCCGCAACCTGCGCGAACGCCTTTTCAAAGAGGTCGAGACCAACGTCGCCATGCGCGTGGAGGAGACCGGCTCCACCGATATGTTCAAGGTGAGCGGCCGCGGCGAGCTGCACCTTTCCATCCTCATAGAGACCATGCGCCGGCAGGATTTTGAGTTTGCCGTATCCCGCCCCAAGGTCATCATGAAGACCGGCGAAAACGGCAAGCTTTTGGAGCCTATCGAAGAGCTTACCGTGGACGTGCCGCAGGAATACGTGGGCGCGGTCATGTCCAACCTCGGCACGCGCAAAGCGGAGCTTCAAAACATGCTCTCCGAATCCGAAGGCAGCACCCGGCTGATGTTTTTAATTCCCGCGCGCGGCCTCATGGGCTACCGCAGCGAGCTTCTCACCGAAACTCGCGGCAACGGCGTGATGAGCCACATCTTCCACGGCTACGAACCCTACAAGGGCGATATTTTGGAGCGCACGCGCGGCTCCCTGATCTGCAGCGAGACCGGCGAGACCTCCTCCTACGGCCTTTACAACACGCAGGAGCGCGGCGACCTTTTCGTAGGCCCGGGCGTGCCCGTCTACGAAGGACAGGTCGTGGGCGAATGCTCCCGCAACGAGGATATCACCGTAAACGTGTGCAAGAAAAAACACGTTACCAACATGCGCGCCTCCGGCTCCGACGAAGCCCTAAGGCTTACCCCCTACAGGGTTCTGAGCCTCGAGCAGTGCCTCGAGTTCATCGCGGACGACGAGCTTGTGGAAGTCACCCCCCAAACCATCCGCCTTCGCAAGCGCATCCTCAAAAAGGAATTCCGCATGAAGAAGCAGGCGCAGGAGAAAGAATAAGTTTTCCATACTTAAGAAAAGCCGTCCGGCAACATAATACCAGACGGCTTTTATTTCAGCGAGAAATTTTTTGTGCAACGCCTCATTACCGAACAGATTGACCCATCGTCGTCCCGTAACGAACCCTTCGCCAATATACTGCCCGTTGTTTAACGAACATATTGTTTATATAATCGAGGTAAAAGCAGTGCCTGAAACGGCTGCTTGGGAAGAAGGATACGGCAATGCATGAAGAAAAAGCGTTGAAATATGTATTCTTTACCGGAGCGACCGGCGGATTGGGAGCGGCGTGCGTCAAGCTGCTGTCAAGCCGCGGCTGGACGGTCTTTGCCGCAGGAACGAACAAAGAAAAGCTGAAAACAGCAGGAGAAATTCCAAACGTTATACCCGTCTATGTGGACATTACCGACACGGACAGCATTTTGGCGGCCAGCGATACCGTTTTGCGGCATGCCGATCATCTTGATGCAATCGTCAATTTTGCGGGCGTCACTTCTTTCGATTCGCTTGTGGAGGGAGATCCGGTTCCAACCGCCGAGCGGCTGCTCTCCGTTAACGTGATGGGAACCGTACGCGTTAACGCGATCTTCTTCGATTTGATTGAAAGAGGCCGCGGGCGGATCGTGAACTGCTCGTCCTCCGCGGGGTGGATGACGGCGCAGCCCTTCACCGGGGCGTATGTGATGTCCAAGCGCGCGGTGGAAGGTTACAATGACAGCCTCCGCCGGGAATTGATGTATCTTGATATTCCGGTCATCAAAATTCAGCCGGGGTCCTTTCGCACCGCCCTCACGAACGATATTTCGGACGGCTACGACCGCGTTTTTTCTGAGACAAAGCGCTACCGGCGAGTTTTAGAAACGATGAAGCCGCTGATGGATTCCACTTTGAATCATTCGGGAAATCCGGATGCCGTGGCAAAAATCGTTGTAAGGGCGCTCGAAGATAAGCACCCGAAGCAGAAATACCGGATCGGCTCCGGCTTTTTGCTGACGCTTCTGGAGCTGCTGCCGGAGACATGGGTCGACGCGGTTTATAAATTATTGGTCAAGAAGAAGACCCAGGAGGAATATCCACAGAATTAAAAATAATCCGAAATATACGGCGTTTGCTGCTCGATGGAATCCTCGAGCATATCGACCGTGGCCTCGCTTGCCATGATCCGCCCGATTTTTGATAAATAATCCGGCCGCTTATATCCCATGAGCATCGTCGTCATGGTTTGAATGCTGATCGAGTCGTCGCATTTCCCGTTTTTCAGTCTTTCGGCCTTCCCCTGTCCGTCCTTGCCGACCGAGAGTAAAAACGTGCCTTGGTTGCATTCCATAACGGGGTCGGAAAGCGTGAATTCCCACGAGCGCTCCGCTAAATCGGGTTTGAACGGGTATTTCTCCACGAACGCCGTAAAATCCACGATGCGCGCCATATAGTACGGGGAGATCGTCTCCTGGATGTTTGCGTCCTCCAGCAAAAAGGCAAGCGGCTCGCCGGTAAACGTATCTCCCTCGACCTTGTCGATCATGGAAAAATGCGCCGATACGAAATTCCAAAGCCCCGTGTGCGCGGCCTCGTTGTTGAAGATCATATCCTTGATATGGAAAATGTCGTTGGAGAGCCAGTAGATCACATAGCCGTCGGGCTCGTCGTTTTCATTGTAGTAAACGGCCGCCATGATATCGTCCGAATCCCAAAGCCAGTATTCGTTCCATGCAAGCTCGTCGCGCAGCACCGCTCCGTGCGTGCGCATCGCGTAGCGCTCATAGGTTTTTTTCAGCTCTTCGCTGTCCACATCGATCCGCTGTACCCGCCCCGCGACCTGTTTGCTCTTTGGGAGCTGGTAATCCTTGATCTCGTAGGAGATTTTGTCGGATACGATCTCCCATCCTTTTCTTCTGTAGTACGGGATGGAATACGGGTACAAATAGCTTATGGTTTGGCCCCTTTTCCGCATGTTCTTGAGCGCCTGCTCCAAAAGCTTGTGCATGAGGCCCTGCCCCGAATATTCGGGATAGGTGCCCACGCCCGTGAGCCCGCCCATATCGTAGGTGCGCTGAAAGACCCGCGCCTTCATCGGGTACACCGCCACCTGCGATACGAGGGTTTCCTTATCGAACCACCCTAGTACGTCCGCTTTTTCCATGGTGGGGAATTTGGCGCGGATGATCTCCTTGTCCTGCCAGCCGATCTCATGAAGGTCCTGTTCCGTTACCTGAAAAACATAGCGCAGCAACTGGTTGTACTGCTCCATATACTTGCTTTCGACCGGCCTCATTTTTAAGTTTCTCTGATTCATAGCGCACCCCTTTATGGTGGCGGTACGTTTCGCCCTATTTCACATTCGACTTCGGATACATCGTCTCGAGCAACGCTTCCACGGCCCGCGAAGGAAGAAGCCGTTTCAAAAACACGAATATCTTGTATATCGCGCCCACCGTTCGCCGTACCGGCGGGTTTTTGGAGCGGATGGTACGAAGGACGACCTTCACCACAGAATTCGGCGGCAGACCGTTTTCCTCGTCGTGTTCCATCTGCTTGACCGCCTGCGTGAAACGCGTGCCGTAGGCGGTTTCCTTGCATTTTTCCGCATAAACGCGCGCGGCGGTGAATCCCGTTTTCACATCTCCCGGCTCCACCAGCGCCGCTTTCACGCCCCATGGTCTAAGCTCGACGCGAAGCCCCTCCGTGAGCGCCTCCAAAGCGTATTTTGACGAGCTGTACAGCGTTTGGAAGGGTATCGAGAATATGCCGCCCACCGAGCCGATGTTGACGATGAGTCCGTTTTCCCTCTCGCGCATGTTCTTCAGCACCGCGCCGATGCACCGTAAGGCTCCCGCGTAGTTGACGTCCATCTGCCTTAAGGCCTCCGCGCCCGAGCAATCCTCCACCGCGCCCGCGATGCCCGTCCCCGCGCAGTTCACCAAAATGTCGATGCGGCCTTCCTTCTCCAAAATGCTGCCGACGGCGCTTTGCACGGAACGCTCATCCGTCACGTCCATTTGAAGCATCGTAACGCTTCCCTCGCCGCAAGATACGCTTTCGCCGCCGCGCCGCGAAGCGCCGTACACTGTAAAGCCGAGTACGCCGAGCGCATGCGCCGTTTCATAGCCTATGCCGGAGCTTGCGCCCGTCACGAGCGCCACATTGCCGTAGGGGTTTTTGAACATAAAAAGCCCTCCGTTTTCCGCATGAATTAAAATGAATGCGATATGCCTTATTCTAGCACATTTTCTTTTTTCCTTCATCGTGCTATGCTGAACATGCGCGAACATCCTTTACAAATTGCATTACGGAGGTATTCTTATGAGCGAACCTGTAAAAGCGCCCGCGGTCCGTCTCTACGGCACAGTGCTCGATTGCCTCGACGCAAAGAGCCTCGCACGGTTTTACGAGCGCCTGCTCGGCTGGCGGCTGACTATGGACGAGTTGGACTGGTGCTCGCTCAGGGAGCCAAACGGCACGGGACGCATCTCCTTTCAATCGGAGCCCGATTATGTGCCGCCCGTATGGCCGCCCGAAGCGGGCAAGCAGCAGCATTCCATGCATCTCGATTTTGAGGTGGACGACCTTGAAGCCGCTTGCGCGTATGCGCTTTCCTGCGGGGCGACACTCTCGCCCGAGCAGCTTTTAGATGATGTACGCGTGTTTTTCGACCCTTCCGGCCACCCCTTTTGCTTTTTTGTGGTGACATGGTAACCCGGCTTTTAAAAAACCGATTCGATTCTAAGGAGGCGGCTATGGCGCGGAAAATTCCCGACGGGCTCAATATCCATTTCGATTCCGTGGTGCTCGACTGTCTCGTCGCCCACGACCTCGCAATATTTTACTCGAACCTTTTAGGCTGGCCGATCGCGCACGAAACGCCGGATTTTTCCGCCGTAAAAAGCCCGGACGGCGCCATGTACATTTACTGTCAGTTTGAGCCGGACTATGAGTCTCCCGTATGGCCCACGCAAAAGGGAAAGCCGCAGATGACGGAGCATCTCGACTTTGGCGTAAATGATCTTAACGCAGGCGTAAAGCACGCGCTCAATTGCGGGGCGGCGCTTTCGCCGGTACAGTACCTCGATACGGTCCGCATCTGCATCGATCCGGCGGGGCATCCGTTCTGCCTGTGCGGGGAATAGTTGTTCTAAAAGGGAATCCGGAGGCTTTCATGCATCAGATCTATCTCGACAACGGCGCGACTTCCTTCCCGAAAGCGCCCGGCGTGGCTGAAGCCATGGCGCATTATATTCTCGATGTAGGCGCAAATATCGGCCGCGCCTCCTACCCCGCCGCATCCGAGGCCGCGCTTACGGCCCTCGGGGCGCGCGAAAAGCTCTTAAAGCTCTTTCATTTTTCCGACCCTTCGCACGTCGTATTTACTTCCGGCGCAACTGCCGCGCTCAACCAGGCGATCAAGGGTTTTTTGCATGAAGGGGATCATGCGATCGCCGGCGCGCTCGAACATAACGCCGTGATGCGCCCTTTAGCGCAGCTTATGAAGCATGGCGTAGCGATATCGCGCATAGAGGCGGACGAGCAGGGTTTTATCGATCCCGATTCTCTTAAAAAACTGATCCGTCCCAACACCAAGCTCGTCGTCGTTTCGCATGCCTCCAACGTATGCGGCACGCTTGCGCCTATAGAAGAAATCGCCGCTGTCTGTAAAGAGCACGGCATTCCTCTCGTACTTGATGCGGCGCAGACGGCGGGGCATTATCCCGTCGACTTTGAAGCGCTTTCTTTAAGCGCGCTTTGCGTGCCCGCGCACAAGGGGCTTCTCGGGCCGCAGGGCGTAGGGGCGCTGCTCCTTTCTCCCGCCTTCGCGAAATCGCTCGAGCCTCTTATAAGCGGCGGCACGGGGAGCATGTCCGACAGTGAAGAAATACCGCCCTACATGCCCGATAAATTCGAGGTGGGCACGCTGAACCTTCCGGGCATTTACGGGTTTGACGCGGCGCTTTCCTTCGTGCTCGAGACGGGCGTAGAGGCGCTCCGCGAAAGGGAAACGGCGCTTACCGCAAGGTTTTTGACCGGCATGGAGGGCGTCAGATCGGCCCGCCTTGTCGGAACCGCGGAGCTTGCCCGGCGCGTGGGCGTTATAAGCCTCGATTTTTTAGAAAAAGATAACGCCGCCGTCGCATTTGCGCTCGAGCGGGATTGCGGCATTCTGACGCGCTGCGGGCTTCACTGCGCTCCAAACGCGCACAAAACGCTCCGCACGTTTCCCCACGGGACGGTGCGGTTTTCTGTCGGATATTATACGACGGAGGTTGAAATTGATGCGGCAGTGGCCGCCATAGAGAAGATTTGTGAGTTCTGCTAAATTTTCCTGATTAAATTTAAGCATCGTGTCGTGTATAAGTGACTCTTGTTTGTATTTCACGCTTGCTTTATGGTATTTGGTGTCGGAGGTTTCCATGACGCTTCGCTTTAAACCGCTTTCCCCTGCCGACTTTACGGATTTTCACCGATTGATGACGGAATACTACCGAACCAGCGAAGATGCCGATACGCCGGAAGATGTGATCGACGCTTTCATCCACCGCCTGTTTAACGGTGTGCTTAGCGGCGAGCTTCACGGTTGCCTCGCTTATTGTGAAACGATCCCGGCAGGCTTCGCACTTTTTAAAAAAGACAACGGTCGCGGCGATTTTACCGAAATCATAAACTATGGCACCATTCTTGAAATTGGCCTTGCACAGCAATTTCAAGCCAAAGGTCTTGGCAAGGCGCTTGTTGCGCATGTCGAAAAAGAGCTTCTCGCACTTACCGTTGAAGGCCTTTATGTGTGTGCTTACGGGCCGGCGCAGCGGTTTTGGATCGCGTGCGGTTATCAGAATTCCAAAAAGCCTGCCGCAAACGGTCTGCCGATTTTTATAAAGGCGGTTGAAGACGGAGGTACTCAGTGAACCAGCGCTTGCAGGCGTCCGAATCCTTCCCCGTGGCCGCGCTTTTGAGCTTAAGCGGGGGGCTTATGGACGCGTACTCCTATCTTTGCCGCGGTCAGGTGTTCGCCAACGCACAGACGGGGAACATGCTCCTGTTCGGCGTCAATTTGTCCACCGGCAATTTTTCCGAGGCGATACGCTATCTCGTGCCCGTGCTGGCATTTGCGTTCGGCATCGCGCTCGCGGAGGTCATGCGTCACCGCTTCCGCGGCAAACGGTGGCTGCATTGGCGGCAGGCAGCGATCGTGATCGAAATGCTCTGTTTGTCCGCCGCGGCGTTTTTTCCGCAAAATTTGAACCTCATCGCCAACAGCCTCATCTCCTTTGCCTGCGGCACGCAGGTGCAGAGCTTCCGCAAGGTGAACGGCAGCAGCATCGCCACCACGATGTGCATCGGCAACCTCCGCGCCGCCACGCATGCTTTTTGCGATTACGGCTTCACCAAGGAGAGGCAAATGCTTAAAAACGGCTTCCTCTATTTGAGCGTGATCGCTACGTTCATTATAGGCGCGGTGCTGGGCAATTTTGTTATAGCCTTCTGGCGCGAACAGGCCGTGCTCGCCTGCCTGCCGTTTTTAATTGCGGCGTTCTTTTTGATGCTCGAAAGCGGGGAGCATCCCGCATGAAGCATTCGGGCACGCTGGCTTTTTTCAAACACGCCCTAAGCCGAGGTGAGCTTGAGCCCCAGTATGCCTATGAGTATCAGGCATAAAAACCCAAGCCGAGGCAGGCTGATCGGCTCGTGAAACAAGAATATCCCCACCAGCACCGCGCCCAGGGCGCCTATTCCCGTCCAAATGGCATACGCCGTGCCAAGCGGCAGCGTTTTTGTGGCGAGCGACAGGAAATAAAAGCTCACAAGCATGCCGCCCGCCGTGACGACGGACGGCCAAAGCTTCGTAAAGCCCTCTGAATACTTGAGCCCCGTCGCCCAAACCACCTCAAAAAGCCCCGCGACGATCAAAAACAGCCAGTTCATAATTACCTCCTGCATAATAATTAAGGCCGGGATTGTCAAGGGGCGTACCCCTTGACTTTCTTCCGGCTTAGGCGGCATGTACACGTCCGGCAAAGCCGGAGCCCTTACGGGCCCAGGCCTATGGCCTCGCGTGCCGAAACGAAGGTCGCGTTTGTGCCCCGAAGGACCAAACGCATAGCACCTTGTTGAAGTACTGGAAATTCAAGAATTTGCAGTAGATCAAAGCCGCAGGCTTTCGTCCCTTTCACGCTTTACCGCCCGCAACCTTAATTGTCGCCGTAGGCGGCATCAGTAGTACCCGTAGGGTAGAAATGCATAGCATTTAGGTAAAGCGTGCAACCTCACAAAAATGCCGCAGGGCACTTTTGTGACATACAAGAGCCCGGGAAATATCGCATGCGATACCTCCCGGGCTTTTCCCCCTCCGTGTGACGCGGCGCTTTGCCGCGCGTTTTCTCTCGGTCGCTGTCCGGCTTGCCGCGGAACCCTAGAAAACGATTTGTTAAAGTAAGGGGATCGAACCCTTACCTTTGCCTGTTTATGCTATCAAAGCCTGCGCGCCGCGTCAAGCCTTTTTATCTGAGCCTTATCCATGCCCCGTCGTAGGGCTTCACCGTACCCGCGCGCTGTGCGCTCGGCACCTTAGCTTTGAGCGCTTCGTAAAAGGCGTCCGCCTGTTCGTTCGCTACGGCGATCAGAAGCCCGCCCGATGTCTGCGGGTCGTAAAGCGCATCCTGCACTTCAAGCGCCGTATCCCCCGCGTCCACGCCGGCTTGGGCGAAGCTGCGATTGCGGTAAAGCCCGGCGGGCAAAAGCCCCATCCGCGCAAAGGAAAGCGCCTCGGGCAAAATATCGAGCTCTTCGGTATGGACTTCGAACGTCGCCCCCGACCCCTGCGCCATTTCAAGCGCATGGCCCAAAAAACCGAATCCCGTCACATCCGTACAGGCGTGCGCGTCAAACCGCACCATAACGTCCCGCGCGGCCTTGTTGAGCGTGATCATGAGGCGGTACATAAGCGTTTCGCCGCCTTTGCTCAAAAGCTCCGCCTTCATCGCCGTGGAGAGGATGCCGATCCCGAGCGGCTTTGTGAGAAAAAGCGCGTCCCCTATTTTCGCGCCGCTGTTGGTGAGCATTTTTTCAGGGTGCACAAAACCCGTCACGCTTAAGCCGTACTTGGGCTCATCGTCGAAGATGCTGTGCCCGCCCGCGATCACGGCGCCTGCCTCGTACACCTTTTCGTAGCCGCCGCGCAAGATGGCGTGCACATGCCGACTCTCCATATTCTCAGGCACGCAGAGTATGTTGAGCGCTATTTTGGGCTCGCCGCCCATGGCATAGATATCGCTCAATGCATTCGTCGCGGCGATCTGGCCGAACAGATACGGGTCGTCCGCGATAGGCGGAAAAAAGTCGAGCGTCTGCACGAGCGCGAGCTCGTCATTTACCTTATAAACCGCCGCGTCGTCGCTCTTGTCGTAGCCGACCAGAAGGTTTTCGTCCCTGTGCGCGGGAAGCCCCGTTAAGAGCTTGGAGAGCGTGCCCGCCCCCACCTTTGCTCCGCAGCCCGCGCATTTGGCGAGCTTGGTAAGTTTGATGTCTTCGTCCATGTTGATCCCTCTATTCTTGTACGGAAAAATGTAAGATAGCCTCAAGGACCGCGCCGCCCAAAGCCCGCGCCTTGTCGGATACCGTAAAGCAATGGCGAAGCTCGCAGCGCGGGTCCACGTCCGCACACTTCATACCCTTTGGCACGCTGATCCCGTCGGGCAAAATGCCGCGCAATGTACCTTTGATCTTTGCCTTTACCGGCGCGTCGTTCACATAGGCCACCGTTTCCCCCGCCTCTACCGTGTCGCCGATGTTCCTCACGGCGCGAAACATCCCTTTTTCAGGCGCATGCATCACGCGCTCAAAGGTGAAGCCGTCGATGCTTCCGGGCTCTTTCGTATCGGGGTGCGGACTTCCTTCGTAGTACACGCGGCCGAGGTCATGCCCGCGCATGGTCTCCACCGCCGCATGGCAGTCGACCCCTGCGGTAAACCCGGGCCCGAGCGCAACGACGATAGGCGCGTCGGTGATTTTCGTCCCCGTGTTCCTTTTGGCGAGGATGGCATCCACAAGCGCCGCGGGCTTAAGCGCCTTTACGCACGCCGCCCCCTCGTCCGCGAGCACCGCGATATTTCCCGCCGAAACGATCCTAAGCGCGTCGACGGCATCCGAAGCAAAAACGCCCGTAATATCTTCCACCGTCGCCGTTTTCTCCTTGATTGCCCGGGAAATACTCACCGTGCGGCGTATGGCCGTAGGGTTTTCGATCTCCGTCATGATCACGGCGAAGTTGGCGCGGTGAAGTCTAAGCGCGACGCCCGTCGCGAGGTCGCCCGCGCCCTTTATCACCACAAGCGGCTTTTGTTTTCCCATAGCTCTATGAGCGGCTTCTCGTTTTGGAGCGAGCACACCGCCACTCTCCCATCGTAAGCTTTGCAAAAGCGATGCGCGTCATTTAGCGACCGCTCCGATTCGACCTTATTAAATACCGCTACGGCGTTTTTTATTGCGTTTGCCGCAAGCGCCGCGTCCTCGGGCGTCACCGTGTCTTCCGCCGTTTTTCCGATACCTTTCGCGTAAAGCTCGGGCCTGTGCGCCGCCTCGGAGATCTTCTTCCCGATGCCGTCCGCGCCCACCACATAGAGGATGCGCTTTGCTTTTTTCGGTATCGGCGGTTCGTGCGCGGCGTGCGCCTTTAAGGGAAGACGCTTGGAGCCGTCCGCCTCCACGAGAACGTAGTCGGAAAGTTTTTTAAGTTTTTCCATGGGGAGCATGGGCGCAACGAGCTTTCCCGTTTCCGCCTCGCGTTCCCCCAAGCAGATAACGCGGTGTTTCTGAATCGCCTCTTTTGCGGCGTCTTCGCCCGCGCCCGTCAAAAGCTTTATCCCTTCGGGCGGGAAAATATGCGTGGTGGTGCATACGATCACACTGCCAAGCGAAGAAAGCTCCTTTGCGAGTCGCAGCAAAAGCGTGGTCTTGCCCCCGCCGCCCACGATGGCCGTTATGCCCTTTTCGATCAGCAGCGCTTCCGAAAGCGTCACATGCGCTCCTTCCCCGAGGATCAACTCCCCTCGAATCGATTTTATTTGGAATACGAGATTGATGCCGCTCAATTTTGCCTTTTTAAAAGTACAAGCCTGAAAAGACTGGTTCTTTCCGGCAAATTGGAATTTATTGATTCATGTATTTCCCATAGGCACTGAACAAATCACAACCGAATTCTTTCAAGCAAGTTTGGTCAATGTCATTCTCGAATTCTAGGACCTGTTCGTTTCCGACTCTATTTCCTTTATGAAAATATCCTTTAACCGCAATGTGCACTCTACCATTGCCGACAAACAATATGTACATATGCATTCCATATGGTTCTTCGATCCTTGCCTCACCGGACAGGGTTTCATATATCTTTGTCAAATCAAATGCAAACCTTGCCAATTCCCTTACATCTATATCCATAGTTGCATTGGCAGAAAAGCCGCCACTTTCAACCATAACTTTCATTATTGTGTTGCTCGGATAACTTAGATCGCTTTCAAAAATGTCAGGGCTCATGCTCAACATAAAATTTGCCGCTTTCAATATATGCTCCATTTACCTGACCCTTAATTTCCTGCTTGGCCTTCCCCCCAACACCACAAATTATATCATAATTTCCATGTTTAAAATGCAGCGTAAAAAATGAAACCTGTTTTTTCAAACTGTCAAATCCGCCCGATTTCTGCTATAATGGGCGTGACCGCGGCCATGCTTGGCCACATATAAGGAGGCAGCTATGAAGGACGCCCCTATGATCTACACGCTTTCCGTCCGCCTGTATCGCGGCGAAAACGAGGAAAGGGAGAAATGCTTCGGCCCCGGCATCGCGGAGCTGCTAAAACGCGTGGACCGCACGCGCTCGCTTCGTAGCGCCGCGGCGGAGATGAGCCTTGCGTACTCCAAGGCCTGGCGGATCGTGAAGGAAACGGAAGCGGCGCTCGGCTTTAAGCTCCTCATTTCGCAGACCGGCGGCGTGAACGGAGGCGGCGCTTCCTTAACGCAGGAAGCGCACGATATGCTCGCGCGCTTCGACGGTTTTTTGAAGGAACTCCGCGCCGCCGCGGACGTTGCATTTCAAAACAATTTCGGGAATATAAGCTGACCGCCTCGACGTTAATCTATCGGGATCGCTATATTTTCCAGCAGTTCCACGCTCTTTGCAACGGCTTGTCCCGGGTAGCTTTCGGCGATCACGCCGTCAAACACGATCTGCACCCTGTCGCCCGCCGCAAAATCGGCCGCGTTCTTGCATGAGAAGAAAATCTTGTCCGCCGACGTGCGCGCACTCGTTCCCTCATCCGGCTCCACCATGATGCCGTTTTCACTCACCGCGAGCACCGTTGCCCCGATCGTTTCCGTTTTTTCGCACGCAACCGTCAAAAATGCCATTGCAAGCACAAAGATAGCGACTGCAGCTAAAAGGCCCTTTTTCATGAAATATGCTCCTTTTTTCAGCTTGGTGCGCTTAGCGCCCTCTATACCCTGAAAACGGAGCAGGCGTATGTAAAGTTCCATGGACCCAATAATCTTTATTCCTGCATCAGCAGATCGTACAGCAGATTGAGATCATCTTTCGAATAATATTCAATGATCAGCTTGCCGCTTTTTTGTGAGCCTAAAATGCTCACCTTGGTGGCAAGCTTTTCGCGCAAGCGTGCCTCCGCTTCCGCGAGGTCGGCGTCGGCGTTCAGTTTTTCCTTGCGCGGCGCGCGCTTTGTTTCATCCGCTGCGCCCGTCTCGGCGGCGGTCTTTGCCCTTACTTCAGCCTCCCGCGCGGACAAGCCCTCCTCCGCGATCTTTTTTGCCAGCGCCTCCTGCACGGACGCGTCCTTGATGGTAACGAGAGCGCGCGCGTGACCCGCAAACAGCTTCCCGTCGCGCAAAAGCGCCTGCACGCTCTCGGGCAGGTTCAAAAGCCTCAAGGAATTGGCGATCGCCGGACGGCTTTTCCCCAAGCGCGAGGAGACCTCCTCCTGCGTGAGGTCATGCTGCTGCATCAAAAAACGGATGCCCGCAGCCTCTTCGATGGGGTTCAAGTCCTCGCGCTGGAGATTTTCCACAAGCGCCACCTCAAGCACGGCGGAATCCTCCATATCGCGCACCATGACGGGCACATGGGTAAGCCCCGCCATGCGCGCGGCGCGAAAGCGCCTCTCGCCCGCGACAATGGTAAAGCGCGCGCCGTTTGGGCGCACCAGAATGGGCTGTACCACGCCGTGAACGGCGATGGAGGCGGCAAGCTCCCTGAGCTTTTCCTCATCGAACGCCTTGCGCGGCTGCTCGATGTTGGTATCGACATCGTGTACGTCCACCTGCTTCACGCCTTCCGGCGGCGCGGCGGTATAATCTCCAAGGAGCGCGTCAAGCCCCTTGCCGAGTCCTTTTTTGAGCGCCATGAAAATTCTCCTGTCGGTTTATTGGGTAAGCGGCGCGCATCGTTTACGCCCGTTCGCTCTTTTCCAGAAGTTCCTGCGCAAGCGCCTGATACGCCTTCGCGCCGGAGCATTTATCGTCGTAAAGGGTGATGGGAAGCCCGAAGCTCGGCGCCTCGCTCAACCGCACGGAACGCGGGATGATGGTTTTGTATACCTTGTGCCTGAAAAATTTTTTGACCTCCGTCACCACCTGCGCGCTCAAATTGGTGCGCGCATCGAACATGGTCAAAACAACGCCCTCGACGTCGAGGCCGGGGTTTAAATGCGCGCGCACGAGCTTGACAGTGTTCATGAGGTCCGAAAGGCCCTCGAGCGCGTAATATTCGCATTGGATGGGCGCCAAAAGCGTGTTGGCCGCCGTGAGCGCGTTCACGGTGAGAAGCCCGAGCGAAGGCGGGCAGTCGATAAACATAAAGTCAAAATCGCCGGCAACTTGTACCAAAGCCCGCTTTAACACCTGCTCGCGCGCAAGCATTCCCACAAGCTCCACTTCCGCGCCCGAAAGCTCCTTGCGCGAAGGGAGCAATTTTAAGCCGTCCACCACCGTGTTTACGCAGGCGTCTTTTGCGTTTACGCCGTTGATAAGCACATCGTAAACGCTGTGCTCGGGCTTTTCTTTGTCGACGCCAAGGCCGCTCGTGGTGTTTCCCTGCGGATCGATATCCACGCAGAGCACGCGTTTGCCCGCCTGCGCCACGCAGGTGGAAAGATTCACGGTCGTGGTGGTTTTTCCCACCCCGCCCTTTTGATTCGCGATCGCGATGATCTTAGCCAATGAAAAGCATCCTCCGTATTTCGCAATGATCCGAGCAAATACATCAACATTCGTGCTTTTTCATTATATAGCATATCTTGAGAAAAACACAATGCCGCGATATGGATTGTTTCATGTGAAACAAACATAGAAATGTTTCATGTGAAACAATGGATGGGGTTTAACGAATATGTTTTAAAGAACAATTCCGAACATGTTTTTAATATCCTCGAGCCCCTGCGCGATCTCCTCGCGCTCGAAGCCGTTTTGCGCAAGCGTTTCGTCGTCGAATTCGTTCAGACGCGCATAGAAATCCAGCGCGGCGCGAAGTCCGGTAATGCCGTGCTCCTCCAGTTTCGAAAACAGCAGGTCCTCCGCCTCGTTGAAACGCAACTCTTCCAAAAGCCGCGTGAGCCTTTCGTGCAAAAGGTCGCCCGCAGTCTGCGTTTCGCGGTTTTCCATTTCGTAAAGCGGCGTGCTTTTGTTAAAAACGGCCTTTGCCATCATCTGCGCGGTCACTTGTATTTGCCTCAGCAGCCAATCCTTTTGATAATACATGTTCTCCCCTTACCTTTTAGACTGCAGCACGAATATGCCGGGCATAAGCCCGCCCGCCTCGGTCCGCTCCTGTGCGACAAGCTTCAACGCGGGCGTTTCGCGCAGGAGTTTTTTTAAAAGCGTGAACTCCATGGTGTAAAGGACCGCCACGCCGTTTGGCTTGAGCCACTCGGGAAGCCGCGCGATAAACCCCGCGTACAGGCGATCGTTTTGCGCGTGCGTCCCCACGCGGTTGCCAAAGGGAAGGTTTGCTATCACCTCGTCGTATTTGCGGTTCGCCGCAAAACGCAGGCAATCGTTTACGATAAACTTTGCGCGGCTCTCCGCCGCCGCGGCGTTTTTCCTTGCGATGTCGATCGCCGCGTGCGCGATGTCGACGCCCGTGAGCGCTTCGCACTTCGTCAGCTTTTCGCGCTCGATCAAAAACGTGCCGCTACCGCAAAACGGGTCGAGAATGCGGGCATTTTCCTTCAAATACGCGCCCGCGTAGCGAAGCACCGCCGCCGCCGTGGCGGGGTGCATGGACGCGGGGATAGCCGCCAAGCGGTAGGAAAAGCGTCCATCGGGAACGGACAGAAGCTTTACAAAAAGCCGAGCGCCGCCGTTTGCTTTCGGTTCAACGCGAAGCTCCGCCTCATAGCTGCCGGGAGCGTTTACGAGCACGTCGCCCTGGACCAGATGCGCAGTCTCCTTCGCGAGTGCCGCGCGGTCCTCCACGTCCCCGCGGATCTCCACGCGGCAGCCGAACGGGGGCTCCCCCGCGTGCGAGCTTAGCATCAATTCCTCCAAAAAAGGTTTTGCCTTGAACGCGACGCTCTTTGACGTGAGCGCCGCATCGTCCGCCGCAACGAACAAAAGCTCGTGGAAGCAGCGCGCACCCATGAGCCCCGCGACATTGTCCGAAGTAAAACGCACGCTTGAGGAGTTGACCGCATGCGCGTCCGTAAACCCAAGCGTACCGAGCTCGTTTTCAAGCACCTCTGAAAGCCTGTCCGGCGCGCGAAGCTCGATAAGATACGGCCGCTTCAGCCCCGTAAACGCATGCCGCTTGGGCGCGGCCAATGCGGCGAGTGCGGTAAGAAGCGCCTCTTTCTCCTCCGAAGCATGCTTAAACTCGCTTGCATCCGCCGCCTCGGGCACGGTATGCTCTTGAAGCGCCTTTAGCGCCGAACTTCCGCCGATCTTGCCGAGCGCGAGGATCAGAGACGGGCGCACAAAACGCTGCTGTTCAACTTTAAGTGCTTCGATCAAAAGAGGCACGGCCTCCGGAAGCTGCATTCCCCCCATGAGCCGCGCGGCATTTTTACGAAGCTTGGGGTCCTCCGAAGAAAGCGCCCGAAAAAAAGCCGCGCGCGCGAACAAAAGCTTGTCCGCAACGCGCGCTCGAAATGCAGCCTTTTTTATGCAGCGCTCCAAAAAAGCCCCCGCGGGCGCGAAGCCCGAAAGGTACAGCTCCCACGCCGCCTCAAACGCCGCATCGGCGTCGCTCATGAGCTTTTCCGGGCCGTTGGGCTGTTCGAGAAGCCTTTTTACGATTTCCTTGGAAAGCGGTTCCGTTTTGATGCGTTCATCCTCCGTTTAATTATAAAGTACGCATTGTTTCACATGAAACATTTCCCTGCCGCTGAAACGCAAACAAATATTGTTTCATGTGAAACAATGCAGTGTGGCTATTTCTTCCTTCCGCGCTCCGCCGCGTCGCGGATGACGCGCAGTATCTCGTCGGTGCCGTCCGCCGTTTCGTCAGCGCTCATGCGGGCGATATAGGAAAGCCTGTTCTCGTAAAGCGCGCGGACCGACAGCACAAGCGCTTCGGGCGTAAGCTTCTCTTGGTCGAGCACCATGGCATAGCCCTTTTTCGCAAAATACCCGGCATTCAATATTTGATCGCCCCGGCTGGCGGCGCGGGGCAGAGGTATTAAAAGCGCGGGCTTTGCGAGCGCAAGGAACTCGAACACGGAGTTTGCGCCGGCGCGGGAAACCACGATATCGGCCGCCGCAAGCACATGCGGCAGTTCCTCGGTCATATATTCGTACTGCGCATAGCCGCTAAAGGCAGGCGGCGCGCAAAGCTTGCCCTTGCCGCAAAGGTGCACTACGTCGAAGCTTTCCGTAAGCGGTTGGAGCGCGCCGCGAACCGCCTCGTTGACAGCCTGCGCGCCCTGGCTCCCGCCCATCACGAGGAGCACGGGCTTTTCGCCGGTAAAGCCGAGGAGCTTAAGCCCCTCTTCTTTGCTGCCCTCGTAGAGCTCGGGGCGGATGGGAGTGCCGGTATGCACGGCTTTTTTACCTACATATTGTAAAGTATCCTCAAAGGTAACGCAGATCGTATCCGCTCGCCGCGCGATGATGCGGTTGGCGAGGCCGGGCGTATAGTCCGACTCATGCGTGACCACGGGTATTTTCCTGTTCGTCGCGAGCACGACGGGCAGCGAAACAAAGCCGCCCTTGGAAAACAGCACGTCGGGATCTACTTCTTTTATAATGCGGCGGGCCTGGAAGATGCCCTTGACGACCCGAAACGGGTCGGTGAAATTCTTGACGGAAAAATAGCGCCTGAGTTTGCCTGCGCTGACGATATGGTAGGTAACGTCTCCCCGGGAGGCCACGAGCACATGCTCGATGCCGTCCGCGGTGCCGATGTAGTGAAGCTCGAAACCTTCGGCCCTGAGCCTCGGGATAAGGGCGAGGTTGGGGGTCACGTGCCCCGCGCTGCCGCCGCCGGTGAGAAGGATGCGTTTTGCCATAAAAACCCTTTCCAACAATCTATGTTCCGCCTATTCATACTATGCGCACCGCAAAAAAATTGTTTCGCGGCAAAAACAGGCGGACAAGTCCCGCATCAGTATACCACGTTTTTTTCGGGCGTCAAAGCTCCGGACATGCCCCTTGTTGCGTTGCAAGAGATTCGCAAATATGGTATGCTTTGGCATGGGCATCATGGATATCATGGGTATAAGCAGCATGCTTGCGGAGGTGTCGCCATGACGGACTTTTCGGCCTGCTCCTGTCGTGAAGGGGTGGAAGCCGCGTATGTGCTTCTTTCCAAGCTCAGCTTTACACGCGATGAGGACCCAAATTCGCCCTTTTCCCTTCTTGGGGCGTATTTGGATGCGATCAACTACGGCGAAATGCTCACCGCCTGCCGATGTTACCACGCGCTTACCGACGTGCTCCTCCGCGCTCCCTCGCGCAGGGTCAGCGGCGATCTTTGGACGGATTATCTCCTTTATATTGTGGTGGAGACCGAGCACCCGTTTGCGGCAGGCGCCGCGCAAAAACGCCGCGACGACGATATGTTTGCCGCCATGCAAACGGAACTCGATACGCTTTACGCGCTCTCCAAGTTGAATGACGCGGCGCTAAGACGCTTCGCGCAGGACCGTTACCGCGAGCTGAAGCTCAATAAGCGCCCGGCGCGGGACAGCGCGGAACTCATGTCCACGGCGCTGTGGTCGGGCAACGCCGCACGGCCGCCCAAGGAGGAAAAAGCCATCATGCCGCCAAGCTCCGTCGTGCAGATGGATTTTAACTGGGCCAAATGGCGCTACGGAGAGATGAGCCTTTCGGGCCGCTATGTTTCCGACGAGGCGCTTGAGGAGATCTACATCCGCCTTTTGAGTCAAAAGCCCTGGCCGGCGCTCATCGACGATCTTTGGAACTTCTTCGCTTCTTACGGCTGCGGCGGCTTTATCAAGCACCGCGCCTTCCAGTACGAGCGTGGCGGGCTTTTTCCCCTCGACGAAAGCGTGCTTGAGGCCATGCCGACCTCGGGATTATACGAGGAACAGCGCGGAATGATCTTAGAAAACACCATCCGCTTCATGCAGGGCGCACAGTGCAACAACCTCGTGCTCACGGGCCCGAGCGGAACGGGCAAGACCACACAGGTTCTTTCGCTCCCCTACGAGCTGCCCGAAGTGCGCTTCATCGCGGCGGACGCAAACACGTGCCTGAGCCTGACGCCGCTTTTTGAGCGCTTGCGCGCGCAGCCCTTAAGGTTTTTGGTGCTTCTGGACAACCTCGATTTCCAGTCTCCAAATACCGCGTCGCTTATAACGTCGCTTCTGGCGCTTCGTGCGCAGCCGGAAAATGTGCTTTTATACGCCACCTCGCGTTCGGGTGCGGGCAGCGAAAGCGCTTTTCCGGTGGAGATCGTTTTCCCGTACCCGCAGCTCAAGGAATTCGTTGTGCTCGTTACGGAAATACTCGAACAGGACAACGTCCGCGCCCCCTACGATGTGATCCGAAACGCCTGTATCGACTATCAGGTGGACGCGCACGACCGCCTTACCTGCTCCGCCGCCATGCGCGTAGCGGAGGCCGTGAAGCGGGAACTGTAATACTATTAAGAAACCAATAAGTTTTCATAAAGGCAGGTCATAGCTATGAGGCTCTACAACACCATGACGCGGCGCAAGGAGGACTTCGTACCGCTCAAAGCGGGCGAGGTGCGCATCTATGTCTGCGGCCCTACCGTCTACAACTATTTCCACATAGGCAACGCACGCGCCTTCGTGGTGTTCGACACCTTGCGCCGCTACTTTGAAAGTCTGGGGAGCAAGGTCATCTTCGTGCAGAACTTCACCGATGTGGACGATAAGATCATCCGCCGCGCCAACGAGGAGCATGTGCCTTTTGAAGAAGTAAGCGAGCGCTTCATCAAGGAATACTACCGCGACGCGGATTCGCTCAACATCGAGCGCGCCACGGTGAACCCGCGCGCCACGGAGCATATCGGCGAGATCATCGCGCTCGTTCATAGGCTCATCGCCGCGGGCCACGCCTACGCTACACCCTCGGGCGACGTGTATTTCGCGGTCAGAAGCTACCGCGACTACGGCAAGCTTTCCGGCCAGTCGATCGAAAGCCTCGAAAGTGGCGCGCGCATCGAGTCGAGCGACGAAAAGCGCGACCCGCTCGATTTTGCGCTTTGGAAAGCGGCCAAAGAAGGCGAACCCTCCTGGGACTCCCCGTGGGGTAAGGGAAGGCCGGGCTGGCACATCGAATGCTCGGCGATGAGCATGGCCGTTTTGGGCGATACGTTCGATATCCACGGCGGCGGGCAAGACCTCGTGTTCCCCCATCACGAAAACGAGATCGCGCAAAGCGAGGCGGCGACCGGAAAGCCCTTTGCTCGCTACTGGATGCACAACGGTTTCATCAACGTGGACAATCAAAAGATGTCCAAAAGCCTTCACAACTTTTTGCTCGTGCGCGATATCGCCAAGGAATTCGACCTGGATGCGGTTCGCTTCTTCCTTTTGAGCGCTCAGTACCGAAACCCCGTGAACTTCTCGCGCGACCTCATCGAGCAGTCCGCCACCGCGCTTGCGCGCCTCAAGACCACGCGCGAGCGTATAAAAGACGCCGTCAAGTCCGAATCGGCGACCGAATCGGACGAGAGCTTCATCGCCCAAGTCAGCGGTTATCTCGCGGCCTTTCGCGAGGCGATGGACGACGACCTCAACACCGCCGACGCCTTAGGCGTTTTGTTCGAGTTCTGCCGCACGGCGAACACGTTCGTGACCGAACCGCGAGGAAAAAAAGCCATCGACGCGGCGGCGCGCTTTTTTGACGACACGGTATGGGTGCTCGGCATTTTGCAAAATAAGGGCGAGGAAGAAATTCCCGCGGAAGCGATTGCGCTTTTAGAGGAGCGTGCACAAGCGCGCAAGGCGAAAAACTTTGCCCGCGCCGACGAACTTCGCGAACTTCTCAAGGGAATGGGCTTTGCCATCGAGGACGGAAAAGACGGGGCAAAACTGAAAAAGATTTAGATGAACAAATAGTAAACATTGGGTTTTGGAACCCATTTTATCTTGAATTTGCCAGGCACAGCTTGGTATTATAGGGAGGACATCATGCCAACCGATTTATCCTGGTTCGATTGGTTTCAGGCGGCCTTGGCGGCTTATCTTGTTTACGCGGCCATCCGCGGCAAGGGCCAGCTGTTCGAGAACCCGCACACCAAATGCCCGTATGAAACGTACGTGCGTGTCATGCGGATCCTTTCCGCCGTTTCGGGAGCGCTGCTGCTTGCGGGCGCGGTTCTGCGCCTGACGGGCGCAGTTTCTTCGGAGAGCGTGTTCGGCTGGGTCATATGGGGCATAGGATTGCTGTCCGTTGCGGCGATCTTCGTGTACAACATCAAGATGACCGACCGCAAGGCGGCCGCGGCCGCGCAGAAGCAGGCCTACGAGTCCACCCAAAAGAAGGATCCCCTCCGCGCCGCCTTCGTATTTGACGACGAGGAAGAGGAGAAGAAAGAGAAACACGGAGAAAAACAGGAAGACCAGGAACAAAACGGCAACGCGTAACGTTATTTTTAAAAGTCGCAAAGGGAAAGAAAGGAAGGTCACCCATGAACAAGGCAACGCTGAAGCGGACTGTTGTGCTGGCGCTCGTCGCCATCATGCTCTTTTCCGTGATGCTGCCGGCAGCTTCCGCCGAAACGACGGCAGTGACCGGCAAGACCACGGCGAAGGTCTATTTCCGCCAAAACCCCACTTCCACGGCCAAACCCTATGTGGTAGGCTGCAACAGTATCCCCAAGGGCGCCGAGGTACAGGTTCTCGGCTTTATCGGAAGTTTCTACCAGGTCAGCTATAAGGGCTATACGGGCTATGTGAAAAACACCGAGCTCGCGTTCTCCGGCGCTGACGCCACCGCCAAGGAACTCCTCTACTTCCGCTCTAAGGCCACATCCTCCTCGAGCCTTAAATACCGCGTGGCGGGCTGCCCCGAGATCCCTCGCGGCGCCGCGATAAAGATTGTCGGCGCGAGCGGCAGCTACTCGAAGGTGCAGTATAACGGTTATACCGGCTATGTCCGCACTGTTGACCTCGCCGTTGCCGTGACCGACCTTACCCCCAAGCTTGAAAGTTACACCATCACGGAAGTAGGGCCGTACGCAGGCAAGACGATCACTGCGGTCAATTTCCGCCAGTTCCCCGAAAAGAGCACGCTGCTTGTAACCAAATCAGAAACCATCAAAAAGGGCAAGGCCGTTACCGTTACCGGCGAGTGCGGGGATTTCTACCGCATCACCTACGCCGGCTATACCGGCTTTGCCTATAAGGCCGATGTAAGCGTCGGCGCGCTCATCAGCTACACCGTGACCCCCGTCGATCCGGCGAAGACCGGCACGACGCTCGATGTGGTCAACTTCCGCAGCTATCCCGTCGCGGATTCCGACCGCATCCCGCAGCTTGAGAAGATCAAAAAGGGCGTCACCGTTACCGTCACCGGTACCGTAGGTGAGTTCTATCAGATCTCCTACGGCGGCTACACGGGCTTCGGCTATCAAAAAGACGTAAGGCTCACCGATGGTTCTGCCCCTACTACCGGCAATACCAATTACACCGTAACCCCCATCGATCCGGCGAAGACCGGCACGACGCTCGATGTAATCAACTTCCGCGTCAACCCCGAGGCAAATTCCTCGCGTATCCCGCAGCTTGAGAAGATCAAGAAGGGCGTTACCGTTACCGTCGTCGGTACCGTAGGCGAGTTCTATCAGATTACTTACGGCGGTTACACAGGCTTCGGCTACATTAAGGATGTCAAGCTCAGCGACGGCACCACCACCGGCAACACCAACTACACCGTGACCCCCATCAATCCGGCTAAGACCGGCACGACGCTCGATGTGATTAACTTCCGCGTCAACCCCGAGGCGAATTCCTCGCGCATCCCGCAGCTTGAGAAGATCAAGCGGGGCGTCACCGTTTCTGTCGTCGGTACCGTAGGCGAGTTCTACCAGATCACTTACGGCGGCTACACGGGCTTCGGCTACATTAAAGACGTCGAGCTCAACGACGGCGCCACCACCGGCAACACCACCGCTACCATCCCCTCCGGCGCTCCCACGGAAGTCGCCGCCAAGATGAGCGCTGCTTATGCCAAGAATAACGATGTCGTAGGTTACATCTATATCCCCAACACCAAGATCGACTACCCCATTTACAACAACCGCTACGACAGCAAGAAGAAAGACTTCGTCTATAACCTGGATTACGATCACATTTTCACCATGGCGAATCAAAACGCTTCCGGCATTGCCTGCATCATGGGCCACAACATGCGCACGAGCCTTACCATGTTCCACTATTTGCACCATGTGCAAAACAGGCTCCTCGGCAAGTCCACCTGTGAAAAGTGCGGCAAGAGCGTATCGAGCATCTCCAACAACACCGTGTTCACCATACTGTACGACGGCTACTCCTACTACCAGCTGTTCGCCATGTATGAGACCAAGGAGTCCGAGCCCAAGACCACACTCAGCTACAACGCGCTCAATTCCAACGCTTCCGGCAGCGCCAAGCAGGCTTGGATCGATTACTCCCTCATGCGTTCGCAGCTCAACTTCGGCGTATCCGTTTCCGCGAACGATAAGCTCATCGTCCTCGTCACCTGCGGCGACAAGGTCGGCGGCACCACCGGCGCGAGATTGTATATGTGCTTAAAGGCCGTGGGCTAAACGCTCCGCGTTTCGCGAAAATGGCTGCGGCCATTTCCGCGAGGAAGGGTTGCACGGGTTGCCTGAAATGCTCCGCATTTCCGAGCGGCAGCCCGTGACAGGAACGAAATCCTTCGGATTTCATCCGTTTTGAGACGCAAGGCCGCAGGCCTTGGCCTAAAAGGCTCCGGCTTCGCCGGACGTGCACATGTCGTCAAAGCCGGATTCAAGCCTCCGGAGGGTTACGGCCCTCCGAACCACCCAAAAGAAAAAGCCAGCAGGGCGGAAATTTTCCCGCCCTGCTGCTATTTCAATAAAATCTTTATTTCAGTATTGCCGTAGCCATCCCATCCAGCCAGTCTCCCTCAAACGCCTCGACGGTTCCGCCGTCCACGGCGGCGGCCAGCTTGGGGTCGATAGGAAGCTTGGCTACATTTTTTACGTTGAACTTTTCCGCTACAGCGTCGATACGGCTTTCGCCGAATACGGAGAAATGCTTCCCGCAATCGGGGCATACGGCGTAGCTCATGTTTTCTACAAGCCCAAGCACGGGGATGTTCATAAGGCTTGCCATATGGAGCGCCTTTTCCACGATCATTCCGACGAGCTCTTGCGGAGAGGCGACTACGATCACCCCGTCGAGCGGTATGCTCTGGAATACCGTAAGCGGCACGTCGCCCGTACCGGGAGGCATGTCGATCAACAGGATATCCACATTGCCCCAAATGACGTCCGTCCAAAACTGCTTCGCGGCGCCCGCGAGCACCGGCCCGCGCCACACCACGGGATCGGTCTCGTTTTCAGTCAGCAAGTTTAACGACATGATTTCTATACCGGTCTTCGATAGAGCGGGGTATATGCCAGACTCATCGGCCGCGGCGCGGGTATTTATCCCAAACGTCTTTGGGATGGACGGACCCGTTATATCCGCGTCCAAAATAGCGGCGCGCTTCCCCTGCCGCCGTGCGAGCACGGCGAGCATGGAGGAAACGAGCGATTTGCCCACGCCGCCCTTGCCGCTCATTACGCCGATCACCTTAGAGATATGACTTAGTTCATGCGGCTTTTCCAAAAAACCGCCGTGCCCACTCGCGCGCTCTTTACAGTCGCTCGCGCATGTGGAGCAGTCATGCGTGCAATCGCTTTCCATATGTCGTGTCCTCCTATTTCCGCTATGCCCTATGGTACGTTCAACCGCGAAGATTGTCAAGGCGTTGGCAAGGTTATTCCTGCGCCCGGGCCGGATTGCGTTTTTCTCGAAATATATCTTCTTCCGCTCTTTTTAACAACGCCCGCTTGCTATATAATAGAATCGGTAACATTAATACGATGCATGTCTTTTTTTGGAGGTAACGAATGGAGCTTCTTAAAAAAACCCCCCTTTACGACGCGCATATTGCGCTGAACGCAAAAATGGTGGATTTCGGCGGCTGGGCGCTTCCCGTACAGTATACGTCCATCCTCGAGGAGCACAAGGCCGTGCGCGAGGCCGCGGGGCTGTTCGACGTTTCGCACATGGGAGAACTTTTTGTACGCGGCGTCGACGCGTTTCCGTTTTTGCAGCGCATGCTCACCAACGACCTTACCGGATTGAACCCGGGCCGCTGCCGCTACTCCATGGTATGTTACGATAACGGCGGCGTTGTGGACGACGTGCTCGTTTACATGTTTTCCGATTCTGTCTATCTGATCGTGGTCAACGCAAGCAATACCGAAAAGGATTTTGAATGGTTCGCTTCCCACGCGCAGGGAGACGTGAAAGTAACAAACGAAAGCGCCGACTACGCGCAGCTTGCTCTGCAGGGACCGCGCTTTTTGGAGGTACTAAACGCGGCAGGCGTAAACGCCGGCATCCCCGAGAAAAACTACAGCTTCACCGAAAGCTTAAATGTTTGCGGCGTTCCCTGCCTCGTTTCCCGCACGGGCTACACCGGCGAGGACGGCGTGGAACTTTACTGCGCGCCCAAAGACGCCTTGAAGCTGCACAAAGCGCTGCTTAACGCCGGCAAGGATTTGGGCCTTCTTCCCTGCGGCCTCGGCGCGCGCGACACGCTGCGCTTTGAGGCGGGCATGCCGCTCTACGGGCATGAAATGGATGCCAATATCACCCCGCTTGAAACCAACATCGCGTTTTGCGTGAAGCTCAATAAGCCCGAATTCATCGGCAAGGATGCTCTAATCCTTAACCCGCCCAAGAGGGTGCGCATAGGCCTGAAGCTCGTCGACCGTGGCATCGCCCGCGAGCATGCGGATGTCTATGCGGGAAATGAGCTCGTGGGCCATGTCACCTCGGGCTCGCCCGCTCCGAGCTTAGGCGGCAACTATGCCATGGCGCTCGTAAACATCGACAGGAGCGGCTGCGGCGAGTTTTTGATCGATGTGCGCGGCAAAAAGCTTTTGGCAGAACGCGTCGCGCTGCCTTTTTATAAGCGCCAGAAATAACGAAACGATCTTCATATATGAATTAAGGAGGAAGAAACCATGCTACCGGCCGACCGCAAATACACCAAAGACCATGAATGGATCCTTATCGAAGGCAACGAGGCGACTATCGGCATCACCGACCACGCGCAAAACGCATTGGGCGATATCGTGTTCGTGGACGTTCCCTCCGTAGGCGACAGCTTTAACGCGGGCGATTCTTTCGCCGTCGTGGAAAGTGTAAAAGCCGCGTCGGAGATCTACGTGCAACTCACCGGCAAAGTGGTCGAAGTAAACGAGGCGCTCGAAGCGCAGCCCGAGCTCATCAATGCCGACCCCTACGGCGTGTTCCTCGCCAAGTTCGAATTCACCTCCCTCAACGAAAGCGCGCTTCTGACGGCTTCGCAATACGAGGCGCTCATCGCGTCGGAGGCATAAAGAAATGAAAAGCTACGTTCCCCATACGGAGGCGGAGCGCAGGGAAATGCTCGCGGCACTCGGCTTAAGCTCGCTTGACGAGCTCTTTGATGAGGTGCCCGAGGCATTGCGGCTTAGTAAGCCCCTACCTCTTGGCCGCGGCATGAGCGAAGCGGAGCTTCGCCGCCATTTTCTGGAGCTTGCCGCCAGGAACAAAACCAAAATGCCGCTTTTCCGCGGCGCGGGGGCGTATTGTCATTACATTCCCGCCGCCGTGCCACAGCTCGCCATGCGCAGCGAATTCTATACCGCCTATACCCCCTATCAGGCGGAAATGAGCCAGGGCATGCTGCAGGCGATCTTCGAGTATCAAAGCCTCATCTGCGAACTCACCGGCCTCGACGCCTCCAATGCCTCCGTGTACGACGGCGCAACCGCCGCCGCGGAGGCCATGCTGATGCTCCGCGATATAAAGCGCAAGCAGAAGGTGCTGTATTCCGCGGGCCTTTCGCCGGACGTGAAAGGCGTGCTGAAAACCTACGCAAGATTTGCCCGTGTTGAATTGATTGAAATTCCACTCAACGAAAAAGGCTTGACAGACAGGGCCGCGCTTCTTTCGAGCACCGAAAACGCAGCGGGCTTTATCGCCGCGCAGCCCAACTTCTGCGGCTGCCTCGAGGATATGCAGGCGCTGAGCGACCTCACGCACGGCTTCAACGGGCTTTTCGTCGCTTATGTAAACCCCATATCCTTAGGTATACTTAAGCGTCCGGGCGAATACGGCGCGGACATCGCCGTGGGCGAGGGCCAGCCGCTCGGGCTCCCGCTCAGCTTCGGCGGCTCCTACGTGGGCTTCATGGCCGCCACGAATAAGCTTATGCGAAACCTCCCCGGCCGCATTGCGGGCGAGACCGCGGACGCGAACGGCAACAGGGTGTTCGTTCTCACATTGCAGGCGCGCGAGCAGCATATCCGCCGCGAAAAGGCGTCCAGCAGCATCTGCTCCAATCAGATGCTCTGCGCGGTCATGGCAAGCATCTATCTTTCGATCATGGGCAAGCAGGGCTTAAAAGAAGCGGCGGAACAGTGCCTCCAAAAGGCGCACTACCTTGCCGATGGCATTTCCCGCGTGAAGGGGATGAAGCTTCGCTATCCCGATACGCCGTTCTTCCACGAGTTTGCGGTGGATGGCAAAGTGGACGCGGCCGTCGTCAACGCGCATCTCAAAAAGCGCGGCGTCGTAGGCGGCGTGCGCCTTTCCCGCTTCGACAAAAACGATTCCGGCGCTCTTTGGTGCGCAACCGAAATGAATACGCGCGACGAGATCGACCATGTGCTCGCCGCCCTAGAGGAGGTGTGCAAATGACACGCTCCGATTATCCGCTCATCTTCGAGCGCAGCCACCCCGGCCGCAAGGCTTACGACCTTCCCCCGCTCGACGTGCCGGCGCTTCAGAACATCCTTCCCGAAGAACTTCTTTCCGCTCAGGCGCCGGAGCTTCCGGAGCTTGCCGAGGTGGATGTGGTGCGTCATTACGTAAACCTTTCCCGCCGCAATTTCGGCGTGGACAACGGCTTTTATCCTTTAGGCTCCTGCACCATGAAATATAACCCCAAGATCAACGAGGAGGTCGTGACCCTCTTCAACGACCTGCATCCGCTTGCCGACGAGGATCAGGCGGCCGGCGCATTGGAGCTCATGCTAAACCTCGACCATGCGCTTTGCGCCATCACGGGCATGGATAAATTCACCCTCCAGCCTTCTGCGGGCGCGCAGGGCGAAGTGACCGGCATGATGATCATCAAGGCCTACCATGACATGCGGCAGGACTATAATCGCAATGTCATCATCGTACCCGATTCCGCACATGGCACCAACCCCGCTTCCGCGGTCATGGCCGGTTTCATCACCCGCGAGATCAAAAGCGCACCATCAGGCGGCATCGATCTTGACGCGCTTCGCGAAGCCGTCGGTCCCGAAACCGCGGGGCTCATGCTCACAAACCCCTCCACGCTCGGGCTTTTTGAGACCCATATCCAGGAGGTCGCAAAGATCGTCCACGACGCGGGCGGGCTTCTCTACTACGACGGCGCAAATCTCAACGCCATCATGGGCATCGTCCGCCCGGGGGATATGGGGTTCGACGTGATGCACTTAAACCTGCACAAAACATTTTCCACCCCGCATGGCGGCGGTGGACCGGGCAGCGGCCCCGTGGGCGTAAAGAAGGAACTGATCCCGTTTTTGCCTTACCCGGTAATCTTTGCGCATAAGGACGGCCCCGCTACGCTCGATTTTGACCGCCCGCTCTCCATCGGCCGCATCAAAAGCTTTTACGGCAATTTCTCCGTGCTCGCCCGCGCCTACGCCTACATACTGAGCCTCGGCGCGGACGGTCTCAAGGAAGCGTCCGAGATCGCCGTGCTCAACGCCAATTATGTGAAGCAGGCGCTTGACGGCATTTACGGCGTCCCCTTCCCCCGCCGCTGCATGCACGAGTGCGTGCTCACGCCGGGATGTGTGGAAAGCTGCGGTATCCATACCACGGATATCGCCAAGGCGCTCATCGATTTCGGGTTCCACCCGCCCACCGTCTACTTCCCGCTCATCGTGCACGAGGCCATCATGATAGAGCCTACCGAGAGCGAGAGCCGCGAAACGCTTGACGCGTTTATTTCCGCCATGAAAAAGATCGCCGCCCTCGCGGAGGAAAACCCGGAGGCGCTGCATATGGCCCCCGTTACCACCCCCGTGGGACGGCCGGATGAGGTCGCCGCGGCGAGGAAACCCGTGGTAAGGTATATTAAGCCCCAAGTATAACGATCCCATCAAATGCGCCGCTTCGCCTATGCGAAGCGGCGCGCATTTAAAAATAAGAAGGGAGAACTTCATGGAACTTTCCGTCCTCAAGGAAAACTTCAAGGCCTATCAAAGAAAGATGCATGCCTACGACCACGCCATGAACGTATTGCAGTATGATTTCGAGACCGTTATGCCCAAGGGGGGCAGCGAGGGCTTCACCGAGACGATCGGTATTTTGAGCGAAGTGAGCTACAACCTCAGCATCGGCGACGAACTTCGCGATATGATCGGTGAGCTTCTCGCTAATAAAGACGCGATCGACTTTCAGACCCGCCGCGAGGCCGAGGAGCTTTTGGAAAGCATCGAAAAAATCGAAAAAATACCGGTCGGGGAGTTTGTGGCCTTCCAGAAGCTCGCCGCCAAGGCGAGCTTCGTATGGCACAGCGCCAAGCCCAATAACGATTATAAAAGCTTTGAGCCGCTCCTAAAGGAGATCATTGCATACCAAACGCGTTTTGCGGGCTATATGAAACCCTCTCTCCCCGCCTATGACGCGCTCCTCGACGAATTTGAGCGCGGCATGACGCAATCGATGCTCGATCCTTACTTCAAGGCTATCCGCGAAAGCCTCGTACCCCTCATCCACGAGATCGGTACCGTAAAACAGCCCGATACATCCTTCCTCGAGCAGTCCTACCCGCTTGAAAGCCAGCGCGCCTTCTCCGATTACCTCATGGAGGTGCTCACCATCGACCGTAACTATTGCAACATCGGCGAGGTAGAGCATCCCTTCACGACCGAGTTCAACAAGCACGACGTGCGCATCACCACCCATTACCTTGAAAACATGATGCACGACAGCATGTATAGCGTCATCCACGAGGGCGGCCACGCGCTCTACGAGCTCCATACCGGCGACGAGCTCATCGGCAGCGTCCTTGCCCGCGGCGCGAGCATGGGCATACACGAATCGCAGTCGCGCTTTTATGAAAACATCATCGGAAGAAGCGAAGCCTTTATCGGACACATCTTCCCAAAGATGAAAGAATTCTTTCCGGCACAGCTTAAATCCGTCACCCCCCGGCAGTTCTTCCTTGCGGTCAACAAGAGCACGCCGTCCCTTATCCGCACGCAAGCCGACGAACTCACCTACTCCCTCCACATCATGGTGCGCTACGAGCTTGAAAAACGCCTCATAGGCGGCACGCTTTCTACCAAAGACCTGCCCGAGGCGTGGAATGCAATGTACAAGGAATACCTGGGCGTCATCGTGCCGAGCGACCGCGAGGGCGTGCTGCAGGATTCCCACTGGTCCTCCGGCGCTTTCGGCTACTTCCCGTCCTATTCCATCGGCAGCGCCTATTCCGCGCAGATGCTCGCGGCCATGAAAAAGGACCTCGATTTTAACGGCCTCATCGCAAACGGCGACTTGAAACCCATCATCGAATGGCTCACCGAGCGCATCTACAAATACGGCTGCCTCCTCAAGCCCAATGAGCTCGTGCAAAACGCCTGCGGCGCCCCCTTCGACCCGGTCTATTATACCGATTATCTCACGGGGAAATTCCGCAATATTTATGGATTATAGGAAAAACAACCTTTTCCGGCCCCCTGTATAAACCGCATATCGCCCAAACAGCACCCGCAAAAAAGCAAGGAACCGCCTTGCTTTTTTCATACTTCTGCACACCAAAAATGTATAAACAGGCGTCTCGATACACGCATGTTTTCCACATATTGAAAATATACAAATTGTGAACGTTGTGGAAAAAGGAAAAAAAACGGCTCTCAGGCTTGTCTTTACCCTGTGGATAACTCTGTGGATGGTGTGGATATATCTGCCTTTATTCATGTGCATATACAGCACGGGCGCCATCTTTCGACAGGAGTATGCAAAATACGGGAAATATCCCGCTCTTTTTGTTCGCTTTCTATTCGTATAACACGCAAAGCGCCGGAATATAGTCTTGATAAGGGCAGAAAAAGCAAAATGCGCTCAATACTCCGCAGGGAGGAAACCGTATGCCGCGCAAAAAAATAGCCGCCCCGCTTCGCCGTGCCGCGCACACGGCTTATATGCTTGTTTTTGTGCTTGTCGCGGGCATATTCCTTTCCCGCGCAGCAATGGAAGGCGGCTTTTTGCACGCGAGCGGCCCCGCGCAGGAGGGCCGCGTTTTCACCGTGGTGGTGGATGCCGGCCATGGCGGTATAGACGGCGGTGCGGTGGGCTCTAAAAGCAAGGTGCCCGAAGCGGGCCTCAACCTCACCGTCGCCAGGCTCGTGGAGGAAAAGCTAACGCAAAGCGGGATAACCGTATTGATGACTCGCACCGATGAAAACGCGCTTGCAAAAGGCAAAAAGGATGATATGCAGGCGCGAAAAAAAATCATGAACACGGAAGGCGTCACCGTCGTCGTGAGCATCCATATGAATAAATTCACCGATCCTACCGCGCACGGCGCCATGGCGTTTTTTATGCCCGATTCCGAAGAGGGAAGAAAGCTTGCGCAGTTCACGATCGACGCCGTGTGCTCTGCGACCGGGCAGAACCCGCGCAAAGCGGCCAAAGCGGACTTTTTTATGCTTCGCGAAAGCCCCTCCCCGTCGGTGCTTGTGGAATGCGGCTTTTTATCGAACGCCGCGGAAGAGCAAAAGCTTCTCGACCCCGACTATCAGGAAAAGCTCGCCACGGGCATCGTACGCGGCGTGATCGATTATCTAAAAACACTGCCCATCGAGGAGTACGAGGGGGACTACGAGGGAGAAAACGACGGATAAACGCTTCGGTACTCCGTGCTTCTTCATATAAACAGATAATACACGGCAATTGCATTCAGCGTACTCAAAAGGGTACCCAGCAAATAATATTCGGCAAAATCCTGTTCCTTCAGCTTTTCGTAGCGCGCAACGGATTTTGCGGTCAGCACAAATCCGATCGCCGCAAACTGCCCGGCGCCGACGAGGATCACGATCAATATCCTCTCAAGCGAGCCTATTAAAGCGCCCGCATTTTTAAAAACACCCGTCTGCTCCCTGGGCTTATACGGCGCCAGTATCCTTTTGACGGTGATATTTGCCGGTTTACATATAAGAAGCAAAATTCCTACCCATCGGACCGCAATCCCGGGCTCGAGCGAAAGGATATCCCGAAAAAACCCTGCAAGAAAAAGATCCTGCGCTGGGAATTTTATATAGACCGCCGCGGCGGCTGCTGCGGCAAACGAGGCAAGATGGAGAAGCTGGTCGGCAAGATAGAGGAAAATGTCCCTTTCCCTTTCTTTTCCACGCTCTTTCTCATGATATGCTTCAGCGAGTCGATCAAAAAATGGGCAAGCGATAGCGCGGCAGCAAACCATACCGCCCGAAAAAACCATGTCAGACAGGCGGCGGCGAAAAAAACGATCGTGTAAATGCCGCTGTGAAGAAGGACATAGCCGTACTTTTCTCTTTTGCCGGCCGCAAGTTTGTCCGGCTGCGCGTAAAAATCGCCGAGAACGTGGAAAATCAAAAACATGGCAAACATCGTTTTAAACATAGGCTTCCTCCTGTTTTACCCCTGCAAGCAGGCTTGAAACGGCCGCCATCGCGCTTTGATACGCGTAAAATTCCGTTTGCGCAAGCGCTCTTTGCACGCCGGATTGGTTGATCGACAGGCTTTTCGCCGTCTTTTCCTGTCTCTGCCCGTTTTCGTAATATGCGTTGATGATCTCGACGCGCCGCGGCGTCCACGCTTTTTTGAGCTTGCTCATGAGCATCAAAATAACGTTGCACAACGCCGAGATATCCTCTTGCCCATGTATCTTGATTCTGACGGTTCCTTGCGATATCCTGTTTTTCCTTTCGGATGCGCGCACTTCCTCTATCATTTCTCTGGCGTAATAATACGCGGGGCCATCGGCGGACAAAGGCATTTCGTATTGAATATCCGTCGTGATCTCGCCCAAGCCGATGCCAAAGCGAAACTTCGCCGGATACATGCGCCTCTCTATTTCATCCATGATCTCGAGCGCATATGCGCCGTCGTTCAAAAGCCCCTGAAATTCATCCCCCAGCGTTACCATGAATTTAGACGCGATCTGCTCTTTATATTTTACATTGATCTCCTGCAGGACCGCTTTGAATCTCTCCTGCAATTCCTTCCGTTTTTCGCTTTTTCGAGATCCCTTTATATCGCCGATCATGGCCGTATACGGAAAAAAGGAAAACATAAAAACCATGTCTTTTCCCTCGCCTCTTCATAGCTCCTTTATGTATCGTTTAAAGCATATCATTTATTTATGCGTAAATCAATACATAAATATAATTTATGCATTAATCGGCGCATAATTTTTTCTCGGATTGCCCCCGTTTCTTTTTCGTGCTATCTTGTAGCTATGAACGATAAAAAGAAGCCCTTGCCCGCGGGGTTTTGTTATGCGGACGAATGCGTTTTTACCTGCCTTACGGACGCAAAATATGCCTCGGCCGATAACTTTACCGGCAGGATCATCAAGGGCTACAACGCGCCGAAAGTCGTGCTGAGCGTTTCGGTGGCGATCGCGTTCAAACGCGCGGCCGAAGTTTTTTTAAGAAAAGGCCTTCTGATGAAGTTTTACGACGCTTACCGCCCGCAACGGGCCGTAGACGCTTTTGACGCGTGGGCGCTTGATACTTCGGACATTTTAAAAAAGGAAACCCATTACCCTCATATCGAAAAAGAAGACCTTTTTAAGCTCGGCTATATCGCTCGCCGTTCGGGGCATACGCGCGGCTGCGCGGTAGATCTTACGCTCGCAAAAAAGGAAACGCTTTGCGAGCTCGACATGGGAACGCATTTTGATTTTATGGATCCCCTCTCCTGGCACGGCGCAAAAGGACTTACAGAAGAGCAAAACAAAAACCGCGTGCTTTTAATGGATACCATGCTTACGTGCGGCTTTCGTATCAACCCTATGGAATGGTGGCATTACGCGCTTATCGAAGAACCGTTCCCTGATACGTATTTTGATTTTGAAATAGGAACTGAAAGCTAGAAGAACTTTTTGCGGTGCGTACGAGAGGAATTGTGACAGTCAGATGAGCAAATTGTCATGAACGATTCAGCCATTTTTTCACGGTACTCCCAAAAGGACTGCTACCGTCCATTTGTGTTTTTGCGTTCCTATTGGCCTGTCTCATATGGTTTTGGCCTGTTTCGTTAGAGAAGGCCGCCGGCGTTGTGGGAGAGGTACAGAGTATCTATGTGATGGATATTAGC
>JAEXEN010000031.1 GCA_023400985.1 Bacillota bacterium
TACCATTGAGCGCTGTTAGCACAAGCTCCGTATGGTAGCCGAAGGCCAGGAGATCTTTTGTACGAAAGGATGTAACCAAGCCCTCTACGGAGGAAAGCAAAAGCACAAGTATCGCGGCAATCATGGCAGCGAGAAAACCGTACCCGAAAAACGCTTGTTTGAGATTGGTGGCAAGTGCCTTTCTTATCCCCATTTCTGTTTAGCAGTGGAAGCGTTTAAATAGCTGCTTCCATGGTTTACAGAGGCCATTTGAGGAAAAAGAAAAGCGGGCATGAGCTTCCGCGTGAGCATGCCTGCTTTCGGGCTTTATGCCATTTTAATAGTCCTATATTGGACTTGGTAGCCTAGATGTACGCACACCTGCCTTTTCTTTTGATCGCACTATCTACGCTTAGTATCCAAGCTGTCTGTCAATAAGCGTTCCATCAATGGCGTTAATCGTTAGTAGGCTCCGTAATGAATCTCGATAACGCGCTCCATCATCAAGCTTTTTGCCAAACGCATCGTTGCCGTCACCATCAAGGTACGTAACGTTGCCGTAAAAGTCCCAAACCGGAATCAAATAAAAACTCTCTCCTGATTGAACGCGGGACAAGCCTAGCGTAATTCTGTCGATCGCAACGGATATTGATTTTACGGCATCGTTAAGAGGCTCGGTTTCCCAAACGGAGTTTTTTATGAAAACCATCTTTTTAAAAACATCCATAATATCAGCATAAGGCATCAAAGCTACGTTTTCGTTTAGGGTTTTTTCCACCCTGAGAGGAGAATTCCACTCCATCTTCTGCATGCCGTTTTTGTCTATCACAAGCAAAAGATATTCATATGGCCATGGCTCTTGATATAAATCCGTTCCTGATTCTTCCGAAAAATTAGATCCAATGGCATTTGTTTCGTCATATACCATAGAAAAGCCATTGACGGCACGTGTGAAAACGAACTGATAAGCATATTTGTTCGCTTCTTCCGAATCGACACAAGCAATATACGCATTGTGCAAAGTTAAATCTGGGGCCATGTTCGCGACCGTTCGCTCAGCTTGAGCTTTGGCTTCATCATATGGTATATCTACCGGATAGTTTTCGTTGGGGGCACTCGCAGTAATATAATAATTGAAACTCCCAACAGCACGCATGGTAGCGTAGGACAGCTTCCCAGTATCATTATTTTGGATCTGAATGGCATAGCGTTGCGTGTTTCGATCAAAATTTACGAGGATTCCCCCGCTGTAAGCAGGAGATGCGGCGGCTTCTTTTGAAAATGTCGTGCTGACTTCAAGCTGGCTGCTATCCGGGGCAGCATCATATTGTTTCTCTAAGTCTGTGATGATCTGATCGTAGCGACCATCGTTTGTGGTCTGTGCTAAGCGCTTGTATTCGAGCAATTTTTTTTCAATAGCCTCTTTTGAGATTACGCTTCCGTATAATAATGCTCCGTCGGATAAAACCGATATGATCTTATCCGCCTGTGCCTGTGAAAAGGGTTGCGGGAGCACCTTGACTGCGGGGAATGTTTCTGCGTCATGGCGAATCATCTCCGCATTTACAGAGATGTTTATGGTGCAGTTTTCATTTGAAAAAGCGGTTTGTATTTCCGTGCCGTCTGACGGTATGTCGGATGGCTGTACGGCATTGGCGTTTTCTAAAATATCCTGTTCAAGCTGTCCGTTGCCTTTTCCAACCACAATCAGACTATCGGGCGTTTTATAGCAGCCCGTAAGCGCGCCGGATATGAATATCAGCGTCAAAATGATTGCTATTGCTCTCTTCATAGATAAAACACCTCGCATGATTTTTGTTGTCTCCATTATGCCTAAAGCACAGGGGCAAAATCCTTGATCAAGATGTAATTATTTTGTAATCTCCAAGAACCACGCGTATTGTTGTGCCCTTATTAAGCGTGCTGTCGATTTCAAGCTTCGCGCCGTGCGCGTCGGCAATCCTTTTCACCAGCGCAAGTCCGAGACCACTGCCGCCATTCTTTTTGCTGCGGGATTTATCAACCATGTAAAACGGCTCGAATATTCGTTCAAGCGCACCTTCGGGAATGCCGCGCCCGTTGTCCCGGACCTCAATGATGTTGCCGAAGGCACAGAGATAGACCTTGCGGTTTTGCGTAGTTGCGTCGTACGCTTTCGCCGCATTGTCTACGAGATTGATGAGCAGGGATTGCATCATATCGCCGTTGATGGGCAAGGTGTCCGTTTCGCAGCGCATTTCAAGGATAACGTGCCTGTCGGCGAGCGCCTTTTGCGTGCTTTGCCGTACCCGCTCAAAGAGCGCGGATACTGGCGTATCCTCAACCGCTATCCCCCGGTCCAAGGTGATGAGCTTCAAAAGCGTCTGCACCAGCCGTTCCAGCCATGCGCATTGGGTTTCAATGTGTTCAAGGGAATTGTCCTTTTCTTCGGCAGTCATGTTGGCGCGGCGGAGCATGCGCGCATGCAGGAGCAAGGCGGTGAGCGGCGTTTTGAATTCGTGCGTCACGCCGCCGATAAAAAGCCTCTGCCGCTCGGCGGTTTCTGTCAGGTCGGCGATACGCGTTTCCACCGCCTCCGCCATAAGGTCGAAATCTCCTGCAAGTGCGCCGATCTCGTCGTTTGCCCGCACGTCCGTACGCATGGTGTATTCTCCGTTTGCAATGCGGCGGGCTGCTCCCGCAAGCATCGTGAGTGGCTTTGTGCTGCGCCGCATCAAAAGCGCAATGAGATCCGCGCCCAGCGCGATTCCTGTGGCGCTTACGGCGACGAATACCCATAGCATATCGGTGATGCTGTTATAAACGGTGGAAATATCCTCTACCACATAGACTTGATACGCTTCCCCGCTTATCGTAACACCGCTACCCGCAATCAGTATGTTTCGGCCCTCTATCTCCGTTTCCAATCTCTGCTCGCCGTAAGCATCCCCCTGCAAAGGAAGGTAGCTCGCCGGACTGAAGCTGATGCCGGAGGACAGCGTTTCCTCCCCCTTCATCAGCACGGAGGAAGAATCCGCAAACCGCGTAAAGCAATGTTGAATCAGCGAGCTTTTTACTGCTTCGGAATCCGTATCCATAAGATAGTAGTTTGTCATTTCGGAAAAAGAAGCAGCTAAAGCGTGCTGCTTCTCTTGCGCCTGCCGATAGGTCAAATCCAGAATGCTGTTTTTAGAATGGATGAGCAGAACCGTTGAGCAAGCCGAAACGATGACGGTGAGCACCGCGATGCAGATCAGGGAGGTTTTTTGCCACAGCTTCATACTAGCGTTCCTCCAATCGATACCCAAGCTTCGGTATGGATTTGATCTGTTCACCGAGGTTGAGCTTTCTTCTGAGCCCGGCGATTTTCACGTCCACAACGCGGGTTTCGCCCATGAAATCATAGCCCCATACTTCCGTAAGCAACTGCTCGCGGGAAACTGTCATGTTCTTGTTTTTTAAAAGCATTAGCAGCACGTCGTATTCCATCGGCTGCAACTCCATGATCTCCCCGGCCTTTTTCACTACGCGGCTTTCGCTGTTGACCTCCACGTCCTTCACCCGATATACCGCGTTGAGCTTGCCCGTGCGCTTGAGCACTTTTTCTATGCGGACCATCAGCGTAATGATCTCGAAAGGCTTGACGATATAATCTTCCGCACCATCACGCAACCCTTTGATTTCAGAGGCTGAGTCCGTTTTTGCCGTCATGTAAATGACGGGGATACTATACTTTTCCATATGTCCGAAAAGCTCAAAGCCATCAATGCCGGGGAGCATGATGTCCAAGAGTGCAAGGTCAAAAGCATGGTCATCGGCCAAGTAATCTGCCGCTTCTTTACCATCCGAAAAAGCCATGTAGTCATATCCGACGAACTGCATATTGAGGGCGAGCGCATCGGAAATTCCCTTGTCATCTTCGACAATCAGAATTCTGTTATCCATAATTGCGTATACTCCTTATGGGGTTGATAAAACCTAATATATTTTACACCAAAATTGAACGAAGCAAAAAGGATTGGTAGGAATGTAATTGTAAACAAATTGCTTCCATATGGAAATAGTTTAAAATCATAATACATTTAATAAAGCGCACAGGCCTCAACTGGATTTCAGTTGAGACATGATGCTGGAGTTCAATTAAAAAAATATGAAATGATAAACCAAATGATTAGTATACGCATTGTAAACTTGCAAATATTGCCGCTGCTTCATTCATATCTCCGCTCAATTAACTCTCCTGAACATAAATTAATACACAAAATATTTCGGCGTTCACCCAATAGGGAAGAAACTGCGGAAAATTTATCGTCTTCATGCATATAAGTTTGAATCACGCCATTGAAATTTAGTGAGGGCACCAAGTAATATCTATTATCTTTGAAAACTCGACTATACCCATAGGTAATTTCGTCTACCAGTACTTTTATAGGATGGTTGACATTGCTATCCTCACAGCTTTCACAGTGAATATGTAATGGGATGCTATATTCAACTAAAGCAGATTGTGCTACATGAATACATTCCTTCACTGAAATAATATCAGTTGAATAAATGCGACCAAGCTTAACAGGTGAACTCCAATATCCGCCCATTATCCCATCTGCATCAACATCGACATATAATGTTGGATATTGCCAACATTGGTTAATGGTTGATGGATTCAATTCCATTTTAGATTCGGCTGAATTCTTATATTCAATTGGGTACACTGCACCCATGCTATCGATCCAATGAAAATTTACTAAGGTCTTATTAATGATTGGCATGAAAAAATACCTGATAAACGCAACGCTATCAGGCGAATTCGCTGGCATTCCATCCGTGTCACAGGCTAAAGAATGAACCAGTGAATAGTCTTGCGCGCCGATTTCCTCGATAAAGTTTATAGCGGCGTTCGCAGCGTTTTCGGTATTCTTTATAGGCTGGACATCAAAAGAATCCCTGTGAATAAGAATATTCGCTTTATTGGGATTTTCATTTATTACTGACACATAGTAGTCGTTATTCGGGTTATCGCTTGTCCATCTTTCATTCGGCAATAAAGTGGGTGGGGTTTCTAAATCCTGAACTAAAGGATAATAGATCGAGTAGGCTGTTGGATCATCTTCCTTCATTTGCATGAGCCGGGTTTCTAAATCAGCAATTCCACCACGTGCTTTTAGTTCAAGTAGTTCTGTTAGCATACTTTCAAGTGCTTCGTTGGAACCTTGAACTGATATAGCCTTTTTGATATTCTCAATTTGAAAGTCTATTTGTTCCATTCTTGCATCTATATGGTAACCTTCTGGAAAAATCGCATCAAGAAGAGGGGCTACCTCAGGAGCTCGAAAGAACCCTGGCTCAACTTCAACTTGTGACAAACGCAGTTCATACTTAGGTAAAACGGCATCTACGATGATTTCAAGCCCCTCGTTGATATAACTCCAAGAGAAAAAATAGTCATTTCCAACTTCTTCTAACTTATATTCGTAACTATTAGATTGGAGAGGCTGATCTGTACTACATCCTAAAAAAGTTAAGCAGAAGCAAATCATTAAGAGCAAAAAGAACTTCTTCATTATACTTTCTCCTTTGTTGCATTGGGGAGAATAAATCTCCCCAATGCTGAGTTAGTTTAGATGCCGGTTCCTGCAAGGCGCCCCCACGTAGCACGACCACAGATGCCATCTGCTGTCAGACCATTATTATTCTGGAACAGAGTAATGGCGGCTTTCGTGATGGTGCCATATGCACCGTCTACATCGCTCGAATTAAGATAGCCCAAGCGGTATAGCGCTTCTTGGCAGGATGTTACGACATAACCGCTGGTAGTGTAGCCAGTGCCAACGATGCCGCTGTTTTGAGCGCAATATACCAACGAGTTTTGGCCAATTCTCGCGCGATAGGGCATTGCTATACCCTGCGGCGAATACGCGACGCCCTTCCACTGAGAGTTGTTGATATAGCCGCAACAAGCTACGGTTTGCAAAACGCTGTCGATGGAAGCAGTGGAGTCCGACACGTTATAGCAATGATAGCTTATAGAGCCATATGGGGTAAGCCCATATGCGTATGCCCCCACCGAACTACCATGGTCGTGGTTGTAGAGAGCAAACGCGCTGGAGCTAACCGCCATAACCATGGCGAGAGCGAGAATCAAAGAAACGATCTTTTTCATGACATTGCTCCTTTCGTAGTCGTTGAGGTTCGGGCAAGAAACAGTTATGCTTATCCCATGCCCTTGCAGATCGTCATCGCCCTTTAGGTGATGGAGCCCACCGCTCAAGATTTACAAGGGCTTTCATCTACGCGCAATCATAGGCATCCCTCCTCTTTTGTAAGCTTGCGACTCGCTTACCCTTCTCTCTTGCTATATAGACACGCGAAGTAAGGATAAATCTGTTATAATCTCCTAAAATTTTGAAGAATATATTTTTGGATCTTATAACACTTTTTTTGGAGTTGGGGTGTCATATTAAAAGCGGCCCACGCCGCAAGTAAATTTTAAGGGAGGCCCACATGAAAAAGAGAGTCTTTTGCCTTGTTCTCGCCATGGTCCTGTGTGCGTCGGCTGCCACATCAGCGTTGGCAGCTACGGTTACCCCTATGCAAGCGAGCGGTCGCAGTTCCATGTCCTCGGAGGGCCGTAACGTGTCATTTGGCGGGTACTCAATATCAGCGCAAACCGAGGATGTTATCCGGATAACGGTCATTTTATGGGAACAACGCGGCTCAACATGGTGCGAAGTAGCACGGGCGAGCGACGAGGTTAAAAATGGGGATTATGTTTCAACTTCCGGTTCAAAAACGGTAACGGGTGGATACTATTATAAAGTTACCGGTACTCATTACTCCCAAAAGGGCGGACAATCGTATTCTGTGACATCTGAAACTTCTTCTAAGTGGATTCCGTAACCATCAGCACTGAAATGAATGAGGCGATAGGGAAAATCCCTATCGCCTCATTCTTGACATTCAATCTACTTTATGATTTGAGCTCCAAGAACTACCTCCTGCAATTCTTTAAGACTTAACTCCGTGCTGGACAGATTTAGGTCAAAGCCAGCGCCATAGGCTTCCGCATATACTGTTCCATCTGTCATTTCGCCAAAGTATATTGTCACTCCTATCGAGAGCTCTGTTGACGCTAAATCGTCGTCTATCGTACTAGCTGCTCCTGCCCAAAGTGAGTTCTTATTGTGAATCGTTTGAGCAATGCGATAGGATTTACCATCACCGCGAAGATACTTTGCGCTGACCAGCATCATCTCATTATCAATGGTATCAGTAAAAAACTCAACAAGTGTGCTGTCATTACTATCAGGCACTACGATAGCCCTGCCCGTAGCTTCGGCCGCCTCTTCCAAAGTAGAGTATTCAGCCGGAAGCTTCGAAAAATCGATGGGGGAAATCTCATCAGGCATTTTGTTATTGCGTGCCATTAACGTGCCATCGAAAATACGAACAACGACCTTGTATATTTCTTGCGCAAAAGCGACACCCGGCTTTGTGAGCGTAAAAAAGCCGATAAAGGTCACCGCAGCAACGAATGCAATAATTGCCCTGCGGAAACGGAATGTCGATGAAGCGCGCATATCCCGGCGCCGGTCTATAATAGGCGCATGAGAAGATTCGCTCTCTTCCGGCTCAGGAATACCGCATTCGATTCTCGCAATCCGAATGACCTCTTTTACATCCCGGACTTGATGCTTGCGGATAATCCTCTCGGCCTTGCGCTCGGATAAACGGTGCGCCCTGATATCAAAGTACGGGTGATCGAAGGCAATCATCTTCATTCGCTGCCATTCAATTCTATCTCTAATAAACCTTATCATCTTAACCTCATATTAGCAGTGCAAGGACATTTATTTGTCTTAGCATACTGGGTGCTTCGGCAGCAAGCGTTTCGCGCATTCTCATGAAACGTTGGGATAATGCGTTTGTTGTAATTCCGAGCTTTTGCGCAATCATCTCCAGAGGAACATTATCCAAGTAATGTTCAATGAATGCTTTTCGAAGCTCAGGCTTATATTTTTTTAAATGTCGCTCTAAAGAAATGACCCATTCAACATACTCATAACTGATGTCCGAATCAGGGTGCACACATACCCCGGCGAGGATTTCCGGGTCTGTTGGCGCACACCGCGCGTTAGTACGAAGGTAGTTGAGAGCAGCCCTACGGATACATGCAGCTAAGAATGCGGCAGGGTCTTCGACATCCTCGAGTTCTCGCTGCTTTTTCCACAAAACTACTGCAACGTCTTGCAGAACGTCCTCGGCAGCATAGGGCTCCTTCATCATCATAATGGCTAGCTTCAATAACCTTCGGTAATTTCTCTCGTAATATTCGAGGACTGTCTCTTTGCCCAACTATACGCCCTCCTATCCAATAAGCGTTTCTACTGGTATGCGGGCTATAGATGGCAATCGTACAATTCCGTCATGATATAGACACCGCAGCGGCCAAAAATCTTTCATAAATTATTCATGTTTTTTTAATTTTGAGGATATAATGTGTTTCCCTTATTATGACACGCGGGAACGGAAAAATCTGTTATGTATTTTGATAAATTCCAAAATATATAATACAACCTCTGCTTTGCGATTGCAGAGGTGTATAGATCAGAACAGGAGATTATTTGTAAATGGGCTGTTTTATTGTCAAAATTCACAAGCGGGTTATTGCTTTGATTGCTGCTCCTGCTGCATTTCAGCTTCCGCACGTGCTTTTACCTTCTGTATAAGAATATCAAAAGACGGCATCTTATGTTCCATCATAATACGTTCCGCTTCTTCCTGGGTTGCGGCGACTCTGCCGTCAAGGACATCCATCAGTTCATCCAGCCAGTCTCCCTTTTTCATAACATAACCCTCCATAAATATATCTCCACTGTACTTTATGAATAATATGCCCATAAATGCCCAGCAAGTTTCATTTATATAATGGGGTTTTTACGTTCTGCTTGATAAGCGAAAACGCCTCCGAATGCTATGCCATAGCATAGTATTTAGAAACGGATGAGTATGGGTTATGAATCTTTTATCGGTGAACGAGTAACGGAATTGCAGTTGCGGGCAGATGTACCTGAATACCGGCTCTTGGGCAGTCGATTAACAATAACTCCGAAGCTTAGGACAAGTGGATTTACAAGGCCGTTTTACACGTCGCCGAGAAATGAAAGCGAAAGCTGTAAAGAACGATGCTGAATAGAGCTGGTGTATTGCTGCTGCTATTTTATACGATATACCCTTATACCTCTTCCGCAAACTCCAAGCTTTCGAGCGCGCGGAGGAAGTATCCCGTGGCGAGAACGTCCGCGCAGCCGCCCGGGCTTAAGTTGCGTTCGATAAAATCCGCATCCAGCGCCAGCGCGGCCTCTACGCGTTCCTTTTCGGGGAGCGCGTTTATTTGATGCGCGCGGTGCTGCGCGTAGGAAAGCCCCGCCTGTCCGCCACGGTGCAAAAGGTTGGTATCCTGCAGTTCGCTTAAGATGCGAAGGATGGTCAATACCCCCGCGTCGTTTTGCGAATACCCGCGCGACTCGTAATACCTAAGCTGCGCCTGCGCGCGGCGCGCGGCGGGAAAGCCGTCCTCGGCCTCGCCGCGTATCCCCCTTGCGCCGTAGCGCATATAAGCGTATTCGCCATGCGTGAGCGGGCTTTCTTTGGCGCGGCGGTATTCCTCTTGCAGGTCGCACCTTGCAAGTGCCGACGCTTGCTCAAAAAAGTCACCGCCGCGGGAAAACGCAATGCCGCGGCCCGCAAGCAAAACACCCAGCGTGTAGACCGCGCCCTTGTGGGTGTTGGTGCCGCCGGTTGCGAGAAACATTTCCTTCTCGGCCAAAACGCCGCGCTTGCGAAGCCGGTTTGCTGTCTTTTGGCAGGGCTGCCCCTCCTCCGCGCCGATCTCGAAAGCGGCCTCGAAATAGGGGAACAGCGCGTTTGCGCTCTGCTCAAAGGTCGTTATGGTCATATCACGGTGCGAACCGCAGTTGTTTTTATCCACAAGCCCGGGCTTGGGCGTGGTCCACACCTCGCTTAAAAGCGCCTTTTCCGCCGCATTGGCGTGCACGCTCGCGGCGAACTCCAGGAGTATGGCCTTTGTGCGCTCTTGTACCGCTTCCAAGCCGTGCGCGCGGCTTCGCGCGCACGCGGCGGCGTCGTTTTCGCAAAGGAGACATTTACGCGGTACCAGTCGCGAAAGCTTTTTTCCGTCGGCGCCGATCACGTCCATATCGAAAAGCCTGCCTATTTCGTCGCGATCCTCCGCCGCTACGCATAAGTTCTTCAGCTTTTCCGCTTCCGCCGAAAATACGAGATATCCTTCCATGCCCGAAGGGGCGCGCACGATCTCGTAAAAAACGGGCTCGCCTATGCACAGCACGCGGCGCATGCCTTCGTAAAACGCAAAGTCGATAAGCCCCGAGCGCTTTTTTTCACCGGCGATATTCATGGTGAGGCAAACGAGGGGCATGTTATATTTGTCGATCAGTTCAAGCTGCCGCTTAACGCGCTTTTCCCGCGCGGCGAGCATGGTTTCAAGCGTGACGGGCGATATAGTCATAGGTGACCTGCGGCACAAGCGGCTTTAATTCTTCAAGCTTCCCCGCATGCATGAGGCGGCGGACTTCGCTTGCGCTGATTTTGTCCTTTCTTTCGATCTCTATGACATCCACGCCCCAGGCGGGTAAAAGCGCCTTCATGCGCATGTTGTAGGCGTTTGTCACCGTGCAGTAGGGCTCCGTGCCCACGAAGCGCGTCTTTAACTTGAGCGCCGGCGCGACGCGCATGCCGAACAGCGTCAGGTCGAGATCGGCCTTGATATCCTCCGTGCGGTTTTTATCCTTCAAAAAATACGCGGGGAATGTGGCGAAGGAAACGATGTAGCGCCCGCCATGATGCACATATAAATTTTTCATATGCTCCGTGCCGCGCTTCACAAGGTCGTACCGAACGTCCGCCGGGAATTCCGACCGGTCCTCCGACACTACGAACACATGGAGCTCCGAGCACTGCTTTAACGCCGTTTCCATGAGGTAGAGATGCCCGTTCGTGAGCGGGTTGCAGTTTACCACCACGGCCCCCGCGTTTTTTAGTTCGCTGTGCTCAAGCTCCGCAAGGAAGCGGGAAAGCCCGTCCTTTTTGTTTTCCATCATGAGCGCGTCTTTGGTCCTCGCCATTTCGTAAAACCCGAGCGAGGAAAACATGCGCTCGTTTTCGGGCTTGGTGAACAGGAACAGATGCGTATTGCCGCTTCGGTAGGCGTACGAAACAAGCTCGCTCAGAACCGTTGCGCACGCTCCCTCACCCGTAGCCTCGTCCGCGACCGCCACGTACTTCACAACCGCGCCACAAAGCGAGCCCGTGGCGGCGATAGAGCCGGTTTCGTTCGTCAAAACAACGGTATAGTCCGGCTGATCCTCCATAGTAAGGCCACGCGAGGTCAGGAATTCTTTGATTTTAAGAAGGCGCGCCGAACTCAAAGGCGCGCCCGTCTCCATGTTATACATCCTTCACCTTTTTGATGAGGTCGATCACGGTGTTATCGCGGAACATCACAACGCCCACGGTCCTGTCTTCATATTCGATGGGATCGGGAATGCCCACGATACGCTCGCCGCGCTCGCGAAGCTGTTCTATCGTGAAGATGGGAAGCCCCGCCGCCTTGAGCTTTTCGGCGATCTCGGGCCGTTTGGGGTTGACCGCAACGCCCTGGTCGGTAACGAGCACATCCACCGTTTCGCCAGGGGTCACGATGGTATTTACCCGCCGCACAACGGAGGGGATGCGCCCGCGCGTAAGCGGTGCCACCACGATCGAAAGGCTCGCGCCCGCCGCCGTATCCGGATGCCCGCCTATCGCGCCGCGGATGACGCCATCGCTTCCGGTGAGCACATTCACGTTGAAATCGATATCCACCTCGAGGGCGGAAAGCACCACAAAATCGAGCTGATCCACGGCCGCGCCGCGGTTTAGGTAGCTCGCGTAGTAGGAAGCGTCGATCTGCTGGTGGAAACGGTTGTTTTTAAGGGAGTTTGCCGCGATGAGGTCGAACGACTGCACGTCGAGTATCTTATCGATAAGCCCCTCCTCGTGCATCTCCACGATCTGCCCCGTGATGCCGCCCAAGGCAAACCGCGCCTTGAAGCCACGGTCGATCATCTTCTCGCGCAAAAAGCGCGCGGTGGCAAGGCTTGCGCCGCCGCTCCCCATCTGCATGGAGAAGCCGTCGTAGAAATAGCCGCTCGCTTCGATCACGTCCGCAGCGGTCTTGGCGATCAAAAGCTCCTTGGGGTTTTTGGTGAAGCGCGTCGCGCCGCTCATGATGCCCTTGGGATCGCCCACGGAATCCACCTTTACGATGTAATCGACGTTGGATTCGGGGATGCCGAAAGGCGCGTTGGGAAACGGCACCAAATGGTCGGTGATGATAACGCATTTATCGGCATGGAGCGCATCGAGCTTGGCATAGCCGAGGCTGCCGCAGCACGAAACGTTTTCCTCGTCGCGGTTGTAGCCGTTGGCGTTGCCGTAGGGGTCGCAGGAAGGCGCGCCCAAAAACGCCACGTCGATGTGCAAAGCGCCCGATTCGATGGCCGCCGCACGTCCGCCGTGAGAACGGAAGATCACCGGGAAATCCATAAGCCCGCGCGAAACTTCCTCCGCAAGCTTGCCCCTTAAGCCGCTCGTTTCGATGTGGTCGATCACGCCGTTTTTAATGTGCTCTACGAGCGGGGCGTGGATGTCTGTCAAAGAGCTTGCGGCGAGCGTGAGATGCTTGAATCCCATGTTCGCGAGCACATCCGCCACCATGTTCACGATGTAGTCGCCGTTTCTGAAATGGTGATGGAAGGATACCGTCATGCCGTCTTTGAGCCCCGTGAGGCGCACGGCCTCCTCGATGCTAGAAACGACCTTGTTCTTATCGTACATGCGCGAGCGGAAAGTCTCCGTCTGCTTTTGCCCGGCGCCCTTATAAGCGCCGTTGAGCGCGGGTATTTCGCTGAAATGCGGGATATTTTTCAGTTCCATGGTTATACCTCCTCAACGGGAACAACGTTCCCCGCCTCCGCAAGCTCTATCATGCGCTGCGCGCGGGCGGCCACGGGCTTATCGATCATTTTGCCGTTGAGGCTCGCCACGCCGCTGCCGCGTTTTTTCGCGTCCTCGAGCGCCTGCAAAATGGCTTGCGCTTTCTCAAGATCCTTCTCCGAGGGCATAAACACCGCATGGAGGGGCGGTATCTGCCGCGGGTTGATGACGCTCTTGCCGTCGAATCCGAGCTTTTTGATGAGCCTCGCCTCCGCGATAAAGCCCTCCTCGTTGTTGACGTCACTGTATACGGTATCTATCGCATCGATACCCGCGGCGCGCGCGGCGTTCAAGATCATGGAGCGGGCAAAGAAAAGCTCCGTGCCGTCGCTTCTTGTGGTCTTCAGGTCGGTCACATAATCCTCCGCGCCGAGGGCGATCGCGACAAGGCGCTTACTCGAGGTAGCGATGGAATACGCGTTCAGTACGCCCAAAGCGCTTTCGACGGCGGCCACCATTTTGATGCTGCCCACTTCGATGCCCGCCTCGCGCTCGATGCGCTCGATCTCACGCTCGCAATCGACGATATCCTTGGCGGTCTCGGTCTTAGGCAGGCGCACAGCATTGGGCTTTGCGCGTACGATCGCTTCGAGGTCCATAATGCCTAAACCCGTGGACAGATCGTTGATGCGGACGATCAGCTCCTTTTTGCCGTAGCGGAGCGACTTTAGCGCGTTGTAGACGAGGAATCGCGCGGCGTCCTTTTCGTTGACTGATACGGAATCCTCCAGGTCGAACATGATCGAGTCGGAGCCGTAAATATGCGCGTCGCGCACCATGCCGGGATTATTGCCGGGCACAAACAGCATGCTTCGCCTTAACTGCTTCATTGCTTCGTCCCCCATATATAATCGCTCGACTTCGCGGCGCGAAACGCCGCGGCGCTCACGCGCGCGCGGACGGTGCAATCCAGCGCGCCCTTGTCGACGGCCGTCACGTTTGCGTCGCTTACGTTAAGCTCCGCAAGCGTCTCGCGGATAACGCGCTCGATCTGCCTGCCAAACTGCTGCATGACGCTAGATGTAAGCGTCAGCTCGATGCCGCCCTTTTCGCGCGGCTCGACCGTCACGATGATGTCGCTCGACTCCATCGTGCCGGCGACGCCTGTTGTGATGATCTGCATGACTCTGCCTCCGTTATTCGATGAAAAATAGTTTCCGGATGGGGATAAAAAGAATTGTCCCAGTCCTTACTTTACTATCGTTTCGGGGCGTTTACAAGGGGAGACAAAAGATATACATGTATACCGCGCTCTGCGCTTTCGCGATAATGTCGTTCCGCCATTTCCGCGAGGTCTTTCGGGGTTTTGCACATCCGCCTGTCGCGCTTCGGCGCTCCCGGGCGGCGGATGCGCAAGAAACAAAAACCTGCGGTTTTCATCCGTTTCGGCACGCAAGGCCGCAGGCCTTGGCCCGGGGGCTCCGGCTTTGCCGGACGTATACATGTCGCCAAAGCCGGAATAAAGTAAGGGGCGTGGTTCCTTAATAATCCCCGGACCCCCGGCGGAACGGTCTGGACCGTTCCGCAAAGACGAGTGGATCGGCGAACATGCATGCGGGGGCACCGTTTCTATTTATAGGGCGGGATGCCTCATCCCGCCGCGTATACCGTTGCGGCTGCGCTGTTTTGTGTAGGGAACGGTCTCGACCGCTCCGCGGTTTTATGCAATGTTGCTTGCCCCCTACCCTATGCGCATTTATAATGGTACGAGAAACGCTTATGGAGGCCACCATGGAACGACCTTATGTAAAAGCCGTCATTACCGAAAAGGCGGAGCGCGCCGCGCGAAACGGGCATCCGTGGGTGTACGGTGAGGAGATCACCGAGCTTGACGGAAAACCCGAAAACGGCGATATCGTGGACGTTTTGACCATAAAGGGCCGCTGGCTTGGCGCGGGATTTTATAACGACAACTCCAAAATACGCATCCGCATCATCTCCCGCAACACCAACGACCGCTTTGATGAAGCCTTTTTCGAGCGCCGTATACGCCACGCCGTCGATTACCGTATCGCGGCGATGGGTGAGGAGTTTTCCGCCTGCCGCCTCATCTTCGGTGAGGCGGATTTCTTTCCGGGTTTGACTGTGGATAAATTCAACGATATCCTTGTGACCGAGGTTCTTTCCTACGGCATGGACAAACGCAAGGATACGCTCTATCCACTGCTTATAAAGGTGCTTGCGGAGGCCGGTACCGAAGTAAACGCTATTTACGAGCGCAACGAGGATAGCTTGCGCGACAAGGAAGGCTTGAAAAGGTATAAGGGCTTTTACCGCATGGAAGGCTTATGGGACGATCTTGACGGCCATGTGGAAATATGCGAAAACGGCATTTATTACGACGTGGACTATATCAACGGCCAGAAAACGGGTTTCTTCCTCGACCAAAAGTACAACCGCGCCGCGGCGGCAAGGCTCACCAAAGGCAAGAACGTGCTCGACTGCTGCACCCATACGGGCGCGTTCGCGCTCAACGCCGCCAAGGCGGGCGCAAAAAAAGTAACGGCGCTCGACGTTTCGCAGGATGCGCTCGACATGGCGCAAAAAAACGCTGCGCGTAACGGTTTAAGCGAAAACATGTGCTTTGTCCGCGCCGATGTGTTTGACTTTTTGACAGAGCTAACAGAGACAAAAAGCAAGGAATATGATTTCATCATACTTGACCCGCCCGCGTTCACCAAGAGCGGCGCGACCTTAAAAAACGCCTACCGCGGCTACAAGGAGATCAACCTCAAGGCCATGCGATCACTTCCGAGGGGCGGTTATCTTGCCACCTGCTCCTGCTCGCATTTCATGACGCGCGAGCTTTTCGAAAAGATGCTGACGGAGGCCGCGCTCGACGCAGGCGTACAGCTAAAGCAAATAGAGGCGCGGCAGCAAGCCCCCGATCACCCCGTGCTGTGGGGCGTGCCGGAAACGGATTATTTGAAGTTTTATCTGTTTCAGGTGACGTGAAAGCAGGTTTACAGGCTCGCGCTTTTCTGCTATAATAGAACAAATGTTCCATATGGAGGGCGGCTTATGAGCAAGGTCAGGATCACGGTGCTTAGAAAAGCGTTTTACGAGGACATGGCGGAAAAATACCTTACGGAAGGCAAGGCAGTCGGCCCCTGTCCCCTCCACGAGGAGGGCGATGCCTACGTGTACGAGGGCGGCGCGCAAATGCCCGAGGGTCTTTGCCCATGGGCGTGGATCGATATCTACCGTGGCGTCAGCGCTTTTTCCGCCGGCGCTTCGAATGCGCCGTGGAACAACAAGGGAAATCAAACGGTTTACTGCTGCACGGACGGCATACGCCCGGTAACGTTTTTGATAGAACGAATGGAATCCTAATATTCATATCGGGGTATAAAACCGAGCGGCTCGCGCAAAAGCGCAGGCCGCTCGGTTTTATACCTAATTATTTTCGCTCCTTATATCCTCGCCGCGATCTTCGCCGCGAGCGCCACATTGCTGTACACGAGCTGGATGTTCGCCGCAAGGCTCTTCCCCTCCGTCGCGTCCTTGATGGCGGCGAGAAGGAACGGCGTCACGTCTTTGCCATGGATGCCCCGGCGCCTCGCCTCATCTACGGCCTCTTCGATCACGCCGTCGATATAGCTTTTATCCATGGAATACGCTTCCGGGATGGGGTTTACGATAAGCATGCCACCCGGATAATCAAGCTCGCGCTGCGCGCGCACGGCGGCGGCGATCTCCTCCGGCGTGTCGAGGCGGCGGTCGATTTTAAAGCCGGACTTTCTGGTATAGAAGGCGGGCAGTTCGTCGGTTTGATAGCCGATGACCGGAACGCCGCGCGTTTCGAGGTATTCGAGCGTCAGCCCAAGGTCCAAAATGCTCTTTGCACCCGCGCATACAACCGTAACCGGGGTTTTGCCAAGCTCCTCAAGATCGGCCGAAATATCCATGGTCGTTTCGGCGCCCCGGTGCACGCCGCCGATGCCGCCCGTGCCCATCACGGAAATACCGGCCATGGTTGCAAGCAGCATGGTGGCGGCCACGGTGGTCGCGCCGTCGCGCTTTTGCGCCACGAGCACGGGGATATCGCGGCGGCTCGCCTTGGCGATGGCCGCGCCGCCCGTGCCGAGATATGTAAGCTGTTCGTCGTTCAATCCCACGCAGAGCCTGCCGTTCAATATCGCGCAGCTGGCGGGCGTTGCCCCGTTTTCTCGCACAAGGTGCTCGCAGTTTTTCGCGGTTTCCACGTTTTGCGGGTAAGGCATGCCGTGGGAGATGATGGTACTCTCGAGCGCCACAACGGGCTTCTTGTGTTCTAAAGCCTCCCTTACCTCATCGGAAAGGAGAAGATGGCTATTCAGCATACTGTTTTCCTCCTGAAAAAAATCTTTATCGGGCAAAGGGCAGGGCGGCCGCATTTACCCGAATAGGAACTCCTTTGTAAGCGCGGGGCTGACCGCCGTTTCAGATTGCACCGTGAGCGCTCCCACGCGCGCGGCCAGGCGCGCGCAGCCTTCGGCGGAGAGTCCCGCTAAAAATCCCGCGCAGAGCGCGGCTGTGGCGGAATCCCCCGCACCGGTAGCATTTTTAGCTTTGACCGGTTTTACGCTCGCTATGCCGCGCTCGTTTTCGTCCGCATAATAGATACCGAGCGCACCGAGCGAAAGGAACACCTTCTTCACGCCCATGGCAAGAAGCGCGTCCGCCGCCCCTTCGGGTGACGTTTTGCCCGTGAGCGCCTCCGCCTCAATCAAGTTGGGCTTGATGGCGTAAAGGTAGTTTAGCGTTTCCTTGAGCCGCCCCGCCTTGGCCGCGGAGACGGAATCGGCCATCACGGGAACCTTCGCGTTTTTCGCGATAAAAAGCAGCGTTTCTTTGGGCAGATTCGCGTCGATCACGCAAAGGTCCGCGCCGTTCACCGCGTCCATGTTTACGGTTTCGGGCGTGAGCGCGGAAAAGATCTCGTCCATATCGTTGAGCGCCGCAAACATATCGCCGTTTTCGTCGCACAAACAAAGATAAACGCCGCTGCGGCCGTTTTCCACGCGCACGGCGTTTTTTAAAGAAAGCCCTATCTCCCGCGCGGCCGCGATGTGGGCTTCACAATACGCGTCACCGCCCATGGCGCAGATGAGCTCCACGTCAAACCCCATGCGTATAAGGTTTTCGGCGATGTTCCTGCCCACGCCTCCCTCGCTCATCCTGACCCGGCCGGGGTTGGAGTCGCCAAGCACCAGCGCGCGATTTGGGAAGCCCGTTATATCTGTGGTGATGCCGCCCACAACGATTACTTTCTTTTTCATACATGCGGATTATACCACAGGGCGGAATAAATATGCTACAATAAAGGCGCTCCGCTTTCGCTCACGCGACTGCGCCGCGTGAGCGAGGGGCGCTGCGGCGGGTCCTGGGCTAGCGCCCGGTCGCACAAGTGACTGCGTCGCTTGTGCAAGGATCGCCTGCGGCGGGTTTTGCACATTCGCCTGTCGCGCTTCGGCGCTCCCGGGCGGCGGATGCGAAAGGAACGAAAAGCTCCGCTTTTCATCCGTTTCGGCGCACGCAAGGCCGTAGGCCTTGGCCCAAAGGGCTCCGGCTTTGCCGGACGCGCATGTCGCCGAAGCCGGAATAA
>JAEXEN010000011.1 GCA_023400985.1 Bacillota bacterium
GTTCCCATTCGACAAACAAGCGTTCCTTCGGGGACGCTTGTTTGCTTGTAAAAATATTCCCGCCATTCTGCGGCATATCCATAATTGAATATTTGTTTCCCGGAGCTAATATGGTCATTCGTCTGAATCGTCAAATAAACCGACGCCTATATAAACTGATTTATGTTGACAAATATAGATTTGTCAATAAATAATAAGTTACTCTATAGCTGCTTTGTCAAAGGAACAACAAAACCGCATTTTTATTTGATTTGGAGGAAGCGATAGTGAATAAGAGATTAACATGCTCCATCTGTCTGTTGTTGTTATTGTTACTCCTTTCCTCATGCGGCAAACAAATGGAAGTAAACACAGTAAATGCATATACGCCGGAACAGATTGGCGATATGCTGATTGCTTTTTGTACGACAGACAAAGATGAACGCTACAGCAAATTACTCGAAGGCGTAGATGAGCTGATGAAAAACAGAACGGCTCCCCCCGTTAATGCGACTCCGGGTATCGTAATGGTTCACGAATACGATGCGCTGGTTATAGATTATCATGCAGAGGTTGCAGCATATATGACGGACAACTTGAAGGAGAAGATAATTGCTAACCGTGAGCTATCTCGATTGGATGAGATTGCGGCTGAATGGAAAGTCTCGATAAAAGCCGAAAGAGTTGGGATCGCAGAGGTGAGTGGCGAGAATGGCAGGTATGAATTCACCATATATGCCGAATTAACAGACGCTGACGGTGCAGTAACAGATACGGAGCAGCATGGTTCGTTTGTTATGAGCGATGGACTTGTGGATAGTTTATCATTTGATGGCGGGATGAAAGATTTGTTTGGAATGACGCAAGATGACTGGATGAAAGAACTGTTTGGAATGACGCAATAAGGAGGTAGCCGCCGGGTCCTAATCAAAACAAGCGTCCTTTCGAGAACGCTTGTTTGCGTTATGCGCAAATTACACAAACAAAATGCCGTAAATCATGAAAATAGAATTGAACGGAATGCATATCCCAGATATGATGGGAAAAGAAAAAACAGAGAGGCGTTTTACAAGTTGCGAATATGAAGGTACAGCAACCGGTTATGGATAAGTTTACGCTGCTCCGACAGCATTTCGGGCACACCTCCTTTCGTCCGGGGCAGGAGGAGCTGATTGACGCTCTGTTAAAGGGGCGGGATGCGCTGGGCGTCATGCCCACGGGTGCGGGCAAATCGGCATGCTATCAGCTTCCGGCGCTGCTCCTTTCGGGGGTGACACTCGTTATATCGCCTCTCATTTCTTTGATGAAGGATCAGGTGGCGGCGCTGTCGCAAGCGGGCATTCCCTCGGCGTTCATCAATTCTTCCCTGACCGGCGCGCAGTATAAAGAGGTGTTCTGCCGCGCGAAAATCGGCGCATACAAATTGCTGTATATAGCGCCGGAGCGCCTTTTGACTTCGGATTTTTTAGAGTTTGCGCAAAGCACGGAGATCTCGCTTGTGGCTGTGGACGAGGCGCATTGCGTTTCCCAGTGGGGGCAGGATTTTCGCCCGAGCTATTTAAAAATCGCGGAATTTGTACGAACCTTGCCCAAGCGGCCCGCGGTGGGCGCTTTTACGGCCACGGCCACGGCGCAGGTCAAAAAGGACATTGAAAAGCTTCTGGAACTGAGAAACGCCTTATGTATCACCACCGGTTTTGACAGGCCCAATCTCTATTTTGAGGTGGTACGCCCCAAGCGCAAGGACGCTTTTGTAAAGGACTACGTCGCCAAAAGGCGCGATCAAAGCGGGATCATCTATTGCGCCACGCGTAAATCGGTGGAGTCGGTATGCGATAACCTCCGGCAGCATGGCTATAAGGCCACGCGATACCATGCGGGGCTTGAGGACGAGGAACGCAAACGCAATCAGGAGGATTTCGTCTATGACCGCGCGCAGGTCATGGTGGCGACCAACGCTTTTGGCATGGGTATCGATAAATCCAACGTCAATTATGTGCTGCACTACAATATGCCGAAAAATTTGGAGAGCTATTATCAGGAGGCCGGCCGCGCCGGACGCGACGGCGCAAATGCGCGCTGCACGCTCCTTTATTCGGCGGGGGATGTGCAAACGGCAACGTTCCTTATAAAAAACGCCGAGGAAAATACGGCGCTCAGCGAGGAAGAGCGGGAGATCCTCCTCAAACGCGATATGGAGCGCCTCAACAAGATGGTTGGTTACTGCAAAACGGACGATTGCCTGCGCGGCTGTATTTTAGAGTATTTTGGCGAGCGGCATGCGGGTGAATGCGGCAGCTGCGGAAATTGCACGGGTATGATCGAGAAGAAAGACATCACCGTTGAAGCGCAGAAGATACTTTCGGCTGTGGCCAGGGTGGAGAAAAAGTATTCTTACGGGCTCGGCCTTACCCTGATCGTCAGGATGCTTCACGGTAGCAAGGAACAACGGGTCCTCCAATTGGGGCTTGATAAACTCCCGACCTACGGCATCATGCGCGACACGGATCGAAGCCGCATCAGGATCTACACGGACCATCTGATCGATATGGGGTATCTAACCTTGAGCGGGGAGGAATACCAGGTGCTTCGCCTTACGGAGCGCGCGGGCGAGGTGCTTTTTCGCGGCGAACGCGTCATGCTTACGGAGCGGATATCGCATCCGGAGAAGAAGGAACCCGGCTCCCGAAAGCGCGAAAAGGAAACGCCGGATACGGAAGATACGCTGCTGAATGCGCTGAAGGCATTGCGTACAAAGCTGGCGCAGGCGGAGAATGTTCCGGCGTATATCGTATTCTCCAACGCCACGCTTTCGGATATGGCGGCGAAGAAGCCTGAAAGCATGGAGGAGTTTTTCTATGTTTCCGGCGTCGGCGAAGTTAAGGCAAAAAGATACGGCGCGGCCTTCCTGGAGGTAATTCAAAGCTGGATGCGAAAGAATAAGCATAACGGATGAAGCTCTTGAAATAAAACGGTAAAATCCGGAATCATATTTTAAAAAGTTGCTGCGTATTTGAAAGAAGGAACTATACCGGCGGCCGCATTTGTGTTATCATTTGTAGTGATAAATTGGGGATAAATGGGGAAAACATGAAACGTATCTTTTTGGCTCTTCTTGCCGCAACGCTTCTTTTCGGGTGCTTCGCGTCCGCCTCGGCTGAGGGAGAAACGCAAACGATCCTCGTAAAAAGCCTGGAATTGAATCGCACGAAAGCGGTCTTTACGCTCGAACAGGGCAAAAGCCTGCCCGTGTTTTCGCTTTCCGCTAAAGTGAAGCCCTCAAACGCCACCGCGCCGCAGCTTAGCTATACGAGTTCCGACGAAGCTGTCGCGACGGTGGATCAATTCGGGCTTGTGACCTGCGTCGGGTTCGGACAGGCGACCATCACCGCCTCGACGAACGACGGAAGCCTGAAATCTGCAAGCTGCACCGTTACCGTGAAGAAAACTGAGGTAACGCGCGTAAGCTTCGGGAGCGAAAGTTATACGATCTCGATCGGCGCCGGGGAGGGGCCCGGCAAGACATTACGGCTCTCTGCGGAGGTCGCGCCCAAGGACGCGTTCGACCGAAGCCTTACATGGGTAAGCTCGGACGAAACCGTCGCCAAGGTGGATGAATTTGGGCTTGTGACGAGCGCAGGCCACGGCACGGCGGTCATCACAGCCAGTGCAAACGACGGCAGCTTAAGGTATGCAAGCTGTATTGTGCGGGTGGAAAAGCTACGCGTAAGCAATATCGGCTTCCCTCAAAAGAGCGAGACCATCGCGGCCGGTGAAAACGGGGCGCTGGGTAACAAGCTTCAGCTTTCGGCAACCGTTACGCCGCAGAACGCATTCGATACCTCGCTTGTATGGTCGAGCTCCGACGAAACCGTCGCCACGGTGGACGGCTTCGGGCTCGTGACGAGCGTGGGCTACGGCACGGCAATCATCACCGCCACAGCCGCCGACGGCGGCGCAAGCGGAAGCTGTTCCGTTACCGTCGCTTATATGAAGATCGATAAGATATCCCTCAACGCCTCGCGGCTTTCCATCGCGGGCGGCGAGACGTTTCTATTGAAGGCATCCATTGCGCCCGCGGATGCGACGAACAAGGGGATCACATGGCAATCGAGCGATACGTCGGTCGTACGGGTGGATGAAGAGGGCCTTGTCACGGGTTACGGCAAAGGCGAGGCGAAGGTTTCGGCTGTGGCGGCGGACGGCACGGGCGCAATCTCGATATGCACGGTGAAAGTGACCTCCGACGCCAAAATATTGGGAAACGGCGAGGCGGTGGATCCCGTCTTTTACGGCAACGTTTATGATCTCTATTCTTTGCTCGGGGGCGACGAGGAGCAGGCGTTAAGGGCGTATTACAACACGCTTGGCAAGGACCGCTCCGCGAGCATCATCAAAAAAGCGCTAGAATACGCGGGCGTCGGCTATGCCTATGTGGATTGCAGCAAGCTAACAAAGATCGCCTATAGAGCGGGCGGATATACTATCCCCCGCATATCGGATGATCAGGCCTATGCGCTCAGATCCCGTGCGATCGACCGCTCGAAAATCAGGCCCGGGGATCTGATCTTCTTTAAAAAACTGCCGGATCATCCCTGTTCCTGTGGGGCCGTATGCAGGCGCTATATGGAAATCCACCACGTCGGCATCTATTTCGGATACGTGAACGGCAGCCATTACATCATAGACGCGAGCAGCGTCGTCGGCAAGACCGTGATACGGAAGTGGGATGGTTCCGACAGTTTCGCAGAGATGCTCTACGCGTTTGCAGTACACAGATAAATTATAAAAACAAATTAAAAAGCGGCCGAGCGCCGCTTTTTAATTTGCCTTTATATCTTTCAGAACCAAAGCCAGCCTCGCAAACGCCTCCGGCTTCAATGCTTCCGCACGGGCGGAGGGCTCTATACCGCAGGCGTCGAGCACGCTTAAAAGCTCCTCGCGGCTTTCAAACAGCGGCTTGAGGTTGTTGAATACCGTCTTACGCCGCATGGAAAACGCGGTTTGCAACAGCGGCGGGAGGGCCTTTAAAAAGGGCACGTCCGCTTTTTTTTTGAGGCGTATGACGACGGAGTCCACCTCGGGCGCGGGGTAATATGCGGCGGGCGAGAGGGAAAGCACCCTTTCTACCGCATAGCCGTATTGTGCCAGCACCGTGAGCGGCCCGTATATCTTTGTTTCGGGCAGGGTGAAGAAACGCTCCGCAGCCTCTTTTTGGAGCATGAGGGTCATGCTCTTAATGGGATAGCCGCCGCTTAAAAGCGCCATGCAGATGGGCGTGGTGGCGTAATAGGGCAGATTGGCGACAACGCAGAAATCCTCGCCCTTGAAAAAGTCCGCATAGAGCGCGCTCAGGTCGAGCTTTAAAAAATCGCGGTGGATGAGAAGAACGTTGCCTGCGCCGCTTAGCCTTGTTTCGAGCACGCGATACATGGATGCATCGATCTCCACGGCGGCGAGCTTTTTTGCGCGCTTTGCGAGGGGAACGGTAAGCGCGCCCAGGCCCGGGCCTATCTCCAGCACGCATGTTTCATCGATGTGCGCCGCGTCGAGGATGGAGGAGATCGCGCTATCATCGCACAAAAAATTCTGCCCGAGCGCCTTGTTGGGCGTCAGGCCGAATTCGTTTATCAGTTGTTTTGTTTCCGCAGTTCCCATCAGTTCGTTTTGATGTAGATAGTGCGGCTGTATTTGCGCCCCCAGCGCACCGCTTCCGCCTCCGTGTTGAACCAGAGGTCGATGGCGTTGGCTTTATCGCCGCTGTAGTTGCGGAACGCCCCCGTGTCGAGCGCGGTGCCGTAGCCGTAACCCGGGACGTAGATCTTCGTGTAATAGGGGATGAGATTGGGGTTTACGGCGATGGTGCCGAGTTTGGGCTTGGTTCCGGTAGAAGTGCGCTTTCCGGTGCAATAGCCAGTTATGGCATATACGGTGATCTTCTTCCAGCCGTCCACGCCGTCTTTTGGCAGCACGATGTTGTGGCGGTTGAAGGTGCGCCATTCGCCTACAAATTTGGTCTGGTAATGGACCTTGGTGCCCACGCGGACGACCTCGTCCACCGCAGACTCGATGACCCTTTGGTCCACGATCGTGCGGGAGACCACCACCCCGTTTTTGGCGATGACCCTTCGCGTGACTTCCTTGACGCCGTCCTGGCCTTGCTGTACGATTACGGGGTCCTTGTAATTGTACATGGTGTCGTCCTTGATGGTGACTTCGCGGTAATAGAGGGGCACAAGGTTATCCTTCTCGTTGTAAGGATAGGATATCTCCACGTCGATATGCTGTATTTTCATACCCGGTTCAACGTCTTCGAAAGGGCGGCTCGACAGCTCGTCCTCCACGCCGGCCTTCACGCCCGCGAGATCGAGCGCCCGGCCCACGGTACCGTCCGTCATGTTGAGAATGGTAACATAGCTTCCCGATTCCACCGCGACGGGAAACGCGCGCTTCACGGTAAGCTCCATGCCGTCAAAGATGAGCGCGGATTCGTCCGTGTTGAGCTCGTCATAGGTGGAAAGCTCTGTGCCGCTGCGGGAAAGGAAATCGCTTACGGCGGACTCGCGCGCCACGTAATGTGCGGTCGCGCCATCTACGTTTAAGGTGATTTTTCGCAATTTGTTATCGGCGCGCAGCGTAATCAGGCAGTAAACGACTGCGGCGGCTGCCGCAAGGCCCATAAAGATGTCAAACGCGATAAGGAGGGGGCTTTTTCCGCCGGGAATTTGAGGAAGCGGGAGTTCGCCGGCGCGCTTTAGCGCGCCGCGCGTTTTTTGCGCCGCCGCGTCCGCATGTTTTTTGAACGCGGCAAAAGTGCGGTCAAAAAAGACCGCCGCGCCGCGTTTAGGGCGCGCGGCTTCCATGGCCGTATATTTTCTGGTTTTTTTATGCCGTTGAAACATAGCACCTCCGGAAACACCCAATATTCTATCAGCGAGCGCTATACGTGTCAAATGAACGAAATGTGGCCGCGTGTCCTTCTTGCATCGTGTTATACCGGATATATACAAAAACGATACGCGGTTGCGGTTTACAGTCCGTTCGGAACAAGTATATAATACACATACATTCTTAACCTTACTATAAAAGGAGCGCGTATGAAACGCCTCGTCGCGGTTTTCCTCATCCTGGCATTTCTTATCCCCATGGCCGGCTGTGAAACGTCGGAGCCCGGCTCCGCCGCATGCGGGCGGTTTTTGGAGTATCTGCGGACTGGGGATTATCCTTCCGCCTACGCCATGCTCAGCGCAAAATCGCGCAACGATACCGAAGAAAGCAAGGAAAACCGCGTAACCGAGCAGGAGTTCACCGATAAATACGTCAACATTTTCGAAGCGCTCGACATCGTGAGCGTCTCCTATGAAAACACGGAAGTCACGGAGGAAGGCTCGGTGCTCGCCGCGATCTCCTATACCGCCGTGTACCGCTCGGTACTCGCGGGCGATATGAAAAACGAATGCAAGCTCACCGCCGTAATGGAGGGCGGGAAGTGGTGCGTCGAGTGGACGCCCGCGAACATATTCCCCGAGATGACCTGGGGCGATACCGTCCGCGTAGCGACGATCGCCGCAAAGCGCGGCGAGATATTGGCGAACGGCTGCGCCCTTGCCGCCACGGTGGGCGCGACCTCCGTGTATGCCGCCCCTTCTCTCATTGAGGGCGAAGCCGGCTTTTGCGCGCAGGTATCGCCGCTTCTGGGGCTTACGGCGCAAGAGGTAAGCGTGGCGCTTAGTAAGGCTTATAACGACGTAGCGGTGCTCAAAACCTACTATTCCGACGAGCTTTTGCAATCGGTCCGGGAACAGCTTTTGAGCATAAAGGGCATAGGTATCGACGACGGGAATTTCAAGGTACAGCGCGAGTATCCCTATAAAAGCCTGCTCGCGCATGTACTCGGCTACGTCGGCCCGATAAGCGCCGAGAGCACGGAGGAGCTAAATGCCCTCATCGACGATCTCAACGCGAGAATCGGCGACGATTCCACCTACAACGGAGATTCCGTCGTGGGTAAGCTTGGGCTTGAAAGTAAGTACGAAACGGAGCTGCACGGAAAAAACGGCACGGAGATATTCATCTTTTCCGCGGCAGGCGAAAAAAAGCGCACCCTCTATAAGGAGGATGCACAAAACGGCATGGATATCGAGCTTACGATCAACATAGAGCTCCAAAAGCGCGTGGAGGAGCTCATGGGGCTCGTGCTCTACGGCGAGACCACCGCGGGCGCGGTGGTGGTTTTAAACCCGCTCACGGGCGAGATACAGGCCATGGCCTCGTACCCCACGTACGACTTGAACCTTTTCGTGCGCGGCATCAGCCAAAAGGATTACGAGGCGCTTACGAGCAACCCCGCGAAGCCGCTCATCAACCGCGCCACCCAAGGGCTTTACCCGCCAGGTTCGGTGTTTAAATCGTTCACGGCCGCCGCTGCGCTTGAAACGGGCACGCTCACGGACGATTATGTGTTTAAGGGCGATATCGACGACGATTATTGGACGCCCACCGATTTCGGCACATGGATATGGCCGCGTATCAAGCGTGCCGAAATGAAATACCGCACGGAACCCTTGAACATGCACAACGCCATCATCAATTCGGACAATATCTATTTTGCCAATGCCGCACTCCTCATCGGCGAGGAACCGTTTTTTAACTATATGAAGCGGCTCGGCATGGAGGAAAAAATACCGTTTGATATCAACGTCGCCGAGGCGCAGCTTGTGAACGAGAACACGGATATCACCCCCAAGCTCCTTGCGGACAGCGGCTACGGGCAGGGTGAAATACTCGTGACGCCCCTGCAGCTTGCGAGCATGTTCTCGCTGTTTGCTAACAGCGGCGACATCGTTCGTCCGCGCATCGTGAGGGCCTTTTATGAGGAAGACGGCATCCGCATCCATATGGTAAAAGAAAGCGAGACCGAGATATGGAAGGAAAACGCGGTGCCCGATTCGGTCATTTCGGATCTTCTGCCTATGCTTGAGGACGTCGCTAGCAGGGATTATAACGGCACCGGGCACCCGCTCAAGGTCAATAGCTGCGTGGTGGCCGCCAAAACGGGCACGGCGGAGATCGGCAACGATAAGAGCCGTGAAATATCATGGTTTGCGGGTTTCCGCACAGGCGTGAGCGAGGAAAACGCGCGGCTTGTGCTGGTAATGCTCGAGGTGCCCGTGGGTACCGAATACTCCACCCTCAAATTCGATATCGCCCGCGAGCTCTTAAAAATGTCGAGCCCCGGCACGGTGGAAGACGAGGAAGAAAACTAAAAACGCCGCAATTCCTGCATAACACAAACGGATATGCAGCGCATGCGCCGCGCCGTTCTTGACAGCGGTATTTCGCGTAGCTTACAATACTTCTATTGACAATCGATCCGACAGACATTTCTCATTATCGAATCGGAGGTTTCTTAACCAATGAACAAAATTATGACGGCCAGGGAGGCCATCAGCCGCATACGCGATAACGATGTTGTCATGATCGGCGGCTTTTTACAGTGCGGAACGCCCGAGCTGCTGCTTGAATCCCTCATTTCGGACAGCGAGGCGGCCGATCTTACCATCGTCAGCAACGATACCGGCTGGGACTATTTGAATACGTATAGGCTCATGGAGCTTGGCCGCGTGAAAAAGGTGTATTCCACGTGGGTCGGCGGCAATCCCCTTACGGGCGCTATGTATGCGGCCGATCCCGATAGCGTCGTGCTCGTGCCGCAGGGCACGCTGGCCGAGGCTGTCCGCGCGGCGGGCAGCGGCATCGCGGGTTTTTTAACGCCCACGGGCGTAGGCACCATCGTGGCCGAGGGCAAAAACACCGTGGAGCTCGACGGGAAAGAGTATCTGTTCGAAAAAGCTTTATTTGGCGACGTCGCGCTCATACATGCCACCAAGGTCGATAAGTTCGGCAACTGTTACATGCGCGGCTCGAGCAAAAACTTCAACGCCATCATGCCGCAGGCCTGCAAGTTCGCCGTGGTGGAGGCCGAAGAGATCGTGGAGACCGGCGAGATCGACCCGGATCTTGTAACGGTGTCCGGCATCTATATCGACGCGATCGTGGCGCTTTAGGAGGGAATATGGACGCGAAGGTTTTTATAGCAAAGCGCGTTGCGCAGGAGCTTCGGGACGGCGATGTGGTGAATTTGGGCATCGGCTTGCCCACGCTTGTCGCGAACTACGTGCCTGAAGGCATCACCGTCATCTTCCAATCGGAAAACGGCATTTTGGGCCTCGGGCCCGCGCCTGCGCCCGGAAAAGAGGATAAGGACATCCGAAACGCCGGCGGCGGCTGTGTGACGGCCATTCCCGGCGCGCAGTTCGTGAACAGTGCCGATTCGTTCGCCGCCATACGCGGCGGGCATGTGGCTATGGCGGTTTTGGGCGCCTTACAGGTGGACGAAGAGGGCAACCTCGCCAATTGGCTCGTGCCGGGGAAAAAGCTGAACGGTATGGGCGGCGCCATGGACCTTGTGTCGGGTGCGCGGCAGGTCGTGATCGCCATGGAGCATACCGCAAAGGGCGCGCCGAAAATTTTAAGGGAATGCACCTACCCGCTCACAGGCAAAGGCGTTGTGAAGCTCATCGTCACGGAAATGGCCGTGATACGCGTCACGAAGGAAGGGCTTGTGCTCGAGGAGATCGCGCCCGGCTATACCATTGAACATGTGCTCGCAGCCACGGAGGCGAAGCTTCTCATTCACGAAAACCTCAAGGTGATGGATGTGGGCGGGGAATCTTAAAAAATAGATCATGAATAAAGGAGATACGCATATGGCAAAGGAGATCGTGCTTGCGGGCGCGTGCCGTACGGCGCTCGGGAAATTCGGAGGGGGTCTCGCGGAAGTACCCGCCGTAGACTTGGGCGCGGTGGTTATCAAGGAAGCGGTCAGGCGCGCAGGTATAGAGCCGAAGCAGGTGGACGAGGTATTTATGGGCTGCGTTTTGCAAGCGGGCCTCGGCCAGAACGTGGCGCGGCAGGCTTCGCTCAAGGCGGGGCTTCCCGTAGAAGTGCCCGCGACTACCGTCAACAACGTATGCGGCTCGGGCCTGAAATGCGTGGGCCTCGCGGCGGCGCTCATCGCCGCAGGCGAGGCGGATATCGTGGTGGCGGGCGGCACGGAAAACATGAGCCTCGCGCCCTATGCGCTTCCCCAAGCGCGCTTCGGGTACCGCATGAACGATGGCAAGCTCGTGGATACCATGATCAAGGACGGCCTCTGGGAGGCGTTCAACGATTATCATATGGGCGTTACCGCCGAGAACGTCGCCAAAAAATACGGCATCACGCGCGAGATGCAGGATGCATTCGCCGCGAAGAGCCAGCAAAAATGCGAGAAAGCGCAAAACGAAGGCAAGTTTGACGAGGAGATCGTGCCTGTAGAGATCAAGGTCAAAAAAGAAGTGATCGAATTTAAAAGAGACGAGTTTCCCCGCGCGGGCGTTACCGCCGAGGGGCTTACAAAACTCAGGCCGGCCTTCCTAAACGACGGCACGGTAACGGCGGCAAACGCGTCCGGCATCAACGACGGTGCGGCCGCGGTGGTGGTGATGAGCGCTGAAAAGGCCAAAGAGCTCGGCATAAAACCGCTCGCGAGGCTCCTTATTTGCACGTCCGCTGGCGTGGAGCCCGAGATCATGGGCATAGGCCCCGTTGCGAGCACCGGCAAGGCGCTCAAGCGCATGGGCCTTACCATAGACGATATCGACCTCGTCGAGGCGAACGAGGCGTTCGCTGCGCAGGCTGTTGCGGTAGGCGGCGAGCTCCAGTTCCCCGAGGAAAAGCTTAACGTCAACGGCGGTGCGATCGCGCTCGGGCACCCCATCGGCGCGTCCGGCTGCCGCATTCTCGTAACGCTTTTATATGAGCTCAAACGGCAGGGCAAAAAGCGCGGCATCGCCACGCTCTGCGTGGGCGGCGGCATGGGTGTGACCGCCATCGTGGAGGCGTTCTAAATGCTGCAAACAGGGATCCGAGGAGAAGCAAGCGTTGCGGTAAGCGGCAATAACACCGCTGCGGCCATGAAAAGCGGGCTTCTCCCTGTGTTCGCAACACCCATGATGGTGGCGCTCATGGAGGATGCTGCGGCGCAAAGCGTGCAGCCCTACCTTTCAGAGGGACAAACCACTGTGGGAACGCTTGTAAATGTGAAGCATGTAAGCGCCACGCCCGAGGGTATGACGGTCACGGCGCAAAGCGAGCTTATCGGAATCGACTCCCGGCGGCTTGTATTTTCGGTTTCCGCATACGACGGCGCGGGGCTTGTGGGCGAAGGCACGCATGAGCGCTTCATCATCGACGCCGCACGGTTCACGGAAAAGACAAGGGCGAAGGCTGAAAGGCAAAGCGCCGGCGGAGGAAAATTATGATCTACGATCTCATTATTTTAGGCGGCGGTCCGGCCGGCTATCTGGCGGCGGAACGCGCTGGGCACGCGGGCATGCAGGTGCTCCTCATAGAGAAACGGTCGGTGGGCGGCGTATGCCTCAACGAGGGTTGCATTCCCACAAAAACGCTTTTATATAGCGCCAAGCTCCTTGACGGCGCGGTAAACGGCGCCAAATACGGCGTGAACGCACCGGAAGTAAGACTCGACCATGCGAAAGTCGTCGCCCGCAAGGACAAGGTCGTGAGGCTTTTGACAGGCGGTGTGAAAAGTACATTGAAGGCCGAAAACGTAACTCTCCTGGAGGGCGAAGGAAAGCTTACAGGAAAAAAAGAAGAGGGCTTTCTCGTAGAGGCCGCGGGCCAAACGCATACGGGGAAACGCCTCCTTCTCGCCATGGGCTCCATGCCCGCGCTGCCGCCCATCAAGGGCTTAAGCGAGGCGCTTCAAAACGGGTTTTTGATGACGAGCCGCGAGGCGCTCGAAAGAAAAGAGCTTCCCAAATCGCTTTGCGTCATCGGCGGGGGCGTTATAGGCCTCGAACTCGCGTCCTATTTTTGCTCCGCGGGCACGAAGGTGACCGTCGTCGAAATGCTCGATCATATTGCGGGCGAGACGGATAGGGAGCTTTCGGCGCTGCTTCAAAAGAACTACGAGAAAAAGGGCATTTTCTTCGCGCTTTCCGCCCGCGTCACCGAGATCCAAGAAAACGGCGTGCGGTACGAAAAGGACGGCGCAGAAACTTTCTTGGAAACGGACGCGGCGCTCCTTTGCATCGGCAGAAAACCCAATACCGCGAACATGGGCCTTGAGAACATCGGCGTAAAGCTTGAGCGCGGCGCGGTCGTCACGGACGAACATATGCTTACAAATGTGGAAAACGTCTATGCAGCGGGCGATGTGAACGGCAGATCCATGCTCGCGCACACCGCATACCGCGAGGCCGAAGTTGCGGTGAACAATATGCTTGAGCATCCGGAATACATGCGTTATACGGCTATCCCCTCGGTCATCTACACCAACCCAGAGCTCGCGTCCGTGGGCGAAACCGAGGAAAGCGCGCGCGAAAAAGGGTACGATATTGAGGTCGTCACATTGCCCATGCGCTATAGCGGCCGTTACCTCGCGGAAAACGAAGGTGGCGACGGCATCTTCAAGCTTATCGCCGATAAAAAGCGCGGCGTGCTTTTGGGCGCGCAGGCAATATGCAACTACGCCTCGGAGTTTATCGTGGCGGCGGGCATTTTGATAGAGCTCGAAACGCCCGTAGAGCGGATCAGGGAGCTTGTGTTCCCGCACCCGACAGTTTCGGAAATACTCCGCGAAGCGGTGTTTAAATTGTCCTAAAACGTACGTAAAACCTCGAATTATTTCGGATTTGTGAAATGCGCCGCTTTCCCCCTATGAAGCGGCGCGTTTTGCGGTTATAATACGAGCAGGGAAGAATTTCTATCGGGAGGGTGCATGGATTCCGGTTTAGGGAAGGGCGCTGAGAAAGAGCTTAGCGTACCCAGATACGTGCAAAAGCGCAGCGCGGCCCAGCGGACAGCGTCTAATTCCTCGCGCGCATCCTCGCAAAGCGGCACAAGAAAAGGCACCGTGAAGAAGAAAAACGGCGGTTCCAATAAGCGCAAGCGGCGCAGACAAAAGGCCACCGCGCGCACATGGATCATCGCGTCGGCGCTCGTGCTCGTCGCGGCGGTGCTCGTGGTGCTGTTCGGCGGCGACAGGGGCGAGGCGATCAGCTCCGTCGTCGACGGCGGCGATAAAATTTTAGAGGGCGTTTACATCGAAAACACCTATATGGGCGGCAAAACCGCCGACGAGGCCCGCGCGCAGATCACGGAACTCGCGCACGCGGAGATCGCACAGGCGGGTATTACGCTTACCTCCGACAACGGGAGCTATTCGCTTTCAGCCGTTGAGCTCGGCCTGTCGGCAAGCATAGATGAGGCCGTTGCGGAGGCGATCGCCTACGGGCGCTCCGGTACCGTGTTCGAAAATGCGCGCCTCAAAGCGGAACTCAAGGAGACGGGAAAAAACTTTACGCTTTCCTACAGCGTAAAGGACGCGGTGCTTTTAAATAGCCTTGAAGAGATCAAGGCGCAGTTCGATATCGCCCCCGAGGAGCCCTACGCCGTTCCGTCTTTGAGCGAAGATTTTGTGCAGAACTTCACGTTTTACGACGGTAAAAGCGGCTATTCTCTCGATGCGGAGGCGACCGCGAAGCTCGTGAAAGATGCCGTGGCGAACGGGGAGCTGAGTACGCAGATAAAGCCCGTCTACACGGAAACGCCGCCTGCGATGACGCTCGATTTTATCAAGGAAAACACCGAGCGTATCGCCACCTATACCACGCGCTACAGAAACGGCGGCTCCGAGATCGTGGAGAACCGTGTGTTCAACATCCAAAAGGCGGCGGACATCCTCAACTGTCATGTCGTGCTCCCGGGGGAGACCTTCAGCTACAATACGGTGGTGGGCCCGCGCACGACGGCGGGCGGCTGGAAGGAAGCCAACGGCATATCGGGCGGCAAGGAATACACATTGCAGGCGGGCGGCGGCGTATGTCAAACGAGCACCACCCTTTACAACGCCCTGCTGTGCGGCAACCTCAATGTGACGGACCGCAGCAAGCATTCCATCCCCTCCGACTATGTGGATAAGGGCCTCGACGCTACGGTGGATACGAGCGGTATCGATTTGAAGTTCCTCAACGATACGGGCGCGCCCATCTACATCTTCATGTATATCAAGCCCGATCCGGACGATTCCAAATATTTTATCGTCACCGCTTCCCTTTACGGCAAGCCGTTGCCCGAGGGCGTCACCTATAAACCGAGAAGCGTTATAACGGCTACCGCCGTGCAGGATCAGCCCGTCTATACCGAGGATTCCGCCATACCGCGCGGCTACCAGCTCATTTCCGTGCAGCCGCATGACGGCTTTACGGCCGAGGCGTATCTCGATAAATACGTCAACGGCGAACTCGTGAGCTCCGAGCACCTTCATACCGATAAATACCGCGGCAATCCGGCGGAGATACGCCTCGGCACCGGCGATCCCGCGGTCCTTGTCGTGCCGCCGGGCGCTACCCCCGTTTCTGCGCCGGAGGGTGGCGATGTGGGCGGGGGCAACGGATGAGGGCATTCAGAAAAAAAGCGGTTTCCGTTTTGCTCGCCGCACTTTTGCTGTGCGGCGCGTTTTCGGCTTGCGTCGGCTATTCCGGCAACATGGAGGGACGCGTATCCGGCGCTCCCGCCGCACCGATCTATAAGCTTTACAACAAAATACCGCTTTCGAGCATTTCCTCTATAGAAGGCGTCACGGGCTCCATCGCCACGGGCGAAGCGGTGTTCCATGCGTTCGCAACTGGAGGCGAACGCGTTGAAACGCTCAGAGCGGACGAGCTTCTTTCCTATGAAAGCCGCTATGCAAACGTGATTTCGACGTATTATAGAAGCCGGATTTCGGGCGACATGCTTCTGCCTTACATGGCCATGCTTTACGCATCGGAAAACGGCTTTGAGCGCGCGTATTTCAGCTCCCGGGAACTTACCGTGGACGACATTTATAAATCCTATAGCTATCTTACCTGTGACGATCCTTTCTTTGAAAGCAACTATAACCTCGACGTCGAGTATCTCACGCCGCCCGAGGGCGATTTGGAGACGCCCGTGTTTTACTGCCTGTATACGACGGTGCTTGAAAGTGGGCATTCGGAAAGGAAACTTGAGGCATACGAAAAAGCGAAGGAAATGGTATCATCGCTGCCCGCTTCGCTTCAGGATGAGGCCGGAAAGGCCGAATACCTTTACCGCAAGCTCACCGAGACCACGCGCTATATCGGCTACGACGAAAACGAGCAGCCCGATTACCTGTACGACGCGCTCGTTTTGGGCAGGAGCAACTGCGACGGCTTTGCCAATGCGCTCGCCATGCTCTATAACCTCGTTGGGATCGAAAGCGTGCTTTCCGTCGGCACCGACGAGGGCGAAGGCCACGCATGGGTCACGGCGAAGCTCGACGGCAGCTTTTACCATTTTGACCCCACCTACGATTCCGACGCCGCGCGCGACGTAAGCTACGGCGGTAAGCTCTACTATTTCCGTATGTCCGATACGGCCGCGTTCGCGCTTTCGCGCAGCTACGACGCCGATATAGAAGACGCCGCGCCCAAGTGCCCCGATACGTCGTTTGATTTAGCGCCCGTGGATATCATGGTGACCGATTTCAGCCTTAAGAGCATGCAATCAGCTGTTGCGGACGCGCTCGAAGCGGATATCAACGGCGACGACGGCTGCCTGGTGGTCGCCTGCCCGCAGTTTTTCGGGGCGTCGTGGGATGCGCTGGACGCGTACTTTGGCGCGATGGCGGACGAAGTCGATATAGCGGGCACCGTGGACGCCTATCTTCTGAGCGACAGGGGATTGATGGTGCTCTACGGTTCGGCGGAATAAACGTGCGTACTTTTTGTTAAAATATGTTAAAATAGGCTTTATGAAATACAAGTGGAGGCACATCGAATGAATCCCATCGTATTCCGCAATATTTCTTACGGGCTGTACGTCGTCGGTACGCAAGACGCCGCAAACGATCGCCCCACAGGCTGCATCGTCAACAGCGTCATGCAGATCACCTCGATGCCGGCGACCGTTGCGATAAGCGTCAACCACGACAATTACACCAACGCCTGCATACGTTCAAGCGGCATGTTTTCCGTTTCCATCCTCTCGGAAAAATGCGATCCCGCCGTGATCGGCAAATTTGGCTTCCGCACCGGCCGCGATACGGACAAGTTTGCGGACGTAGGCTATGCGCGAAAAATGGGCATGCCCGTTTTGAAGAACTGTTGCGGCTATCTCGTATGCAAGGTCATTTCCACGATGGAAGCGCCTACCCATACGGTGTTTTTGGGTGAGGTCGTCGACGGGGATACGATGCTGGAAGAGCCGCCCATGACCTATGCCTATTACCATAAGGTCGTCAAGGGGAAGACCCCGAAAAACGCCTCCACCTACATCGCGGAGGAAAAGCCCGCGGAGAAAAAGACCGTTTGGCGCTGCACCCTGTGCGGCTACGAATACGATGGGGAAATCCCTTTCGAGCAGCTTCCCGACGATTACGTCTGCCCGCTCTGCGGCGCAACCAAGGATATGTTCCAGAAGATCGAGGCATAAACGTGTTATAATACGTTATAAATCGCATGGACTCGCCGCTGCGTGCCCATGCGATTTATAACGAAATTTTCAGACAGGGTAGGGACGGCGAAAACCGCCCCATGTTTTGCTTGCCAAAAATTTTTGAGGAGGCGCCTATGATCGAACTCAGGCATATCACAAAAACATTCCGTGTGGCGAAGCGTGCGGGCGGGCTCAAGGCGGCGGCGAAAGCGCTTTTTAAGCGTGAGCAAACGCGCGTTCGCGCGCTTGACGACGTTTCCTTCACCATCGGCGATGGGGAAATGGTGCGCTACATCGGTCCAAACGGCGCTGGGAAGAGCAGCACCATCAAGATCCTGTGCGGCATACTTACGCCGGACAGCGGCTCCTGCGTGATCGACTCTAGAACGCCGTGGAAGGAAAGGAAGGAGCACGTCAAGCATATCGGCGTGGTGTTCGGCCAGCGCACGCAGCTTTGGTGGGACGTGCCGGTCATCGATTCGTTCGAGCTCATCCGCGATATCTACCGCGTGGAGCCCCAAACCTACCGCAAAAACATAGGTGAGCTCACGGAGTTATTGGATCTTTCGGAGCTTATAAAAACGCCCGCGCGTCAGCTTTCGCTCGGACAAAGGATGCGTTGCGAACTGGCGGCGTCGCTTCTGCACGACCCCCAAATACTGTTTTTAGACGAGCCCACCATCGGCCTTGACGCGGTATCCAAGATCGCCGTGCGTGATTTCATCAGGCGCGTCAACCGCGAAAAGAAAACGACCGTCGTTTTGACTACACACGACATGCAGGATATCGAGGCGCTCACCGAGCGCATCCTTCTTATCGGCAAGGGGAAGATACTCCTGGACGGTGCGCTGTCGGAGCTGAAAATGCGGAATTCCCCCTTTAAAACCGTTACGCTCACCTGCTCAAACGGGGAGTTTATGCCCGGGATGGGCGTCGCTATGAAGGAGCGCATGGACGGCCGCGCCGTGTTCACGGTGGATACGCGGCTAACCTCCGTGTCCGACGCTATCGCCGCGCTCACAAAAAATGTGGATGTGACCGATCTTTCCGTTTCCGGCGCAAGCGCGGAGGAAATGGTGGTGTCGCTTTACGAGGAGTTCTCTATATGAGAAGCTATCTGTCGATGTTTCGTATCCGCTTCCTCCACGGCCTTCAGTACCGTGCGGCGGCCCTCGCGGGCGTCGCCACGCAGTTTGCGTGGGGATTTATGACGATCCTTATGTATTCGGCATTCTATAAGGCGAACAGCGCGGCGTTTCCCATGGGTTTTCAGGCGCTTGCAAGCTATATCTGGCTCCAGCAGGCGTTTCTGGCGCTGTTTATGGCATGGTTTTTGGACGAGGATATTTTTGCGAGCATCCGCGAGGGGCATGTGGCATACGAGCTTGTCCGTCCGCTCGACCTGTATGGGGTGTGGTTTGTAAGAAATGCGGCGAACAGGCTTTCGCGGGCCGTGCTTCGCTGCATGCCCATCCTCCTCGTGGCGGCGTTTCTGCCCGCTCCCTACGGGCTCATACTGCCGCAGAGCCTGCCCGCGTTTCTATGGTTTCTTGTGACGGCGGCCTTAGGGTATCTTGTGGTGGTGGCGTACTGCATGCTCATATATATTGCCACTCTTTACACGTTAAACCCCATGGGTGTGCGCATCGTGGCCGTTTCCATGGCGGATTTTCTCGCGGGCGGCATCATCCCGCTGCCGTTTTTGCCCGACGGCGTAAGGAAGGTGCTTGAGCTTACGCCGTTTGCCTCCATGCAAAACCTTCCGCTTTTTGTATACAGCGGAAACGTTGCGGGGACAGAGCTTCTTTATAAGACGCTTTTACAGGTGTTTTGGCTTTTTGTACTCGTGCTTGCAGGCAGGCTCTGGATAAAAGCCGCGCTCAAAAAAACGGTCGTCCAAGGAGGATAAGAGTAAAATGAAGCTTTATTTGACCTATCTCGCCATCCACATAAAGAGCCAGATGCAATATAAGACCTCCTTTTTTCTGACCACGCTCGGGCAGTTTCTTATTTCGTTTTCAACGTTCTTGGGCGTGTATTTCATGTTCGAGAGGTTCCATATGGTGGAGGGCTTTACTTTTTCGGAGGTATTGCTGTGCTTTGCGGCGGTACTGATGGCGTTCTCGCTGGCGGAGTGCTTTGCGCGCGGGTTCGATACCTTTTCCCGCATGATCGGTAACGGCGAATTCGACCGCATTCTGGCGCGGCCGCGCAATGAGGTGTTCCAAGTGTTCGCCTCGCACATCGAGCTTTCGCGCTTGGGTAAACTTCTGCAGGCGGCCGCGGTGCTTATTTACGCCATACCTGCGAGCGGGGTAACTTGGAGCGCCGATAAAGTGCTGACGCTATTCCTGATGATCGTCTGCGGCGCGCTCGTGTTTTCCGGGCTGTTTGTGATCTATGCGGCGCTTTGCTTCTTCACGACCGAAGGATTGGAGTTCATGAATATCCTCACCGACGGCGGCAGGGAGTTCGGCGCGTACCCGTTTTCAATCTACGGCAAAGGCGTGCTCAAATTCCTCACGTTCGTGGTGCCGCTGGCGCTGTTTCAGTATTATCCGTTTTTGTACCTCGTGGGGAGAAGCGGGATGAAACTCTATATGCTGCTTCCGCTCGCGTCGCTTTTATTTTTGATCCCCTGTTACGCGCTTTGGAGGATCGGGCTCGGGCATTATAAGTCAACGGGGTCATAAAGGCGCAAGGTTTGCGTATTTTTCACAAGCTTGTATCTGGCGCACCGGAGAAAAAACATATATAATAGCTACAATATCTGTCTGAAACTGAGAATACCGTAAAAACCCCGAAACTATCGTATGCGATTTGGGTATCCTGCCCAAACAAATAAGGCGCTGCGCCGCTACTCCACAAAATAGCGACCGCGGGCCAACAAAAAGGAGGCAAACATTCCGCTTCGGCTTGCGGTGCGGCAGTGTGGAGACCTGCCGTAAAGGGTTGTACCCATTATTGCTTTCAAATATCGGGTAGCCCGAGAGGACAGCGCGGAGGCGCGGTCCGTCAAAGCCAAAATTCATGGCAAATGTAACCATGAAGAACCTCAAGAAGGTCTACGAGAAAAATGTGGTGGCTGTCGACAATTTCAACCTTGAGATTGCCGACAAGGAATTTGTGGTGCTCGTCGGCCCGTCGGGCTGCGGCAAATCCACAACGCTGCGCATGGTGGCCGGTCTTGAGGAGATCACCGAGGGCGAGCTCTACATAGGCGATAAGCTCGTCAACGACGTTGCGCCCAAGGACAGGGACATCGCGATGGTGTTCCAAAACTACGCGCTCTACCCGCATATGACGGTGTATGAGAACATGGCGTTTGCGCTCAAACTCCGGAAGGTCCCCAAGGCGGAGATCGATAAAAAGGTAAAAGAAGCCGCCGAGATCTTAGGCATCACCGAGTATCTCGGACGCAGGCCAAAGGCTCTATCGGGCGGCCAGCGCCAGCGCGTTGCCATCGGCCGCGCCATCGTGCGCGAGCCGCAGGTGTTTTTGATGGATGAGCCGCTAAGTAATCTCGACGCGAAGCTCAGAAACCAGATGCGCGCCGAGCTCATCAAGCTGCGCGAGCGCATCGACACCACCTTCATCTATGTGACGCACGACCAGACGGAGGCCATGACGCTCGGCGACCGCATCGTCGTCATGAAGGACGGCTACGTGCAGCAGATCGGCACCCCGCACGATGTGTTCAACAGGCCAAGCAATCTCTTTGTGGCGGGCTTCATCGGCACCCCGCAGATGAACTTTTTCGATGCGAAGCTTCTCGTATCGGGCGGCAAATACAGCGTGAAGATAGAGGATGCCGAGATGGATCTTTCCGAAGAAGCGCAGGCAGCCCTTCGCGCTAAGGCCGCCAAAGAGGGCGAGATCACCGCGGGCATCCGTCCGGAGCACATCGAGATCGCGCAGCAAAGCGGCAAAAATACCGTGCACGCGCGCGTGGATGTTTCCGAAATGATGGGCAGCGAGGTCTACGTGCACGTGGAAGCGGCCGGTAAGGACGTGGTGCTGCGCGTGTCTACCACCGAACTCTACAAAAACCATGTCGGCGTCAACAAGGCGGAATATATCGACTTTACCGCTGCGCCTGAGTATATTCATATTTTTGATAAAGAGACGGGGAACAACCTGTTAAACTGAGAATTTTCAAACAAAGCAGCGCCCGTGCGAGTTCCTCGCACGGGCTCTGTTCTGTTTGGTTTTCGTCCTTAAATGGCTTTCGGTGTTTTCCTGATAAACAGGATGCCCAGCGTGTACGGCCCGCAATGGCTCGATACCGTGCAGCCCGCATGGGTCTCGATGACCTCCTCGAAATCCGCGAGGCTTTTCACGAGCTCGCGCACCCTATCCACCGTTTCCTTCTTGCAGGCGGGATGGGTGATGAACACGCGCGTCAAATCGATATCGTCGATATCCTTGAGCTTATCCTTCACGTAGTTTTCAAGGCTGCGTTCAAAGCTGCCCTTGTACTTTTTGCCGACGGTCATTTTTCCGTTATGGACCTCGATGCAGGGCTTGAGCTGGAACAGCTTTGCGCCGAGCGCCTCCAGGCCCGTGCAGCGCCCGCCCTTATACAGGTAATCGAGCTTGTCGATCACGAAGCTTGCATCCACGCGGGGGATGATGTCTTCAAGCCTTTTTACGATCTCCTGCGCGGGGATGTTTTGTTTTGCCATCTCCGCCGCGGCATATACAACATGCCCGCTGCCGCTTGAAAGGTTTCGCGAGTCCACTACGTACACGTTGTCGAAGCTCTTTGCCGCAAGCGCGGCGCTCTGGTGACAGGAGGAGAATTCCGCGCTGATGTTGATATGGATGACGGCGTCGTAGGTTTCCGATAATTCCTCAAAAAGACGATGATATTCGTATACATTGACAGCCGCCGTCCTGCAGGTCTTCCCTTCCTGCTCCACATAGCGGAATACGTCCGCCGGCGTAATGTCCACGCCGTCGTGGAAGGTTTCCTCGCCCACAACAACAGCGAGGGGGACGAGCGTTACGTTGAGTTCTTGTAATAGCTCCGGCGTAAGGTCGCAGGTGGAATCCGCTGTGACCTTGATCATGATTGTTTCACTCCCCTTCCGAATATTGCGTTACAAAAGGAATTATACAACAAAACCGCTTCCATGCAAAGCGGTCAAAAATGCTCGAAAAACAGCAAAATAATATAAATTTGATGAATATTAATAGGCTATCACATTTGGCTGGAACGGCTTTACCGCTTCGGCGAACGCGCGGATCGTTTCGGGTGTGTGCGGGAGGCGCTTGAGGCGAAAAAGATCCTCTTCGCGGTAAGATTTCGGCATGCGGTATGCGTTCAATACATAGCGCGGCAGCACGGGTACCTCTTGCGCCATAGTCAGCATATCGCCTAAAAGAAGCTGAGGTATCACCGTGGTGCGCATTTCAAACGGCATTCGGGCGTCAAGAAGGAGCCTTAAAGTTTCCTTCACCCGCTCGGGGTTGGCGTTTTTCCCCGCGATCTCGCGGTAGCGGCCCCACGGAGCCTTATAGTCGAGCGCGACGTAATCGATCGCACCCGCTTTGAGCATGTCGTTTACCGCATCCGGCAGACTGCCGTTGGTATCGAGCTTTACCTTAAACCCCATGGCCTTTATGCTTAAAGCAAGCTCTTTGAGCCCGGCCTGAAGCGCCGCCTCGCCGCCACTTAACACCACCGCGTCAAGAAGACCCTTGCGCTTCTCGAGAAACGCAAGGGCAGCGCCAATTTCCATACCGATGCCCGGCCCGTGCAATATATCGCGGTTGTGGCAGTAAAAGCAATCGTAATTACAGCCCGAAAAGAAGAACACCGCGCTCAAATTCCCCGGATAGTCGAGCGTTGAGGATTTTATAAGCCCCGCGAGTTTCACGAAAGATTTTCCTCGCGGATCACGTACTTCTTGCGCTCCATGTATTCTTCCTTCTTGCCGCGGTGATAGTTTTGCACCGGGCGTAGGTAACCAACCACGCGGCTCCATACCTCGGCTTCCTTGCCGCAGGAGGGGCAATGGAAATACTCGCCCGATATATACCCGTGCTCTGGGCAGACGGAGAACGTGGGCGTGAGAGAGAGGTAGGGGAGCTTGTAGTTCGTGAACGCCTTTTGTATGAGTGCCTTGGCTACACTTATATCCTTGATGCTTTCGCCCAAATAGAGGTGAAGCACCGTGCCGCCCGTGTAGAGGCTTTGGAGTTCGTCCTGCAGATCGAGCGTTTCAAAGATATCGTCGGTAAAACCGACGGGGAGCTGGCTCGAATTGGTATAGTAGGGCGTCTCCTTGCCGGCTGCGACGATATTGGGGTACTTCTCCTTGTCGAGCTTGGCGAGGCGGTAGCTGGTGCCTTCCGCGGGCGTCGCCTCGAGGTTGTAAAAGTGGCCCGTTTCCTCCTGGATGTCGGTAAGCAGCTCGCGCATATACGAAAGCGTGCGCACGGCGAAGTCCTGCCCGTTTTTCGTGGTAAGGTCTTTGTTCAAAAGGTTGATGCACGCCTCGTTCATGCCTAATAGGCCGATGGTGTTGAAGTGGTTGTACCAATATTGGCCCGTGCGCGCATGCACGTCCTTAAGGTAGTTGGCGGAATAGGGGTACATGCCTCTTGCGGTCTGTTCTTCCACAACCTTGCGTTTGATCTCCAGGCTCTTTTTGGCTGTGTGCACCATTTGGCAAAGCCGTGCGCGGAATTCCGACTCGCTGTGCGAAACATAGGCGATGCGCGGCAAATTCACCGTGACTACGCCGATGGAGCCGGTGAGGGGGTTGGAGCCGAACAGGCCGCCGCCGCGTTTGCGGAGTTCTTTGGTATCGATCCTGAGCCTGCAGCACATGGATACCGCATCCTCGGGCGATAGGTCAGAGTTGATGTAGTTGGAAAAATAGGGTATGCCGTATTTGCAGGTGATCTCCATGAACTTATCCACCACGGGGCTATTCCAGTCAAACTCCCTTGTGACGTTGATGGTGGGGATGGGGAAGGTGAACACGCGGCCCTTGCTGTCCCCCTCGAGCATCACGTCGCAAAAAGCGGCGTTGAAAAGGTCCATCTCCGCCTGAAAATCGCCGTATGTATCCTCGGTCGGCTTGCCGCAGTAGATGACCGGTTCGTCTTTTAAGGTGCGGGGTACCTTGATATCGAAGGTAAGGTTGGAGAACGGGCACTGGAAGCCTACGCGCGTGGGTACGTTGATGTTGAAGATGAACTCCTGCAGCGCCTGCTTTACCGACTTATAGTCGAGTTTGTCGTAACGGATGAAGGGGGCGCAGTAGGTATCGAAAGACGACCACGCCTGCGCGCCGGCGGTCTCGCCCTGCGTGGTGAACGTAGAGTTGACGATCTGGCCCAAAAATGAACGAAGATGCTTGGGGGGGCTTGATTCCACCTTGCCCGGCACGCCGCCGAAGCCGTTTGTCAGGACCTGCCTTAGATCCCAGCCCGCGCAGTAGGGGCCGAAAAAGCCGAGGTCGTGCATATGGATATCGCCCGATATATGCGCCTCGCGCACCTCCGCGGGGTATACCTCGTGCAGCCAGTACTGCTTGGTGAACCTTTCGCGGATGTAGTTGTTCATGCCGTTGATGGAGCGCTGCGTGTTGGCGTTCTCCTTGATCTGCCAATCCTGATCGTTGAGATAGTTGGAAAACATCTCGATGGTCGCGCCTATGAGCGCGTTCGCCTCGCGCGAGGCGCGGCGCTTTTCGCGGTACAATATGTAGGCCTTGGCCGTGCGGGCGTGCCCGTTTTCGATGAGCACCTTTTCCACGATATCCTGCACGCCTTCCACGTCGGCTACACAGTCGGGATATTTGAAGGTGGCGATCTCGCCCACCTGCGCGGCAAGCCTTTCGCTCAGGTCCCAATCGTTGCCGCCCACGGCCTGCGCCGCCTTGAATATGGCAAGCGCGATCTTCTCCTGCTTGTAGGGTACAAGCGCCCCGTTGCGCTTGCGGATCATTTTCAACATAACTGCCTCCCTGTAGGCCCCTTGGGAAAAGGGACAATAATCCCGCCCGAACCCATCGGACATTTAAACCGGCTCTCCAGCCGTGTATACAAGATATTGTGGATAAAAAAGTTTGGATTGTGAATATATAGTAGCAGAGCCGCGAGGCCGATGTCAATAGGTGTTTTCCAAAATCCCCCATATTTTGCAAAAATTATAATAATTCTTATTCGTATAAGAAATATTCTTAAGATAGGGGGAACCGAACCCTTGCATTGACCGTTCCGATGCGCGGTGATAGAATGGTAAAAAAGTATCAAAAAGGAAACAGCATGTCCTACATAGATGAAATTAGGGCCTATCTTCCGCAAAACGCGCAGGAGGAAGCCGATAAGCGGGAGATATTAAACTTCATCGAGCTATATCCAAACGATGTGCTGACGCGTGAAAACCGCGTAGCGCACATCACCGCCTCGGGTTTTACCATAAACGAAAGCTGCACGAAGATATTGCTTGCCCACCACAACATCATGGGCGTATGGGCGTGGACGGGCGGCCATGCCGACGGCGAATGTGACCTTCTTTCCGTGGCGGTGCGCGAGGCCATGGAGGAAACGGGCATCACGCACATACGGCCGCTCAAAAAAGAGATCGCCTCGCTCGATATTTTGCCCGTGTTCGGGCATACAAGGCGCGGGGTCTACGTGAGCACGCATCTGCATCTCTCGATCGCGTATCTTCTTATTTGCAGTGAAAAGGACGCGCTTACCCCGCGCAAGGGGGAAAATACCGCCGTAGACTGGTTCCCGTTTTCATACTTCATGGCGGAGCATTTCAACGCATCGGACGTATATCTGTATAACAAGCTCATCGGCAGGGCGAAGGCGTCGTTTTAAATCGAAAGGGTTTACAGACCACATGTCGGAATTAAGCTTACCTCACCATGGAACCGCAGAAGGAGGCAGATTATGCATACCACAAAGTCAAGGGCTTTCAGGTACCTGAGTATTCTCTTGGCTCTTATGTCTTTTGCATGCATGCTGTTCGGCTGGTTCGAGGTCGTGCCGGAGGCGCGCGCAGGGCTCACGGTTCGGCTGAATGGCGGCGACGACGCCGTGCGCGGGCTTGTGAAGGTGCTTGTCGATACGTTTAAAGTGGATATGGGATACATGGATATGGATATCTTTGTCCGCTATATCCGCCTTCTCTCCGCGGCGTTCGATGACTTTCGCGTTACGCCCTTCGAGCTTAGCGCCACCGTGGGAGAAGTCGTAAGGATATATAAGCTGATGCAGCTCAATACGGGATGGCTGGAGTTTATTTTCATCACCAACGAATCCTTCCTCGCCGTATCTGCGGTCAACACCGCCTATGTCATCGTGCTTTACGGCACGCTGTTTTACATGTTCTGGGTATGGGCGCGCCGCTTTTACGGCAGCATAAAGGATTGCTCGACCGTACCTCTCGTAGGGCTCATACTGCTGCTTGCCGCTTCGGCTGCGGTGGTGATCATCCTGAACGGGGCCTTCGGCGGAGCGGTGCTGCGGCTTCGCTTTTGGCCGTTTCTCTCGATCGGCGTCTATGTCGGTTCCGTGGCGTCTTGGCGGATCAGCAAGAAAGGGCAAGCGGTTACTACAACTTGAAGGTATAGAAGAAAAGCGGCCCGCGGGCCGCTTTTCTTCTATACCTTCTATTTTTATACCTTCAATTCTTCCGCTTCTTCTGCCTCTCCGAAGTCCGGCAGCGTTGCGAGGAAGCGTTCCACCTGAACTTCCGCTCTTCCCGTGAGCGTCCGTGCGTCCGCTATGGCTTGTATCTCCGCCGCGTCGAGCGGAAAGGCGGGATCTTCGCTTAATCTTCTCAAAAGGTCGCACGGTTCGCCGTCCTTCATGCGGGCGGTCGCCGTCATGGAATGCGTCCTAATCACCTCGTGCAGCGCCTGCCTGTCGCCACCCTTTTTCACGGCGGCCATCAGAAGGTTTTCCGTAATGAGGAAGGGAAGGTATTCGTTGAGGTTTTTTGCGACGATCTTCTCGTTTACGATAAGGCCCTTTGCGATGTTCTGTACGAGCCTTACGATAGCGTCGGCCGCGAGGAATGCCTCGGGGAGTGCGATGCGGCGGTTGGCGGAATCGTCAAGCGTCCTTTCGAGCCATTGCGCACTCGCGGTCATGGCGGCGTTTTGCGCATCCGCCATCACATAGCGGGCGAGCGAGCAAACGCGCTCAGAGCGCATGGGGTTGCGCTTATAGGCCATGGCCGAAGAGCCTACCTGTTCAAATTCAAAGGGTTCCTCCACCTCACGTTCGTGCTGCAATAACCTTATATCGCTCGCGAAGCGGTAGGCGCTTTGCGCCACGGCGGAAAGCGCGTTCAAAATGCGGCTGTCGAGCTTTCGCGGATAGGTTTGCCCCGTCACGGGGAACACGCTTTCAAAGCCGAATTCCCCGGCGATGTAGGCGTTTAACGCGTCGGCCTTTTCGCCGTCGCCGTCAAACAGTTTTAAAAAGCTCGCCTCCGTGCCGGTGGTGCCGCGGCTTCCCAAAAAGCGGATGCTTTTGATCGCGAAATCGAGCTCGTCAAGGTCGGATAGGAAATCCTGCATCCAAAGCGTTGCGCGTTTGCCGACCGTGACCGGCTGCGCGGGCTGGAAATGCGTATATCCTAAAGTCGGCAGCGCCTTGTAGCGCAACGCGAAAACTCTAAGCGCCTTAAGCACGCCGAGAAGCTCTTTTTTGAGGTAGGTAAGCGCGTCGCGGTATAAGATGAGATCGGCGTTGTCGGTCACATAGCAGCTCGTCGCGCCCATGTGGAGGATGGCCTTTGCGCCGGGCGCCGCGAGGCCGAACCCGTAGATATGCGCCATCACGTCATGGCGCACCTCTTTTTCTTTTTCCGCGATGGCGGCATAGTCGATCTCGCCGATATGCGCCTTGAGCTCCTCTATTTGCGCTTCGGTAATGGGCAGGCCCAGACGGCGCTCGCCCTCCGCGAGGACGATCCAAAGTGAACGCCATGTTTTTACGCGCGTATCAGGCGAGAAAAGCGCAAGCATATAGTGCGACGCGTAACGCGAGGACAGGGGGGATTCGTAGGTTGTGTTTTCCATAACGCGGCCTCCTCAAAATATCGGCGGGATGTGGGCATCCTGCCCTACGGTCCTTGCCGTTATCTTAGGATGATATCCTCTCTGCTTGCGCCCACGCTCACATAGGTGATGGGGCGGCAAAGCGCCTTTTCTAAGAAAAGCACATATTCGCGCGCGGCTTTGGGGAGGTCTTTGAATTCGCGCACGGCGGAGATATCGCTGCCCCAGCCCGGCAGGGTCCAGATCACGGGCTTTGCGCGGTCGAGAAGCGGCGTAAACGGGAATTCCTCCGTGCGTTTGCCGTCGATCTCGTAGGCTGTGCAAACGGGTATCTCTTTCATATAAGATAATACGTCGAGCTTGGTAAGCGCAAGAGCGGTAGCGCCCTGTACCTGTACGCCGTAGCGCGTGGCAACGAGGTCCATCGGCCCAACGCGGCGCGGCCGGCCCGTGGCGGCGCCGTACTCGCCGCCTGCCTCACGCAGGCGTTTCGCATCTTCCCCGTGCCATTCGACCGTAAACGGGCCTTCGCCCACGCAGGTGGAGTATGCCTTTACAACGCCCACCACTTCGTCCACCTTGATGTCCGGCGCGCCCGCGCCGATGGGCGCGTAAGCGGCGAGCGGCGAGGAGGAGGAGGTATAGGGGTAAATACCGTAGTCGATATCGCGAAGCGCGCCGAGCTGCGCCTCAAACAGTATCTTTTTGCCCGCCTTCTCCACGTCGCGCAGCACCTTGCCGGCGTCGCAGATATGCTCGCGAAGCGGCATGCCGTAGGCTTCAAGCCAATCTAACATTTCCGAAAGCGCATAGGGCTTTTCGTTATAAACATGCTCGATGGTGAGGTTTTTCCAGGCAAGAACGCCGTTTAGGCGCTCCTTTAAATACTCGGGGAGCAGGAGTTCGCCGGTCATGATGCCCTTTTTCATGTATTTATCGCCGTAAACGGGGGAGATGCCGCGCTTCGTGGAGCCGTATTTGGCGTCCTTGAGCCGCGCCTCCTCAAATGCATCCTGCGCTTTGTGAAACGGGAACACCAAAATGGCGCGGTCGCTGATCTTAAGATTATCGGGCGTTATCTTTACTTTAGCGGCGCGAAGCTTTGCGATCTCACCCGAGAGGTGCTCGGGGTCGATCACGGTGCCGTTGCCGAGAACGTTCACGACCTGCGGGTTGAATATGCCCGAGGGGATGAGGTTCAAAGCGAATTTCCCGTATTCGTTGATGACCGTATGTCCCGCGTTGCTGCCGCCCTGATAGCGTACGACAGCGCCGCAGTCCTTTGCCAAAAGGTCCACCATGCGTCCCTTTCCCTCGTCACCCCAGTTGACGCCTACTACCGCGCAAGTTGCCATGTTATTTAACTCCCTTCACGTTTTTCGCCGAACCGATTATACCCCGATCGGGCAAAACCGTAAACAGACGCGGCAAGAGGAAAATCTTTGTAATGTATAAGCGCGGGTTATGGAAATGGAAAAAGTAAAACAAAAATAAGTAAAACGGCAGGGAAGCAAGCACTCTATAAAGCGGAGTTATGGGCGTATTCAAACTCGGTATGGATAAAACGCCTTGTGCCCGCAGGCGTTTGCTGATAAAGTAAACCTTGTTTGGTACCCAACTGAAAGACCGAAAGGATGAAAGGCATGAGGATCACCACCGAGCAAAACGACATCGATTATGTGCTGTTTACCGAGGACCAGATCCGCGCGCGCATAAAGGAGATCTCGGCGACGCTGACTGAGGATTACAAAGAAAAGAACCCTATCGTGGTATGTATTTTAAAGGGCGCATCCTTCTTCTATGTGGACCTTTGCCGTGAGCTTCGCTTTCCCATCTTTATGGATTTCATATCCGTTTCGAGCTACGGCGCGAGCGCGCAGTCCTCGGGCGTGGTGCGCATCGTGAAGGACATGGATAAAAACATCACCGGCCGGCATGTGCTCATCGTGGAGGACATCATCGACTCGGGCCTTACTCTCAAATATTTGAAGGAGCTTTTTGCTTCGCGAAAGCCCGCCTCCATTAAGACCGTGTGTTTTTTGGATAAAATGGACTGTCACCAGTGCGAGGTAAAGGCAGATTACTGCGGCTTTTCCATCCCCAACCGTTTCGTGGTCGGCTACGGTCTCGATTACTCGGATTTTTACAGGAATTTGCCGTACATCGGCGTGCTTAAGCCGGAGGTGTACGCATAAGCGGGCACCTCCTTATCATTTAACCTCATGTATATGGCGCCCGGCATCGTAAATATCTTCGCCAAGCACTTTGTTCACCGCCCGTATAAACGCCCGGTAGCCTCCGTCCCTGTCAGATCTGTGGGGGGTGGATAAAGACATGATTTCTTCAGCGTCCTCCGCATCGAGAAAAAGGCAGCCCAACAAAACGGCTTTGACGGCGTCGCAAGATGCTCCGTGAACAAACTCGTCGGCCGCCCGATATACGTTTTCGTCCTCACAAAAGCTCGAACGGCTGTAATCGTGCCATTCGAGTATTTTTTTGCAGATGTAAACGATCAAAGATACAACGGCCAGTATGCCGATGTTTTCCCAAATATCCCCCATAAAAACAGCCTCCTTATCTGAGCCTGTCACTTACTCTAGCACTTTCGTTGTTAGTTCGCGGTTAGGGTTTCCGTGGGCGGATTAAAACGATATAAAGATATCTTTTCAGGCAGCTTGGCGCATATTTGCCATGTCTTAACGCGATCTTAATGCCGGGCGGAAAGTCATAATACAAAAGTTATTTTACCTGTGTTATATTCTCGTTAACGGAAAACAAATAATGAAGGAAAGGAGGCCTTTCGAAATGCCCATCAGCCAAACGGATCCCGGGTCCCCGCTTGAACAGCTTTCCGATATGCCGGCTGAAAAAAAGCGCGGAAAGCTGAGGATCTACTTTGGGTACGCCGAAGGCGTGGGTAAAACCTGCGCCATGCTCAACGACGCCCGGGAAGCGAAAAAAAACGGGACCGATGTGGTCGCCGGTTACATTGAACCGCATGTCAGGCCGGAAACGGCGGCGCTTTTAAATGGGCTGGAAGCCCTGCCTCCTCTTGAGATCTTGTATAGAGGGGCCAATTTAAAAGAATTTGATCTGGACGGGGCGATCAGGAGGAGGCCGAAGCTCATCTTGGTGGATGAGCTGGCACATACAAACGCGCAGGGCTGCCGTCACAAGAAAAGGTACCAGGATGTCGAAGAATTGCTGCGCACCGGAGTTAATGTGTACACCACCGTCAATGTGCAGCATATAGAAAGCCTCAACGATATCGTGGCCGCCATCACGGGTGTTACCGTACCCGAACGCATACCGGACAGCGTGTTTGACGGTGCGGATCAGATCGAGCTTGTGGATATTGACCCCGGCGACCTGATCGACCGCTTGCAAAAAGGGAAAATTTATAGGGAAGAACAGGCAAAAAGAACGCTCGCCGGCTTTTTCACCAGAGAAAAGCTGATCGCGCTGCGTGAGATCGCCTTTCGGGCTGCTGCCGACCAGGTCAGCCGGGCCGCCGGGCTGAACAGCGAGCCGTCAAAAAACGGCGGCGCCTATGCCAATGAGCACATCCTTGTCTGTTTATCACCGGCCCCATCAAACGCCAAGGTGATCCGCACCGCCGCGCGTATGGCGGATGCGTTTCACGGGGCGTTTACGGCGTTGTTTGTGGAAACGCGGGAAACGCAGGAATTGCCGGATAAGGATAAACCTGCGCTGAGAGAAAATATAAGGCTGGCAGAGCAGCTCGGCGCGCAGATCGCAACGGTATACGGAGAGGATATTCCGGCGCAGATCTCGGAATATGCCAATATGAGCCATGTATCAAAGCTTGTCATAGGACGCTCAAGCTATCGGAAGAAATGGCCGGGGCAAACCAATTTTGTGGATAAACTGACCGCGCTTGCACCCAACCTTGATATATATATCATTCCCGGCACGCGGCCGTCTTCGCATGCAAAAAAAATCAGGTTTGCAAGGCCTGCGGAGCTCTCGGCGGCCGATACGGTCAAATCCCTCGGCATTTTGGTTTTATGTACGCTGATCGGACTATGGTTCGATTCTCTGGGGTTCAGCGACGCGAACATCATTACGGTCTATATCTTAGGGGTACTGCTCAATGCCGTTGTGACGCGGGGAAGGATATACAGCGCCGTATCCTCTGTCCTGAGCGTACTCGCGTTAAACTTTTTTTTCACCTATCCCCGTTTTTCTCTTGAGGCAAAACATCCGGACTACCCCGTCACGTTTTTGGTCATGCTGTCGGCGGCGCTTATCACAAGTACGCTGACCAAGCGGGTCAAGGAACAAGCCCGTCAGGCTGCGCAAAAGGCTTACCGCACGGAAGTGCTTTTGGAAACGAGTCGGAAATTACAGCAGGCGCAGGACCAGTCGGAAATTTTAAGCGAAACGGCGCGGCAATTGGTGAAGCTGCTGGACAGAACCGTGATTTTCTATTCCGCAAAGCGCAATATTCTATCCGAGCCGCTGGTTTTTAAAAAGGACGGATCGGAAGCGGACACGGGGATCTATATCGGGAAGGACGAGCGCGCGGTCGCCGAATGGGTATATAAAAACAACAAACGCGCGGGCGCCACCACAAATACTCTTTCCACCGCCAAATGCCTGTATCTCGCGGTACGCGGAAAGGATGAGGCGTTTGCCGTCGCGGGCATTGCCATGGAAAAAGAGACGCCGCTGGAGATGTTTGAAAAAAGCCTGACGATCGCCATGCTGGGAGAATGCGCTCTGGCGCTGGAAAAGGAGAGGCTGAACGAGACGCAGAAGCAGATCTCCATGCAGATACAGCAAGAACAGCTCCGCGCGAACCTATTGAGGGCGATATCCCACGACCTGCGTACCCCGCTTACGAGCATTTCCGGCAACGCGGGCGTACTTATGGGCAATTCCATCATGCTGAGCGAGGAACAGAAAAAGGGCCTTTATACCGACATTTACGATGATTCCATGTGGTTGATCAATCTGGTCGAAAACCTGCTTTCCATCACCCGCATCGACAACGGAGCCATGAGTTTAACGCTGCAGCCCGAGCTTCTGGAAGAGGTGATCGCGGAAGCGCTTATGCATATCAACCGAAAAAGCACGGAGCATATCATTGAAACCTCGGTGGATGATGAGCTGCTTATGGCGAAAGTGGATTCCCGGCTTATCGTGCAGGTGCTTATCAATATCGTGAACAACGCCATCCAATACACGCCTCCCGGCTCCCGGATCGTCATTTCGGCACGGCGTGAAAAGCAGATGGTGCTTGTCGAGGTAAAAGATGACGGTCCGGGCATACCGGATGAAGCAAAGCCGAAACTGTTCGGCATGTTCTATACCGCTACCGCGGACAATGTCCGCGCAGACGGGCGGCGCGGACTTGGGCTTGGGCTTTCTCTGTGCAAGGCTATTGTCGAGGCGCACGGCGGCAAGATCTATGTGAGAGACAATGTCCCGCACGGTACGGTATTTTGCTTTACCCTACGATCCGAGGAGGTGGATGTACATGAATAAACCCTTGATCCTCGTCGTGGAAGACGATACGGCGATCCGCAAGCTGATCACCACAACCCTTCAAACGCAAGGGTACCAATACCATACGGCCGGCACGGGAGAAGGCTCTATTTTCGAAGCCGTTTCCAAGCAGCCGGATATTATGATACTGGACTTGGGCCTTCCCGATATGGACGGCGTGGATATCATAAAAAAAGTCCGGACATGGTCGAACATGCCCATCATCGTAGTGAGCGCCCGCAGCGAGGACCGCGATAAGATCGATGCGCTGGACGCCGGCGCGGACGACTATTTGACGAAGCCTTTCAGCGTGGAAGAACTCTTAGCGCGTCTCCGGGTCAGCCTGCGCAGGATCCGTTATGACAGTGAAAAGCTAAAGAAGGATGCTACCGTCTTTACGAACGGGAATCTAAAGATAGATTACGCGGCAGGCTGCACATGGATGGACAATGAAGAGATACATCTGACGCCGATCGAATATAAGCTTTTGTGCCTGTTGGCGAAAAATGTGGGCAAAGTGCTGACGCATAATTATATCCTCCATGAAATCTGGGGCAATTTCTCCGGGGATATTCCGGCCTTGCGTGTATTTATGGCGACCCTTCGAAAGAAGATCGAAAAAGGCCCCTCGGAACCGAAATACATTCAAACGCATATCGGCATCGGCTACCGGATGCTCAGGGTAGGCGAGGACGGAAGATCCGGTTAAAGGCCGGCGGATGGAGGAAGAAAGTGAAAAAGGTGCGGAACTATGGAGCCGAATAACGTAAGTATCCTTGTGGTCGAGGATGACAGGCAAATTCGGAATTTCATACATTATACGCTAAACGCCGAGGGCTTCCGATACATTTCGTCCGGCACCGGGCAGGGTGCGCTCAGCATCCTTGTTTCAGAGCCGGTAGACCTGATGCTGCTCGACCTCGGGCTGCCGGATTGCGACGGCATGGAGATCATAAGAAAAGTGCGGGAATGGTCGGAAATGCCCATCATCGTTGTCTCGGGGCGCGATCAGGATAAGGAGAAGGCCGCTATGTTGGATCTGGGCGCCGACGATTATCTGACAAAGCCTTTTTCCGCAACGGAGCTTCTGGCCCGTATACGTGTCGCTCTGAGACATTTATCTCGCCAAAATAGCGGCGGCAAAGAGCAAATTATCCTGCAGGTAGGGGGGCTGCAGATCGATCCGGATAAGCGGCTGATCTATGTCGACGGACAGGAAACCCATGTGACTCCCATGGAATACAGCCTCTTGACATTGTTTTTCAGGAACATAGGGAAAGTCCTTACAACGAAGCATATTTTAAACGAGATTTGGGGCGTAGGCTATGGAAACGATACGCAGGCCCTCCGGACGCTGATGGCGGGACTCAGGCGGAAAATAGAGAAAAATCCGGCAAACCCCCGGTATATCCTGACCGAGATGGGGGTCGGATATCGGCTCACGGACGAATAAAAGCATATAGGCCGCTTCGGGAGAGAGCCTTGCAGATAGGCGAAACTGCAGCTTGGGCTTATTGTCTGCTGATCAGCAGACAATAAGCCCTTTCATTTTGCCTGAACAAGGCGGTCTATGCAAGCCTTCGCAAATCCCGACCGGCCCGGCTTAAAATGCCAATACGTGATCCTCACAGCATTCTCACACGGTTTAAACACTTCCTCACACTGCTCTCACGCTGTTTTCGGTATCATTCACTGTTGTGGATCGAGCCTGTTGCGCGATAAAAAGCGAATGCAAGGCCGGTCGAAATGGGGAAGTGAGCATATGAAGGAATTGGATAGGATAAACAAACAAACGCTCGGCACGGAAGCTGCAGCGAACATACAGAGGCTTCCTCGGTCAGAGGTATATAAAACTCTAAGAACGCGCGAGAGCGGCCTTTCCGCATCCGAGGCGGAGGAGCGTTTAAAACAATACGGCAAAAACGCTTTGCAGGAGAAGAAGGGTAAACCGCTGATCTGGAAGTTCTTATCGAATTTTACACATCTGATGGCAATTTTGCTCTGGTGCGGCGGTATTATGGGCTTTATCGCCCAGCTCCCCGAGCTCGGAGTCGCTATCTGGATGGTCAACATCATCAACGGCGTTTTCAGCTTCTGGCAGGAATTCCGCGCGGAAAAAGCCACCGAGGCACTAAAAAAGATGCTTCCCGATTATGCGAGGGTGGTGCGCGACGGTGAGGAGCAGCGTATTCTTGCCGCGGAACTGGTGATAGGGGATATTCTTTTGCTTTCCGAAGGGGACCGTATCTCAGCGGACGCGCGCTTAACGGACGATAATGACCTGCGGGTCAACCAGTCTACGCTCACGGGCGAGTCGCAGCCGGTGCATAAATCCGGGGATGAGGTTTTCAGGGACGACCTTTCCCTTGCGGAGCAGCCCAACAGGGTGTTTATGGGCACCACCGTTGCGGCCGGAACCGGCAGGGCGGCCGTTTACGCTACCGGCATGGATACCGAATTCGGGAAGATAGCCGGCCTTACGCAAACCCTGAAAGAGGAACTCAGCCCCTTGCAAAAGGAGATGGCTAAGGTGACGAAAACCGTCACCGTTTTGGCGGTCGGCATCGGCGCATTGTTTTTCCTGCTCTCGATTGCATTTGTGGGAACGGAACTGGCCGTGGCGTTCATTTTTGCGATGGGCATGATTGTCGCATTTATCCCGGAAGGATTGCTGCCGACCGTAACGCTGTCGCTGGCGACGGGCGTACAGCGTATGGCCAAGAGGAATGCGCTCATCAAGCGGCTGTCCGCCGTGGAAACGCTGGGTTGCACGACTGTCATCTGCACCGATAAGACCGGCACGCTCACGCAAAACGAGATGACGGTCAGCAATATCTATATGGGCGGCAGGCAGTTTGATGTCACAGGCGTTGGGTATAACGCGGACGGGGGTAAGATACTCGACGGCGGCCGGCAGGTATCGAGTGAGGATAAGGAACTTCGGGAGCTTTTGACCGCGGCGGCTCTGTGCTGCAATGCCCGTCTGGTGCCGCCCGGCGTTGAGTCCTCGCGCTTTACGGTGCTGGGCGATCCGACGGAAGCGGCGCTTCTGGCGCTTGCTAAAAAAGGCGGATTGACTTTGGAGGAACTCAGTAAAAAAGCGCCCCGCCTGCGCGAGCTGCCCTTTGATTCGGTCCGTAAGCGCATGAGCACGCTTCACTCACTTGCAGGCGGACGGGTTGCCTGTGTGAAGGGCGCGCCAAAGGAAGTGCTGGAGCTCTGCACGCAATTGAGACAGAATGGGAAAACGGTAGCGGTCGACGAGACGATGCGCAAGAGCATCATGGCGGCCAACGATCGATATGCGCGAAAAGGTCTGCGCGTATTGGCTGTGGCGTCGCGCGAGCTAAACGATAAGGATCTGCCCGGGAGCCTCGGCGACTATACGCCGGAACGGATTGAGCGGGAGCTTACCTTTTTAGGCCTTGTCGCCATGGTGGATCCTCCGCGCCCGGAGGTCGCGAAGGCCGTTGAGAAATGCCATCGGGCCGGCATACGCATCATCATGATCACCGGCGATTATGGATTAACCGCCGAGAGCATCGCCCGCCGGATTGGCATTATCAAAAGCGACCGCCCGCGCGTCATTACCGGCGTGGAGCTTGCGAAGATGCAGCCGGATGAACTTAAAGCCGCGCTCAAAGAGGAAGTTCTTTTCGCGCGCGTCGCGCCGGAGCAGAAGCTGCAGGTGGTCAGTGCTCTGCAGGAAATGAAGCACATCGTCGCGGTGACCGGCGACGGCGTCAACGATTCGCCCGCGCTCAAGAAAGCGGATATCGGCGTGGCGATGGGGCTCTCCGGCACGGATGTGGCAAAGGAAGCCGCCGATATGATCCTGACGGACGATAACTTTGCCTCCATCGTCAACGCAGTGGAGGAAGGGCGCGCCGTATACAACAACATCCGCAAGTTTGCCGTCTATATTTTAAACAGCAATGTGCCGGAGGCAGTACCGATGATACTTTACCTGTTCTCGCGCGGGGCGATCCCGCTCCCGCTTACGATCATGCAGGTGCTGGCCATCGACCTGGGCACGGATATGGTGCCCGCCATAGGCCTCGGAGCCGAAGCGCCCGAAGCGGGTATCATGGACGCGCCGCCGCGTTCCCAAAAGGAGCCTATGCTTAATAAGAAGCTGATTGTGCGCGCCTTTCTTTGGTATGGACCTATGGAGGCCGCGATCTGCACCGCCGCCTATTTTTTCTTCAATTGGATGCACGGCTGGCCGGACGTACCGCTTTTTGGCTCCGGCTTAACCTACCAAATGGCTACGAGCATGACGTTTGCCTCGATCGTGATGGCACAGGTGGGTATGGTATTTGCTTGCAGGACGGACCGCGCTTCCGTTTTCAAGACTGGGTTTTTCACCAACAAGCTGGTTGTTATCGGGATCATTGTGGAACTGATGCTGTTGTGCACCCTTACCTATACGCCGTTTTTACATGGGCTTTTCAACACTGCCCCGCTCGGATGGCGTGAATGGGCGTTCCTGGTGTGGATACCCGCTGTGGTATTGCTTTTGACAGAGCTGCCCAAGGCGGCGCTGCGCAGCCTGGATCGGAAAAGAATGGCGAAAACAAATTCAATGAAAGGGGATATATGATCGATGAGAATGATCATTGTAGGCTGCGGGCGCAACGGTTCCGGTCTTGCGGAGGTCTTAAGCAAAATGGGGCATACCGTTACGGTCATCGACTCCAGCGCGTCGGCGTTTAAGGCGCTCGGCCCCGTTTTTCGGGGCGAAACCGTGGAGGGCGTCGGGTTTGACCGCGACGTCCTACTTAAAGCAAAGATCGACCGGACGGACGCGCTGGCCGCATTTACTGCAAGCGATGAGTCCAACGCGGTAATTGCCCGCATCTCGACGGAAATTTACCATGTTCCAAAGGTGGTGGCTCGGTTGTATAACAGGGAGAAAGCCGAGATCTACAGGCGCTTGGGCGTACAAACGCTGTCTTCCACCACATGGGGCATCAAACGGGCGGCGGATATGCTTTGCTATTCCCCCTTAAATACCGTGTTCAACTTGGGCAACGGCGATGTGGAACTTGTGGAAATTGAGGTGCCGCTGCTCATGGTAGGGTATCATATCAGGGATCTGACTGTTCCTGGTGAAGTCCATGTGGTTGCAATCATGCGCGGAAATAAAACATTTTTGCCGACCACGGGGACCGTTCTGGAAAAGGATGATATGCTCTATATTGCCGCCGCCGCTGCATCGAGCGGCCGGCTGAAGAAGTTGTTCGGATTCGCCAACGGAAAGGGGATGTGAAAGCATGAAGGTAATTATCGTGGGCGGCGGGCAGGTTGGCGCTTATTTGGCAGCATTGCTCATAGAACGCGGACACGAGATCAAAATCATGGATACGCGCGATATAAGGATCCCAATCCTGAAACGGGATCTGCCGGAAAGCTGCGTGATCCATGCGGACGGCACGGATCCCCAAGCGTTGGAAGCGGCGGGAATCCGCGGCGCCGATGTGGTGGCCGCGGTTACCGGGGCGGACGAAACCAATTTGGTGGCAGCAACGCTTGCCAGGATGGAGTACGGCGTACGCCGCGTAGTCGGTCGTGTCAATAATCCGAAAAACGCATGGCTGTTTAATGCCACGATGGGCGTGGATGCGGCGCTCAACCAGGCCGATCTTATGGCGCGCCTTGTAGCGGAAGAAATGACCATGGGAGATATGATGACGCTTCTGAAGCTCCATGGCGGGCAGTATTCACTGGTGGAAAGGGTCGTAGATCCCGGCTCCATGGCGGCTGGGAAAACGTTAAAGGATATCAAACTCCCTGGGGAATGCATGCTGGTTGCCATTTTGCGCGGATCGGAGCTGCTGCTGCCTCGCGGGGAAACCGTTCTATTATCCGACGATAAGGTCGTGGCGATCGTGCATGCCTCCTGTTTGCAGACCCTTGCCGATACGCTCGGGCCAAACGCGTAAAAAAGAAAACAATACATATCAAAGGGGTCATTCGGCTACGGCCGAATGACCCCTTTGATATGTTTAAAACTCTCGTTACTTAAGAAGCTTGATCCCGCCGATGAGAGGCAGGGGCTTCGTTTCGCCCTTGGCTGCGTTCATGATGCCGAGGATCATAAATACGAGGAACGCGAGCCACAGAATGCTGAAGACCGTGCTCATGATGCTGCCGATTGTCCAGGAGATCGCCCAGAGGATCGGGGTGAGGATGGCGACGAGGATGCCGTAGGCGATCTCTGCGAGGGCAAGCACCAGGCCCTGGTTGGCATGGTAGCGCGCAAATTGCGAGTTGGGCGCCGCGAACAGGGGCACGAGCACCAAAAAGCCGAGATAGGCAAGGATGCCCATCGCTTTGTTTTGCTGCGCGTCGCCGAGCGCGGGGGCGGTTTGCGCGCCTGCGCTGTAGGCTGCGTTTTGCTGCGGAGCCGCGTTATTGACGGTTGCACCGCAGGAGGGGCAGAATTTTGCGCCACCGTTTACCTCGGCGCCGCAATTGTTGCAGAATGCCATGATCGTTTCCTCCCGAATATAAAATAGATTGTAGGACGGGCGGTACGAACCGCCGGAAACACGTATACTAAATTTTCGCGCCGCAGTCCCCGCAGAATTTGATGCCCGGCGCGAGGGGAGGCACCGCAGGCGGGGCAGACCGTGGGTTTTAAAGCAAGGGAAGCGCCGCAGTTGTTGCAAAAACGCACGCCTATTGCGTTTTTTGCGCCGCATTGCGAGCGAACATTAAGCTCCATGAAGGTGCCGCAATTGTTGCAGAACTTGCCTGAACCGGCGGACTTTTAGCACACGGGGCAAACGGTGGTCTTGGACTCGATTTTTCCCTTCCAAACGGCGGCGCTTTCCGCCGCAAACTCGATGTTTCGCTGCATGGCGTCCGCGCGCCTTGGCAACGTAGATTTCCTGACGTGGCGTGCAGCTTACGCAAAGCCCCCATCCTCGTTGAAATCGGTCGCACGCCCATGTGCGGCAGGCATGGCCGCGATGGAAATGCTGCTGCGCCTCGTTTTGCGCGCGTTCAAACGCATGCTCGTATTCCTTATGCCACTCCGGGCTTTGGCCCTCGAAGCGCTCGGAGGGGATGCCGCCGCCGCGCTGCATCGAGTAGCCGAGGTCGTTGAGCGCGCCGCCCAAAAGGCCGCCCCAAACGCCTGCGCCGTGCGACAGCACGCGAAGCGGCTTCCCGCAGAGTGCGCCACAATGGATGCAAGGGGCTTTATACGTTGCCATAGGGTCCACTCCCTTTAGCTTAAGATGAAGTTCGGTTGCGCCGTAGCCGCCGCAGAAGCGCGCGCCCAAATCGTTTTTCGTTTTGCAGGCGGGGCAGATGTTTTTTACGGAGCCGACGAGCTTTGCGCCGCATTCCTGGCAGAAGTTGACGCCGTCGGGGTTGATATGGCCGCAGTTGGGGCGGGTACGCCGTTCTTCCGCATCCCTCTTTTCCTTTTTCTTTTCGCCCTTGACAGATTTCACGCGGGCCTGCGCGGCGGCGATATTGCTTTTTACAGGCTCGAGCTGGCTAAATAGGTCGGGGAAACGGGTCCTTCCGTCCTGCTCCGTCACAAGCTTTCCGGCATTTGCGTAGATCTCCGCTTCGCGGGCTGCATCTCGTTCAATTCCGCCTGCGCCTGATATAGCCTGACCTCGGGGTCGTCCTGCGGCATGAAGCCGCTGAGACCCTTGAAAATGCCGCCTAGGATATCGCTCATACCATACCCCCGAATCAACATGTTTGCCATATTCTCTTTCGGATTCTCACGGCATGCCGGGAAAATCCCTCAAAAGGCTTTGTTGAACTTGGGCCATGCATACTATACAATGTAACTAAGAATGCAGCAAAACACATTCCGCTTTTTATTGTAGGGAAAATTCTTTTTGCCGTCATCACCCCGTGGGTGATTTTAGGTAAAACAAATAAAAGAAACGGAGACCGACCCGATATGCGAATACGAATCCTCCCCGTTTTTCTTTGTCTTATGCTCCTTTTGGGCGCAGCCCCGCTCTCGGGCTGCAGCGGAAAGCCCGTGCTCGATCCCGAAAACCCCGTCACCGTTTCGCTGTGGCATAACTACGGCGGACAGATGAAGGAGACCATGGACGCGCTCGTAAACGAGTTCAACTCTACCGTCGGCAGCGAGCAGGGCGTGATCGTGAGCGTGACGAGCGTTTCAAGCTCCTCCTCCATCGTGAAAATGCTCGAAATGGCGGCGAACGGCGAACCCGGCGCGCCCGTTCTGCCCGACGTTACCACCCTATATCCCATCACGGCGCTCTTTTTGAAGGAAAAGGGGCTGATCGCCGATCTCGGCGATTACTTTTCCAACGCGGAGCTTAGCGCATACATACCCGCCTTTTTGGAGGAGGGGTACATCGGCGGTGCATTGTATGTTTTTCCCGTAGCGAAGTCCACGGAGGTGCTTTTTCTTAACCGCACGCTTTTTGATAGGTTTTCCGCCGCCACGGGCATAACGGTCGAAAGCCTTTCCACCTTCGAGGGCATCGCGCGCGCTGCGGAGAGTTACTATGCATGGACGGACTCCTTTACGCCGGATATCAAAAACGACGGCAAGGCGTTTTATATGCCCGATTCGTGGTTCAATATCGCGCAGATCGGCATGGAGCAGCTAGGGCTCAGCCTTGTGGAGGACGAACGCCTCAGCCTAAGGTCGGATCCGTACAAGCGCGTGTTCGAAACGCTCTACCGCCCCTCGGTGACGGGCGGCATCGCAATTGCCGACAGCTATTCTTCCGAGTTTATGAAAACGGGCGACATCGTATGCTCCACTGGCTCCACGGCGGGCGTGCTGTTTTACGGCGATTCTATCACTTATCCCGATAACACCGTGGAGCAGGTCGCGTTCGACGTGCTCCCATACCCTGTGTTCAAGGGCGGGGAAAGGGTAGCTTTGCAACGCGGCGGCGGCATGTGCGTATTCAAATCCGACGCAACGCGCGAATATGCTGCGAGCGTTTTTATCAAATGGTTCACGTCTGCGAAGCAGAACGAGCGCTTCGTTGCGTCTACGGGCTATTTGCCGGTCACGCAGGAAGCGTTTCAAAGCGTGGTCAGCGCGGGTGCAAAGAGCGGGAACGTAAACGTTGGGAAGCTCCTGTCGACGGCCTCGGGGATGTTCGAGGAATACCGCTTCTACCTGCCGCCCGTGTTCGACGGCCTCGACGAGATGGGCGAAGAATACACGGCAGAATGGAAGGCCTCCGTTTTGATTGCGCGTCAGGAATACGCGTCGCTTTTGGCGGAGCTCAGCGCCGATGCGGCCTATGAGTCCGCATCAAAAGCCGCGCTTTCCGAGTTTACTTCCAAGTAGGCGCCGGAAATGGCGAAGACCGTGCTCCAACGCATGAAAGCGGCGGCTGCTTCCCTGCGCGATGCGATGCGCGCGGGGAAATCCATGCGCGTTGCGGTATTTATCTACCTCCTTTCGCTCACGGGCATCATGCTGTTGGGCGTGGTGCTCCTTTTGAGCGCCGCGGGCGTATTCAGCTCCGGCCGCGAGGCGCAAAAAACGCTTATGGAAAACGATCTTACACATGTGGCGGCGGATATCGCGGCCGATTATGAAACGGTCTCCGCCGTATGCGTTTCCTACGCGAAGCTCTGCGCCGGCGATCTGGAGGCGCGTATGCTGGAACAGGGGTTTTACGCGCGGGACCTTTCAAGCAATGCGGATGCGCTTAAATCGCTTTTGGGCAATTCCTATACCTCGCTTTCCGCGGCGCTTTCGCGCGCGCGCGCAAGCGGCGCGTTTTTGATGCTCGACGCCACGGTCAACCCGGCCCTTCCTAGCGCTGAGGATTCCCGCGCCTGCATCTATCTTCGCAACATGGAGCCCAATATCATCAACGCGACCGACCCGTATCTGCAGCTTCTGCGCGGGCCGGCTTCCGTTGCACGCGAAAACGGCATCAACATGCATGCGGAATGGCAGATGGAGCTTTTTGTACCGCAAGACGGCGATTTGAAGAAAAACCTTGCGGCGTTGGCTAAAAGCGATCTCCCGCTCTCGCACGCGTATTTTTGGCAGGGACCGGGCTCGATGAATAACATGAGCGACCGCACCATGCTTTGCGTTGCGCCGCTTATCGCCTCCGACGGCACGCTCATGGGCGCATGCGGCTTCGAGGTGAGCGCCATGCTGTTTTCGCTTTCCTACGCGCCCAATCACCGCGCCCATCCGCAAAGCTTCGTGATGCTTGTGCCAAATGACGGGGGGGTGGTTGAGCTTTCGCGCGCGTTCACGGCGGGTGGCGGCGTGGACGTACCATCCGGCACGGAGGCGGCGCTCTATGTGTTGGAAAACGACGGGAAAGGCTTCGTTTCCATGGAAGACGGGCGCGGGGGCGCCTATGCGGGCCTCGTGCGACCCCTCTCGATCTACCCGTCGGACTCGCCTTTTCAAGGGGAAGACAGCTTTTCGGTCGCTCTCATGATGCCGCGGCAAGCGCTTACAAAGCTTGTAAGGGCGGATGCCGTCCGCTATACGGTTCTTTTCTTTGCGCTCATGGTCACGGCGCTGTTCGCATCGCTTTTCATGAGCCGCAGGTTTACAAAGCCGCTCAACGCCTCGATCAAAAATCTCCGCGCGGCGGACAATACCGAACAAAAGACGGGTATCCGCGAGATCGACGAGCTCATAAGCTCGTTGAAGGAGCGCGCCGCCATGGAGAACGCGCAAATCGCCGCAGGTGCCGATTCGCACGAGCAGCAGCGGGACCGCTATGTGCTTCTGAGCGAATTTGCCGCCAACATCGCCTTCCTTTCCGCGGCGGAACGCGCCGTGTTCGAGCTGTACTGCGAAGGCTGCACAGCCGAAGAGATCGCCAAAAAGCTTTATCTGAGCATAAACACCATCAAGACCCACAGCAAGCGCATCTACATGAAACTCAACGTATCTTCGCGTAAAGAACTTCTTGTTTTCGCGTCCATGCTGAAAGAGGAAGCCGCGTGGAAGGCGAGGAAAAGCAAACCGCTTTCCTCCTAAAGGCAAGGCGTATTTGAAAAGCAGGAATACGCTCTGGCTGTCAAAAAACACCCCCTGAGCATATTGTGCAAAAGCACAAAGTGTTTGGGGGGCTTTTGTTATGGTGACCGTCAGCCTTTGCATGATCGTAAAAAACGAGGAGGCGGTGCTTTCGCGCTGCCTTACGTCGGTAAAGGGTATCGCAGATGAAATCATCATTGTAGATACCGGTTCCACGGATGCCACAAAGGAGATTGCCATGAGCTTCGGCGCGAAGGTATATGATTTCCCGTGGATTGACGACTTTTCCGCCGCGCGCAATTTTTCGTTTTCCAAGGCGACCATGCAGTATATCCTATGGCTCGATGCGGACGACGTGCTGCTGGCAGAGGAGCGGGAAAAACTACTGAAACTCAAGGAAACGCTCGACGAAGGCGTGGATGCGGTGATGATGCGCTACGACATCGCGTTTGACAGTGAGGGCCGCCCCTCCTTTTCCTATTTTCGGGAGCGGCTCAGCAAGCGCGCACGCAATTTTAAGTGGGAGGAGCCGGTGCATGAGTTTTTGCGTACCTACGGCAACATCGTCAACGCGGAGATCCACGTGACCCACCAAAAGCCCAAGCGCGAATCGGAACCGGGAAGGAATGCCCGCATCTACGAGGCGATCCTTCAACGAGGCGAAACGCTCTCGCCTCGCGGCACCTATTATTACGCCCGTGAGCTTAAGGATATGGGGCGCTTTATAGAGGCGACGGAACGCTTTCGTGAATTTCTTGCCTCCCGAAAAGGATGGGTGGAGGACAATATTGCGGCTTGTCTGGGGCTTGCCCGCTGCCTTGCCGCAGCAGGCGACGAAGACGGTGCGTTGAAGGCGCTTTTTCAAAGTTTTTTGTACGACGCGCCCCGCGCGGAGGTTTGCTGTGAGATCGGCTACCGCTTCAAGGTAAAAACGGATTACCGCCGCGCTGCGTTTTGGTTCTCGCTCATAGAGCACCTTGAGCGGCCTGCGGATTCGTGGGGCTTTTTCGAGCTCGACAGCTGGAATTACGTTCCCTTTTTGGAATGCGCGGTCTGCTACGACCGTTTAGGCGAGCTTGAAAAGGCGGAATACTTTAACGAACTCGCTGCCGCCGCCAAACCTGATTCACGCGCGGTCGCGCACAACCGCGCGTATTTTGCGTCGAAAAAGGAGACGCGAAACCGGTCGTAATTTCCCTGGGAAATAGTCAAAAATACCGGGCCTTACTGATTGCCGGCACACCGCATCATTCTACCAAATCGAGCCGCCTCGGGTTTCACTTCGGCGGCTCTTTATATGACCGTCCGCAAGGGGCACTATTGTGTTGGGGGGACGGCGGATGGCGGGCTGTCACTGCCTTTCGTCCTTTGGACTACTATGTGGTTCATAATAGTCATCTTGCTCCTTAGATTGCAATATCCCTTTGCGACGGCCGCAATCTAATGACCGAAGGCCCTCGCGAAGATTCGCAGGCGAACGCCCGCGTCGTATCCGTCGCGGGCTCCGAGGGCCCAGCAGCGGCGTTCAGTTCCGTTCTACAAAACCACAATTTCGTAATAATTTCCGCATATTTTCGGAAAAAACAGGGAACATAAGCAATATGTTGTGCATTTATGGTTGCGGCACGACCGGCCGGGGTGTTTTACAGGCGGAAAATGAATAAATTTTAAAAAGTATTACGATTTTATTAATATTTTGCTTGGTGCGCCTAATAAAGGTATAGTATGCCGCTCCTAGGGGGAAACTTCCAAAAGCCTCGGCAAAGCTCTCTGAGACGCGAGACGCAAAACGCCGAAAACCGTGACGCGTCTTCCCCCAAAGGATGTTACGTCTTGTAACAAAACGATCGACAGGGCATGGGTCATACACAACAATGCCACCGTGCAAAAGGGTTTTTCCTGCGGAAAACCGAACCGACCACCCCTCTACGGAGGGAAACACTCTAACGTGCCCCTTCGGAGAGGGGGAAAATACAAATATGAAAGGAATTTTTTCAGAATGAAGAAACTGTTCGTGCTCGTTCTCACTCTGGCCATGGTTTTCGCGATTGCAGCGCCTGCGATGGCTGCTTCCTGGGGCGCAAACCCTGTCAACCCCGGCAGCCCGTACGGCGTAAAGGTGACCCTGCTGCAATATAATACCGATACAGCTGGCAATCCCTACTACACCGCTTATCCCTCCAACCTTGGCGTGGTGGCTAACACCCCCGTGTACTTCCAGATCGACTTTGTCGTTCCTACCGCTTCCGAACTGGCCTATTACTATCCCAACCCGACGACTGCCGGCTCGCTGACGGGTACGGTCAAGGCGACAAACATCAAGGATACCACTGTTATTGCGGAGTACAAGGATGGTGTAGCTGCGCCCGTCCATACAGTGCTTAATGACAACCTCTCGGTTAATCTTTCGGCTCTCGTCAGCGGAACCACCGATTCCGTCGCTTATACCGCTATCGTCAGGGGCGTTGTGAAGACCACCGGTGACGCTGTCGTTACCGCTTCCTTAGGCTATACGTCCAGTACCGCCTTGCCTATCACCAAGACGGTCGGAGGCGTGACCTACACCTTCAATGACCCTACCTCCACCGGCGGCATCATCACCGGCAACAATTCCACCAGCTTGGCGATCATATCCTCCGGTTACTTGATGACCAGCATGACGCTGAACGTTGGCAGCACTGCCTATACCGTACAGGCGGGCCCGACGTTCCTGTTCTACGATGGTACCGGTATCGCGCAGCTCACTGCCGCCTCTGATCCTGGCACCTATGCCGCCGTTCTGGCCGCTTACAATGCTTACACCGGCATCCTCGGTTTCGGCGCCGGTGCCACCGGCGTTTATTACACCGCGGCCAACATTCTTGCTAACTTCGGTTATACCAACAGGGCTACCGCCAGCGCGGCTTACCGCGCCTACAACACATCCCTCATTATTTCGGACAACACTACCGTTCCGAACACCGGTGATAATATGTCCGTAATCGGCTTCGTAATGGTCGGCCTAGCCCTCCTGGCTACCGCCGCCGTCGCTGTAAAGAAGGTTCGCGCGTAAGCCTTTAAATTACAGCTCCCGCAAGGGACCCTATAAGCACGGAGGCACGGAGGAGCCGCTTGCAAGAGCGGCTCCTTCCCTGTATTAAGCTGCTTTGCAGACGATATTTCCGGCCGTGAAGAGCCATCGACTATTGTTACTTCAAGGTACGGTGGGGTGAGGCCATCCCGCCCCACGGGGGAAAAGATAACGGGTAGGATGAGACCCTGTAATTTTGGCACGGCGGCATGAACCGCTTTGGCGCTTCGTACCACCTTTCCAAGGAAGAGAATTGCCGCTCTACATGCTCCCGTATTTTGCAGGACCGGATATGTGATAGCCCGCGGGCATAGCACAAAAAGAATGGTGAAACATCGGAGGTTTTACCGCCGCCTGTCGATGAGACGAATAATTGTCCCCAAACCTCACATATTTATAGGGAGAAGGAGAACTTGTCCATTTTTTCTCCGAAAAAAGCTTGATTTGGGAGGCGACTATGAAAGATATTTTTAAAAAAACTTTTATTCTTTTCCTTGTGTGCGCGCTGTTTTTAACGGGAGGCGCGTTGAATGCGGCGTCGGCTTATGGCGGACCTCCGCAGCCCAAGCAATATAAGGTGTCGTACGAATATAACGTTTCCGGGGTCGACTATGCGGATCGCTCAAAACTTCCCTCGCTGCCCGGCGCCAGCTGGCATAAGCAAGAGGATAACGTCACCATTGCGGAAAAAAAGACGAGTGACAAATACATTTTCGAAGGGTGGTTCACCGACGACGTTAGGAACCTTTCGCCTGATGCGGCCAGCTTTACTATGCCCGGTAAGGACGTTAAATTTACGGGGAAATGGATTAAGGGCTATACCGCAACCTACATTTTCGATGGCCCGGCACCTTTTAATGTACCCCTCAAATCCCAACTGTATAAAAGCGGCCAAACGATAGAACTACCTACCATAACCGCTCCGACCGGTTACAGCTTCGACGGCTGGTATCGACAGGGGGGAGGAAATGACAAGATCACCTCTTATAAATTCAGAGATCACAACGTTACCTTCGTGGGACACTGGACGAAAGAGAACGTGCCAACGACTTATTCGGTAAGCTATATATTCACAAACGAACCGTTCCCCGAGGATGGGCTTACTTTAGAGGCCCCTCACGATTATGCGCCGAATGAGCTTGTTAGCATAGCGTCAACGCCGGTTTTTTCGGGCTATTCATTTACACCGTGGATACCGGACCAAACCCTCGAAATCACGGAGGGGCAATTTTCGATGCCCGAGAGCGGTGTGGTCTTCAGCTGTACTTGGTCGAGGGTAGAGCCCGATCCCGAACCCACACCGTCGCGTGAGCCCTTCTATATCGTGAATTATGTTTACAACGGCGTCGTGCCCGTGGGTGCGCCCGCTCTGCCCGCCGTGAACTATTATTACTGGGGCACCACCGCTCATGTAGCGCCCGTGCCTCAGCTTATGGGCTATGTGTTCAGCGGTTGGACGACGACGAACGTAAACGTCGTAAACGGCACGTTCACGGTTCCGCAAAATAGCGTAACCTTCACCGGAACATGGGTGGTGGCAACGACTGCAGGCGTCCCCAACACCGGTGGAGAACCGATGGCGCTCGTTCCCGCGATGCTCTTGCTTTCGGGACTCGCGCTTATGGCGGTGACGCTTAGGCGCAAAGCGAGAAAGAACGAGAAGTAAACGATAAAATAGTGAGGGGCCCGTCGCGTGCTACGGGCCCCTCGTTATTTACATATCCAAAACCTTCGTCGCCACGTTTTCCACAAACGCCCTGTCGTGTTCCACAAAGAGCATCGTGGGCTTGTGTTCTAGAAGAAGCTCTTCGATCTGGATGCGCGAGAGCACATCCACATAGTTGAGGGGTTCGTCCCAAACGTAGAGATGCGTTTTCTCGCAAAGGCTTTTCGCGATGAGCGTTTTCTTTTTCTGCCCGGCCGAGAAATCCCGCATATCCTTTTCGAACTGCTCGCGCGAAAAATCGAGCTTGCGCAAGATGGCCTTGAACAGGCTTTCATCTATGCGGCTTTCCTTTGCGAAGCCTTTGAGGGAACCCTTTAAAAAGCTTGTATCCTGCGGCACGTAGGAGAGCAGGAGCCCGCTGCCCACACGAAGCTCGCCGGTATGCGGAATGCTTTCGCCTAAAATGAGTTTCAGAAGGCTACTTTTGCCGCTGCCGTTTTTGCCGCATACGGCTACTCTGTCGCCGCGCGAGACGGTGAAGCTCATGTTTTGAAACACCGTCTTTTTTTCGTAAGCACAGCTAAGCTCCGCGACGGAGAGAAGCGTATCCTTAAAGTAGGGGATCGGCCGCACGGCGAGGCTGTCGGCGCGTTCAATGTTTTTCAAAAGCTTCGATTTTTCCTCCGCGGCCCGTTCGACGCGGCTTTGCGTCGCCTTGGAGCGCTGCATCATCCTGGCGGCCTGGTGGCCTATATAGCCGCTGTCGAGAGCGCCTTTCTTGCCGCGCTCCACCTTATCCGACCAAAGGGCTGCGCGCTTTGCCGCCTCGTTGAGGCGGTCGATGTCCTTTTTGAGCGTTTCGTTTTGCGAAAGCTCAAAGCTGTCGCGAAGCTCCCTGTTGTGCTGCCATGTGGAAAAATTGCCCTTTTGCACCTCGATATTCGCCTTGTTGATGCTTAAAACATGGTCCACGCAGCCGTCCAGGAAATTCCTGTCGTGCGAAACGAGCAGGAAACCCTTTTTCGTGTTGAGCCAATCCGCAAGGAGCGCGCGTCCGCGCATGTCGAGGTGGTTGGTGGGCTCGTCGATGAGGAGGAAATTGTTTTCTCTTTGGAAGAGCGCAGCCAAAAGCACCTTGGTGCGCTCGCCCATGCTGAGCGTTTCAAACGGCCTTTCAAGCACGCTCAGATCAACATCGAGAAGCGTCAGCTCGCGTTCGATGCGCCATTCCAAAAGCTCGGGGCATAGTTCGCGGAGCATGCCGAGCGTCATGCGGGAAGGACCGTTTACCTCAAACGGGAAATAGGAAAAAACGGCTGGCGAGCTTATCTGTCCGCGATATTCATGAAGCCCCATGAGGAGCTTTAAAAACGTGGTCTTGCCGCGCCCGTTGCGGCCGATGAAGCCGAGCTTCCAATCGGTATCGAAGCGGAAGGACGCGTTTTCAAAAATATTGTCAAAGCTGCCTTCATATGCAAATGTAAGATTGTTTACGCTGATCTGCGCCATGCTTTTCCTCCTTCAAAAAACAAGCGCCGCGGGAAACTGTCCCGCGGCGCACGGCCGTTGCAATTTTCCGTGGCGGACGGCAACGCGCATGCATATTAAAGCGAAAACTTCAAACACATATTCCCCGTCCGATTTTTGTTTTTAAAAAAGCAGAAACATCACAATACTCCTTAAATGAAATCCTATAATTTACGATAACCGCCCGGAAGCGGTTTGTCAAGCCGCAAACGAAAAACCTTGTAAAGGAGCGGTAAATAAATAGAATATAGGTGAGCAAACCTTGCGGATAGGCTGGCAAATATTGTATAATCTGAGGACCACCAAAACATAACAGAAAGCCGGAAAGGGGGAGTCGGCGTGTCTGATAGGCAAAAGCTTGCGCTGGTTTTGAATACGCTGGCGATCGCTCTGGTGCTTCTGTTCATCTTTTTGGCCGTAAAGGATTTTCTCAGCTACACAAAGAGCAATGTGGAGGAGGAAGCCTCCTACCACATGGAGCTTATCGCGTCCAACCGTGTGGACCGCGTGACTTCCGCGGTGGCAGCGCTCGAAGGGGACGCTCTTCTAGTGGCCGATATGGTTTCTCAAAACGGCGGTATCGATACGGCGCAGGAAGATTATTTCCGCCTGCTCTTTAAAAACGGCGCCTTTTATGAAATCGGCGTGGCGGGCCCGGACGGCGGCGTTCTTTCCGTCTGCGGCGGCAGTACGGACGTAGGTGAAGAGGCATGGTTTGAGAATGCGCTCAACGGCAGACGCGGCGTTTATGTGAGCGACGGCGAGGCCCGGCTTACCGTGTATGCGCCTATTTATAAAGGCAGCCACGTGGAGGGCATATTTTTCGGACGCTATAACGCGGCGGGTTTCACCGCCGGCAGGAGGGGAAAGCTCGGCGATCAGGATGTGCTGTTTTTCCTTGTAAGGTCAAACGGCGCTTTTCTTTACGTCCCAAGTGGGCAAAACCTGTTTGATGTTAGCAATACTTCCATCAAACGCGGCTTTTTTACGGCGCTTGAAAGCGCCGCATATCCGGGCGGCGGCTCGGCTGTTTCCGTGGAGGACGCTCTTATTGAGGGCGTAGACGGGAGCTTCCGCATAAAAACGCAAACGCAGGACGCGTATGCGTACTATATGCCGGTAGGACTAGACGACTGGTACGCGCTTGTCACGGTGGACTACGCGGCGCTGAGCAGCCAAAACGCGGAGCTCGGGCGTATGGCCGTGGAGCTTCTGGCAAAGGTCCTGTTCGCGCTTTTTGTGGCGACGCTCATCGTGATGTTCTATTCGTGGGCCTCCAGACAGGCGGCGATCAAATCCGCCGACCGCATGAATGCTATGGCAAATTCCATCCCCTGCGGCGTGCAGCAGTTTGAGCCCTTGGGCAACATGGCGTTCCGCTACGTAAGCGACGGCTTTTTCCAGATGTGGGGCTACGGCGAGGATGAGCTGAAAAACGTGTTTTCCAACAGTTTTCTCTCCGTGATCCATCTCGACGACAGGGCCCAGGTGGAGGCGCTTATCCGCGGCAACCGCGATACGGAAACGCCTCTGGAGCTTAAATATCGCATCGTCACCAAAGGCGGGCGCGTCGTTTGGATATTGAACCGCGCCACGCTCTGCGAGGACGGGGATGGCGGCACCTATTATCAATGCGTATGCGTGGATATCACGCGGCTCAAGCAGGTGGAGCAAAACCTTGTCTCCAAGGCGCAGATCGATCAACTTACGGGCCTTTATAACCGCGAGGCGGCGCGCATGCTCATCCGCGAGTTCTTCGGCGACGCCTCCAGCCGCTATGGCAATCACGCGTTTTTCATGCTGGATATGGACGGCTTCAAAAAGCATAACGACACCTACGGCCACGTGGAGGGCGACAGGCTTTTGTGCCGCATCGCGGGCATACTCCGCTCCACGTTCCGCGGCACGGATATCATCTGCCGCCTCGCGGGCGACGAGTTTGTGGTGTTCATGAAAAGCGCGGAATCGCGCGAGGTGATCTCAGAAAAGGCGCAAAGCGTATTAAGGAACGTTTCGGAGCTTCAAAATTCCGAAGATACGCGCGCGCCCTCCGTGAGCATCAGCATCGGCATATCGCTCGCCCCGCAGGACGGCGGCAGCTTCGAGGAGCTTTATAAGAAGGCGGACGAGGCGCTTTATGCCGCCAAGCGCAGCGGCAAAAGCAGGGTCGTATTCTCCGATGCCATGCCCGTGTTTGCGGAGCAGGGCCTGTTTGATGATAAGAGCCTATTTGATGATTTGGACTGATAGCGCCTTCGGCTTTCAAAATAGTGACCTTCGTCACTATTTTGAGGTTGCATGCTTTACCTAAAATGCTTCGCATTTCCGGGCGGTAAAGCATGAAAGGTGCGAAAGCCTACGGCTTTCATCCGTTTCGGCACGCTTGGCCCACGCGAGGCCGTAGGTCTCGTCCCGAAGGGCTCCGGCTTTGCCGGACGAGTACATGCCGCCGAAGCGGGAAGGAAGTTAAGGAGTGCGCTCCTTGACAATCCCTTGGTTTTTGATAACTTGAAGGCGGCGTGCGCCGCCTTTTTTATGCTCAAATATCTTCGTTTATTCGATGTTCGATTTATACGGTTCGCCGTTGCGGTAGTCGTCCATGATGCGGCTCAATATCTCCGCCGTGGTGGGCGGCGTCCATGTGATGGCGTTCGCGCCGGCCGTGATGGTGGCGAGGATTGTCTCTTCATTTGGGCCACCGGTGGCGATGATGGCCACGCGCGGGAAGCGCTTTCTTATGGAAGCCACGATCTCGGGCGTTTTTGCGGCTGCCGATACGTTGAAGATCTTCGCGCCCGCCTCTATGCGCGCTTCGATGTCTTCCTCCTGGGATACCACGGTGACGACTACGGGAATGTCGATGCGGGCTTTGAGCTCGCGCAAGGTATCGTTGCTCGTGGGCGCGTTTACCACGATGCCCATCGCACCCTGAAACTCCGCATGCAGCGCCAGGTCCACCACGCGCATGCCTTGCGTGAGACCTCCGCCCACGCCTGCGAACACGGGGCACTCGGCGGCCTGCACGATGGCTTGCGTGATCATCGGCTGCGGGGTAAAGGGATAAACGGCGATCACAGCGTCGGCGTTGCAGTTCCTTATGATGGCGACGTCGGTGGTGAACACCAGAGACTTAATGCGTTTGCCGAAAATGCGTATGCCGGAGCATTCGCGTATGCAGCCCGGCACATTGAGCATCACCTTGCGCAGATGCCCCTGGAACTCCGGCATTTCGCGGTGACCCGCCTCGTTCATGTTTAGCCCCCCTCTGTTGTATTGTACCTATTTTAAGGGAAACGAACGCCAAAACCAAAGAAATTTTTTGTGACAATATCGTTAAATGATCGGCATCGGGAGGGCATGCGAAAAAACAGGGCTTGCGGATGGCCCTGATTTATGCGCAAAATAGCTTTATGAACCAAACTGAGAAAAGCTTCCCCCAGCAGGTCTACGCGCTCGTAGAACGCATACCGGAGGGCAAAGTGATGACCTATGGGCAGATCGCGCTCAAATTGGGCAGCCCGCGCGCCGCGCGCATCGTGGGCGGCGCGATGAGCCGTGCGCCCGAAGGCCTTCCCTGCCACAGGGTATTGAACCGCCTAGGCGAACTCTCGCCGCCGGAGGTATTCGGCCCCCAAGTGCAAAGGGAGCGCCTGGAAAGGGAAGGCGTAACGTTCTTAAAAAACGGGCGGGTGGATTTATCGCGCTGCCTGTGGGATGGGGAGACGGTATAGAAGAAGGGGAAGAACTGCCGAACCAAATTTGGCCGTATGCATCATTTGCCTGCAACGACCGTAAATTCGGCCGGGAGCTTTTTATCCTCGAAATTGGGATGTTCGATAAATTCCTTGACCGTAAACCCCGCGCGGATTACGGCATTGATGATTTCGCTGATCGTATAGTATCGCAGGGAACATTTGGGGAACAGCGCCTGTTCATCCGGCTCAAAAAAGCTTTGATAGGCAACGTCACCGTTGTGTATTCTGGAATCAAAATAATCGCCGCCGGTCGACCGGTATACGCTCATCATGCACGAGCCCGACGGGTTGATTTTTCGGAACGGATGAAAATCGCTGAGGATCAGTTGTCCGCCTTGCTTTGTAATTCTATATAACGCATTCGTAAAAGCATTTAAATCGGAAAAATAGTGCAGAATACCGCCCTCGGCAGATACGATGTCGAATAAATTTCCGAATTGCGCGAGATTGATTTCGCAAAAGTCGCCGACGACATATTGAATTTTTACGCTCGCTTCTTTTGCAAGCTCCAATGCGTACCGCCTGTTTTCCTCCGATATATTGAACACGGTCACATCGGCGCCCAGCAAAGCCAGCGGTACGGCAATCCTCCCGTTTGAGCCGCACGGATTGGCGATTGTTAAACCGCAAATATCTTTAAAATATGCGTGATGATATCGTAGACGGACGTTGGGGTCCTTTTTCAGATAGACGGCATTCTTGCTTGGGCTTGCTTGGCGATTCCAAAATTCATATGCTCTGTATTCCCATGCGGTCTTATTTGTTTGAGCCTATTTTCTCATTACGTGACCTCCCGCATGTTAAACTTTTGATCTCGTATTTTATATTGCTGCGTTTCTTTTTACAAAGAATAGCAAAACAACAGACGTGTCGCAACAGTTCTTTGATGCGACACGTCCGTTATCAAACAGGTACTTTAAAAATTTGATGTTTAATCCGCTATCAGCTTTCCGCCAACGTCGCTGCCGGTATCGCTGACGGTGTACCCCGCGCTTTCAAGGAAGCTTCGCGCCTGCGCCTTGTCAAAGCCGTTCCCGAGCGAAAGAACGCTGAAATCGACGCCGAACGCAGCGGAGGCCACCACGTATTCGTAGACGCTCTCGCCGGCATGGATGAACACCGCGCCGGTCTCGCCGCTAATCGTGCTGCCGGTCAAATAGAGAAGCGCCATGCTGCCGTCGCTCATTTTTACGACCTCGATGCAGTCGTAGGTGATCCTTTCGCCGTCACGTTCCACATACTCTTCGCTCTTAAGCCAAACCTTGGAAAGATCGGCCTCGCCGTTTTCCACCAGACGGTCGCCGGCCTCGTGGGCGCCTGTAGCGCTATCCGCGATATGGTCGCTTCCGAACACGAGCTTATCGCCGTTTTTCTCTACGAACGCCTTCTGTCCGGTGAACATGAGCTCGCCCTCAAAGCGCCCGTTTGTGTTATTGAGGTTGAGCAAATCGTACTGCGAGGTCATGGCGAGCGTCAAATCCGGCGATACAAGCTGGAGGGGCAAAAACAGGTTTTGCGAGTTGTCATAGCTGTTTACCGCTTCCGAGTGAAGCGAGCTCATCTCGGTCCACGCGTCCACGATGCCGGTAATATTCCCAATATCGGCCGCGTCTTGCTCCGGCAAATCGGCGGGTGCGGAAAAATCGTCCGAGCCGCCGCCTTGCGCGTCGGGCTCAAAGGGCAAATTTTCCACGATCTCGTTTATGAGGGCTTCGGGTATCTTCGGCGTGCAGCCAAAGAGCATAAGCGCGCACAGGATAAGCGCAAGAAGTACCGCCGGGACATCTCGATGCATGTTTCGTTCCTCCGTAAATTCTATGCTTTGGCCGCAAGCGGCCCGCAAAACCATTATGGAAGAGCGGAAGCCATCCCGTCATCACCCATGGGGTGATTTTCTTGCGTAAAGTTAAAATTCATACAACGCGGCCCCGGGGACTTGCCCCGAGGCCGCGCTATCAAAAAAGCCGTGGGATTGTCAAGGGGCACCTCTTGACTTTCTTCCGGCTTCGGCGGCATGTACTCGTCCGGCGAAGCCGGAGCCCTTACGGGCCGAGGTCTATGGCCTCGCGTGCCGAAACGGATGAAAGCCGTAGGCTTTCGTACCTTTCGGAAATTGCCGACCGTGTCGTAGACACAGGCGATTTCCGGAGAACTCGCAGAAGCGGCGGAGCCGGTTCTGCGAAAAGCCGCGGATGCGGCTTAATAAAAGCATCCTCCGCCGAGGTAAAGCGCCGACTTTCCAAGCTCCTTCTCGATCCGGAGGAGCCTGTTGTACTTGGCGATGCGCTCGCCGCGGCTGGGCGCGCCGGTCTTTATCTGCGCGGTGTTGAGAGCCACGGCAAGGTCGGCGATGGTCGTATCCGGCGTTTCGCCCGAGCGGTGCGAGATCACGGAGGTGAAGCCCGCGCGGCGGGCCATCTTCACGGCGTTCATGGTTTCGGTGAGCGTACCGATTTGGTTGAGCTTGATGAGGATGGAATTGCAGCTGCGTTCGGTGATGCCCCGGCTCAGCCGCGCGGTGTTGGTCACGAACAGATCGTCGCCCACGAGCTGCAGCCGGTCGCCCAAACGCTTGGTGAGGCGCGGCCAGTTTTCCCAGTCCTCCTCGCCGAGCGCGTCCTCGATGGAGCGGATGGGGTATTTTCCCGCGAGCGTTGCCCAGCGGCTGATGAGCTCATCCGGCGTGTACGTTTTTTTCTGCTTGGGAAGAAGATAGGTCCCGTCCGCCTGCACCCATTCGCTCGGCGCTGCGTCGAGCGCGAGCACGAAATCCTCCTGCGCCTTATAGCCTGCCTTTTCGATGGCCTCGAGGATGAGTTCGATGGCTTCCTCGTCCGCGCCTAAGTTCGGCGCGTAACCGCCTTCGTCGCCCACGCCCGTGCCTAAGCCGCGGCTTTTTAAAATGGAGCCGAGCGCATGGAACACCTCGGCCGAGCGCCTGAGCCCCTCCGCAAAGGTGGTTGCACCCGTCGGCATGATCATGAATTCCTGAATGTCCACGTTGTTGGAGGCATGCGCGCCGCCGTTGATGATGTTCATCATCGGCACGGGGAGCGTGTTGGCGGCCGTGCCGCCCAGGAAACGGTACAAGGGTATTTGGAGCGCGTTGGAAGCGGCGATGGCTGCCGCGAGGGAAACGGAGAGGATGGCGTTTGCACCCAGATTCCCCTTGTTCTCGGTGCCGTCGGCCGCGATGAGCGCGCCGTCGACGCGCGCCGTATCGCGTGCGTCCAGTCCACGAACGGCCTCAAGCAGGTGCGTGTTCACGTTGCTGACCGCGCGGGAAACGCCTTTGCCGCCGTAGCGCGCGCCGCCGTCGCGAAGCTCTACGGCCTCAAAGGTGCCGGTGGACGCGCCGCTCGGTACGGCGCCCGTACCGGTTGTACCGTTTTCAAGGGTGACCACCGTTTCCACAGTGGGGTTGCCGCGCGAATCGAGTATTTCGAGCGCTTCGACGCCCGCGATCTTATAGCCGTTTGTCATATGGATAACTCCTTTCGATTCGGATGATTTTACCAGATACCGTCTACCTTGAGCATAGCAAATTTTTGCGGCTTGTCAACCTTATCGCGGCCATAAAGCGGCGATGTTGCAAATAGTTTGCCTTTTCGATGCAGAAATTATAAAATGAAGTCCAAAGCACACCAAGGTTTACATTTGGGAGGTTTCTATCATGACATTCTCCTTGCCCGAAAACCCCAACAAAGACGTCGACTATAGCGGCGCAAAAACGCGCGTCATCTACTTGGCGGGCGGCTGCTTCTGGGGCGTGGCGGCTTATTTTTCGCATGTTTACGGGGTGAAATCCGCGATTGCGGGCTACGCCAATGGAATGACGGAGAGCCCCGGCTATTACGATATCAAAAAGACCGGCCATGCCGAGACGGTGCGCGTGGAGTACGATCCCGCGCGCGTAACGCTCGAGATCTTACTTTCGCGCTTTTTCGTTATCATCGACTCCACGCTTTTGAACCGGCAGGGCGGGGATATCGGCACCCAATACCGCACGGGCATTTATTACGAGGATGCGGCCGACCTAAACATCATTAAGGCCGCCGTGGAAAAAGAGAAGGCGAAACGTAGAGAGCCCGTCGTGACCGAGGTGCAAAGGCTGAAGGGCTTTTATGACGCAGAAGACTATCATCAGGATTATTTGGAGAAAAACCCGGGCGGTTACTGCCATGTGGATTTCAGCTCCCTCTACGACCAGCCGCAGCTTCAAAAACAGGAATACGCGAAGCCGGGCAAAGAAGAGCTTAAAAAGAAGCTCACGCCCATGCAATACCGCGTGACGCAGTTCGGGGATACCGAACCGCCGTTTCACAACGAGTATTACGACGAGTTTAGCGACGGCATCTATGTGGATATCGTCACGGGCGAACCGCTTTTCCTTTCGAGCGACAAGTTCGAGTCGAGCTGCGGATGGCCGAGCTTTTCCAAACCCCTCGAAGCGGAGCGCGTGAAGGAAAACGAGGATCGTTCCTTCGGCCGCATCCGCACCGAGGTGAAAAGCGCCTCCGGCAATTCCCACCTCGGCCATGTGTTTGACGACGGCCCCGCCGATATGGGCGGCCTGCGCTACTGCATCAACAGCGCCGCTGTGCGTTTCGTACCCCTTCAGGATATGGAGCGCGAAGGTTACGGGGCGTACATCCCGCGCATAAAAAAATAGGAGAACTTGCTTAAAACCATTCGCTCCGCTTGTCGGCAATCGAGAAATTGTGATAAAGTAAGCGCTGAGAGACGAATGCCCATGGTAGGCAGTGCTTTCTTAAGGGTGCGCTCGTCGCGCCGTGTCGTGAAGGCGGCATGGAGCCTGCCATATGGATCCGTCATTTCCGGCGACATGCGCGGCGGAAATGACATCTTGCAGAAAGGCGAACGGACGAGAGAGCCTTTCTGAAAACCCACCGCAGTGACCTCGTTCAAGCAGCGTATGCCGCTTGAACGAAAGCGAAGCGCTAAGGAGGTATGTTTGATGTCGGTAGAATTAAAGGTGCAGGCAGGCTAAAAGAATAGCTGGCGGCGCGCGCAGGCGCGGCGCATCAAACAACCTAACGTGTTGAATTTTAAAGGACGCGGCAGGCCGCGTCCTTTTGCTGTTCTTCTTAACCTTATGCCTATATGAAACAAGTACGCTATTTTAAGGAGAAAGCAATGCCCGATATGAAGGACTGGGGCTATACCGGCGAAATGGCCGGTGCGGAATTTGAAAATGAAAAACTTACGATAGGGCGCATCGTGTGCGCGCACCGCGAGCAGTTTGAGGCGGTGTGCGAAAAAGGATTTTTGCGCGCACGTCCCAAAAGCGGGGAATATTTCCGCGGAGCGGAGAGCATCGATTTTCCTACGGTGGGCGACTTTGTACTGTTGAGCTATAACCCCGCAGGGGAGAGCCTCATCGTAAAAACACTGGAACGAAAAACGGTATTTTCAAGAAGCGACCTAGGCGGGCACAAGGCGGGGTACGGGCGCACGAGCGTGGAGCAGGTGATCGCCTCGAACTTCGATTATGTGTGCGTCGTGATGTCGCTCAACCAAAACTACAACGCGCGCAGGCTCGAGCGCTATATGGCGCTCACATGGGCGAGCGGCGCCGCTCCCGTGGTGGTGCTCACCAAGGCGGATCTAACGGAGCAAAGGAGGATGTATCTTTCGGAGGTCATGGGCGTTGCGCCCGGGGCGGAGGTCTTTGCGCTGAGCGCCTATACGGGCGAGTGCCTGGAGGAATTCAAGGCGTTTTTGAAGCCTCGGAAAACGCTCGCTTTTTTGGGTTCGTCGGGTGTGGGCAAGTCGAGCCTCATCAATGTACTCATGGGGGAGGGAGCGCTCCGCGTGGGTGAAGTGCGCGAGGACGACGCGCGGGGAAGGCATACCACCACCCATCGGGAGCTATGTATGCTCCCCTCGGGAACGATGGTCATCGATACGCCGGGGATGCGTGAGCTGGGGGTTTTGGGCGCGGACGACGGGATAGACGCCGCATTTTCGGAGATCGAGGCGCTTGCAAAAAAGTGCCGCTTTTCCGACTGCACGCATACCTCGGAGCCCGGCTGCGCGGTAAAATCGGCGCTTCAGAGCGGAGCGTTGGACCAGACCCGCTACGAAAGCTACCGCACACTCACCAAGGAGAACCGCGCCGCCGTGCGGCGGCAAAACGCTGTGAACCTCCGCCAGAAGAACCGCATAAGGCCGGAGGACCGCCCGCGCGACAAATCCTACAAGCGCACGGACGGAAAGTGATTTTGTTGTTTGAGCACAATGAGAAAAATTAAAAATGTAAAAAATAAAATCCATAAATCGAGCCGGATCATTAAAAGCCGCCGCGCCGAAAGCTGTGGCGACTTTTGGCATTTATGCGTATAAATACCGCATAAATGAAGCATAAATAAAGCCGTGGACGGCAAAATGACATATGCCTTGCTCATTGCGCGCCGTACCGCGGAACAAGGCGAAAATTCTCCTTGACAAGCCGTATTTTCCTGATATGATAGTTGTCGTGTCCACGAACGGCGAAAAATGTGCGTAAAAAAATGCTCATTTCGCCCTGTGGGCACATAGTTTTTGCGCTTAGTGTAAGGTAAGGGGAGCCGAACCTTTGCGGTTTAGAGGGCCGGAAAGCACGCCATCGCTGTGTTGCCAGTACTCGGCGCAGGCACCCACGCAAGGCCGCAGGCCTTGGCCCGTAAGGGTTCCGGCTTCGCCGGACGCTACGCCTGCGCCCGACGCCTAGCGCTGACATGTCTTCCGACCCTTTAAACTCTGCGACCTAAAAACTGCCAGCTTGGATGCAGGTCGCGAAAGAAGAGGGAGCCGTAGGGATTCCTACGGCGACTGACGATGACAAAGACGTGCGCCAAACTGGCAGTTTTAAGACGCAAAGGTTCGACTTCCCTTACCTTATATGCATGGAAGGTCATTATGAGTATAAAACAGCTCCTTTTGGGGCGGCCGCTTAAAACCAACGAACTCTCGCACGAAAAACTTTCTACCCTTTGGGGAGTTCCCATCATGGCGAGCGACGCGGTATCCTCCGTGGCGTACGCCATAGAGGAGATATTGCTCGTGCTCGTACCCATATTGGGCTTTGCGGCCGTTCCGTACCTCGGGATCATCGCCATTCCTATTTTGGTATTGCTGCTGGTGTTGGTGTTTTCGTATTCGCAAATCATCGAAGAATACCCGAACGGCGGCGGTGCGTACGTCGTTTCCGCGGAAAATCTGGGCAAAAACACCTCCCTCGTGGCGGCGTCCGCGCTCATCATCGATTATGTGATGACCGTGGCGGTCAGCATTTCCTCGGCTACCTCCGCGCTCGTAGCCGCGTTCCCCGCGCTTGAAGGCAGCCGGGTCCTTATCGCGCTTGCGGGGCTTGCGCTCATTACGCTTTTGAACCTTCGGGGCGTGAATGAATCCTCCAAGGTGTTCGGCGTTCCCACTTACGGTTTTATCCTCATGATGTTTTTGCTCATCGTGACGGGGCTTATCGAGTACTTTGGCGGCCGCCTCGCGCCCATTCAATATGCCGAATCCCCCGTTGTGCAGTCGCCGGACGCGCTTATGACCATCGCGCCGCTCTTTTTGCTCCTCAGGGCGTTCGCCTCGGGCTGCAGCGCGCTCACGGGCGTGGAAGCGGTTTCAAATGCCGTACCGTCGTTTAAGGAGCCGAGCAAAAAGCATGCCAAGCATGTGCTCTACATCCTTGCGGGCATCATCATCTTCATCTTCGGCGGTTCCGTCATTTTGGCAATGACGCTCAAGGTGGTGCCGCTTACGGGTCAAACGGTGATCGCGCAGATGGGTGAGGCGGTGTTCGGCAAGAACATGCTTTACTACATTTTGCAGTTTGCGACGTCCCTTATTTTGCTTCTTGCCGCCAATACGGCGTACAGCGGGCTGCCGACGCTATTGTCCATCCTCGCGGCGGATGGGTATCTGCCGCGCCAGTTCGGCCAGAGGGGCTTCAAACTCGCGTTTTCTAACGGCATCATGTTCATCTTCTTTGCGGCGGGTATTTTGATTGCGCTGTTTCGCGCGAATACGCATCACCTCATACCGCTCTATTCGGTGGGCGTATTCATCTCGTTCACGCTCTCGCAGGGCGGCATGGTGGTGCGCTGGTTCAAAAACCGCGGCAAGGGCTGGAAACAGCACGCATTCGTAAACGGCTTCGGCGCGCTTATGACGATTGTGGGCGCGGTGATCGTGCTTGTGGCAAAGTTTAAGGACGGCGCATGGATGCTCGTGGTAGCCATCCCCCTTTTAAGCCTCCTTATGGGCAATATCCGCAAGCATTACGAGTTCATCGGCGAACAGCTCAGAGTGGATGATTTCAAGGATCATTACTATAAGAGCACAAGCTCGGACAAAAACCTATGTATCGTGCTTGCCAGCGCCATGACGCGCTCGGTATTGAAAACGCTCAACTACGCCAACGCGCTTTCTTCCAACGTGATAGCGCTCCATATATCGACCGACGCGGAGCGCACGGCGGCGCTAAAAAAGAAGTGGGAAGAAAACGAGATCGATGTGCCGCTCGAGATCATCGAAGCGCCCTACCGCGATGTCGTGACGCCAATCAACGAGTACATAAGCCGAAAAGAAGCTACGGTAAAGCCCGGTGAGAACGTATCGGTCATCATGGTGAAATTTGTGGAGAAGAACTGGTATGATAATATCCTCCACAACCAGACCACCTACTTCATCGAGCACATGCTCAGGCGGCACAAAAACGTGGTGACCATCATCGTGCCGTATATATACTTCCCGAAAAAGAGCAAATGCAAATGAAATATAAATAAAATAAATCGACAGAGAACGGCTGGTTCGGACATACGCCCGAGGCAGCCGTTCTCTGTCGCATTCTTTCAAGGCGTAAGCGCCTTGAAAGCGGCGGACTTTCCACATATAATGAAAGGCAGCAGGATTTTACTTAAGAAGGAGAACGCATTTTGGAACAACGGGAGAAAACCGATTTGAAAACGCTTTGGGCGTTGTTCGTCATCTTTTTCAAGGCGGGCACGTTCACGTTTGCGGGCGGGCTCGCCATGCTCCCCGTGATCGAAAAGGACGTGGTGGAGAAAAGTAAGCTCATGCCGCGCGAGGAGTTCATGGAGTATGCAACGCTCGCGCAGACCTTGCCGGGCGTGATCGCCGTGAACTGCGCGGCATTTGTGGGGAGGCGCGCCGCGGGCACTTTGGGCATGCTCATCGCGAGCTTCGGAGCCACCGTATCCGCCTTCGTGCTGATGGTGCTCGCAACGGTACTGCTGAACCTTATCCCGCGCGAGGGTCCGCTCTACGGTGCGTTTATGGGCATACGCGCGGCGTCGGCCGCTCTCATACTCTCGGCGGCGTTTTCGCTCGGACAGCACAACATCAAAAACGCGTTTAGCATCGTGCTTATGATAGTCGCATTCCTTCTGACGCTCCTTACCGATATAAGCGTGGTGTTTATTGTGCTCGGCGGCGGCCTTATCGGCATCGTCTACGCGCGGATACTGGCCTCAAAAAAAGAAAAGGAGGGTGGCAAGCATGTTTCTTGAATACGCGGCTCTCCTCTGGTCGTTTTTTAAAATAGGGATCGCGGGCTTCGGCGGCGGGTATGCCATGCTTTCGATGATCGTGCGGGAAAGCGAAAAGTTCAACGTGACCTTGCAGCAGTTTGCGGATCTCAACGCGCTCGACATGATCGTGCCCGGTCCCATCGCCATCAACGCGGCCACCTATGTGGGCTATCTTGACGCGGGTTTTTGGGGCGCGCTCGCGGCGACGCTGGGCGTGGTGCTGCCATCGTTCATCCTTGTGACGCTCATGATGCGCTTTATCGCGCGCTATCGGGAAAGCAGTTTTGCCTCGGGGCTCTTTATGGGTGTGAAGCCCACGGCGGTGGGGCTTATCGCGGCGGCGGCAGTCACCATCGCGGCAGCGGTCGCGCTCGTGCCGGATACGACGCTTATATCCTTTTTTGCATCGCCGCTCACAAGCGTAATGTGGTTCCCGCTCGCGGTGTTCGCCGTGGCGGCGTTTTTGAACATACGCTTCAAGGTGAATCCCATTTTGCTTACGCTCATCGCGGGCGCCGCGGGAGCGCTGCTTTCGTGGATCGGGGTCATATAGGTGATAAAAAGGGTGACGGCCCCCGCCACATATTGACAAACGCAGGAAAAATACGATATAGTGAAACTGTCAATCGAATACCGTAAAATAGAGGCGCGGGGAATGAGGTAAACTGCGGATGCTAAGGGCTTAAGCGCCCCACGCCGCAAGCGAATGCGTTTTCCGCCGATGTCGCGCGACGGGGCTTAAGCCGCGTGCGGCAGGGTGCGACGGCTCAGCGCCGCGCAACTGTCATCTTCAAACGGATGATGCGCTATTGATGAGAGTCTTCTCTTATCAATAGCTTTTTTCTTTCGTTTTCTTTTAAAGATGGCGCGCTATTGACTCGCTTTTAGGGCGGGTGGATGCGCGCCGTCTTTTTATTTCCGAGATCAAAACGGCTTCCCTTTTCAAAACGATACAAAATATCTTATGCGGCGGAGGTTTTTTATGAAATCGACCATCAGGCTTCGTATGAGCGCGCACGACGCGCACTACGGCGGCAACCTTGTGGACGGTGCGCGCATGCTCGCGCTGTTCGGCGACGTGGCCACGGAACTTCTTATTACGCATGACGGCGATGAAGGGCTTTTCAAGGCCTACGACATGGTGGAGTTTATGGCCCCCGTTTACGCGGGCGACTATATCGAGGCTACGGGCGAGATAACGGCGGTCGGCAACACCTCGCGCAAGATGACCTTCGAGGCCAAAAAGGTGATCGCGCCGCGCCCGGACATCAACGAATCCGCCTGCGACGTATTGGCTGAACCCATCGTGGTTTGCCGTGCGAGCGGCACCTGCGTGGTGCCAAAGGAGAAACAGAGAAAGAAACAGTAGGAGGCAGCGCAATGGAAAAGCTCATCATCACCGCGTGCATCTGCGGCGCGGAGGTCACAAAAAAGCATAACCCCGCCGTGCCGTATACGGTTTCGGAGATCGCAAATGAGGCGTACCTTGCTTACAAGGCGGGCGCGTCCATCATCCATCTGCATGTGCGCGAGGACGACGGCATGCCCACCCAGAGCGCCGCGCGCTTCAAGGCGTGCATGGACGCGATCTATCAAAAATGCCCCGACGTCATCATTCAACCCTCCACGGGGGGCGCGGTGGGCATGACAAACGACGAGCGTCTTGAGCCCATCACTTTAAACCCGGAGATGGCCACGCTCGACTGCGGCACCTGCAACTTCGGCGGCGACGACGTGTTCGTGAACACCGAAAATATGATCATCGATTTTGCGGAAAAAATGAACGCGCGAAAAATCAAGCCGGAGCTCGAGGTGTTCGACAAGGGCATGATCGACATGGCTTTAAGGCTCCACAAAAAGGGCTATATCAAGGCGCCCATGCATTTCGATTTCGTGTTTGGCGTGAACGGCGGTATCAGCGGCGAGCCGCGCGACCTCGTATTTATGCGCGAAAGCATCCCCGCGGACGCGACGTGGACGGCGGCGGGCGTAGGCCGCTTCGCGTTCCCCGTGGCCGCCATGACCATCATCATGGGCGGCAACGTGCGCATCGGCTTTGAAGACAATATCTACCTCGAAAAGGGCGTTCTTGCCCGCAGCAACGGCGAGCTTGTGGAAAAAGTCGTGCGGCTTGCGAAGGAATTCGGCCGCCCCGTTGCCACGCCGGACGAGGCAAGGGAAATCTTAAGTATCCAAAAGCGTTAAAACGCAGTCTATTAACATTCTATATTTTTGAAAGGCGAGGAATTTTCTATGGCAATGAAGGGCAACAAATACGGCGCGCACCGCGTGATCGAGCCGAAGGGCGTTTTGACGCAGGCCGCGTGGAAGATCGACAACGACATGACGAAACTCTACTCCAACGAGATCATCTGCGACGTGATCTCCCTCAACATCGATTCCGCCTCCTTCACGCAGATCAAGGAAGCCTGCAACCACGACGAGGAAAAGATTAAGGAAATGATCCTCGGCATCGTGAACGAGCGCGGCAAGCAGCAAAACCCCGTCACCGGCTCGGGTGGCATGTTCATAGGCAAAGTCGCCTATATTGGCGAAGACCTCAAGGACCGCGGCCTCAAGGTGGGCGATAAGATCGCATCCCTCGTTTCGCTTTCTTTGACCCCGTTGAAGATCGAAAAGATCAAGGCCATCCACATGGATATCGACCGCGTGGACGTGGAGGCCAAGGCCGTGCTGTTTGAGAGCGGCATCTACGCCAAGCTGCCCGACGATATGACCGAAGCCCTCGCCCTTGCGGCGCTCGACGTGGCAGGCGCGCCCGCGCAGGCCCGTAAGCTCCCCAAGGAGGGCGACAGCGTGCTCGTGATCGGCGCGAACGGCAAGAGCGGCGTGCTTTGCTGTTACGAGGCCATGAAGAAGGTCGGCAAATCCGGCCGCGTCGTGGGCCTTGTCCGCCGCGAGAGCCAGGTGCAGAAGCTTCTCGACCTCGGCGTCTGCCATGAGGTGGTCGTCGCCTCCGCCACCGAGCCCGTGAACGTGCTTGAAAAGGCGCTCCAGGCAAACGGCGGCCGCGAATACGACGTTTCCATCAGCTGCGTCAATATCGAGGCCTGCGAGATGAGCGCCATCCTCCCCGTGCGCGACAACGGCATCGTATACTTCTTTTCCATGGCGACGAGCTTTACCCGCGCGGCTTTGGGCGCGGAAGGCATCGGCAAGGACGTGACCATGATCATCGGCAACGGCTATTCCAAGGACCATGCCGAGATCACGCTCAACGTGCTGCGTGAGAACGCCAAGATCAGGGAGCTTTTCAACTCCATCTATTGTTAAGGAGCGATCGCATGAAAACGCCCAACCGCGCACTGTTTTCGGGAGTTTCCGACGAACAGTGGAACGACTGGAAATGGCAGGTCAAAAACCGCATCGAGACGCTCGATGAGCTCAAAAAGTACATCGCGCTCACCCCCGAGGAGGAGGACGGCGTGCGCGCGTGCCTCGGCGCGCTCCGTATGGCCATCACGCCGTACTATCTTTCGCTCATCGACCAAAACGACCCTCAAGACCCCGTGCGCAGACAGGCTATCCCCACGGCGAGCGAGCTGCATATGGCGGCCGCGGACCTTCGCGACCCCTTGCACGAGGATACCGATTCCCCCGTGCCGGGGCTCACGCATCGCTATCCCGACCGCGTTTTGATGCTCATCACCGATCAGTGCGCTATGTATTGCCGCCACTGCACCAGAAGGCGCTTTGCCGGGCAAAAGGACAGCGCCGTTCCCCGCTCCCAGGTGGACAGGTGCATCGAGTATATCAAAAACACGCCCGCCGTGCGAGACGTACTGTTGAGCGGGGGCGACGCGCTCATCCAGAGCGATGAGATGCTCGAGTACATCATTTCGAGTCTCCGCGCCATCGACCATGTGGAGATCATCCGCATCGGCTCGCGCACGCCCGTTGTGATGCCGCAGCGCATCACGCCGGAGCTCTGCAGCATGCTCAAAAAATACCATCCCATTTGGCTTAACACGCACTTCAACCACCCCAACGAGATCACCCCGGAATCGGCCGCGGTCTGCGCGAGGCTTGCGGACGCAGGCATACCTTTGGGCAACCAAAGCGTGCTCCTCGCGGGCGTGAACGACTGCGTGCACGTGATGAAAAAGCTCGTGCATGAGCTCGTAAAGATACGCGTGCGCCCGTACTACATCTACCAGTGCGACCTTTCCATGGGCCTCGAGCATTTCCGCACTCCCGTTTCCAAGGGTATCGAGATCATAGAAGGTTTGCGCGGTCATACCTCCGGCTTTGCCGTGCCCACCTTCGTGGTGGATGCCCCGGGCGGCGGCGGTAAGACCCCCGTCATGCCCACGTACGTCATCAGCCAGTCGCCCCACAAGGTCGTGCTTCGAAACTTCGAGGGCGTCATCACCACCTATACCGAGCCCGAGCATTATCAGGAAAGCTGTAACTGCGAGGTCTGCCGCAAGGAACGCGAGAAAAAGCTTGTGGGCGTCGCGGGGCTTCTTGAAGGCCAAGCGCTTTCCATGGAGCCAAAAGGCCTTGCGCGCAGCGAACGCGTGAACCACGAATAACGTAAGAGCCGTCCTGTAGGGGGCGAAAATCTCGCCTTCTACAGGACAAGACCGAAACCGGAGGACCTATGCAAAGCAAGCTCAACCTTAACCAATCGCTCGTTAAAAGCGCGCGGGAAAGCGCAAGGCGCGTCGCGCTCGATACGCAGCGCTTTATCGACCAAAATACCACCGTGGCGGTGGAGCGCGCGGTCTGCCGCCTCTTGGGCGTGGACAAAGTGAACGCTGACGAAGTGCCGCTCCCGAACATCGTCGTAGAGCACCTTCGCGGGAAGGGTGTTTTGAATGCCGGCGCGGCGTATTTTATCGGCAACGCCATCGCGGATACGGAGTTAGGCCCGCAGGAGATTGCGGAGGGGGTCGCCGCGCATTCGTTCGACCTTACGAAAATAAGGCCGCATACGGAAAAAGAGATACGCGCCGCCGTCATGCCGCACGCAAAAAAGACGGTCGATCGCATACGGAATAACGTTGCGCAGCGAAACGCGTTTTTCAGGGAGCATCCCGATAAGGAAGGCCCCTATCTATACGTGATCGTGGCGACGGGCAATATCTATGAGGATATCGTACAGGCCAAGGCCGCGGCCAAGCAGGGTGCGGATGTGATCGCGGTCATCAGGACCACGGGGCAGAGCCTACTCGATTACGTGCCCTACGGCGCGACCACGGAAGGCTTCGGCGGCACCTACGCCACGCAGGAAAATTTCCGCCTCATGCGCGCCGCTCTCGACGAGGTGGGCAAAGAGGAAGGCCGCTACATACGCCTGTGCAACTATTGCTCGGGGCTTTGCATGCCGGAGATTGCCGCCATGGGCGCGCTCGAAAGGCTCGACGTCATGCTCAACGACGCGCTTTACGGCATATTGTTCCGCGATATCAACATGCAGCGCACCATCGTGGATCAATACTTCTCGCGCGTCATCAACGCATTCGCGGGGGTCATCATCAACACCGGCGAGGATAATTACCTCACCACCGCCGACGCGGTGGAGGAAGCGCATACGGTTCTGGCGTCGCAGTTTTTGAACGAGCAGTTCGCCGTCTGCGCAGGTCTTCCCGAGGAACAGATGGGGCTTGGACACGCGTTTGAAATAAGCCCCGATGTGGAAAACGGTTTCTTATATGAGCTTGCCCAGGCGCAGATGGCGCGGGAGATATTCCCCCACGCCCCTCTTAAATACATGCCGCCCACCAAGTTCATGACCGGTAATATTTTCAGAGGCCATGTGCAGGACGCGCTTTTCAACATGGTCACCGTCATGACCGGGCAGAAGATACACCTTTTAGGCATGATGACCGAGGCCATCCACACCCCGTTCATGAGCGACCGCGCGCTCGCCATCGAAAACGCTCGCTATATTTTCAGCACCATGAAGGACCTCGGCGGAGAGCTTACGTTCAAGGAAGACGGCATCATTGCCTCTCGCGCGAACGAGGTGCTTGGGAAGGCGGCGTCGCTCTTAAGTGAGATCGAGCAGCTGGGACTTTTCGGTACGCTCGAGCGCGGCGTTTTCGCCGATATTAAACGTTCCCGCACGGGCGGCAAGGGCCTCGCGGGCGTCGTGCAGAAGGACCCGGCGTACTTCAACCCCTTCACGGAACTGATGACAGTGGAGGAAAAAGCATGAGCAGCGGACTTTACAATACCTCCGGCAAAAGTTACGATAAAAATCTGGATCTTACGCACCTTCGCGCCTACGGCGACACCATGAACGACGGCAAGGTGCAATTGAGTTTCACCCTTCCCGTGAAAAATGACGATAAGGGAGAAGAGGCCGCGCGCCGGCTCGCCCGCGCCATGGGCATTCCGGAGCCGTCTGTGGCGCACCGCGAGACGCTCGATGCGGAATTCACCTTCTACGTCGTATACGGCTCCTGTGCGCACTCTGTCGACTATACCTCCATCCGCGTGCAGGCCGTGGAGACCGACGTGATGGATATGGAAAGCTGCAACCGCTACATCCGCGAGCATATCGGCCGCAAGGTGGTGATGGTGGGCGCATCCACCGGCACCGACGCGCATACCGTGGGCATCGACGCCATCATGAACCGCAAGGGTTTCGCGGGGCATTACGGCCTTGAGCGCTACGATATGGTCGAGGCGTACAACATGGGCGCGCAGGTGGAAAACGAGGAGTTTTTAAAGAATGCCCTCGAGCTCAACGCGGACGTGCTCCTTGTATCCCAGACCGTCACCCAAAAGGACGTCCACATCCAAAACCTCACGGAGCTTGTGGAGCTTTTGGAGGCGGAAGGGGTGCGCGAGCGTTTCATACTCTGCTGCGGCGGCGCGCGCATCACGCACGAGCTCGCCAAAGAGCTCGGCTACGACGCGGGCTTCGGCCCGCAGAAATACGCGGAGGACGTCGCCTCTTTCGCCATTCAGGAAATGGTGAGGCGCGGGCTTAAATAAAAATATAAGCGCTTGTATTGCGGCCCTGCGTCATGCGGCGCGGGGCCGTAGTGCGGGCCTTATTGTTAGAAAATTCACGATATCGTCAAAATGGAGGACCAGCATGGACTTTACGCTGCCGAAGGAGCATGTTCTGCTCCGAGAATTGTACAAGAAGTTTGCCGAGACCGAGGTGAAGCCTCTTGCCGGGGAGACCGACGAGCAGGAGCGCTTCCCGGTGGAGACGGTAAAGAAACTCGCGCGCTACGGCTTTATGGGCATCCCGTTCCCGAAGGAATACGGCGGGGCTGGCGGGGATGCGCTCGCGTACACGATGGCTGTGGAGGAGCTTTCTAAGGTTTGCGGCTCCACAGGCGTTATACTTTCGGCGCACACTTCGCTTTGCTGTGCGCCCATCTACGAATACAGCACCGAGGAGCAGAAAAAGAAGTACCTCCCCAAACTCTGCTCGGGCGAATGGCTGGGGGCTTTCGGCCTTACGGAGCCAAACGCGGGCACCGACGCCTCGGGCCAGCAGACGCAAGCTGAACTCGACGGCGGCCATTACGTGCTCAACGGTACGAAGCTTTTTATAACAAACGCGGGCTATGCGGACTTGTTTGTCATATTTGCAATGACGGACAAGACCAAGGGCACGCGCGGCATATCCGCCTTCCTTGTGGAAAAAAACTTCAAGGGCTTTTCCGTGGGCAAAGAGGAGCATAAAATGGGCATACGCGGCTCATCTACCTGCGAGATCATCCTCAACAACTGCATCGTGCCCAAGGAGAACCTGCTCGGCAGGGAAGGCAAAGGATTTTCCATCGCCATGGGCACGCTCGACGGCGGGCGCATCGGCATCGCGGCGCAGGCGCTCGGCATCGGCGAGGGCGCGGTGGAGGAGACCATCAAATACGTAAAGGAGCGTAAGCAGTTCGGCAAGCGCATAAGCCAATTCCAAAACACGCAGTTTCAGATCGCCGAAATGCACACCCGCATGGAGGCCGCAAGGTTTCTCGTGTACAGCGCGGCCATGAAAAAGCAGAGCGGCGAAAAGTACTCCAAGGAAGCCGCCATGGCGAAGCTCTTTGCCGCGCAGACGGCGAGTTCGGTCACGCGCGAGGCCGTGCAGCTTTTCGGCGGTTACGGTTACACGCGCGAATATCCCGTGGAGCGTATGATGCGCGACGCGAAGATCACCGAAATCTACGAAGGTACCAACGAAGTGCAGCGCATGGTCATCTCCGCGGCACTCAACGTAAATTGAGGAGGGCGCGTCATGAAGATCATCGTTTGCATGAAACAAGTTCCCGATACGGCGGAGGTCAGGCTCGATCCCGTCACCAACAACCTCATCCGCGAGGGCTTGCCCTCCATCATCAACCCGGACGATAAGGCGGGACTCGAAGCGGCGCTGCGTATACGCGATATGGAAGGCGGCACGGTGACGGTCGTTTCCATGGGGCCGCCGCAGGCGGATATCGCGCTTCGCGAGGCGCTTGCTATGGGTGCGGACGAGGCCGTGCTCATCACCGACAGGGCTTTCGGCGGCGCGGATACGTGGGCAACTTCGTCCACCATCGCGGCGGCGCTCAAAAAGATAGGCTATGACCTCATCGTCGCGGGCCGTCAGGCCATCGACGGCGATACAGCGCAGGTGGGCCCGCAGATCGCGGAGCACTTGGGTATCCCGCAGGTCACCTATGTGGAAAGCGTCGAGGCGGTATATGAGGACAGAATCGTGGTGCGCAGGCAATTCGAGGACCGCTATCACATTATCGAAGTGAAGCTGCCATGCCTTATCACGGCGCTCAGTGAGCTTGCCGTGCCGCGCTACATGAGTGTCCCGGGCGTGTTCGACGCATACAAAAAGGAAGTACGGCGCTTTACGCTCGCCGAGCTCGAGGGGTTTGCGGATAAAGACAACATAGGCCTCGCCGGTTCCCCCACGCGCGTGAAGGAGAGCTTCACCAAACAACCCAAAGGCGCGGGCGAGAAATTTGAAGGCAGCGCGGACGAGGCAGTGCGGCTGATCGTCAATAAGCTGGCCGAAAAGTTCATCATATAGGGGTAAGTTATGAGCAAAAACGTATTTGTGTTTGCGGAGCAGAGGGATTCCAAGCTTCAAAAGGTTTCTATAGAGCTATTGGGCAAGGCGCGCGAGCTCGCGGACGCCCTTAACCAGGAAGTCGTTGCGGTGCTTCTGGGCCACAATGTGAAAGAAAGGGCCGCGGAGCTGGTCGCATACGGCGCAACGGAAGTGATCACGGTCGATCACCCGACTTTGAAAGAATACATCACCGAGCCTTACGCAAAGGCCGTTGCGGCGGTCATAAAGGAACGCGAGCCTGAAATCATGCTGTTTGGCGCGACGAGCATCGGCCGCGACCTTGCGCCGCGCGTTTCCGCGCGCATCCATACCGGCCTTACGGCCGATTGCACGGGGCTTGCCATAGAGGCGGAAACGAACCTCCTTCTTATGACGCGTCCGGCGTTTGGCGGCAACATCATGGCGACCATCGTGTGCGCAAAGTATAGGCCGCAGATGGCGACCGTCCGCCCGGGCGTGATGAAGCCCCTTGCGTGCGACGCCTCCCGGAAAGGCAAGATCACCGCGTTTGACGCCGGGCTTAAAGAGGCGGACGTGAACGTGAAGCTTCTTGAGGTTGTGAAGGAAGAAAAGCGCTGCGCGGATATCACCGAGGCGAAAATACTTGTTTCGGGCGGCCGCGGCGTGGGCGCTCCGGAAAAGTTCGCCATGCTCCGTGACCTTGCGGATGCGCTCGGCGGCGAGGTCAGTTCCTCGCGCGCATGCGTGGATGCGGGCTGGATGAACCGCGATTATCAGGTGGGGCAGACGGGCAAGACCGTGCGGCCCAAGCTCTATGTGGCCTGCGGCATTTCGGGCGCTATCCAGCACCTTGCGGGCATGGAGGGTTCCGACTACATCGTCGCTATCAACAAAAACCCCACCGCCCCCATATTTGATGCGGCGGACCTCGGCATCGTGGGCGACGTGAACGCCATCGTGCCAAAACTCACCGAGGCGATCAAAAAACATAAGGCGGAAAACGCATAGGGCTTTGCTCTTAACGGAAATTTCGGTTACAATAGTCTGGGCGGGGGCATGCCTCCGCCCAGACTGCACAAACGCAAAAAAGAGGGAAGTACAATGGCATTTCAGGGCTTTACGCAGGACACCTACGTGTTTTTCATGGAGGTGGCATTGCGCGATTCGAGGCAGTTCATGGAGGAAAACCGCGCGCGCTACAAGCGCGAGGTGCAGGGGCCTTTGCAGGAGCTCGCCCTAGGGCTTTTGCCCGATCTATTGGCCATCGACGCGAATTTCAACCCGCGACTGACGAGCATCGTTTCGCGCATTTACCGGGATACGCGCTACACCAAGGACAAGTCGCTTTACCGCGACCACGCATGGCTGAGCTTCAAGCACCCCGATACGCACACGGGCGATACGTTTTCCATGTACGCCGAGATCGATCCCAAGGGCTACGGCTACGGCATGGGTATGTACAGCCCCGATTCCGCGTTTATGAAGGGGCTTCGGGAGCGCATTCTCGCAAACCCCTTGCGCTTTCTCGAGCTTACGGAGGCCGCAAAGGCGAAGGGCTTTACGGTGGAGGGGGAAAGCTTCAAGCGCGACCGTTTCCCCGATGCGGATGCGGCGTTGAAGTCCTATCTCAACCGGAAGGGCCTGAGCTTTTGCTTTTACAACCATGAACTCAAGCGCACCATGCGCCCGGAGTTTTTACAGGAGGTGCGCGAGGGCTTGCTTTCTCTGAAGGAGCTTTACTGGTTCATCATACCGGGGGCGAAACAGGAAGAATAGTGGATGAAAAAAGGGGCTGCAGCCCCTTTTTTACTCTTCGTTTGCCGGTATGCCCTCCTCGGTCCGCCCCTCAAGCAAAATGGGTTTGTAATCCACATCGGTGATCTCACAGGGTATCTTCTTATCGTCAAGGAACACAGTAAGCTTCCCGTATTCATCCGCATAGTAGGACACCGTGGTCAAAGCGGCCTCCGCACCGGAGGAACCGGCGGTTTCAAAGCGCACCTCGATTGCATTGCCGAACAGGCCTGCTTGATTACTTGAGCTGATGCGCGTGTTTTGATCTACCGCCGGGCAATAGATGAGGTAATGCGTGACCTTTTGATCGCGGCTTTCGGTGCGGTAACGAAGCGCGTACGCCGTATCATATTTGCTACCGACCGTATCAAGCCACGCTATGACTTCGGGTTTGCCCGCATAATCCCCCACTGTTTGTTGTACGGTATTCAGGGCACTGTTGCCGAAGCCGCGGATGCTGAACAGCACGAGGAGGAGAAGAAGCAGCACGGGGAGCGCCACGACGACGGCGAGTATCTTCCACAGGGTGGTATCTTTCTTCTTGACGGGCGGCGTCGCACCCTCCCAGGATTCGGGCAGGGGGGAGGCGCATCTGGGGCAGACCATCCAATTCGGCTCGGCCGGGAAACCGCAGTTCGGACAGCCCGCCTTGAGCTTTGCGCCGCAATTTGGGCAAACGGTATATTGCTCTTTCACGTCGGCCGCACAGTTTGGGCATTTAAAGTCGGGATAGCTGCCGCGCATCAGCAGGTAGATGATGAGACCGATGAACGCGGGCGTAAGTGCCGCGACTAAGGCCCAGAGGATGCGGTTTATGCCGCGCCCGGCTGCGTCGCGGTATACGTACACGCCGATTAGCGCCGGAATGCCGATGAGGATCGCCACGTAGACGAGCAGTGCAATCATAAGATTTGTATTCATGTGATGGACCTCCTTTTATGGGAAAAGATGATCACGATGGCCGCGCCGCCGCTGATCGTGGTGCAGACGTAGGCTACGCAAGCATAGGAAAGGGCGGCGTTTATGGGGTACAGCATCGCCGCCGCAAGGAGCAGACAGAGTTCGCAAAGCGCGCCGGCCAGCGCCAAAGTTACGGTCCGGCGACGGAGCCTGCGCCGCTCCGCTTCCTCACACAACGTTTTTTCGTTTACGAACGGAGGCGGCACATCGTCAAAACGGTAGATCGATCTCATATTTCAGAGCCTCCTTCAACAGCTTCTTTGCTTTGCTCAGGCGCGATTTCACGGTCCCTATGGGGACGTTAAGCGTCTGCGCGACCGCTTTACTATCCATATCCCGGAAGTAAAACAGGATGACCGCAAGCCTGAGCCTCTCGGGCAAACGGCTGACCGCCGCGTGTAAGACTCCGTAGTCCTCGGCGGGCGGGGCGCAAGCGGTCTCGATCGCCGCCTGTTTCTCCCCAGCGCTCGAAAAATCGTTGAAAAAGGGGTTTTTCGGGACCCTTCTGAGGGAGTTTCTGTAAAGGTTCACGCATATCCGCGTCAGCCACGGCTCAAACGGACGGCTCGCATCGTATCGCCCCATGCTTTTGAGCACCCTGAGCCATGTATCCTGATACAGATCGTCCGCATCGCAGGGACTGGTACAAAGCTTCCGGCATAAGCCGTACAGCCGCTTCCCGTATGTGCGGATGTAGGTGTCGAGCAAGCACCTCGCCCCCTTTCACTAACATATACCGACCGGCGCGGGAAAAGGTTCATTTCTATTTTAAAAAAGAAAACCGGCGTAGTGCCGGTCTTATTTTTTGAGCCACGCCCAAATAGACGCTATTTCGCTTAAGATTATTCCTCCGATAGAAAATCTGCAAGGGTATCGAGCTGTGCGCCGGTAAGCTTTCCGCTGTTTTGCAGACGGTAGCCGTCAAGCAGCGTAAAGAACATGCGCGAGCGTCTTAAAACCGTTTCGGCGTTGTGGATGTTGGCGCGCAAAAGCCCCACTTCGAGCATCACCGTCCACGCGCGGTAGGCCGCGCTCAGTTTTTGCGCGAGCGGTTCGTTCCCCGTGGCGGCCTCGGCGCAAAGCATCATATGCAAATAGGGCTCGGCGTCGCCGTCCTCTCGCGCGAGCGCGTCGAGGAGCGACAAAATGGCTTCCCTTAAGGAAATTTCACGGTTCACGTTGCCCATCCAGGAAAACACCGTATCGGTTGCGCGTTCGATGTGCGCGTCCGCGATATCGAGCACAAGCTGGTCCTTGGCGGGGTAGTGGTAATAGAGCGTGCCCTTGCTCATACCTGCGGCGTCCGCGATATCGTTGAGGCTCGTGCCGTGCACGCCCTTTTCGGTGAAAAGCCGTGCCGCCGTCTTTAAGATCACGTCCGACGCGCTGACCCGCGCCGCATTCGCGTTCGCCTTTCCCACAGCTACACCCCCGTGAACGGCACATAAGCGCCGCCTTTTATCCAGTATAAGGAAAACAGAAAGGAAACGCAATGCCGTAATATGGCGAAACGCGCCCCCCGACGGGAACGCGCATTGTAACTGTAAGGCAAGGGCTTGCCCTTGCCCTGCAGATGATATTACGTTGCTGCCGAGGTACACGCGGCGGGATGAAATCATCCCGCTCTACAACTACAACAGAAACGATGTGCTCACGCATCTTTGCGGAACGGCCAAGGCCGTTCCGTGGGGGGTTCGGGGACCAAAGCCCCCGAAACTCAGGGGGATCATTAAGGGGCCACAGCCCCTTGGTTTATTCCGGCTTCGGCGGCGTGTACACGTCCGGCAAAGCCGGAACCTTTCGGGCCAAGGCCTGCGGCCTTGCGCGCCAAAACAGATGAAAGGCGCAGCCTTTCGTTCCTTTCACATCCGCCGCACGGGAGCGCAGCAGCGCGACAGGCGGATGTGAAAAGCCCCCGTTCCCCTTCGCGGAATGGCTCGCAAGCCATGTCCGCGACACGACGTCAGTCGTGTCGTAGTGCTTGAATTGGCTGTAATTTCGCAGCCTTATTGGCAGGGTAGAGGCCGAACGCGACGCCTATGATCACCGAAAAGCCGAGTGCCAGCGCGATCACGCCAAACGACATGGTGAATGTGGCCATATCGCCCGCCACAACGTTGACGATCGAGAGGATGAACCACGACAGCAGGAGGCCTATGATGCAGCCCATGAGGCTCAGCATCAGCGCTTCGATCAAAAACTGCATCAGGATGCTCGAGCGTGCGGCGCCGATCGCCTTTCTTATGCCGATCTCGCGCGTGCGTTCCGTAACCGAAACGAGCATGATGTTCATGATGCCGATGCCGCCGACGAGAAGTGAAATGGCCGCGATGCCGCCAAAGAGCAGCGACATGGTGTTCGTAACGGTATCCATCGCGCCCATGATGGACGACTGGTTGATGATGAGAAACGCATCGGAATCGTTGCGGAAGCGCTGAAGCATGAGCTCATTGAGCCTGGTCTCTGCCTTTTGCATATCCTCCTCGTTGGCGGAGGAAACGTAAAAGGTCGTGACATAGGGCTGCTTGGCCATGCGGCTTGCGACTGTGTACGGGATGTAAACGGTGTTGGCCCCCCCCGTCATCATGGAGGACATGGAGCCCGCCATGGATGTATCCGCCTCGAGCACGCCCACCACCGTGAAGCTTTGGCTGTTGATGGTGATGCTTTCGCCCAAAGCGTTCCCCGTATCGAAGAATTCGTCGGCCATATCGCTGTCGATGACGGCCACGAGGGAACTGTTCTCAACGTCCGCGGTTTCGATAAAGCGGCCGTGCGCCAGGTTCACGCCGTAGATGCGTTCAAACGCGTTCACGGTGCCGGTCGCCTGCACGGTAAGCTTTTTCGTGCCGTGCTTCGCGGTGCCGTTAACGTTGGCGACGGGCGCGACTTCCTGAAATTCCTCGTTTTCCGCTATGCCGGCAAGGTCGCTGAGGGAGATCGGATGCCCGCGGTCGTCACGCACGATCACGGCGAGCTGGTTGGTACCGAGAGCTTCGATTTGCGAGGTAACGGTGGAGGACGCGCCGTTTACGAGCGAGATCAAAACGACCACCGCGAGCACGCCGATGATGATGCCGAGCATCGTCAAAAACGAGCGCATTTTGTTGGAACTGATGGCAGACAACGCCATTTTGATAGATTGTACGATCATGCGCCCTCCTCGTAGACGCGGCCGTCCAAAATACGGACGGTGCGCTTCGCCTTGCGGGCGATGTCGTTATCGTGCGTGATGATCACGATGGTGTTCCCCTGCTCGTAGAGCGAGGAAAAAAGCTTCATGATATCGGAGCTTGTTTTGGAATCGAGGTTGCCGGTGGGTTCGTCCGCCAAAAGAAGCGAGGGATGCGTGGCGAGCGCGCGGGCGATGGCTACGCGCTGCTGCTGGCCGCCGCTCAATTCGCTCGGGCGGTGCTGTGCGCGAGAAGTTAGCCCCACCATATCGAGCACCTCTCTCACGCGCTCCTTGCGCTCTGAGAGGGAGAGCCGCTGGTAGATGAGCGGGAGCTCTACGTTTTCCTCGGCGGTCATTTTGGGCAGGAGGTTGAAGCCCTGGAAAATAAAACCGATCTTTTTATTGCGTACCTTGGCGAGCTGGTCCTCCGAATAACTCTCAATGTGCTGCCCGTCGAGCAGATACTCTCCCTCGTCGGCTATGTCGAGGCAGCCGATGATGTTCATAAGGGTGGATTTGCCGCTGCCGGAAGGCCCGACCACGCTTACGAATTCGCCCGGGGCTATGCGAAGCGACGCGTTATCGAGCGCGCGCACCTCCTCACCGCCCACGGTATAGATCTTCGATATGCCGTTCATGACGATGGTGTCCGTCATTGGAAACGCTCCCCAAACATTTTCATCATATTTTGCATCATGGCGTCCCTGTTCTCGTAGGAGATCACGTCGCCTTCCTCAAGCCCGCTCACGATCTCCACGCTGATGCCGTCGCTCAGGCCCGTCACAATGTTTTTGCGCACGCGGTCGCCGCTTGCCTTGCCGCCCGAGGGGGAAACATAGGTATACATGCCGTCCGCATCCTCTTCGATGGTGATGAGAGGCGCGATGAGCACGTCATTTCTTTCCTCGATATCGATCACCGTCGAGCAGTTCATGCCGGCGCTGAGCCGTGCATCGGGCGCGAGGGAAAGCCGCACGCGGTAGGTGGTCACGCCGTTATACGCCTCGCCCGTGCCCGCGATGCTCTTTACCGTCGCATCGAAAGCTTCGTCGCTAAGCGCGTTCACCGTGATGACGGCGCTCTGGCCGGCCTTTAAAAGCGGCAGGTCGAGCTCGTCGGCGTCAAAAAGCACCTCGAGGCTGAGCCCCAGATCGAACAGCGCCACGTCGCCGGAAGGGGTGGAGGAGGCGGAAGCTGCGGCGGTAAGAGCCGCGGAGGCCAGGGTATCGCCGTCGTCAAAATACACCGTGCGCACCACGCAGTCCGCGGGTGCTTTGATGCTGGGGTCATAGAGATACGCGCGCACCGCGGCGAGCGTGTCCGCGGCCGTATTCCGCGCCTCGAAGGCGTCGTAATATTCCTTGGCGTAGGGGGCGTCCGTCAGGGTAAAGAGCACCGTACCCATGCGCACCTTGTCGCCCGTTTTCACCTTGATATCATCGATCACGCCGGATTCCGCCACGACGGCGAGCGGTGCATTGGGCATAAGCTCCGCTTCCCCTGCGAGCGTGCCGTCGAGGTAGACCTTTACTTTGTCGCCGCAACCGGCGTCCGCGTCGTCCACTGTCACGGCAGCCGTACCGTTTGTTACCGACGCGACCGTGCCGTCTATGCTGCTTCCGTCGAAGAGTTCCACCTCGACCGAAGCGCCCAGCGTCAGCGCGGTGGAAGATGAAAATTCGGCCTTGAGCTTGCCGTCCGTAGATAGGAGCAGCAATGCGCCGCTGCCGCGAAGCGTCTGCGCCACGTCGCCGCCCTCGGCCGCGTAGATTTCGACCACGCGGCCCGCTACCATGGAAGTCACTTTGGCCTGCTCGCTGCCGCGCTGCAGGGAACCGATCTGCATGTCGAGCGCGGATATCTCGTTCAAAAGCTCCTTTTGACGCGTTTCGAGTGCGGTTTTATCCAGCGTCGCCAGCACATCCCCGGCTTTCACGCTATCGCCCGATTGCACGAGCACTTCGTCAAGCTTCAATCCCGCGGGCAGCTCCACGCTTTGCGTCTCCGAAAACGCTATCACGCCTGTGCCGGTAACGCTTGAGATTACGTTCCCGCGTTCCACCGTATAGAGCGAATATTGAAAAAGCTCATCCGACGTTTTCTTGATCTGATCCGCGATCACCACGATGCCGACGAGCACTACGACCGTGATCGCGAGCACATACGGCCATTTTTTCCGCTTTTTCCCCTTTTCCATTTCAGCCTCCAAAACTTGTATCGATTTATTATTCTACCCCCGCAAGTTGAACGCAATATGGCATTTTTAAGGATTTGACGCGGATTTTCCCGCGGGGATGACCAAAGGGCGCGGATATCCGCTTGTGACTTCTTACTTAGTGCTCTCACCTTAAGTGAAAAAGCTTTGCTGTGAAACGTAGTATATTTTCAATAAAACACCCAAAAAGTACCGGAAACGGATTGATATTTTCAGAATTAATGGTATGATAATCCCAAGGCACAAAATACATGGGGGAGGTAAGTATGAAGAAGATCATCAGCATGTTGCTCGTAGTTGCAATGGCTTTCGCATTTGCAGCTTGCGGCACGACCACCGGATCGGACACAGAAGGGGAATACCACATCGGTATCGTGACCGGTTCCGTCTCTCAGTCCGAGGACGACAGACGCGGCGCCGAAGCATTCCAGGCAATGTACGGCGAAGACAGGGTCACGCTGGCCATCTATCCCGACAACTTCACGGAGGAGCTTGAAACCACCATTCAAACGATCGTGAACCTTTCCGACGACCCTCAGATGAAAGCCATCATCGTCAATCAGGCAGTTCCCGGCACAACGGAAGCCTTCCGCACAATCAAGGAGAAAAGACCTGATATCCTGTGCCTTGCAGGTGAAGCCCATGAAGATCTTCCCGAGATCGGCAGCGCAGCGGATCTTGTCTGCAACAACGACTTCGTCGCCCGCGGCTATCTGATCATTCGTACTGCCCACGAGCTCGGGTGCGATACCTTTGTGCACATCTCCTTCCCGAGGCACATGGCTTACGAGACGATGAGCCGCCGTGTCGCCATCATGCGGGCAGCCTGCGAAGAATTCGGCATGGAGTTTGTCCTCGAGACGGCGCCCGATCCGACCACCGATGTCGGTATTGCCGGCGCGCAGGCTTACATTCTTGAGAAAGTCCCCGAGTGGGTCGAGCAGTATGGACAGAATGCCGCTTATTTCTGCACCAACGACGCGCACACAGAGCCGCTCCTTAAGCAGCTCCTCGAGTATGGCGGATACTTCATCGAGGCCGACCTGCCCTCCCCGCTCATGGGCTATCCCGGCGCGCTGGGCATTGACCTGACCGCAGAGGCTGGCGACTTTGAGAAGATCCTTGCCAAGGTAGAGTCCGCCGTCGTTGAAAAGGGCGGCGCAGGCAGATTCGGCACGTGGGCCTATTCCTACGGCTACACCGTTTCCGCGGGTCTTGCGCAGCACGCCATGAACGTCATCAACGGAGATAGCGAGCTTACCGATATCGACGATATTGCGAAGGCTTATCAAGTATTCTCCCCGAAGGCGGAGTGGAACGGCTCGAGCTATACCAACGCCCAAACCGGCGTCAAATCCGAAAACACCTTCCTGGTCTATCAGGATACCTACATCATGGGCAATCCCGGCCATTACATGGGTTCCACCAAGGTCGAAGTTCCCGAGAAGTACTTTACCACCAAGTAATTTCCGGTAAACGGTTCCAAAAAAACAGGGGGAGGTCTGAATCCTCCCCCGCTTGTTTATGTGTTGGGGTGCAGCTATGGTAAATAACGGTTCTCCGTTACTGGAGATGCGAAATATCAAGAAGGACTTTTTCGGCAACCAAGTCTTGACCGATATCAACCTCACACTGAAGGAAGGTGAGGTGCTTGGGCTTGTCGGCGAAAACGGAGCCGGCAAAAGCACCTTGATGAAGATCCTTTTCGGCATGGATGTCATCAGGGAAACCGGAGGATATGAGGGAGACGTTCTCATACGCGGTGAGAAGGCCGAATTTTCCACTCCCTTTGACGCGCTTAAAGCAGGCATCGGCATGGTCCATCAGGAGTTCTCTCTGATCCCCGGGTTCACGGCCACGGAAAATATCCTGCTCAACCGGGAGCCCAAGAAGAATAACGTCATTTCGGAGGTTTTTGGGGAAAGGCTTAATACCCTTGACTACAACGAGATGACCGGACGGTCCGAACGGGCCATAGAAAAAATGGGCGTCAGGATCGACGCGAATATGGTCATCAGCGATATGCCGGTCGGACACAAACAGTTCACGGAGATCGCAAGGGAGCTCAGCAAGGACCAGCTGAAGCTGTTGATCCTCGACGAGCCTACCGCCGTGCTCACGGAAAAAGAAGCGGAGGCGCTTCTTGATTCCATACGGGGTATGGCGTCAAAGGGCATCGCCGTCGTTTTTATCACGCACAGATTGCACGAGATCCTGACGGTATGCGATAGGGTGGTGGTCATGCGCGACGGGTATGTGGTCAAAGACATCCCCGCAAAAGAAACCAATGTCCCCGAAATCTCAAAATGGATGGTGGGCAGAAACGTTAATGCCGCTAAAGCAGACGTAAGGACCGCTCCTAACGCCAAGGTCATCCTGTCCATTCGCAAGCTTTGGGTAGACATGCCCGGGGAGACGGCGCGCAATATCGACCTCGATGTCAAAGAAGGCGAGATCCTTGGGATCGGAGGCCTTGCCGGGCAGGGTAAGCTAGGGATACCCAACGGCATTATGGGGCTTTATGACGCGGGCGGAACGGTGGAGTTTGACGGTCGGGAGATCGCGCTGAACAATCCGAGAAAGTGTTTGGATGCTTCGATCGCTTTTGTTTCCGAGGACAGAAGGGGCGTCGGATTGCTGCTTGACGAAACTCTGGAGTGGAACATAGCTTTCCCGGCCATGCAGATACAGAATAAATTCCTCAAGAAGTATTTGGGCGGTTTGATCAAGTGGAGAGATGAAAAAGCGATACGCGAAGTGACGCAGAAATACATCGACGAACTTATGATCAAATGTACCAGCTCTTTGCAGAAGGCCAAAGAACTATCAGGCGGCAATCAGCAAAAGATATGCCTCGCCAAAGCGTTCGCTCTGGAACCTAAGTTCCTCTTTGCGTCCGAACCCACGAGAGGGATCGATGTAGGCGCCAAATCCCTTGTCCTGAATGCGCTTAAGAAGCTGAACAGAGAAAAAGGGGTAACGGTCGTCATGGTTTCCTCGGAGCTTGAGGAGCTCAGGCAGACATGCGACAGGATCGCTATCGTCTCCGGCGGCAAAATCGCCGGCATATTGCCGGCCACCGACTCGTCGGAGGATTTCGGTATGCTGATGGTGAGTCAGGTAAAGTAAGAGGGGGGCAGCATGGGCAGAACATCTACGGATGCGTTAGATCTTACAAAAAAGAGCAAAATCGGTGAATTCATTGACAGCTTTGGATTGCCGAGACTGATTATTGCCGGGTTCCTCCTGCTGATGTTTATCACCGCGCCGTTCGTCGGGGCGAATTTTACTACGCAGCTAACCAATACGATCAACCGTTTCAGCTGGAATGCGATTCTCGTATTGGCCATGGTGCCGATGATCCATTCCGGCTGCGGACTGAACTTCGGTATTCCGCTCGGCATCGTATCAGGACTCCTCGGAGCCACGTTGTCCATTGAGCTTGGCTTCACAGGCTTTATGAGCTTTATCATGGCCATCGTCATCGCGACGCCCTTTGCGGTGATACTCGGTCTGGGCTACGGATGGCTTTTAAACAAGATCAAGGGCGGCGAAATGATGATCGCTACGTACGTCGGATTTTCGGCCATATCCTTTATGTGCATGATGTGGCTTCTGATGCCGTATCACAGCCCCACCATGGTTTGGGGCCTGTCCGGTAACGGACTTCGCACCACGATCTCATTGGAAGGATTTTTTGATAAGGCCTTGGCTAACTTCCTGCAGATCAATATCGGGAGACTGTCGATCCCTACGGGCGCGATCCTGTTCTTTGCCGTGCTTGCGCTTGCGATGTGGGCATTCTTGCACACTAAGACCGGCACCGCTATGACGGCGGTCGGTTCCAACCCTTCCTTTGCGAGAGCCGCTGGGATCAACAATAACAGGATGAGAACGCTTTCGGTCGTCATGTCTACATGGCTAGCGGCGATAGGCATCTTGGTTTACGAGCAGGGGTTCGGGTTTATTCAGCTGTATACGGCGCCGTTCAATATGGTGCTTCCCGCCGTAGCGGCGATATTGATCGGCGGCGCTTCGGTCAATAAGGCGTCCATCCCGAACGTGATAATCGGAACCTTCCTGTTTCAGGGCATCGTGACCATGACCCCGACGGTAATGAATTCCATGATCCATATGGACATGAGCGAGGTAATAAGGATCATCGTATCTAACGGCATGATCGTCTACGCTCTGACCAGAAAGACGGGGAGATCAAGATGAGTAAGAAAAACGGGCAAAGTATCAACCTCGGCAAAAGCTTTATAGGACTGGTGCGCAATAATCCCGTGCCGCTCATGTTTGTGCTTATCTGCGCCATATGCATCCCGATCTCCGGTTTTTCCACGGGCTATCTTCTGGACGAGATCATAAAGAGAATGGGAAGAAATATCTTCCTGATCCTCAGCCTCCTGATCCCTATCATGGCGGGCATGGGTTTGAACTTCGGTATGACGCTCGGCGCTATGGCGGGCCAGATAGGGCTTATACTGGTTGCCGACTGGCAGATATGGGGCATTCCGGGCTTGATCCTTGCCATGATCATCTCGATCCCGATTTCCATCGGCCTCGGCATTCTTTGCGGATCGCTTCTCAACCGTGCCAAGGGAAGGGAAATGATAACGAGCTATTTCATCAGTTACTTTATCAACGGCCTGTACCAACTGGTGGTCCTTTATATGATGGGGTCGATCATCCCGATCAAGCATTCCTCCATCATGCTGCCGAGGGGCTACGGTATAAGAAATACGGTCAGCCTTTTAAACATGCGGCAAAGCATCGATAATCTGCTCGCTGTCAATATCGGCGTCGTGAAGATCCCGGTGCTGACCTTCCTCATCATCGCCGTGCTGTGCCTGTTCATCGTATGGTTTCGAAAGACCAAGCTCGGACAGGATATGCGGGCGGTCGGTCAGGATATGGACGTCGCCCGCGACGCAGGTATCCATGTGGATAAAACAAGGATCATCTCCATCGTCATGTCCACGGTGTTTGCCGGTTTCGGCATGGTCCTTTACCTACAGAACATCGGTAACCTGCCGACCTACACCGCCCATTCGCAGATAGGTATGTTTGCCATTGCGGCACTGCTCGTCGGCGGCGCATCCGTTGACAAGGCTTCCATCGGCAATGTGTTCCTCGGCGTTATATTGTTCCATCTGATGTTTATCGTAGCGCCGTCGGCAGGCGCAAAGATCACGGGGGATTCCATGATCGGTGAATATTTCCGCGTATTCATTTCCTATGGCGTCATCACGGTCGCTCTTATCATGTATGAGGTGAAAAAGCGCAGGGCCAAGGGCAGGATAGGCCGGCAGCTTGAGCTGGCGCAGCTGGAGGAGGGCGGAAAATGAACGCAAAACGCAGGATCCTGTTTAGATTGGGCGCGATAGCGCTCCTCGTCCTCCTTGGGGCCATTATGCTCATCGTCGGCAGGGGGCATACCGTATACCTTGATAACAAAGCCATCGAATATAACGGGCAGACCTATGCCTCCCCCTACAAGGTCGTGGTAAACGTAAACGGCGAGCAGGCGGCGAAGCTCTATGATAAAGAGAGAGGCTCGGCGATCTGTATCGGACAAAAATTTGACATGTCCCTTGAGGTCACAAAGGATAAAGGCGGCAATGAGGAAACCACTTCCATAACGCTTCAACTGCCGTATAACATGGATGGCATCATCGTCAACCTGCCTGCTTTACTCGCCGGGCTTCCCGAAGAGGCGTATCTTACCGAATTCATAGCCGCGCCAGCCGCAACGGAAGAGGAAGAGGAGATCGTCACGGACGAATTCAGCCTGCCGGAGGATACGACGGACGGCGAATAAGCCCAAGGCCGTGCACAAAAAGATGTGCCCGCGTGAAATCAAAAAAGTGCCTGACAAAGGGCAACACACATAGGGAGTCTTGTGAACGTAATTGCGAGGAACGCAGTGACGAAGCAATTCGGAAATCGTGGTCTGGATTGCTTCGCTTCGCTTGCAATGACAAAGTGCTTCCCTAAAAGGGCTGCCCGAATCTAGGCACTTTTTGCGTACAAAAAATGCCCGGATATCGGGCATTTTCTATCTTAGCTTTTTGCTGAAATACAAAACCAGATCATCGTCGTTGCAATAGGTCGCATACGGCTGCGCGATTTCATTTTTGTACCAAACGCCTTTGCCGTCCGGCATGTACCCACGCTTGCAGTACATTTTTTGCGCGCTGCCGTACCCGCTGTGCAAACCTACGCCTAGGTAAACGGTATCGGCATATTCGGAAGAGATCTTTTCGGCTATATCCATAAGCTTTGAGCCTATCCCGCGGCAGCGGTATTTTTCCAGCACGCCGAAATCGACAATCTCACAGTATCCCATGTTCGCGAAAGAACCCCAAGGCGGATTTTTATACACATTGATATAGCCGGCGACATTTCCTTTGTGTTCGGCAATAAGGGAAACGGCCTTGCCGCTTGCGTTATCGGCCACTCTGGTCCAATACTTTTCTTCGGTCGCCTGCCATCCTTGCGCGATCTCTTCCTCGCACAGAATTTCAGGGTCTGTCTCTTCGATCGTTCTTATAAGAAGCGTATCGTCGGAAAAATAGATCATTTTCCGAGGTCGCTCAGCGACATTTGGCGCGCGAAGCTCATTTCGAGCATGCGCGAGGAGGGGTTGGCGAAGATGTTGCTCATGGGCCTGCGGTCGTGGATGTTTCGAACCGCCTCGGCAAACATGGGGGCGGCGGAGATGATGTGTATCTTTTCCGAGCGCGTGGCGGGAGGGCATTCCACCGTGTCGGTGGAAACGAGAAGCTTGATGGGGCTATTCTCGATTCGCTTCACGGCCGCCTCGTTTACGACTACATGAGAGAGAAACGCGTAAATATCCTTGGCGCCCTTATCCTTAAGGCCATGGGCAACGTCCACGAGCGTGTTGCCGGAAATGGTGAAATCGTCGAGCACGATGCAGTTTTTGCCTTTTACGTCGCCGATGATTTCGAGCACCTTGGCGTTTTCGTCGTGCGCGACGCGCATTTTGTCGCCGATGGCGACCGCGCAGCCCAGTTCGTCCGCCATGGCGCGCGCGCGCTTGGCGCTGCCCGCGTCGGGCGAGACGACCACGAGGTTTTCATCTACGATCTGGAGCTTATAGGCATATGCGGCAAGGAGCGCCTGCGCGTAAAGGTGGTCCACCGGCTTTTTGAAAAAGCCCTGTACCTGCGCGGCGTGAAGGTCCATGGTGATCACGCGGTCCGCGCCTGCAAGTTCCAGGCACTCGGCGCATACGCGCGCACGGATGGAAACGCGGGGCTCGTCCTTTTTATCGCCTTTGGCGTAGCTGAAGTAGGGAAGAATGGCCGTTACGGAGTTGGCGCTGGCACGCTTGAACGCATCCATGAAGAACAGCAGCTCCATGAACTCGTTATTGGGGTTAAGGCCGATGGTCTGGACAAAATAAACGTCCTTGTCGCGGATGCTCTCGTTGATTCGGACGAAGGTGTTTCCCTCTGAAAATACGATGGTCTCGCAGTCTCCCAAAGGACTGCCCAGATAGTCGCACATTTTTTGCGCAAAGGACCTGCTCGCGGTGCCTGCAAATATCTTGATGATACCGTCGCCCGAACCCATTTTGAACGCTCCCCTTACTTTACATTATGTTAACGAACCTATTATAACAAACGCTTTGGAATAAGGCAACCGAAACAGACGCGAAAATGCAGGAAAAATTGCAAATATTAGCGATTTTTTGTGACCCTAAAAGTTTTTAAGGTAACGCGATTTTATAAGCGCATAGGTTTCGTTGAGCTGCTTTACGTCGCGCCATGTGGAGCCTAGTTCCGCGTTCTTGCGGTTTGCGCCGTGATGGTCGCTGCCGCACGTCACAAACAAGCCGTACTGCTTTGCGAGCGAAACGAACAGGGAAATTTCCCCCTGTGTGGAAAGCGGATAATACGCTTCGATGCCGTCGAGACCGAAGCTACAAAGCATACCGGTCATCGCATGCACGTCGGCGTTTAGCTTCTTTGGATGCGCAAGCACCGCAAGGCCGCCCGATTCGTGGATGAGCGAGATCACGTTTTGGGGCTCGGGCCGTATGCTTTCCACATAACCCGCGCCGCCGCGCTTTAGGTAACGGTCAAACGCGTTTCGCACGGTATCGGCATAGCCCGCGAGCATCAGTGCCCGCGCCAGATGCAGACGCGTGCCGTTGCCGCGGCTTTGCTCGATATAGGGCGTGATGTGAAATCCCGCTTTCTCGAGCTTTTTTACGATCTCGCCGTTTCGCTTGACGCGCCGCGCGGCCGCTTCCGCCTCGTGCGCTTTTATGCCGGGGTTTTCGATATCGATGCCGTAGCCCAAAATATGGAGCTCCGTTTCAAACTGCGCGTCGATCTCGATGGCGGGCAGCACGTCGATTTTGAGCGCACGACCGGCCTTAAGCGCTTCGCCGACGCCGGAAACGGTATCGTGGTCGGAAAGGGCGACGAGGGAAAGCCCCGCCTCCTTTGCGTTTTTAACAAGCTCGGAAGGGGAGTCCGTGCCGTCGGAGTAATAGGAATGCGCGTGCAGATCGTACCGGTCCATGGTTTCCTCAACAATATGATGCGGCCGGCGTATGCCGGCCGCATCGTATTTATCTTTCGTCTTAATGTTCGTCGGGGCTTTGCTGCTCAGAGCGCGCTTTGCGTTCGGACTTGATGCGCTCCCGCTCGAGCTTGTCGGCGGCCTCCACCTCGGCATCGGCCGTTTCAAGCTGATTGCGCTTGGCTGCAAAGGATGTGAGCTCCACTTCTTCGCCTTTGAAGAGCTTGTCAAACTCGTCGCCGTCGATGCGCTCGTATTCAAGAAGCGCCGCTACGACGCGCTCCATGGCCTCGCGGCTTTCCTCGATCACGCACTTGGCGCGGTCGAACTGCTCGGTCAAAATGCGCTTGATCTCCGCGTCCACACGCGCGGCGACCTGTTCGGAGTAATTGCGCTGGTGTCCCCAATCTTTGGCGATGAACACCTCGGTATCGCCGCCTAAAAACACGGGGCCGATATCGTCGCTCATGCCGAACTCGATCACCATCTTGCGCGCAAGGTCGCTCGCCCGCTGCAGATCGTTGTATGCGCCGGTGCAGATATCGTCGAGAAACACGGTTTCGGCCACGCGGCCGCCGAGCATCATGGCGATCTCGTCCAAAATTTTACCGCGCGACATGTGGTTCATATCGTCGTCGGGAAGCGTCATGGTGTAACCGGCCGCTCTGCCGCGCGGGATGATGGAAACCTCGTGCACAGGGTCGCAGTTCTTCATCATCTTCGCGACGATGGCGTGACCCGCCTCGTGGTACGCGGTGATCTTCTTATCTTCCGCGGTGATGACGCGGCTCTTCTTCTCGGGGCCTACCATCACGCGAGTGATGGCTTCCTCAAGCTCGAGCATGCTGATCTTTTTCTTCTTGAATCGCGCCGTTAAAATGGCGGCCTCGTTGAGCACGTTTTCAAGGTCGGCGCCCGTGAAGCCGGCGGTGCGTTTGGCGAGCACGGCAAGGTCCACCTCGTCGGCGAACGGCTTGCCTTTGGCGTGTACGCGCAGGATGGCCTCACGGCCCTTCACGTCGGGGTAGTTCACGGTGATCTGCCTGTCGAAACGCCCGGGCCTTAAAAGCGCGGGGTCGAGTATGTCGGGGCGGTTGGTGGCGGCGAGTACGATGATGCCCTCGTTGAGGGCAAAACCGTCCATTTCGACCAGAAGCTGGTTGAGCGTCTGCTCGCGCTCGTCGTGGCCACCGCCTAAGCCTGCGCCGCGCTGGCGGCCCACCGCGTCGATCTCATCGATGAAGATTACGGCGGGGGCGGTCTTCTTGGCGGTATTGAAAAGGTCCCTGACGCGGCTCGCGCCCACGCCTACGAACATTTCCACGAAGTCGGAACCGGAGATGGAGAAAAACGGCGCGTCCGCCTCGCCCGCTACGGCCTTTGCAAGGAGCGTTTTACCGGTGCCCGGAGGGCCTACGAGAAGCACCCCCTTGGGTATGCGCGCGCCCATTTCCGTGAAGCGGCGCGGGGAGCGCATGAACTCCACGACCTCTTTGAGCTCCTCTTTTTCCTCGTCTGCGCCCGCAACGTCGTCAAAAGTGACCCGGTTGTGTACATCCGGCGTGCGCGCGCGGCTCTTGCCGAAGCTCATCATCTGCTTGCCGCCGCCCTGCGATTGCATCATGAAATAGTAGAAGAGGCCGAATGCCCCGAAGATAATGAGGTAGGGGAGGATGATCTCCCAAATGCTGGGATCGGGCGGCAAACTGCTGTTTGAAACGAAGCCGTAATCGAGCGACGTGATCGTATCCGCCGGTACGCCGAGTTTTTCGGCGCGAATCACCGCCACGTCCTTGGCATATTGCTCTACCGAAGGAAGTATCACATAAAAGTCGAACTTGGTCGGGAAGGATTTCTCGGGAATCTCGGTACCGACTTTGAGGCCGATGAGCGTCGTTTCGGTAATATCGACCTTTTTGACTTGCTCCTGCCGCACGAGATCGAGAAAATCGTTATAGGTAAGCTCCTTTTCCGCCGTATCGGACGACGGAAAGCTGATAAGCAAAGCTATGATGATACCCAAAATCAGGATATAAATCAGCGGCGTTTTATAATTCCGTTTCAAACCATGTCCTCCCGAAATAAGTATGCAACCAGCATACCCACATTTTGCGTACAAAAGGGCGAAAAAACAATTTCTCGCCTATTTTCCTAACAATAGTATCACATAATTTTTTAGTATTCAAATCATTAATCGGAAGCCATCGTGAAAAAAGCGTGAAGACGCTTCGCTTTCGCGCATGTGCCGTTCCGTCACATGCGCGAGGGGCCGCTGCGGCAGGTTTTTCAGGAAGTGCCTGTTCGTACCTCACGGCCGGCACTTCCTGCAAGGAAAGAAAAGCTCCGCTTTTCATCCGTTTCGGCACGCAAGGCCGCAGGCCTTGGCCCGGAGGGCCCCGGCTTTGCCGGACGCGCGCATGTCGCCGAAGCCGGAACAAATCAAGGGGCGCGGCCCCTTAATGATCCCTAGAGTTCGGGAGCTTCGGCCCCCGGACCCCTCGGAACGGCTTTAGCCGTTCCGCAAGGATGGGTGCGAGTATATCGTTTTTGTTGTAGGGCGGGATGATTTCATCCCGCCTCGTGTTACCGCCGATGCTGCAATCCCCTTAGGGGCGAATCGTATCCGCCCGCGGGGTCCGAACACCATCTGTCATTTTGAGCGAAGCGAGAAATCCCCCGCATGGAGCCTCCAAAAATTGAGTTGCACAATATCGTGAAATTTTTAATATTTTAGTATTGACGTTACTGTGTTACGTACAGTATAATGTGCTCATTGGAGGTGATCGCGTGCATGAAACGGAGGATCTGCTGCTTTCGCTGGTAACGGAGCTCAGGCGCGGGACGCTGGTGCTTTGCGTGCTCGGCTGCACCAAGGAGCCCGCTTACGGTTACGCGCTGCAAAAGCGTTTAAGCGAGATCGGCGTGGATGCGGAGGCAAATACGCTGTATCCGCTCCTGAGACGGCTTGAAAAGCAGGGGCTTTTAATAAGCTCGTGGGAATTGAACGAGCCCAAACCGCGCAAATATTACGCGCGGACGGCGGAGGGCGAAGCGCTTTATCAACGCCTTAAAACATTCTGGGGAGAATTTTCCATCAGCGTGACGAATCTTTTATCGGAGGAATAAAATGGAAAGCGAACAGGTATTTATTCAGGACATGATCGAGCGCTACGTCTTTCAGGCGTCGCGCCACATGCCACGCGCCGGCCGCGAAGACGCGGCGCGGGAGCTTCGCGCGCTTATAAACGATATGCTTGCGGAGCGCGCAAACGGCCTGCCGCCTACGAAAAAGCAGCTCGAGGCGGTGTTCGTGGAGCTGGGCTCGCCTAAAGAGCTCGGCGCGAAATACAGGGGCACGGAAGGGCGGGTGCTCATCGGTCCGGCGATCTACCCGCTCTACATAAAGATCGTGAAGATCGTAGCGATCGTGGTGCCCTCCGCGCTCGCCGTGGCGATGTTCATCCAAACGATCTTGGGCGAGCTATACTGGTACGCGGCCATAGGGCAGTGGTTTGCGGGCACCTTCACCGGCTTGTTCACAGCCTTGGGGGTCATCACGTTCATCTTTGCGGTACTCGAATACAAAGAAGTAAAGCTTGACGATATCGATCTCGATACGCAGGCGGGTCCGTTCGACCTGCCGCCCGTTCAAAAGGAGCCCGAGCGCCCGGCAAGCCTCGCGGGGGTCGTCGCCTCCGTCGTATTAACGCTGCTGTTTTCGCTGCTGTTCGCGTTCACGCCAAACCTCTTTTCCTTTTATACGCCGGATAGCTTTATCCCTCTATTCCATGCTGCGCGCGTGCAGGAGCTCATCCCCGTTGTCTTGATCCTCATGGTGATGCAGATAGGCAGAGAAGTCTACCGCTATCTCGATGCGCCGCACGGGGCACGCCCGTTTGCCATCGTCACCGTGTTGAGTGCCGCATGCCTTTTTATGAACTTTATCGTATTCGGCGACGGCACAGTATGGAATGCGAGCTTTTTACAGGATGCGCTGAAGTACTTTAACGTGACTGAGCCTATGTTTGGCGTGATTTGGGAAAACTTCACCCGCTACTTCCCGCTCCTGCTTATCTTTGCATTCGTGCTGGAAACGGGAACGAACGCGGGGAAGATGCTCAACAAGAAAAAAGCGGCATAAGCCGCTTTGCGGTCAAACAAGCGGTCTCAGGCCGCTTGTTTGTTAGCTGTTATACCTATCCCAGGTGCAGCGCTTTAATTTTTGCGACGATCTCTTCGCTAAAGTCCGCAGGGTCCTTCCCACGCCGTTTCATACGCGCTTCCGCTTTGCCGTTCCAGTAGAGGATTGCGGTGTCAAGGGGAATGTTCTCCGCGTCGTAGATGCGGATGGTCGGAAGAATTGATTTGCCGCAAGCCGAAAGCTCCGCCCGCAGCCGCTTTATCTTTTCGATCAGTCCGCCTCCGTTTTCGTTGGTCAGCGCAACGGCAATATCCGCGCCGACGCCTATCCTGAATGGGGATGCCTCAAATGCAGTCATGGGTATCATCCTTTCCGTTTGTTTTGTAAGGTAAGTAAATTCGCGCAGCATGTTTTCCACGCTGATATCGCTTGGCGCCTTTTGACTTAACTCCGAAGAAAAGCCGTGCAGGAGCCGGTTGGTCTCCCTCGCCTCCAAAAGTGCGCGGTCGCTTTGTTCGATGCGCTTTTGAAGCCTTTGCCAAAAGCCCGAATCATCGCCCCTGAGCAATGCGGCGATCTCCTGCACGCCAAAGGATAGACGGCGCAGCAGGAGTATGACCTCCAGCCTGCGAAGCTGGGTTTGGTCGTATTCCCTGTAGCGCGAGCCGTCTTTCCGGCAGGACTGCAATATCCCCACCTCTTCGTAGAAGCGGAGCGTCCGCGCGGAAATTCGGTATCGTTCTGATACGGCTTTGATAGACAGCTTTTGTTCCATGCTCTTACCTCGTTGAAGGATGGCCATCCCGCCATACCAACATAGCACCTTCCGCTGCGGAAAAGTCAACGGTGTTTCTGAAAATTTTTACGTAAAAGGTTTTTTGTTTCCCGCGGCGAATATAGCATAAAATTACATTTCTTCGGAGACGGGTATGATAAGCAGGACGAAATATAAGCTGGCGCCGGACGAGGTCAAAGCGCTTTTTGCGCAAAACGGCATCGCGGGCGTGACGGGTGTCGCTCCTCTTGGAGCGGGCGAATACAACGCCGTATTCAGCGCCACCGGGCCCGATCAAAAAGAATACGCCGTCAAGATCGCGCCCCCATCCACGGCTGCCGTGATGACCTTGGAGAGGGACATGATGGCGGCGGAGATGTTCTGGTATCAAAAGATACGCGAGCATACCTCCATACGCGTGCCGGAGGTCTACGTAACGGACTTTGCGAAGGAAAAGCTGCCGGCCGATTATTTTATCATGGAAAAGCTAAACGGTACGCAGCTCGACCAAACCGAGTTTACCGGTGCGGAAAAGGCGGAGTCCGCGCTGATCCTCGCCAAGATGGCGGCGAAGGTCCATACGATCAAAAACGACCGCTTCGGCTATGTGCAAAATGGCCTCCAAGATACCTGGTATTTGGCGATACGAGCCATGGTATCGGCCGTTTTAGCCGATTGCAAACGGGTGCACAGGCGCACGCTGCGCGGGGAAAAGCTCCTAAGGCTCATCGATAAGAATAAGGCGGTTTTGGAGAAAGCCGAATGCTGTATGGTGAATTTCGACCTTTGGCCGCCCAACGTCATGTGCTCGCGCGAAAACGGTGAAATACACTACGCGTGGCTCGACCCCGAGCGCAGCTTCTGGGGCGACCGCATTTGCGATTTCGTCTGTCTGGAAACCATGCTGCCGCTCGAAAAGAAAACGGCAAGCCTCGACGCCTACAACGCGGCCGCCGAAAAACCGGTTCTCGCCACAGGGGACGAACGGATACGCTATGCGGTGGGCCTTGGTTATCTTGCGCTCATCATGGAGGCGGAAAAATACTTCCGCTATACGCCGTTTCACTACGGCTGGTGGCGCAACGTGGGCGCAAGCTCCGTGTTCTTCAAGCAGGCGTTTTCGATATTGGAGCATGAAGGATAACGTAAAACGGGCAATCGCCTCTTTACAAAATCGAAAATTCTGCATATAATTTCTCTATATTCATTTTTAAAGTGCCGAGTGGGACACACGGCGGAGAAAGAGGCCCAAGAGAGCCGCGGCAAAGGTGCAAGCGCGGCGGCAGTTCTTTTCCGCACGCATCACCCATGAGCGCCTCGCGGAACATGTCATGTAAGTATGCGGGGACGTGCTCCTCACGTTACAGGGGGTCGAGAGGACGCAAGGCTTTTCTTTTGCGTCAAATCGGGTGGTACCGCGCGAGTTTACCGCGTCCCGTATTCGGGGCGCGGTTTTTGTATACTCTATTTACTTGACAGGAGTTCATCAGCATGTATAAAAAGGTATCTACAACGCTTAACTTTGCGGAGCGGGAGAAGGAAACGCTTAAGTTCTGGAAGGAGAACCGCATCTTTGAAAAGAGTGTGGAGCTCCGTGAAGGCGCACCCGCTTACACGTTTTACGACGGCCCGCCGACCGCCAACGGCAAGCCGCACATCGGCCATGTGCTCACCCGCGCCATCAAGGACCTCGTGCCCCGCTACAAGACTATGAAGGGCTACGACGTGCTCCGTAAGGCGGGCTGGGATACGCACGGCCTGCCCGTGGAGCTCGAGGTGGAAAAGGAACTCGGGCTTGATGGTAAGGAGCAGATCGAGGCGTACGGCGTAGAGCCGTTCATCGAGAAATGCAAGCACTCGGTTTGGAAGTACAAGGCCGAGTGGGAGGAAATGAGCGATCAGGTAGGTTTCTGGGCGGATATGGAGCACCCCTATGTGACCTACGAGAACGACTATATCGAGTCCGAATGGTGGGCGCTCAAGGAGATCTACAAAAAAGGACTCCTCTACAAGGGGCATAAGATCGTACCTTACTGCCCGCGCTGCGGCACGGCGCTTTCCTCACACGAGGTGGCCCAAGGGTATAAGGACGTAAAAGAAACCTCCGCCACGGTGCGCTTCCGCTGTTCGGATGAAGACGCTTCCTACCTCGCGTGGACCACCACGCCGTGGACGCTTCCCTCCAACGTGTGTCTGTGCGTGAACGGCAGCGTCATCTACTGCCGCGCCAAAAAGGACGGCGAAACGTTCATCCTCGCTAAAGACCTTGTGGAGCAGGTGCTCGGTTCGGAGGCTGAAATACTCGATATCTTCCCCGGCAGCGCGCTCGTCGGGCGCGCCTATGAGCCGCTTTTCAAATGTACCGCCGAGACCGCTAAAAAAACGGGCAAACGCGGGCATTACGTAGTGGCGGACGACTATGTGACCACCACCGAGGGCACGGGCATCGTGCACAACGCCCCGGCGTTCGGCGAGGACGACGCGCGCGTCTGTAAAAAATACGACATGCCGTTCATTCAGCTCGTCAACACCAAGGGCGAGATGACGGGCGGCACGCCTTGGGACGGCGCGTTCGTAAAAAAGGCCGATAAGCTCATACTGCACGATCTTAAGGAGCAGGGGAACCTCTATGCGTCGCCCGAATTCGAGCACAGTTATCCCTTCTGCTGGCGCTGTGATACGCCGCTCATCTATTACGCCCGCGAGAGCTGGTTCATCAAGTCGACCGCCGTGAAGGATAAGCTCATCGAATACAACCGCCGCATCAACTGGGTGCCCGAGACCATCAAGGAAGGGCGCATGGGCAACTTTTTGGAGAACGTGATCGACTGGGGCGTCTCCCGCGAGCGTTACTGGGGCACGCCTTTGCCCGTATGGGTGTGCGCCGACTGCGGCGAGATCCATGTGGTGGGCAGTATAAAGGAGCTTCGCGAGCTTGCTCCGGACGTACCCGAAAACATCGAGCTCCATAAGCCGTTTTTGGACCCCGTTACTTTTGCATGCGAAAAGTGCGGCGGCGTTATGAAGCGCGAACCCGTGGTGATCGACTGCTGGTTCGACTCGGGCTCCATGCCGTTCGCGCAATGGCATTACCCGTTTGAAAACAAGGAGCTTTTCGAAAAGCGCTATCCTGCCAACTTCATAAGCGAGGCCATCGACCAGACGCGCGGCTGGTTCTATACGCTCAGCAACATCGCCGCCTGCCTTTTCGACGGACCGGCGTTTAAAAATTGCATCGTGATGGGCCATGTGCAGGACAAGGACGGCCAGAAGATGAGCAAGCACAAGGGCAACGTGGTGGACCCGAAGACCGCGCTCAGTACGCTTGGTGCGGACGCGGTGCGCTGGTACTTCTACGTGGGCTCCATGCCGTGGCTGCCGAGCCGCTTCTCGATCGATATCGTGGCCGAGTATCAGCGCAAATTCATGGGGACGCTGTGGAACACCTACGCGTTCTACGTCCTCTACGCCGAGATCGACAAATTCGACCCCACGGAGCATACCTTGAAGCGCGAGAACCTTTCCGCCATGGATAAATGGGTGCTTTCGCGGCTCAATAGCCTTGTAAAGACCGTGGACGGCTACCTCGACGCGCTTCGCATCACCGAGGCGGGGCGCGAGCTGCAGCGCTTCGTGGACGATCTCTCCAACTGGTACGTGCGGCGAGATCGCGAGCGCTACTGGGGGAGCGACATGACGGCCGATAAGGAGGCCGCCTACATGACGCTCTACACGGTATTAAAGACGCTTTCGCTCGTCTGCGCGCCGTTCGTCCCGTTCATGACGGAGGAGATCTACCAAAACCTCGTCAGGAGCGTGGATAAATCGGCGCCCGAAAGCATCCATCTTTGCCGCTTCCCCGAGGCGGATGCAAGCTTCATCGACCCAGAGCTCGAAAAGGACATGGATGCGGTGCTTGCGATCGTGGTCCTCGGCCGAAGCGCCAGAAACGCGGCCGCCGTCAAAAACCGCCAGCCGCTGCAGAAGATGTTCGTGCAGGGGCAGGAACTCCCGCAGATGTATGTGGACATCATATCCGACGAGCTCAACGTGAAAAACGTGGAATTCGTGAAGGACGCGACGGGCTTTATAAGCTACAAGGTAAAGCCGCAGCTCAAGACCCTCGGGCCCCGCTACGGGAAGATTTTGCCCAGGATCAACGCCTATCTCCAAGGCGAGGGCGTGGGCGACAAGGTCGTGAAAGCGCAGCGCGACGGAGGACTTTACGAATTCGAGCTCGAGGGCGTAACGGTATCCTTGAGCGCGGAAGACGTGCTCGTGGAAACCATGCAAAAGGAAGGCTATGTGAGCGCGGGCGAGCGCGAGCTGAGCGTGGTGCTCGACGTGAACCTGACCGATGCGCTCATCGACGAAGGCTATATGCGCGAACTGGTGAGCAAGATTCAGACCATGCGCAAGGAAGCGGGTTTTGAGGTCACCGACCACATCGCCATAACCTTCGAGGGCGGCGAAAAGATCGCGGGTATCTTCGCGCGCTTCGGCGCCCAAATCGCCGCCGATACCCTCGGCGAAAGCGTAAGTAAGGGCGCAAAGGGCTATAAAAAGGAATGGGATATCAACGGCGAACCCGCGACGCTCGGGGTACAAAAAATGCAGCTTTGATTGTTCTCTTCCTTTTCTGAAAGAAAAGGAAGCAAAAGAACTTCATGGCAAGATCTACTAAAGGTATGCCTCATGTAAGCGCGTGCCGCAATGGAAACTGTTGCGGCACGCCCTTTGTTTTGTTATGCTTTGTAAAGAGAAACAGGCAGTTATAGCGTAGATTGTCTATATTATCGGAGGTATTATAATGAACAAGTACGACGAAGCCATGAAACTGTTAGACGAAAGGTTCGGCCACAAGGACGGGTTGATTTCTCTATCCACGATTGCGCGGTTTCCAAACACCGAAGGCAATAGCGTCCCCGCCGCCCGCATTGTAAACGCCTTTTACGAAGACGGTGCCTTTTACACCGTCACCTACGCGACCTCAAGCAAGATGCAGCAAATTGCCCAGAACCCAGAAGTTGCCGTATGCATCATCGTTGAAAGCTTTACAGCGAATGGTATCGGCGAAAATTTAGGCTGGGTATGTGAGGAGAAAAATGCTGAGATCATGTCGAAGATACGCCCTATCTTCGCCGAATGGTACAACGAAGCCAACAACGACGAAGACCCGAACACATGCCTGCTGCGCATTCAGTTAACAAAGGGCGTGTGGAATGACGCTCATAAGGGAATAAGAAATGAAATAGATTTTGTGAATAAGACAGCGTAGATATTAGACATTATGTGAAGCTTAGCAAATTCCAATTCAGCAAGCATAGGGCTAACGGGTTCCCGGCTTTTACAGAACAATGGAACCATAAAAATGTATCTAAAATAAGCGCGTGCCGCGATGGAAAACTGTTGCGGCACGTCTTTTGCTTTGATATGCCTTGCAAAGGGAAACAGGAATTTTTCGGTAGGCTTCGTTTTTGGACCATCTATGGAAATTGGAAGGTGTAAGGATGCCGAGAGGAATCATTGTTTTTGGAGCAAACGGCAGCGGAAAATCCACTCTTGGCCGGGCGCTGGCGCATACTTTGAATTTCAAGTATATGGATATTGAAGATTATCACTTTATAAAATCAGAAATTCCATACACGGTAGAGCGCACACGTGAGGACTGTTTAAATTTAATGCTTGCCGATATCGAAAAATATGGTTCATTTGTTATTTCTGCCGTCGTTGGAGATTTTGGCGAGGAAATTTCGTCGATGTATAACTTGGCTGTATTTATATCAGCGCCGCTTGAAACTCGTATTGAACGCATAAAACAACGAGCTTATGAACAGCATGGAGAACGTGTCCGCGAGGACGGCGATATGTACAAACAGCACTTAAAGTTTGTTGACTTTGCGTCATCACGGTCTCTGTCAAAAATTGAGGAATGGGCAAAAACTCTTGTGTGTCCTGTCATACATGTTGACGGCACAAAATCTATTTCTGAAAATGCAGAAATGGTTATTGAAGAATATTTGCATGATCTATCCTCGAAATAGCAATGAATAACTTTTCACTTTTAGCTGTTATAAATTATGAGCATAAAGCCTGCAGTTTCATACAACCAAACAGGAATTTAGTGGAGAAAAGCACCGGCTTGTGGGCAAGCCGCCATACAGAGGATAGATGCGTGCTCTTTGTAGGGCAGGATGCCCACATCCCGCCGCGGGTTTCTCTTCAAATTGTAATTTGTCGGCGAGCATAGCGCAAAGATATCTTTTACACCGCCTGCCGGGGCATAGTCTCGCCTTATCATGCCTTCTGATAGCATGACTTTATGCTAACGGTACGGGAGCGGTTAAAAAAAACCCGTCTGACGCGCATGATTGTCAGACGGGTTTTTCTTGTTTCTTTTTATTCCGGCCTTTCTCCGGCAGGCTTCATAGCGTTAACCCGCGGCATGGAAATGAGCCATGCCGAAGCGCCTATGGCGACCGCCGCGGCGATGGCGAACGCAGCCCAGTAAGCGACGGGGTTCTCCGTGTCGACCATGGTCACAAAATAGCCGCCCGCGAGGTTAAAAGCGGCATGGAAGGCCATGTTCACGAGGATCGAGCCGAATTTCTCGAAAATAAGCGTCATGATAACGCCCAGCAAAAACGCGTAGGCGATCCAGAGGGCCGTGCCGTGCAGCAGCCCAAAAATAGCGGATTCCAGAAGCACCGCGATCGCCGTCGGCATGCCTCGCTTCAAGCGCGTATAAACAAGCCCGCGGAAGAATATCTCCTCCGTAACGGGCGCCACGATCACCGCGGCAAAAAAGCCGAGAAGCGGGCGGTCGGCTCCCGTGATGCCGTAAGAATATTCCGCGTACTCCTCCCATACGCTTTCCGGGATAGGCAATAGGTCGAGAACGATGCTCAGCACGAACGCGAACGAAAGCCCCAGAAGGATCGCGGCCGCGGGCGCGAGATCAGGCCTCACGGGTACGAGGGAAACCTCGTGCAAATAGTTTTTCTTTCTCGCGGCAAACACCGGCCAAAGCAAAAACAGCGACAGCGCGGAGGAAATGACCGTGAGAAGGTTCGCGTTTTCAAGCAGAAAATCCGTGATGCCCGTCGTGAGCGCGTCAAAGTCGAACGTGCCGCCGTTCATGACGGCTAAAATGCTCTGGTGCATGCCGAAAACGACGCCGGCGGCCGTTACCACCACAAGCTGCATCCCGAAAAACAGCAGCGTATAGCATAGCGCCTTGAGCAAAGAAAGAAAGAATTTTTTCATGAAAAGAGCCTCCTGGGATAAATTTATGGAAAATCAAAATTTCGTATGATTCCGGCTGTCCGCAGCCGGGCGGATGCTATCCGCCCCTGCAAAGGAACATTACACCCCGTGTGCCCGTACCTTTGCGGAACGGCTTTAGACGTTCCGGGGGTCCGGGGGCCGAGCCCTCGAAGCTCCAAAGGATTATTAAGGGGCCGCGTTCGCAGTTCGCAATGGTCGTTTTGCTCCTTAGGTCGCAATACTCCCTTGCTTACTGGGCTTCCGCCTCGCTTCATCCGCCACAGGCGGCGCTTCGGCTTTGCCCCCTTAATTTATTCCGGCTTCGGCGACATGCGCGTCCGGCAAAGCCGGAGCCCTTTGGGCCAAGGCCTACGGCCTTGCGTGCGCCGAAACGGATGAAAAGCGGAGCTTTTCGTTCCTTTCGCATCCGCCGCCCGG
>JAEXEN010000018.1 GCA_023400985.1 Bacillota bacterium
GTTCCCATTCGACAAACAAGCGTTCCTTCGGGGACGCTTGTTTGCTTGTAAAAATATTCCCGCCATTCTGCGGCATATCCATAATTGAATATTTGTTTCCCGGAGCTAATATGGTCATTCGTCTGAACATCCGAAAGATACTTCTTGTTATGGGCGCCTGCGCGGCCCTGATCCTTTATGCGCTGTCGTTTGCGAACATGTATGACAAGGTGCAGGCGGCCTCCACAGGCGCGAAGGAGGGCGTTTTTCTTCCCATCATCATGTATCACGGCATCCATAGAACAAACGCCGAGACAGGCGCCTATATCATCTCGGTCGATACGCTGGAAAACGACTTTCGCTACCTCAAGGAAAATGGCTATACAACCGTCCTTATGGGCGATCTGGTCGATTATATCAATGAAGGGATAGAACTGCCTAAGAAGCCCGTGATGATCACCTTCGACGACGGAGAGCGCAACAACATGGTCTATGCCGTGCCGCTTCTCCAAAAATATGGGATGAAAGCGATCTTTTCGGTGGTCGGAACGTTTACGGAAAATGCGTCCGAAACAAATTACCGCGACGACGACTATTCTTATTTGACATGGGAGGATATTGCGGAGCTTAAGGAGCTTTCCTGTATCGAGGTCGCCAACCACAGCTATGGAATGCACGCATGGGGTGGCAGGCTCGGCTCCATGAGAAAGATGTTTGAATCCGAGGAAGATTATAAAAAATCGCTTTGGGATGACGTAACAAAGCTGCAAAATGCTCTGGCCGAGCGCTGCGGGGTGCTCCCCGTCACATTCGCTTATCCGTACGGCTTAACGAGCCCGGGCAGCGAAGACGTCCTCAAAGAAATGGGCTTTTGCGCCACCTTGGTATGCCGCGAAAGCCCGAATTACATTGCACGCGATCCCGACGAACTGTACCGCCTGAACCGCTATAACCGCGACGGAGGGATGAGCACCGAGGCGTTCATGGCACGCGCTTTAAAGCCTTAGGGCTTTAAAGCTTCCTGCCGATATAAAGAAAGTGTTCCGCAAAGGAAAGCAGGTTTTCGCGCTGGCAGGTGGCGACCGCAAATTTGAGATAGGCCTGATAAGCCTCCTCGCCCTGCGATTGAAGCGCTTCGTACCAGGGGGAGAATATGCCCTCGCTCGATAGATAATGGAGCTTTTTCAGCGGAAATTGCTCCATGAACGGCAGCACATCCTGCTGACGGATGAAGTAGGCGTCCGTGAACGCCATGCCGGAGAAAGGCAGATCGTCCTCCATATACTTATAATCCGCCTGTACCTCACGCTTAAGGATGGCCTCCGGCATTTCCCTCAGATAATAGAGGATACCGGCATAAGAGGCAATGAACGACACGCTCAGCGTCCCATTCGGTTTGAGAAGCGAAAGGCAGGCGTTTACAGCCGCGATACGGTCGCTTTCCTCGAGCAGATGGTACATGGGGCCCATAAGGAGGATATGGTCGAAGCGCTCGCCTTTGAGTGCGCTCAGATCGCGCGCGTCTCCCGAAAGCGTGCGCAGCGACAGCCCGAGTTCCTGCGCCTTATTCTTCGCAAACGCCACGTTGCCCTCGGAAAGGTCATACAGCGTCACGTCGCAGCCGCGTTCGGCAAGCCAAAGCGAATAGCGTCCGGGGCCGCCGCCGCAATCGAGCACCTTTTCACCGGACTTCAAGTACTTGGCGATGAAATGGCGGTTGATATCGAACTCGAAACGGGCCGCCGCAAGCCTGTTCCATTCCTCTTCCACGCTGCCGTCGTAGAATTTTTTAACGGTTTCGCACGATTGCGTCACATCGCTCACCTCCCGAAAAGTAAATTTCATCTATGCTAACACAATGTCGTGCGGCGCGTCAAGGCGGAGCATAGAATATATTTTCTATTGCTTAAAATCTATATTTTCAGCCGATTGGCCGATGGCATTTGTCAGCCGCGATAATAATCAAAGCGTTTATAAAGCGTGAGGAAAGAGTTTGCTGAAATCATAGATAAGGCGATATACGACGATGAAGAGGCGATTTGAAACTGGGCTGTGTGGTGAAAGTGTAGTGAAATTTCACTACACTTGGGGCAAAGCAAAAGCCCCGGACCCTAGAGAGGATACGGGGCTTTTCCATTGGCTGCGGAACTAGGATTCGAACCTAGACAATACGAGTCAGAGTCGTAGGTGCTACCATTACACAATTCCGCAACAAATCTTTTGAAACTTATCCCGGGATGCCGTCTACCCCAGTTATAAAATACCCGCCTCTTGGCAGGTGGGTGCGTCGTGGCGGCTTCTGCTTACCAAGCAAACGAAGGTGGCATCCGCCTAACCAACAAGCGCTCCCGGCATTACTCTGTGGGTTTATAACCAAAGCATAACGCACATCACAGGATGGTGGTGGGATTAGTTGGGATCGAACCAACGACCTCTACGATGTCAACGTAGCGCTCTGACCAGCTGAGCTATAACCCCTCGCTTTCGCAAATTCTATTATACATGGAATCCGCGGCATTGCAAGTGGAATTTTTTTTATATGGCGTTTGTGGTATAATCATATTATAGTAGGAAACTGTCACAAACGCTGAGGAAAAAAGGGGCTTTGGGCATGTCATATTTCTCCGACAGCTTTACAAAAAATAAGCTTATCATCCTATATGTGCTTCGTGAACTCGGTGCGGAACTGACCCGCGAGCAGCTCACGACGCTTTCGGGCGAGCGGGAGCTGATGCCTTATTTCGATCTGCAAAACGCCGTTTCGGAATTGGAGGAGGAAGGGCTTTTGGCGGCCGTGCCGCGCGCGTTCGGGCAGGCTTACAGCCTGACTTCAAGCGGCCGCGAAACCGTCGATATGTTTGCCGAGCGCCTGCCGCTTTCGCTGCGGGAGGAATTGCAGGAGCATGTTGCGCTCAGCGGCGGTAAGGTATTGCGGAGTGCGCAGTATTCTTCCGGCATGGAGAAACTCCCGTCGGGAACGTACCAGATAATGCTTAGGGCGCTGGAGGGCGACAACGAGATCGTTTCCCTCAAGCTCTTGCTGCCGGACGTGGAAAGCGCAAGGCTTGCGTGCAGGCAATGGGAGAATCGGGCAGGCGATATTTACCGTTTCGTGTTTGCGTCGCTGCTGGACGGCTCACAGGAAAACACCTGAAAGCATTACAGATAGTCGATCATGCGGCCGATATTTTCCCGCTCCTGCTCAATGAATTTACGTGCGAGCGCCGTCGCCGCTTCCTCCGCTCCCGCAAAGATGCGCATACCGGCTGCAATCTCGACGATGTTTGAGAGACTTGCTTGCATCACCATCTCCGCCATATGCGAGGGGGTGTTGTCGATGCGAAGGTTCACTTGCAGCGCTATGCGTGCGCTGATATCGCCGATGCCGCTCGTCGGCTTTTTTCTTTTGGCGGCTTCCGCGTTCTCCGTTTTGAGATGCTCCCGCGTTTCGCGGAGCATGTCGTGGCAGCTCGCAAATTGTTCCGCCAGAGCGTTGCGAAAACTCCCGTCCTCGCTTTCGCGGATAAGCGCGGCGAGCGTATGCTTTTGGAATCGCGCGTTTTCATGTATTTGATCGATCAGATCTAAGGTATCGGTTTCCATATAACTCCTTTTAGAGAGATTCCCCCTTACCTTAAGTTGCCCAAAATCGCGGGATATATTATAATGGGTTTTAGAAGGTTTTTTAGGTAAAATGCGGCGCAAGCACCAAGATGTTCCGCGTGCGTGCGTGCGTTTCCACAAAATGTGGTATTTTCTTTTTGGACGGAGGAAGCATGGCGAAAGACTATAGCGTAAGCGATATCAAGGTGATGGAGGGGCTGGAAGCCGTTCGCGCGAGGCCGGGTATGTACATCGGCAGCACGGGTACGCGAGGCCTGCACCATATGCTTTGGGAAATCGTGGATAACGCCGTGGACGAGGCGGCAAACGGCTATGCAGACGAGATCTCCGTAACGCTGCACCGCGACAACACCGTGACCGTACAGGACAACGGCCGCGGCATCCCCGTAGGTATACATGAAAAGTACGGCATCAGCGGCGTGGAGCTCGTATTTACGCGGCTGCACGCAGGCGGCAAATTCGGCAACAGCTCCTACGGCTATTCGGGCGGCCTGCACGGTGTGGGTGCGTCTGTCGTGAACGCGCTTTCGGAATTCGTAGAGGTGGAAGTTTGCACGGAAGGCCGCATATACGAGCAGAAGTTCAGAAGCTATATCGACGCAAACGGCAAGACCGTTTCCGGACAAGCTATGGGGCCTCTTGCGGAAACGGGACGTACGCGCAAGCAGGGCACAAGGGTAACGTTTTTGCCGGACGCGCGGGTGTTTGAAACGCTGCAAATGAATTTCGATACCATAGCGAAACGCCTGCGCGAGCTTGCTTACCTCAACAAGGGCGTGCTTTTCAGGCTTGAGGACCAACGCGAATGGGGCAACAAGAAAACACGCGAGTACAAATACGACGGCGGCCTGAGCGATTTCGTGAAATACCTCAATGAGGATAAAACGGCCGTTTACGATACGCCTATCTGCTTCAAGGGTGAAAAGGACGGCATCATCGTGGAGGTCGCGCTGCAGCACAACGACGGCTATACCGAAAGCATTTTCTCCTATGTGAACAACATTCCAACCACCGAGGGCGGCACGCACGAAACGGGTTTTAAGGCGGCGCTCACCAAGGTGCTTAACGACTACTGCCGCAAGTGCGATATTTTGAAGGATAAGGACTCGTCCCTTGCCGGCGAGGATTTCCGCGAAGGGCTGACGGCCATCCTTTCCCTGAAAATGCATACGATACAGTTCGAGGGCCAAACCAAGACCCGCCTCGGCAATACCGAGGCGCGCACCGCCGTGGAAAGCGTTGTGACCGAGAAGCTTGCGCCGTATCTGGAGGACCTTAAAAACGCGGACACCGCGTCTAAGATCACCGAAAAGGCCATGCAGGCCGCCAAGGCGCGCGAAGCCGCGCGAAAGGCAAAGAGCGTGGCGCGCGAAAAAAACAAGCTCGAAAACGCGCCGCTCGTCGGCAAGCTCTCAAGCTGCACGGGCCGCGATCCTATGCTCAACGAGCTTTTTATCGTAGAGGGCGACAGCGCGGGCGGCAGCGCCAAGCAAGGCCGCGACAGGCGCTTTCAGGCGATACTGCCACTAAGAGGCAAGCCGCTCAACGTAGAGAAAAAACGCCTCGATCAGGTGCTTGCAAACGAGGAGTTCCGCTCCATGATCACCGCCATCGGCACGGGCATCGGCGAGGATTTCAACATCATGAACATCAAATACAACAAGATCATCATCCTCGCGGATGCCGATCAGGATGGCGCGCACATACGAGCCATCCTTCTGACATTCTTCTACCGCTATATGCGCGAGCTCATCACCGACGGGCATGTGTTTATCGGTCTGCCGCCGCTATATAAGGTGCAGCGGGGCACGACCGTGCGCTATGCCTACTCCGACGAGGAGCTTCAGGAAACCATCGCGGAGGTGGGCAAGGGCTACGCGCTTCAACGGTACAAGGGCTTAGGTGAAATGAATCCCGAACAGCTCTGGGAAACCACCATGAACCCCGATTACCGCTCGCTCGTGCGCGTGGATATCGAGGACGGTGCGGACGTGGAGCACATGGTCACCATCCTCATGGGCGATAAAGTCGCCCCGCGCAAGGAGTACATCAGCGAGTTCGCCAATTTCAACAAGATCGACACGTTTGAAGACAGGATACCGACGACCGCGGGGGAGGGGGCATAAACCATGGCGAAGAATACGGACAAGCCCACGGCTACGCTCGGGGAGACCATCATTTCAAAAACCATGGACGAGGTGATGCACCAGTCCATGCTGCCCTATGCGGAATACGTCATATTGGAACGCGCGCTTCCACGCGTGGAGGATGGCTTAAAGCCCGTGCAGCGGCGCATCCTTTATACCATGAGCGAGCTTGGCCTAACGCCCGACAAGCCGTATAAAAAAAGCGCGCGCATCGTGGGCGACTGCTTGGGCAAATACCATCCGCACGGCGATACCTCCGTGTATGACGCGATGGTGCGCATGGCGCAAAGCTTCAATATGCAGGCGCCGCTCGTGGACGGCCACGGCAACTTCGGAAGCGTCGACGGGGATACCGCCGCCGCCATGCGCTATACCGAGGCACGCATGGCCCCGCTGGCGCTCGAGCTACTGCGCGATCTCGACAAGGATACCGTGAAGTTCGTTCTGAACTTCGATGATTCGCTCAAAGAGCCCGATCTTTTGCCGGGCCGTTTTCCGAACCTTCTTGTGAACGGCGCGACGGGCATCGCGGTGGGGCTTGCCACCAACATACCGCCGCATAACCTAAGCGAAACCATCGACGCCGTTCTTCTTCGGATGGATAAGCCCGACGTGTCGCTCGACGAGGTGATGAATGTGCTTCCGTGCCCGGATTTCCCGACGGGCGCGTATCTTATCCGCTCTGGCGAAATACGCGCCGCCTACGAAACCGGCCGCGGAAAGCTGACCATGCGCGCGCACGCGGAGATCGAAACGCTCAAAAACGGCAAAAAGCTCATCGCCGTGGCCGAGTTTCCGTATCAGGTAAACAAGGCAAAGGCACTCGAGGATATCCTGAAGATCAGTCAGGAGAAAAAGCTTTTGTTCTCGGGCATCGCGGACATACGTGACGAATCCGACCGCACGGGCATCCGCGCGGTGATCGAGGTCAAAAAGGACGCGGACGCGGAAAAGATACTCCAATATCTCTACAAATATTCCGATCTGCAGCTTACCTTCGGCGTCAACATGGTGGCCATCGCCAACGGCAAGCCGCAGCAGATGGGACTATTGGAGATACTCGATCATTATATCTGTCATCAGGAGGATGTGGTGACGCGCCGCACGCGTTTCGACCTTGAGGCCGCAAGAAAGCGCGAGCATATCCTGGAGGGGCTCACCATCGCCGTTTTGAACATCGACGAGGTAATCGCGCTTATCCGCGCCTCCAAAACGCCCAAAATCGCCAAGGAGGGGCTCATGGAGCGCTACAAGCTTAGCGAGATACAGGCGCAGGCCATCCTCGACTTAAGGCTGCAGCGTCTCACAAACCTCGAACTGATCGCTATCGAACGCGAATACAAAGAGGTCAAAAAGCTGATCGAGGAGCTTCTTTCCATCCTCGATTCGCCTAAAAAGCTGCGTGCGGTCATTAAAAAGGAACTTCTTGCCATCAAAGAAAGCTACGCCGTACCGCGCCGCACGAGGCTCATTGACGGTGAAACGGAAATCGTGGTGGAGCAAAGCGACCTCAAGGTCGTGGAGGACGTCGTGGTGGCGCTTTTAGGTGGCGACAGGTTCCGCCGCACACCCAAACGCCTCTTTGGTGCGGAACTGCTCGAGGGAGAAAACGTAACGGCGCTCCTCGATACGGATACCGATAAAAAGCTTAAGCTTTTCAGCAACCTCGGCAACGCTTTTACGCTTGGCGTAGAGGAAATCGCGGAAACGCGGCAAAACGCCAAGCCCGTGTTCCTCAACTCGCTATTAACCCTCGAAAAAGGCGAGCATATCGTGAGCTGCTTTGAGGAAAGCGGGGAAGGCGAGCTGTTCTTCTTTACAAAGCAGGGGCTTGTGAAGCGCACGCAGGCAGCGGAATATGTAACCAAAACCAAAAAGCTCGGCGCGATTTCGCTCAAGGGTGGAGACGAGCTTTTGGGCGTGCAGAAAAAGGCCGAAGCGAGTATACTTCTCGTCACCGCGCAGGGCATGAGCATACGCTTTGAAAGCGAGAGCGTACCGCAGATGGGGCGTGTGAGCGCGGGTGTGAAATGCGTGAAGCTTGAAGAGCACGATTCCGTAGTATTCTTTACGCAGCTCAGCGACGAGGGAGAGATACTCATCATCACCGACCGCGGCTACGCAAAAAGGAGCTTCGTGTTCGATCACGAGCTGCAGGGCCGCAACGGAAAAGGCCTCAAGGCATTTGATTTCAAGAGAAACGGTTCCAACGGCACACGCGTCGCAGCGGCGTTTTATGTGCGCGAGCCCTTCGATTTCGTGGTGGAGCAGGCGCACGGCACGAATACCGGTTTCAATACCGAGCAGGTGTTCATCGACAACCGTGCGGGCAAAGGAAGCCTTCTTGTGATGAGCATACTAGACGACGTTGTGACAGCTGCATACAGGAAACAATCATAACACGGTTAGGCTTTGCATAGGCTTTAGCAACAACATGTTGTAGGAGCCTAAAGCTATGATGAAAGCCAATGAGAACAATTCCGTATGCGTATGCGGCGTGGTCTGTGAGGATGCGGAATTCGACCACAGGCTCTATGGAGAGGCGTTTTATTCGATAAAGCTCAACGTTTTAAGATTGAGCGGCGTTGCGGATATTCTGCCCGTCACCATCCCAAATCGCGTTTGCCCGCGGATGCCGGAGGTCGGCGAACAGATACGCATCTACGGACAGCTCCGCTCGTACAACAAGCGAGCGGAAAACGGCAATAGGCTTGTGATCACGGTGTTTGCGCGCGTGACGGAAACGGCGGAGGGCGAGGCGCACCAAAACGAGGTGGATCTTTCGGGCTTTTTGTGCAAGCCCGTAATGTTTCGCACAACGCCTTTTATGCGGGAGATCAGCGATATTTTGCTCGCCGTGAATCGCTCGTACAATAAGTCCGACTACCTCCCCTGCATCGCATGGGGGAGGAACGCACATTTTGCCAAGGATATTCCCGTAGGCGCAAGGCTCCATGTTCTTGGCAGGCTGCAAAGCCGCATTTATCAAAAATCGCTCGAGGACGGCAGCATCGCGGAGCGAACTGCCTATGAGGTATCCTGCTCCTGCATCGAAACGGTATAATTTTGGGAGGTATGCTTATGCGGTTTGTTCGCGCCTTGCACGGCAATACGGTCTTTTACGCGGTTCTGAGGGAGGACAAGCTCCTTCGCCTTACGGGGGTTCCGTTTGAAAAGATCGTTTACGACGGCAGGGAATATTCGCTTTCAGAGGTCAGGCTTTTGCATCCGTGCGAGCCCACGAAATTTGTCTGCGTCGGCAAGAATTACTATGAGCACGCGGAGGAAATGAAGGAAGGTCATCCGGTGGAGCCGCTTTTGTTTTTGAAGCCCTCCACATGCGCGGTGGGAAACGGCGACGACGTAATTTACCCGGGCATCAGCCATCGCCTCGACTATGAGGGCGAGCTCGCCGTGGTAATAGGCAAACGCGCGCATGAGGTGGAGTTAGGGCACACAAAAGAGTACATTTTCGGCTATACCTGCTCTAACGACGTGACCGCGCGCGACATACAAAAAAGCGATCCGCAATGGACGCGCGGTAAAAGTTTCGATACCTTATGCCCGTTCGGACCGTGGATCGAGACAGAGCTCGACGCACAGAATGTGAACATTACAACGCGCGTCAACGGGGCGATAAAGCAAGACTCCAATACCTCCATGATGACGCACAGCATCGACGTGCTTATCTCCTACATGAGCGCGTGCATGACGCTTCTGCCCGGCGACGTGATTCTGACGGGCACGCCCGGAGGCATAGGATCCATGCAGCGCGGCGATACGGTGGAGGTGGAGATCGCGGGCATCGGCGTTTTAAGAAACAGAATCGTTTGAGGAACTAAACAATTATGGCAATGGACGGGCTGAACCTGTGCGCGTCTGCGGCGGAGATACGCGCGGCGCTCACGGGCGGAAAGATCGATAAAATTTACCAGCCGGAAAAAGACGAGCTTTTGTTGCATGTCCGCGCGGGCGGCGAAAACCATAAACTTTTGCTCTCGGCTTCCGCTGCGCATGGACGCGCGCAGCTCACGAATGCAAAACGCGTCAATCCGGTTGATGCGCCCATGTTTTGCATGCTTCTCCGGCGGCGCATTTTAAGCGGCCGCATCATCGCCGTGGAACAGCCGGATCTCGACAGGACGCTCATATTGCGCATCGAGGCGGAAAACGAGCTTGGCGATATGGAAACCTATGCGCTCGTATGCGAGATCATGGGGAAACACTCGAACATCATGCTGCTAAGCGGTGCAAACGTCATACTCGACGCAGTGCGCCACGTGGGCGCGGGGGTATCGAACGTCCGTTTCATTTTGCCGGGGCTCACTTATGCGCCCCCGCCCGCGCAGGATAAGAGAAACCCGCTTTTTGCCGAGGAAAATGACTTTTATTTTATACTTCAAGGCGAGGGCAGGCTCGATAAGGCGCTGTCGAATGCATTCTTCGGCCTTTCGCCCGCCATGGCGCAAAGCCTCGCTTTTTGCACGGTGGATCATAACGATCTGAGCGCATTGACCGGCGCACAGAGAAAAGAGCTTGCCGCAGCGCTCAAGGCGTTTTACGCGAAGCTTGCTTTAGGAAGATTCGAGCCCTGCGTGGCGCTCAACGAATATCTGGAGCCTGTGGGCGTGTATCCGTTTGTGCCCAATGGAATAGCCTCTCGGCGTGAGGAAACGCTCGGCGCGGCGCTCGACTCCTATTACGAACAGCTCGATACCGCGGAACGTATCGCGCGGCGCAGCGCCTCCGTCCGCAAAATTTTGCAGAACAACGTGGCGCGCGTGGAAAAAAAGCTGTCGCTCTACAATAACGCGATCGATTCAGCGGAGGAAACGGAAAAACTGCGCCTCTTCGGGGAGCTCATCACGGCCAATCTGCACGCCATCAAAAAAGGCGTGCCGGAAGCGGTGCTTTTGAATTATTATGAGGACCCGCCGCAAACGGTACTCGTAATGCTTGACGTGAAATATTCGCCGTCGGACAATGCGCAGCGCTATTTTAAGAAATATCAAAAAGCGAAAGCCGCACGCGAAATGGCGGTCAAGCAGCGCGAACAGGCGCTCGGGGAGCTTTCTTATCTGGAAGGCCAACTCGACAACCTCGATAAATGCAGCGCCGATGCGGAACTCAATGAGCTTCACGAGGAGCTTGTGATGCTCGGCTATGTGAAGCGCGAAAAAACGCGTCAGAAGCCGCCAAAACTGCCGCCTTCCAAACCCGCGTGTTATATCGCCTCGGACGGCACGGAGATCTATGTCGGCCGCAACAACACGCAAAACGACTATCTCACGCTGCGTTTCGCTTCCGGGGAGGATTTTTGGCTTCATGTGAAAGACGTCCCTGGATCGCACGTCATTGTAAAAAGCGGCGGGGAACCGGGCAAAAAAACGCTTTATGAGGCTGCGCTTTTAGCGGCGTATTTCAGCAAAGCGCGCAACGGAACCAACGTCGCGGTAGACTACACGCCGCGCAAGTACGTTAAGAAACCCTCCGGCGCAAAGCCCGGTATGGTGATTTATACCACCAACAAAACGGCTTATGTGACGCCGGACCAGGCTGAGGTAAAGCGCATCGCGCAAAAACGATAATACCTGCTTTTAAAAGCGTGCGTTATGCGCCCAGAATCGGCTGAAAACGGCGGTATGTTTGAGCAAATTGCCGAATATCCATATACAAAAACCCCGAATGGAGGATTTTGTATGCGGAGCAGATCGATTTGCCTCATCGTATGCATGCTGCTCCTGTGCTCTTTCTTAGCCGGCTGCAAGCAGGAGGCGCAGGGCGTTTACGAGGATGAGCTTTCAAGCGAAGCGGGCTATAGGCGCACGATGCTGTATTATCTGAGCGACGAAGGTTTCGTGGTGCCGGTGATGAAGCTGATTCCGTGGGAGGAGGGGATCGGCAAGGCGGCCCTGAGCTACCTTGTGGATCAAAACGGCAACTATGAAAGCGCTTCCGCGCTCGGCCTCAGCACGGTGCTGCCTGCGGGCACGACCTATACGCTCCGCATAGGCGACGATAAATGCGCCACACTCGACCTAAACGGGCTAAGCGACATGGGTTCCGCCGAAAAAGAACAGGCAATGGTGATCTCGGTGGTGAACACACTTGCGGAGTTCGGTTCCATCGATACCGTGCGCATCACCGTAAACGGCAAAAGCATAAAATCGCTGCCGAACGGCACGAATATTTCGGGTGAAATGAGCCCGTTCCCGCTGAACATGGAGGAGCCGGACGCGCAGGTTATCACGGACAGCGCGTATCTCATGACGCTTTATTATCCCAATGTCTCGGGAAGCCTCAACGTGCCTGTTACGCGGCTTACGAACATCGAACCCACCCTCGAAAGCGCCGTGCGCGAGCTCATGGCCGGGCCGAAGTTTGAAGGGCTTATCAACGCCTTTCCCGAGGGCACGGAAATGCTTGGGCTCTCCTATGCCGACGGCGCGGCGGTCGTCAACTTCAGCGACGAGTTCAAACAGGTGGAACTTATCGACGGGCTTCTACAGGCCGCCTATGATACGTTGTATCTGACGCTTGCCGAAATACAGCCCATCTCCATGCTCGAAGTGTATGTGGACGGAGAACCCTACGACGCGCTCGCGGAGCAGACTTCGGCGCCGCTTTACGCGAATGAATACGGCCAATAAATAAATGAAAGGTTTCTACAAAGGAGAAAACATGAAGCTCATTATCGCTTCCAACAACGCGCATAAGGTCGCGGAAATCAAGGCGATCCTTGCGCCCTACTTTGACAACATCTGTTCCCTCAAAGACGCCAACATCGACATCGACGTGGTGGAAGACGGCAAGACCTTCGCGGAAAACGCCCTGAAAAAGGCGCGCGAGGTACTTGCCGTTTCCGATGCGGACGCCGCGCTTTCCGACGACAGCGGCCTCGAGGTGGACGCGCTTTTTGGCGCTCCCGGGGTATATAGCGCCCGCTATGCGGGGGAAGGCCACGACGACGCGGCCAATAACAAAAAGCTTTTGAAGGACATGCGCAATGTGCCCATGGACAAGCGTACCTGCCGCTTTGTGAGTGCGGTCGCGCTCGTAAGGCATGTAGGCGAGCCCGTCATGGCCATCGGCACGGTAGAGGGAAAGCTTTTATTTGCACCGCACGGCAGCAACGGCTTCGGCTATGACCCGCTGTTTTTTTACGAGCCGGAGGGAAAGACCTTCGCGGAGCTCTCCGCCGAAAAGAAGAACGAAATCAGCCATCGTGCGCGCGCGTTAAACGCACTGCGCGAAAATTTGGAGCGCGAGGGCAAATGAACGTAGGCGTTATTTCAGACACGCATGGGAGCGATCATGCGGTGAAGCGCGCGCTTAACGCCCTTCCGGGCATGGACGCGTGGATACATCTCGGCGACTACGCCTCCGACAGCCGAGCTTTAAGCGCCGCAAACGTACCCGTATATGCCGTACGCGGCAACTGCGACTTTGATGCCCGCGCGGAAACGGAGCGCGTGATAACGCTTGGCGGCGCACGGCTGTTTTTAACGCACGGCCATAAATACGGCGTCAAACAGAACCTCGGCACGGTATTCCACCGTGCCGAAGAGCTCATGTGCCTTGCTGTGCTGTTCGGGCATACGCATTTGCCTACCGTGGAGGCGTGGGGGAACATACTGGGCATAAACCCGGGGAGCGCCGCGCTGCCGCAGAGAGGCAGGCCCTCCGTCGCGAAACTCACCATAGAGAAAGGCGACGTGAACGCGAGGATCGTACTTATATAAATATTATCCGTGCGTCCGCCATTGCACCAATTTTTTCTCCGCGTATGCGACTCCGTAATACATGAGCGCCGCAAGTACGCATAAAACCACAATGCTTGCCATCACGAGATCGAGCTTGAACACCTGCCCGCCGTACACGATGAGGTAGCCCAAGCCCGCTCTGGAAACAAGGTATTCACCAACGATCACGCCCACCCAGCTCATGCCGACGCTTATTTTGAGCGCACTTATGATGGTGGGAACGGACGCGGGAAGCACCACCATCGTAAGTATCTGAAGTTTCGATGCGCCCAAGGTGCGCATCAAAAGCTGCTTTTCCTCGCTGATCTCGTTAAATCCCGCAAGCACGCTCATGATGGTGACAACAAACGATATAAAAAGCCCCATCGCGATAATACTCTTGACGCCCGAGCCGAACCATACGATGAGGATGGGACCGAGCGCGATTTTGGGGAGGGCGTTCAATATCACGAGGTAGGGGTCGAGAATGCGCGAAAGCGTTTTGCTCCACCAAAGAAGAATGGCGATAAGCGTGCCGATAAGCGTACCCAATAAAAACCCAACCACCGTTTCAAAGAGCGTTATCCCGATGTGCATGAAAAGATCGCCGCTCAAATAGAGCCTCGCGATGGTGGCGGCCACGCGGGACGGCGAGCTTGATATAAACGGGTCGATGAGCCCCGTTTGCGCAGCTAACTCCCACACCGCCAGCAGCAATATTAAAATTGCATAGCGCGTGAAGGTAACGAATCGGTTCTTATCTTTTATCCCATTGAGATACGCATTGTGTTCCTTTGAGATGTTATCGGCCATTTGCTTCACCGTTATCGAGCTCCTTCCAGATGCGGTCGAAATATTCCTTGAATTCCGGCGCGTTCCTGCGGGCGATCGGTTCCGGCTTCGCCGTGAGCGTAACGGTGTACTCGCTTTTTATGCGGGCAGGCCGCGCGGTGAGCACCAGTATCCTGTCGCTCATGGAGATGGCCTCCGCGATGTCGTGCGTCACGAGGATGGCCGTCTTTTTTTCTTTTTTGATAATGCCGTGTATCTCGTTGGACGCTTTAAGCCGCGTTATGTAATCGAGCGAGGAAAAAGGCTCGTCGAGAAGCAGCAGATCGGGTGAAAAGGCGAGCGTGCGGATAAGCGCTACTTTTTGGCGCATGCCCCCCGATAGCTGGCGCGGGTAATTATATCGGAACTCGCTTAAGCCGTAGGTATCCAAAAGCGCGATAGCGTGCGCCTTCGTATCCGCGTTCAGCATGCCCTTCACCTGCAGGCCGAGGAGCACGTTTCCTTCGATGCTTCGCCAATCAAGCAAATGATCGTGCTGCAGCATGTAGCCCGCCGCATTGCCATAGTTGCGTATTTCACCGCCGGAGGGCGGCATGAGCCCCGCGATCAAGGAGAGTATGCTCGTTTTTCCGCAGCCGGAAGGACCCACGATAGATACGAATTCGCCTTCGCATACCTGAAAGCTTACATTCGAGATCGCCTCCGTTTCGCCGGAAGGGTCATGGTAGGTGAGGCGGATATTTTTCGCCTCGACGATAACATTCATTTCCTGCCTCCAAAGTTCAAAAAAAGAAAACGCCGTATATATCACAATGTATTCCGTATCACGAAATGGCGTGAACGCGCTAAATGCGCCCCGCGTATAATGGAATAGGTAGGAAGGGGCGATCGATTTGGTACAGAGAAGGCCATCCACCATTTATATAAACAAGCGCTGCGTCAGGCGCGGGCCGTTTCGCAACGGACTTGTGTTTTTTATTACGCTTTTATTGCTGCTGTGCTGCGGGGTAGAATTTCTGCTGTCGCTTTTGCTTTCGGGTGCGACCGTGGTCGTATTCGCGGTAGTCATCAAGCGGTACTGAGCCGAATTCTATGTACGTAAAAAGCCAACGCGGATGCGTTGGCTTTTTATGCCGTTCTGAAATCTACATTAGCCGCGTTGGACCTTACCGGAACGAAGGCAGCGCGTGCAAACATCCATCTTGCGCGGCGTGCCGTTAACTACAGCATTGACGCGCTGGATGTTGGGCGACCAGGTACGCTTGGTCTTCCTGTTGGAGTGACTCACCAAATTACCGGACATGACGCCCTTGTTGCATACTTCGCAAAACTTACCCATGCTCTACACCTCCTTACCGATACAAGGCATACGGTTTCAATCAAACAAAAGTATTCTACCATGCAGGCCATATCTTTGCAAGCAAAAATTACGTCTTTTGGCATGCGATCACTTCTTTTGATATACGATTTCTCCGTTGATGATGGTATAGACGACCTTTGTGAAAACGTCCATGGGATTGCCGTCAAAAATGGCGATATCCGCATCTTTTTGGGGTTCCAGACTACCCACCCTGTGTGAAACGCGGCAAATGCGCGCGGCGTTTATGGTGATTGCCTTGAGCGCCTCGTACTCGTTCAGGCCTTCGCGTGCGGCAAGCCCGGCACAAAGCGGCAGATACTGTATGCGCGTCACGGGGTGATCGGTGGTGATGGCGACGAGCACGCCCGCCTTGTGCAAAATCCCTGCGGTCTTAAAATCGAGACTTTCCACCTCGGGTTTGGTGCGCGAGGCGAGCGAGGGCCCTACGATGGCAGGGAAGCCGCTTGCGGCGATCTCCTGCGGAATAAGATGCCCTTCCGTGCAGTGATCGAGCGTGGCGGAAAGCGAAAACTCCTTTGCGATGCGGATGGCGGTGAGAATGTCATCCGCACGGTGCACATGTGCTTTCAAGGGTATTTTCCCCTCGAAAAGCGGCATATAGCTTTCCATGCGAAAATCCGGCTCAAAAGCCTCTCCGTTTTTTTGCGCGTCATCGCGTTTTTTCTTATAGCCCTGTGCCAAAAAGAGCTCCTCGCGAAGCATCGAGGCGATGCTCATGCGCGTGGAGGGAAGATTGCCGTTTCCACCGTAATTTGTTTTTGGATTCTCGCCAAAGGCGATCTTCATGGCGGCGGGGAAAAGCACCGTCATGGGGTCCAGAGAGCGCCCTGTGAGTTTGATGAACGCGAATTGCCCGCCTACGACGTTGGAGCTGCCGGGGCCCACCATGGCAGAGGTAATGCCCGAGGCGACCGCGTTATGAAAGGCGGAATCCATGGGGTTGATCGCGTCGATGGCACGAAGTGTGGGGGTAAGGGGGTTGCAGGTCTCGTTGCAGTCGTCGCCGGCGGAGCCTTTTTTTTCCTCCGTGATGCCGATGTGGCTGTGTGCGTCGATAAGCCCGGGCATCACGATAAGCCCGCCCGCATCGAGCACTTGCGCTTCACGCGCAAGACTAAGATCGATGCTTTCGCCTACGGCCGCGATCTTTCCTCCGTCGATGAGCACGCTGCCGCGCTCATAATCGCGCCCGCTCATAGTTGCGATATACCCGTTTCGTATCAAAAGCATGTCATAAAAACCGCCCGCAAACAGCATCCTTTAAAAGGCAAGCTTAGTGTTTGCGCTTTTTTTCTTCCTATGCGAAACGGCTAAAATGCATGGATAATCCAAGGCTTTTGCTGCAGATACTATGGCTACGAACGGAAAGGAGGTCCGCTGCATGGGTTACGATGATTACATCAATCCGATGAACAAGCAAAACAAGAAAAACCAGCAGAATCAGCAAAACCAACAGAACCAGCAGAACCAACAGAACCAACAGAACCAGCACAACAGGCAAAACCAGCAGAACCCGCAGAATCAACAGAACCAGCAGAACCAGCAGAACAAAAACAACAGGGACTTTTAACGGGTACAAAAACCGCTCCGCGACCTCTTCCGCGGAGCGGTTTTTATGTTAAAAAAGTGGCAAACCGCTTTTTTATGACACGTGCTTATATTCCCATTTCCCGTTTCACTTCGGCAAAGCAGTTTACCGCAAAATCCAGATCCTCCTTCGTATGGCCCGCGGATACCTGTGTGCGAATGCGCGCCTTGCCCATGGGCACGACGGGGTAGCTAAACCCTATGACATATACACCCTTATCGAGCATCCTCGCCGCAAATTCGGAGGCGACGGCCGCATCATACAGCATGATGGGCACGATGGGATGCGTGCTTTCGGGTATGCCGAAGCCGAGTTTTTTGAGGCTTTGCCGAAAATATGCGGTGTTCTCGTGCAAACGGTCGCGCAATGCCGTGGACTCGTTGAGCATCTCAAGAACCTTCAGGCTCGCCGCACAGATGGCCGGCGCCACGGTATTGGAAAACAGATAGGGGCGGGAGCGCTGGCGCAGCAGGTCCACGATTTCCTGCCGAGCGGCCGTATAACCGCCGCTCGCGCCACCCATGGCCTTGCCGAGCGTGCCGGTGATGATATCCACACGGCCCATCACACCGCAATGCTCGTGCGTACCGCGTCCGTGCTCGCCCATAAAGCCCACGGCATGGCTGTCGTCCACCATCACGAGCGCGTCGAATTCCTCCGCCAGGTCGCAGATGGCGCGAAGGTTTGCAATATAACCATCCATTGAAAACACGCCGTCGGTCGCGATAAGCTTGATACGGCAATCCTTCGCCTCTATAAGTTGCGCGCGAAGGTCCGCCATGTCGCTGTTTTTATAGCGGAGACGTTTTGCCTTGCAAAGGCGCACGCCGTCGATGATGCTCGCGTGGTTGAGTTCGTCGGAGATCACCGCATCGTCGGCGGTAAGAAGCGTCTCAAACAGGCCGCCGTTTGCGTCGAAGCAGGAACTGTAAAGAATAGCGTCATCCGTCTTCAAAAATTCCGCAAGCTTTTTTTCAAGCTCCTTGTGGATGCTCTGTGTGCCGCAGATGAAGCGCACCGAAGAAAGCCCGTAGCCCCATTTATCATAACTTTTCTTGGCAGCCTCGCGAAGCGCGGGGGCGTTGCTCAACCCGAGGTAGTTATTGGCACACATATTGAGAACGCCTTTAGCGGCCGTGGTATCGATACGCGCAGATTGCGGGGTGGTGATGATGCGCTCATTCTTTGCCGTGCCGGCATTTTGAATGGTCGATAGTTCTTTCTGAAAGTACCCGTATGCCGTCTTTTTCATCTGCTGCCTCCGTTTTATTTACTCCAATCCAAAATGACCTTGCCGGATTTGCCACTGTTCATCGCCTCAAAGCCCTTCTCAAACTCCGTATAGTGATAACGATGGGTGATGATGGGGGAAAGGTCGAGACCGCTTTGGATCATGGCGATCATTTTGTACCAAGTTTCAAAGAGCTTTCTTCCATAGATGCCCTGCAGCGTGAGCCCTTTGAAGATCACATTGTCCCAGTCGATCACGGTGCCCGGAGCGAGAAGTCCCAAAAGCGCCACCTGGCCGCCATTGCGCATGTTCTTCAGCATTTGGTTGAGGGCCGAGCCGTTTCCGCTCATCTCCAGCCCCACGTCAAAGCCCTCCACGAGCCCTTGCTCGCGCATAACTTCTTCCAAATTCCGCTCCATGGGGTTGATAGCAGCCGTTGCGCCCATTTTTTGGGCGATAGAGAGGCGGTAGGGGTTGACGTCCGTCACCACCACGCGGCGCGCGCCGTTGTGGCGGCAAATGCCCGCAGCCATCATGCCGATGGGCCCCGCGCCGGTGATCAAAACATCTTCGCCGGTCACGTTGAACTCGGTGGCGGTGTGCACGGCATTGCCGTATGCGTCGAAAAATGAAACGATTTCCTCCGAAATATCCTCGGGCACGGGGCGCACGTTCGCGGCGGGGATGCATAGATACTCGGCAAACGCGCCGTCGCGGTTGACGCCCACGCCCTTTGTGTACTTGCACCAGTGGCCGTTGCCGCTCAAACAGTTACGGCATTGCCCGCATACGATATGCCCCTCGCCGGAAACACGCTGGCCGATTTTGTAATTCGTTACGCCGTCGCCCAACGCCGCGATCTCGCCCACGTATTCATGGCCGATGGTCATGGGGGGGATGATGTTTTTTTCACTCCAAGGATCCCAGTTGTAGATGTGCAGATCGGTGCCGCATATGGCTGTTTTGTGGATTTTTATAAGGACCTCGCCTTTGTTCGGAACGGGAACTGGAACACGAACGAGCGATAAGCCCTTTCCCCGCTCGGTTTTGACAAGCGCGTCCATGTCGGTTTGCATATAGAAATGCCTCCTTATTCAATTTGGAGCTGCAAGCATATTATACTGCTTTGCAGTTCGATATTCTATGCAAAGACGCGGAAATAGATGATATATTATATAGGTTAAAACAAAAAGCGGCGTTATCCCGCCTCATACAGGGGTACCGCACTGTTATGCTTATCGATGACGAGGTAGGAACTGCCCGTTTTTACGATCGCGTAACCGCCCATAAAAGGCTGCGCCTCGTCGTACTGCGGTTCAATAAATTGATAGCCGCTCGTATCGACATAGCCCCAAAGGCCCGTTCCCGTGTCGCGCACCGCGGCGAAGCCATTTGAGAACGGCAGCGCTTCACCGAATTTAGGATCGATCACCAGCACGCCTTTGTTGTTGATATAACCCCATTTCCCGTCGGATTTCACGGCGGCATAGCCGCCCGAAAAGCTTTGCGCTTCCTCGTATGTGGTGCGAAATGAGGTGCTTCCCTCGCTGTTGATAAAATAGCAATTGTCCGCGGCTGTGTCGCGTATCACCGCAAAGCCCTCCGAAAACACGGTTCCGCGCAGGGAGGAAGGGGTGAGCGTCGCGATCTTGGTGCCGACCTTGTTGATGATGTACTGGCGGTCCTTCGTATATTCATCGGAAACGGCAAACGCCACGTCCTCGGAAAAATCACCCGCGTCGCGCCATTTTTCACTTATCGCAAGCGTGCCTTGCGTATCGATATAGCCGTAGACGGAACCGTTCCGCACGGCCGCGCGGCCGCAGTGGAAGCTTTTCACCTCACGGAAGGAATAGTCGATCACCACCGTGCCTTCCGCGTCGATATAGCCCCAAAGGGAATCTTTCATAACGGCTGCATAGCCCTCGGAAAACGGCAGAACGTTCTGCCATTGCGGCTCGGCGATAAAAACCCCCTTGCGGTTGACAAGGCCGTAAAGCCCGCTTTGCGCGGCGAAAGCGGCATTGCCGTCAAACTCGAGTACGGAGGAAAATGAAGCCGCAATGACAGTCTGCCCTTTAGCGTTCTTATAGCCCCACAATCCGTTCTCAAGGTAGGGGAAGAGCCTTCCTTCCGCGGAAGCAACGGGCGTAGGCGACGGGGTGGGCTTCGGCGGGGCGATTACAGCTAAAGCCGGGTCGTATGTGGCGCTTGGGTCAATGGCGGTAAGCTGCTTGGCGCCCTCGCCGCGGTAGAGCAGCGAAAAGAGCAGCACAAAAAACGCCAAAATGACGATCACGATTAGATAAACGAGCAATATAGGGGGGCTTTTCTTCTTTTTTTGTAAATCCATGTACGCCTCATCCGTATAAAATCAAAATGTCACATTTTATGGCTAGATTTTAGCAGATTCATCCAATAAAATAAATGGTAGATTCTTTCGGGAGGAAACCGAGATGGCAGAATATGCAGTCACGACCGATTCGACCGTGGACCTCGGCGCGGAGCGCATGCAAGAACTCGATACACGTTTCGCGACGCTCAAGTACTTTTATCGGGGCGAGGAGTTCCCCGACGATATGCGCGAGGCCTCGGCGCTTAAGATCTACAACGTCATGCGCAGCGGCGAAGTCATCACAACTTCGCAAGCCAATCCCGATCAGTTTGTCGCGATGTGGTCCGACTTTCTCGCGGCGGGCAAAGACATATTGTACATCGGCTTTTCAAGCGGGCTTAGCGGTACGGTAAATTCCGCGCAGGTCGCAAAAGAACAGCTTGAAGCGCAGTATCCCGATCGAAAGATATGCATTGTGGACAGTCTTTGCGCCTCCGGCGGCGAGGGCATGTTTTTACAGCATGTGCTCATGAAGCAAAAAGCGGGCGCATCGTTGGAGGAATGCTATAGGTTCGCGGAAGACCTGAAGCTTCGCGTAAACCATTGGTACACGGTAAGCGAGCTGAGCTATTTGAGGCGCGGCGGGCGCGTGAGCACGGCGGCGGCCCTGTTTGCGGATATTTTAGGCATCAAGCCCGTGATGAACATGGATGATACAGGCCATCTTATCCCGCGCGAAAAGGTGAAGGGCAGGCGTACGGCCATCAAGCGCATGTTCGAACATCTCACAGAGCTTGCGGACATTGCGGACAACCCCTTTTTCCACATCACCCATGCCGATTGCATGGAGGACGCGCAATATCTTAAAAATATGCTGATCGAGCGCTTTCCGAACATACCCGTATATATCTCCATGGTAGGCGCGGTCATCGGTTCGCATTGCGGGCCGGGTACGCTGGCGCTGTTCTTTGTTGGGAAGCCGAGAACGGCATAGACCAATAAAAACACGCGGTAAGGGCTTTGCTCTTACCGCACGTTTTTTAATGTCCGTTTCTTATTGCTGCTGCTTCGCCTTTTCCAAAACGATGCTGATGAAGCGCTCGGCGGCGGCGGAAAGGGGAACGCCTTCCAGCGAAATAAGTCCGATGTTGCGCGGCGGCATGGGGGCGGAGAGTTCAAGCTCAAACAGCTCGCCGTTTTCAAGCGAACGCTCTGCAAACTCACGCGTGACGCAGGCGATGCCGAGGCCGATCTTTGCGAATTCCACGAGCAGACTGTGCGCACCGAGCTCTATCTCGGGATGCAGCGTAACGCCGCAGACAGACGCGAAATCGTCGAGATATTTACGCGAATTGGATGCCTGCTCAAGAAGCACCAAGGGTTCCCGCGCAAGGTCGTTGATCGATACCGGATGACCTTTCAGGTGGCTGAAGCGCGCGGAGGCCACGAACACGTCATGCACCTTCAAGACCTCGTAGATGGTAAGGGCATTGTCGTCCACAGGCAGGTTCACGAGCGCGATGTCCACCTTGCCGATCTTCAAGAGTTCCACAGTTTCCGGCGTGGTTCGGTTCATCACCTGAAGCTGCACCTCAGGGTATTCCGTGTGGAAGCGCTCCAGAAACGGAAGAAGGAAGAACTGGCAGAGCGTGTCGCTCGCGCCTATCATGAGGCCGCCAGACTGCAGCGTGCGCATGCGGTTGATGCGGTCCTCCGCGGCGGCGATAAGGCTTACGGCCTTGCTGGCGTAGCTGTAGAGCATGCGCCCCTCGCTCGTGAGAGTGATACCGCGGCTGTTGCGCGTGAAGAGCGTACAGCCGAGCATGTATTCGAGCCTGTGCATAGATTGGCTTATGGCAGGCTGGCTCACATAAAGCTCGCGCGCGGCATGCGAAAGGCTGCCGCAGCGCGCTACGGTACAAAAGATGCTGTACAAATCCAAATCGGCAGTCATACGCTGATCCATAAAGTTCGACCTCCGTCGGCGGTTCTTGTTTACTTTTTCATTATAAGCTGGATTTATAGGTTTTGCAATAAGCAAAACTAATACGTGATGTCAAGGCCACAAAAAAATGCTATAATATGTAAAAGGACATAGAAATCAGCAGTTTTTAAGTAATAAGTTATTTCAAGGAGGAGCCGGTATGGAGCGGGAATATCGTATGCCCTCCGCCACGGGGCTTGGCGACGTGTATGTGAAGGAATGGACACCGGAAGGCGAGATGCGCGCCATCGTGCAGATCACGCACGGCATGGCGGAACATATCGCAAGGTATCGGGCGTTTGCAGAGTTTTTAAACGCACACGGCATCCTCGTGACCGGGCTCGACCTGCCCGGACACGGCAGAAGCGTGGGGGCGGACGGCGCAAAGGGCTATTTTTCCGACGAGGACGGTTGGGGTAAGGTCATCGCGGATATGCGTGCGCTGCTTGTTAAGACGCGCGGCGAGCACGAAAATGTAAAATATGTGCTGTTCGGGCACAGCATGGGCTCGTTCCTTGCGCGCACTTATGCGGCAAGGCACGGCGCGGACGCCGACGCATACATCTTCTGCGGCACGGCGGGCAGAAATCCGGCGCTAGCCGCGGCCAAGCTGATCGCGAAATACGAGATTAAAAAGCACGGCGCACGCGCGCAGAGCGAAACGCTCAACTCGCTTTCCTTTGGCTCGTACAACAAAGCGTTTGCACCAAACCGCACGGCGTTTGACTGGCTCTCGCGCGTTGAGGAGCAGGTGGACCGCTACGTTGAGGACGATGATTGCGGCTTCGTGTTCACCGCGGGCGGCTTTAAGGACCTATTCGACGGCCTGTCCGAGATCAGCGGAAAAGAATGGGCGGCTCGCGTTCCGAAAAAGCCGATCCTCGTTATTTCCGGCGAAAAGGACCCTGTGGGCGGCAACGGGAAGGGTGTGAAAGAAGTCGCCGCGTGGCTTGCTGAGACCGGCCACAACGTGACGACCAAGCTGTATCCGGACTGTCGTCATGAGCTTTTGAACGAAATCAACACGGCCGAGGTGTTCGGCGATATTTTGAAATTCATCGAGGAAATCTGATGCGTTACGATTGGAGCGAGCTTTACGCCAAGGTGAAGGCCTGCGAGGTTTGCGAGCTAGCTAAGACCCGTACCAACGTGGTGATCGGGGAGGGCGACCCGCACGCGACTATCCTGATTGTGGGCGAAGGGCCGGGGCGCGACGAGGATATGACCGGCAGGCCGTTCGTGGGCGCGGCAGGAAAGCTTTTGGATAAAATGCTTTCGGCCATCGGCCTAAAGCGCGAGGAGGTATACATCGCAAACGTTGTGAAGTGCCGCCCGCCGCAAAACCGAACACCCTTTGGCGAGGAGGCGAAAAGCTGCCTGCCGCATCTGCGCGCACAATTTGCTCTGATACAGCCCCAAATCGTCGTCTGCATGGGAGCGACAGCCGCCAAATATGTGTACGACGAACAGGTGCGGATCACGCGGGACAGGGGCGTATGGAAAAAAAAGATGGGCGTGTGGTTTTTGCCGACATACCATCCTGCGGCGCTTTTGCGCGACGAAAGCAAAAAAACGGACGCCTGGGAGGATATGAAAAAGATACGCGCAAAGCTCGACGAGCTTACAAAAAATGCGTAAGGAGCGCAAGTTTTCTTCAAAAACGCCCTTGCTCGGGTTGAACAGGCCCGTAAGTTAGTGGTATAATCACTTGTCAATCGCAGCAAGAAGCATGGAGGTTCCTTATGTCCGGTCATTCCAAGTGGGCAAACATCAAAAACAAAAAAGAAAAGACAGACTCGCAGCGCGGCAAAATATTCACAAAAATAGGCCGTGAGATCGCCATTGCGGTGAAAGAAGGCGGCGGCGATCCCATCAACAATTCCAAGTTGCGCGATGTTATCGCAAAGGCGAAGGCCGCCAATATGCCCAACGACAATATTTCCCGCTCCATCAAGAAGGCGGCGGGCGAACTTGGCAGCGTCAACTACGAAGAGATCGTCTACGAGGGTTATGCCCCAGGCGGCATTGCCGTGATTGTGGAAGTCGTTACCGATAACCGCAACCGAACGGCGTCTGAAATGCGCCATATTTTCGATAAGAGCGGCGGTTCCCTTGGCGCATCGGGCTGCGTTGCGTGGATGTTCAACCGCAGGGGATTGATTGTGGTTGAAAAAAGCGCGAGCATCGACGAAGATGTGCTTATGATGGCGGCTCTCGACGCGGGCGCGGAGGACTTCAATACACTCGACGACGCATATGAGATATACACCGCTGTTGCCGACTTCTCGGCGGTGCGCGAGGCGCTCGAAAGCGCGGGGTACAGCTTCCTTTCCGCGGATTTCGCGCGCATCCCCACCAATACCGTAGATGTGCAAAACGACGCCGATCTGACGGAGAAACTGGAAAAACTCCTCGAGCGGCTCGACGATAACGAGGATGTGCAGCAGATGTTCCATAACGCAATTTTGCCTGAGGAAGAGGAAGAAGAATAGACCGTTTTATTATATGCAAAAGTGAGAGGCATAAGCGCCTCTCACTTTTTTGTTAGGTTTCAGCTTTCTTTCTCCCGGGATGCTCTTCTTCTTCGTTTAAGTACGAGCGCAGCGCCGAGACACAGGAGCGCGGCGCCCAACAGGAGGAGGCCGCATGCGGATTCTTCCGAACCGGTATTAGGTACTCTGACGCTTGAGGCGAGCTTACTCGCGGGGTCTAGGATGAGCGCGTATACGGAGAAGTGACTGGCCGTGAAGCGTATGCAGGACACGCCATCCACCGTCACCACGTCAACGGGCAGGAGTATCAACTTGCCGTCGTCCGCCACATAGCCCACGATTATCTTATCCTTGTCGGCAAGGAGGCTGGAGGGGATGGGAATGGTGAAGGTCACGCCCGCGCCCGACTGCGGCTGCACCTTGGTGTTTGTGCCGCGCAGATAAACGGAAATATCCAGCGGGAAGATAGTATACGCTTCCGCCTTTTTCATGGATCCGTCAAAGAAGGTCTTTGCGAGCGCCTTAAACACTGCTTTGCCCGCACTGTCGCTTTCGGTGATGGCCACATCCACCGGCTGCGTGAATGCGTTGGCGCTTGGCATTGCGGTGATCTTCTCGGGCGAGGGGATGGTAGTGGGTACGGTGATGATGCGCATGTCGGGCACTGTAACGCCGCCGCCCGGGGGCGGAGTAGGCGTTACGGTCGCGGTGACGTCGGCACGGTCGCGGATTCGGATGCGCGCGCCCTCGGGATCGATGGAGGAAAGACCTATAGCGGTAAGGGCAGAGCCTACTTTAAGGTTAGAGATGGTCTTGTTCTTAGTAATATAGCCGTTGATGAACACGCGGCATTCAACGCCGGAGGCGTCTTTCACAAAGATGCTTTCCACCACGTCGCCGGACGATATGATGCGCGTGACCGTGCCGCTGACCTTCACGAGACTGCCAAGGCAGTTCGAGGCTGCCGCCTGCGCGGTGGTCAGGATGACGGGAGCAGGCAATGGGCTTATGTTCGCGTCGATTATGGTGATTCTTTCGACCGCAATCTGCCGTTCGCCTTCGTACGAACTGGTGGTGCCCCTTATTTCCACGGTCTGGCCCGCGCAAATGTTGCCCGACACCGGGAAGGCGTTGATGCCGCCCGTCGTGTCCTGTACATAGATGCAGTCAAAGAACGCGGTGTCCTTGTCGTAGCCTGAAGCGTTGGAGGTTACGATGCCGCGAATAACGAAGCTTTCGCCCTCCTTTGGCTCGGCTTGCACGTCAGCGATCGGGGTGATGACCGTGGGGTTAATGCTCTGCACGACGTTTTCAAGTATCGTGAAGTTGCTGTACGCGGGTGTGGCGTAGCTGTCGGGCGCCTCCGCCTGTATTTCGAAATTGCTCATGAAGGCGGAGCCGGCCACGATCACTGTGGAGGAATTGCCGTTTGCGTGTTCTACCGTTTCGGAGGCGAGCACCATATACTTACCGTCGTACTTGGGTATCGTTATGCCTGCGTAGTTATCATGGTCGTCATCTGATGAATAGCTATCGCTGAAAGCGTATACCATGGGGCTGACGGCCGTGGGCAGCGTTGTGGCAGCCGCGTCGGTTTCATCCACCGCGTAGATAGTGGAGCCGCCGTAGTTTGAGTACACCTGCTCATCTGCATCAACACGCGCAAGGAAAGGGTTCTCGATGTTATAATCCTTTAGGTACAGACGCTGCGGCTGGCCACCGTTCTCCCTATCGTTCTTGATCTCGTCGTCAGAAACGCGCAGAGAGGCTCCGATGGCTTTGAGCAGCTTGTTTTGCGTTGCCGCCATATGCGCCTCGGGCGGCAAGGTATGCGGCGTATCATCGGAATACTTGGTGTAATTTTCATAATAATCGCCCCAGCAGGTGACAATCACGGTGTTTCCCGCCTGAGCAAACGAGGCTACGGCAGCGATCTCCGCGTCGTTATAGCTCTTGTAGCCGATTAGGAAGTTACTTCCGTTGCGGCGGGTAGGTGGGGTCAGCACGAGCATCTTGTACTGCGGATTGGCAGTTGCGGCGATAAGCGCTTCAGAGGTTTTGAGTTCCACCACACGCACACCGTATTCCACTGCCATGGCAGCGAAGTTGACCATGCTGTCTTTGTAGTTGCCATCCACATATTCGTTGTAGTGGCTGGCATCAATGCCGATGTAAACCAACTTGTTCGCGTCGTACACGGTAAGCCCGATGTTCTGGCTATACTCAGTCTCCGCGCCCTTGCTTTCTATGATCGCGACGACCGTGATGGTGACCTTTCCTACCGTGTTAAAGGTGTGGGCGAATGTATGCATCTGCGTGCCGTATGCGGGAATTGCGGTGTTGGGCGTTTCCGCCTTCAGCACGGTTTCACCCTGCTTGTAGGTAATGGACTTGAGCGTGGCTTCGGTGCTTTCGCCGTTGAACAGCTTGGTGGTAAACGTCAGCTCCTCGCCGGTAACGGGCAGTTTGGTGCTGCTTTCCAGCGAGTTGATGCCAACGAGCGGCGCTTGGCCGATCCAGACAGGGGCGGTAACGGCGATGTTCAGATCCGCCTGTGTTACGCGCAGGTAGTAATATCCCTCCGCAACGGGAAGTTCGAAGTTCCAAACGGCGGAATTGGATGAAAAGTTCTTACTTTCTGCGATGCGGCCGCTGCTTGTCACGACCTCGATCTTTGAAATCACGTCGCTGCCGTCGGGGTCGTTCACGTTGACGGCGAAACGCAGCGGTTCGGTGGGAACCGTGCTGATGATGCTTCCCATGATCTGCTCGTTGAGGGTGTATGAGATGTCGAGGTTTTTATCCTCGGTGGAGTATACGGACAGGTCCTTGAGGCCGCGGAGCAGGCCTGTTTCGGAAAGATCGTCCGTGAGGATGACCGTGCGGGCGGTGTTCCCGTTGCCCCAGTGGCCTTTGTGGTTATCCTGATTGTTGGTAGGGGCTACATGCCAGCCCTTGTCGAGCGCCTTGGTATATTCAGCATAGCTCGGGTAATAACCGCCCGCGCCGATGGCGCCCTCGCCGTTTCCTACCTCCACCGCTACCATTTTAGAATTGTAAGCGGGCGAATAATAGGCAAAGTCGGAGAAGGTACCGAAGGTGGTTCCCGGGTGGTTGAACTGCGACAGGTTCGCAAGCGGCTCTGGGTTTGCAATGAGCGTGTCATAATACGCCTTCATGCCAGCGTCCGCCGTTTTGTTGTTGAGCACGGTGTTGTTGCGGCTCACAAGACCGTCCGAATTGAACGTGTTGATGTGACCGGGGCCGCCCGACCACGTCATTTCAAAGCCCGGCACGGCCACGATGTTGTTGACGTTTCCGGTCTCTGTGTTGAAGCTTCGCATGGCGGAGGTGTAGGCATTCCACGTCGCAAGGCTGGCCGGGGTCATCAAGTTCTTGTCGTTGAGCGCGCTCGCGGGGTTAGCGGCGGACGTTGTGTCGAAATAGTTAGAATGGTCGGTAAAGGCGACAAACTGCACGTTATCCGCATCAGAGATGTTTTTGATGTAGTTGAGGCCGTCATTTAGCGTGCCCGCACCGTCGGAATACTGAGCGGTATGGGAATGGAGCTGGCCGAAATACGCCGTATACTGCGCTTCGCCCACCGTAAACACCCATGTATAGGTAGCCGTCTTTAAATCCGGGCGGGTGATCACGACCACAGCCGTATACTTTTCGTCGGCAAGGCCGATAACAGGCGTGTAGGAAGCGATGTAGGTGCCGCCGGGGTTTTCTGATACTGTCATGTCGATCTCAGCACCGCCGTTAAGCGTGAGTTTCGCGGTGGTGCCGGCCATACCGTTGCCGAACGTAACGCTGATGAGCGGCGTTTTTACGTCGCCCGTAGCGGTGTTAGCCAAGGGCGTTACACTGATGACTTGCGGTTCATTTTTGATGGGGATGGTCTTTAAAACAGGGGTGGCAACATTGCCTCTGGGATCCGTCGCGGTTATGGTGATGTTGATTTCTGAAGCCGTGGCTACAATGGCCGAGGCGGGGATGACGGCCTCATAGTCGCCCGTGGTGGCGTTTTTTACCAGATCCATGGTAACGCCGGACTCGGTTCCGATGGCATAGGTGAGCTTGGGATCTACAACGCTCACATTATCCGTGATCTTCACTTTGAAGATATAGTCCTTGCTTACCTCCGCGTCGAGGTAGCTGTCGTACAGTGTGATGACGGGAGGATTTGTGTCGTTTGTAACGACGTAGTCGGTGGAGCTGCCCACGCGGAGCTGATCGGTCGCACTATACTTGGAGACGCAGGCGTACAGGTTTATGATCTCACCCGCCAAAACGCCCGTGGGATAGGTGGCCGCGCGATAGATGGGCACCTTGCTGGCGGCGTTGTTCGGGTCGATCACGTCGGTACTGCCGTTGCTTACATAGGTGCCGAGCTTCACGTTTTTGAGGAGTACCCATTCCGAAACGAGGTCGGCTTTTTTCGCCAGCAATTCGGCGATGGTTTCAAACTCCTGCGCAGGGATCATAACGGCGGGATGCTCAACCAGCGTGGCGGTGGGGGATGTAAGCTGTGTCACTCCGCCGTAATCGGCTTTCGTGCCCGTTACCTTTATAACATCGCCGAGCTGGAAGCTGCTGAGCGCGTTATAAATTTGAAGCGCTACGATCTCGCCATCGATAACGTCCTCGAGGATGGCGGTGTTTGGGGTGCCGTAGTTGCCGAAGCGGTAGACGAGCTGCCCTACTACGGTGACGGTACCTGATGTGCCGGAGCCGAGCACCGAGTTGATATCGACCGCGCCGTCAGGAATGCCCGTGATAGGGTCGGGGATGGCGGTATACAGGGTGATATCGCTCGCATTTACAACGCGGAGCTGATAGCTCGTAAACTGGGAGAGCACACCCACAACGGTGACAAGGCTCCCCGTTTCGAGGCCCGTGATTGTAGGGATCTTGTATATGTTGAGGGAATCGGCGCCCTGCGTGATGGGGGTATTGCCCCCAGTGTTTATCGTGCCGAGGGTGGCGCCCACGATCTTTATGCGCTCGGATTCATACGCCTCTCCTCCGGTACCTGTAAGCTGCGCCAAGGTAACGGTCTGCGGCGCGGGCAGAGCGGTGGTCGCGCCTATGGCAAAGTTGGCGTTGTCGGTGTAGGCAAGGGTGATCTGTTCAAGTCCGTTATATGCGCCACGCGTTCCGGTAACGGTGAGCTCCTTGCCTACGGTAAATGGAGTGGTATCGGCGGGAAGGCTCGTAAAGCGAGCCACAATGCCGCCCGTGCTGTCCTGTAGGGCAATGTTTGCGTAGTTGCTGCCGTATTCCACAAACGTAATAACACCCTTGGTTTTTACGGTGCCGCTTGCGGAGCGGGCCGCCGCGATGGTTATCGGATCGGAGGTCAAATCATGGAGCGTATAGCTGAAGGTCGCTATATCACTGTCCGTCAGTCCAACCTTTACGGCAATCGCCTTAACGACGAAGGTCGCCTCCGCTGTGCCGGCAGCAGTAATTTTCGCAGCGTCGCTGTAAAGCGTGCTTGCGGATGTGGGCGTGCTGCCATCGGTCGTGTAGTAAATGGAAGCGCCTGCGGTACCGGTGCTCAGGGTTATGGCTGAGCCGATGTCGACGGTGCCCGAGGCAGGACTTGCCGTCGGCGTGACGCACTTGGTCTCGGCGGCAGGCGCAAAAAGATAGGCGAGATTAGCGGCGTTGACAGCCTGCGCCGTGTAATCGGCTGAGTTGCCGCCGGTGTATGCGGTGCGTAAAATAGCAGTGCTATTGTTGAGAGTCGGCGCATAGCCAGTGCCTAGGTAATGGGTAGCATCCGTTCCAAAGCCTACAAAGTCCACAAGACTATTAGAGATGATGTCTGCGGCGGCAGCGCCGAGAGTGGGCATAGTAGTGTCACTCGTCAAAGCGAATTTGCCCGTCGTGGCCGATACGGCTATAGAGCCCGAACGCTGAAGAATGTCAGTCTTTATAGGCGGATAAGGATCGCCGCCCGTGCCGGCCGCAAGCTGAATAAAGCAATACGCGCCCGGCGCGAGGCTAGCATCCACGCCGCCAATCGTCAAAGAATTTTGTACAGAAAATGCGGTACCTTTTGCAGAGGAATACCATAGAGTATACCCGCTGATATCGACGCTGGCGCTGCCGATATTTTTCAGCACCACAAAGTCGTTCTTGTAGGTTGCGCCGGAGTTTCCTCCGCCGCCGTAGAGGTGATAAATTACGATCGGTCCCGTGCCGGGCGCTCCCTCCGCCAACGCGGAGGCGGGCAGGAGTGAAACAATGAACAGGAGGGACAGAAGCATTGAGAGAAAACGTTGGGCTCCCTTTGACGGCATGACGCTACCTCCTTAAAGCTATGAAATTGTGATAGAAATAATAGAGCTTGTCCCTATGCATGGCAACAATTTATTATAGCTAAATTGGAAAGGCAATTACTATACTTCAGGGTTGGAATCGGCTATTGAAATTTATTATAGTTTACGCATTCTACAAATTATAACATTTGAATATTTACAACGGAGAAATAAGCGGGGTTTTGGTGAATTTTATAGAGATATATCGAAAACATAGAAAACCGACCTTTGAAAGCGCATAAACTTCCACGGGTCGGTTATGAACAGCCGTCAATTAATTTAAAACAATTTTATCGCTTCTTCACTGGCTTGCCGCCGCACATGGCGGCGCTGAGTGCCGCGACGAGCGGCACCGTGAGCACGATGCCTATGGAGCCCGCAAGCCCCTGTATGACTTCGATGGTCATCATATCGCTGTTAAAAATCTGCAAATACGGGTAATCGAACACACGGAACAGCAAAAGAGTGTTGAGCGAGGTGCCCGCAAACGCCAAAATAAGGGTGTTGGACATGGTACCCATGGCATCGCGACCTATGTTGATGCCGGACCGGAACAGCCTTTTGCGATCGACAGAGGGGTTCATTTCATGCAGCTCGAACACCGAGGAAGTGATGCTCATGGAGGTATCCATCACCGCGCCCAGCGCCGAAATCAAAATGCCGCTGACCAAAAGGCCGCGGATTTTCAGGTCGCTGTCGCCCATGCGCAGCACAATCTCCTCGGATTCAGGCATGTTAAAGCCGCCGATGGGCGTAATCTCTCCCGCGAGCGCCGCGGTGACTCCCGCGACCAGCACGCCGCCGATACAGCCTATCACGGCGCAAAGCGTCTTAGCGGTAAAGCCATTGAGGAGCACCAGCGAGACTGCCGTGGTGATGGCCACAAGGATGACCGCGCCTAATATGGCGGGGAAGCCCCTCTGCATCAGCGGGATAAGGAAGAACCAAATGCTCACCACCGTAAACAGAAGTCCCGCGAGCGACGCAACGCCCTTTTTCCCGCCGAAGCCTATCATGAGCGCGGCAAAGATTACCATAAGCCCGATCAACACGCCATCGCGGGCGTAATTGGCGATGGAGGCCACATAAAGCTTCCCGCTTTCGTCATAGTCCAAGCGCACGATGATGCGCGTGCCTACTTTTAGATCGATATTGGCATACGCGTTCAAATAATTGACGGCGTAAAGTTGCGTGCCCTTGTGCTCTCCGCTTTCTAGCTGCACATACACCTGCTGCGTGCCTAACCTGAGCGACTCTGTCCACGTGTCGGGCGACGCGTTTTCCGCAAGCACCGCCGTCACGCGCGCGCGTGCAAACCGAAGTTGACTCGCCGCCGTAGGTACGGCATCCCCGCGCGGTGTATTCAGCACGATCACGACGGCGAGAAAACCCAAAAGCAACACCGTTGTGACGCCTGCCTTGAGAAAAAAAGACCGCGATGGCTTTTTCTTTTTTGCCAAGGGAAAACCTCCTTCCCACCATAGGGACGGGCTAGGAATAACGGTAGGTTTTCGAGTGCACCTTTATCCGTTTCCCGCCTTTGCCGCATCTATATAGCTCTGTAAGGTTTCGGCCGATAGGCCGAATGTGCTTTGCAGGTTCCTGAGCGCATAATCGGGCCGCTTTTGCAAAAAGCTCCGTATATCGTCAAGCTCGTTTTTCCAGCGGGAAATGGAGTTTGGGGAGCCCCAGCGGTCGATATGCCGTTCCATCTCGGGCTCCATTTCGGAAGCAAGCTCATCGAGGACGGCGGTAAGCCGTTCGGGATCGAACTGGTTGACCACAACGTAAACATAGCGCTTGCAGAACTGTTCGCGCCATGCGGCGTTCTTTTTGAGCCCCACGAAAATATCCATGTTGGTCAGCGTCCCGTCGCGCGAGGGAACGCCCTCCGCCGTGAAATAGGCGGTCAAAAGGTTTCGCGTAACGCTGGAAAAGGAAAGGTCGAGATCGAAATAAACGGGCCGCCATTTCACGGCGTAGTCCTGCGAGCGCCAATATTTTTGGTTGAACATATCGCCGTTGCAAAAATACGTCTGTGTGATCAGATAATCGGTAAAATAGTCCACGTCTACCCATTGGCAAAGCTCGGCGTAGGCCGCGTCGGAAGAAGTATCCCGGTTGAGCGCAAATTCGCGGACGCGTTTAAAATCGTAGCGGCTGCCCGCGAGCGGCGTTTCATTGCGCCGGATGATATCCACCTGGTCGGGGTTTACGCCGTAATACGACGCGAGATAATCCTCATTTTGGTTTTCGTTGAGGTCGTACAGGCCCCAATACTGCCCGTTGATGTAGACGGCAACGGGGTGCGTATATACCGCCTCGATGTTGAGGCCCTTTACGGCCCGCATGCAGAAAGAATCCGCGATCCGCGCGTCGTTGGCATCCTGCCCGGAGTTTCGAAGCACCAGCGACGAGTAGGAATTGACCGCACCGGAATCAAAAAACGGATAATCGGCGGTACTCGCGCCATAGCCACCGCGGAAGTAGATCGTAAGCGATTTCTGACGCATCAAAAGCGTAGAAGCACCGCTGACGCGAAGCCCGCAGGGGAGCGCCGTGCCGAGCTTTCCGTCGGCCTCGTAATATTCAAAGCTTCCGCCGCCGCGTTCTACCTTTTGCCAGCGGTCGATCACCGAATAGACGGTATTGAAGTCCGAACTCTCCATGGAAAGGCAAACGACGGGCAAGGTATGCGGGTCTTCAAAAAGATACGTGGCGTTTACAATTTTGCTGTTCAAGAGCCCGACCTTAAGTGCAACGGCGCGTACAGGCGTATTTTTCGATATGGTAAGCGGCTCCGTATAGAGCGGCGAGGAAGCGTCCGGCAGGCTGCCGTCAAGCGTATAACGGATCTCAGCGCCGCTTGTGAGGCAGGAGATCGCAAAGGTAAACGCTTCGCTGTGGTAGAGTGTGCGGTCGGAAAAAACGGGATCCATCACATAGGCGGGATATGCGGAGGCGGCGCTGTTGGCCGCCTTTTTGGTAGCCGAGGTAAAAAAATAGCGCGTTCCGCTGCCGTCGCCTTCGATCCTGCCGGAGGTAACGCCGCTTCGGAGCACGCCCGTTTCAAAGGCGTCTGAGAGAACGCCGTTATCGTCGGTAAGAAGCAAAGTCTCGCCCCCGGCGGAGACGGAAAAGGGTGCCGTAACGCCCTCCGCGCCGGTCGGAGAGGCGTTGACTACGGCATAACCATTTGCAGGCACTACAACGCCAGACAGGGAGAAAAGCGATAAAACATCGGGATCGTCGCTCAAATACCAGCCGTCGAGTTTCTTGTCGCGATTCGAGCCGTTATAGAGCTCGATCCAGTCTGCGGCGCCGCTTTTTACGGCGTTTACGGCACAAACCTCGCTGATGTAAACGCCGTTCACGTCGACGCGCTGCACAGCCGACAGGCTTTCGAAAGCGTGCGTGGTGTTTTCGGCGTCCGGCGTGGGGGAGGCAAAATACTTCCACGCGCCCGTGCCGTCGCGTCCTATGGAGATATCGTCGCCGATGGACGGCTCATAGCTCACCCTGTCGAGCTTCAGACCGTTTTTAGAACAAAGCACAAGCATGCCGTCGGATTTGGAAAGACGGAACGAACTGTGAAGCTGTTCGCCGAACTTGTCCTTGCCGGAAAGGAAAACGATTTTGTACGCATGCGATGCGAGTTCCGTATCCGGTAGAGCCCATTTAAAAGGAGAATCAAGCTCGTCGCTCAGGTAGTAGCCGTTTAAGGAAATTGCCGCGTCGGAACCGTTATAAAGCTCCACCCATGCGTCGCGGTCGCCGTCCTCGTCGGAAAGACCGTAGCGGTTGCCCACGAGCACCTCGTTGATACGGACGGGGTCAAACTCCGTCATATCGGAAAAATCGAGGCTTTCAAAACGCACCGCGGAGTTTTCCGCCGCGGGCGTGGGGAAGGCGGTGAATTTACCGTCCTCGGTCACGCTCACGCCCTCGGGCATATCAAGCCCCCATGTTAGCCTTGCGCATTCCGTAAAGCCGCTATCGTACAAAATAAGATATGTGTCTTCCGAGCCGAGTTTGAAGGGAGCGCAAATCTCGCCGCCGTTCAAAACGCCCTCTTTACCTGTGAAGAAGATGAGCGCGTACTGTCCCGGCTGGAGCGTTTCGCCCTCGATCTGCCACTTTTGCGGTTCGGTTTCATCGTCGGTCAAATAAAAGGAGGAGAGATAGAGCGGGGAGGAGGAGCTGTTGTAAAGCTCCGCATACGGATAAAAGCCGCCGTCGGAGGCGGGTATGTTTTTGTTTTTGGGAAGCACCTCGCTGAGCCTTAAATCGTCCGGTCCGGCGCCGTAAATAAGGCCTTCGAGAGTGTCGGAAACGGGCTGGTCGTTTTTTGCCCCGGGCGTGGGAGCCGCGCAATAGCCGTAGCTGAAGTCGTCCTTCATCGCGTAGGAAACGTCGCTTTTAAGCTCGGGGAGCGTGAGCTGCTGGAGCAAATTATAATATTCGTCGCTCAAGAAAAGCGTTTCGCCGGCTTTCGATAACCCAAAGCCCGTGCAAAGGGGTTCCTCCTTACCGGAGGCGGAATTATCGCAGTATACGACGAGGTACCCGCCCGCCGGTATCGTAACTTCGGGGAATACCCATTTGTGCGGCTCACGAAGATTGTCGCTCAATCCGTAGCCCTTTAAAGAGATATCGCGTTCGGAGGCGTTGTAGAGCTCCACCCAATCGGGTGTGCCGAGACGCTCATGAACGAGGCTTCGCACATTGGAGGAGACAGCTTCGCTGATGAAGATGGACGAATTGGCCTCCGGGCTTAGCTGAACGCTGCCGCAGGAGGCGAGTATCGGCGTCAGGAGGGCCGCGCACAAAAAAAGAGCGGCTATTTTGAAGCGGATCATGGCTTTCATGAAAAATATTATAACACAAATACCCGTGCTTGGAAGGTCGAGAAATGCGAGGAAACGAACAATATGTCATAAATTCGTACAATTATGACAAGCCCGCGTTCTGCCTTGCCTTGTGAAAACGAGGATATTATAATAATGGCAAGAATAGATGAGGTGAGTTTTCATGTCCGTCAAGCAAAAAATACTCATTTGCGACGATCAGCCCATCATCCACGAAACGCTCGGCGTTTATTTGGAAGACGAGGGCTTCTCGTATATTTCCGCGATGGACGGGCAGGCCGCGCTCGATATGGCGGAGGCGCAAAAGCCGGACCTCCTTATTTTAGACCTTATGATGCCCGTAAAAAACGGCATCGAGGTATGCCGCGAGCTTAGGGCGAAAAGCCGCGTGCCCATTATCATGCTCACCGCCAAAGGCGAGGAGATCGACCGCATTTTGGGTCTAGAGCTCGGCGCAGACGATTACATTGTAAAGCCGTTTTCCGCGCGCGAAGTCGTGGCCCGTGTCAAAGCGGTATTGCGGCGCATCAGCGCCGCAAAATCGGAACCCGAGAAGCTTTTGCGTTTTGAGCGGCTCGAGGTCAACATTGCAAGCTACGAGGTGAAGGTGGACGGCAAAGCCGTGCCTTTTACGCCCAAGGAGGTCGAAATACTGCATCTTCTTGCGTCACACCCCGGACGCGTGTTCGATCGCGAGCAGATACTTTCCCTCGTATGGGGTTACGATTACTTCGGCGATACGCGGGCGGTCGATACGCAGATCAAGCGCATCCGCCAAAAACTTCCCGAGGAGGGCATGAACTGGCATCTCAAGACCGTGTACGGCGTCGGCTATAAATTCGAGGCGGAGGCATGAAAAAAACCATCCTCTTTAAAATACTCGGGCTTGTTTTGTTCACGGTTATTTTGAGCGCCGCGCTTACGGCGCTCGTTTTCAGCTATTCCGGCAGAATGGTATTCTCCTCCATCAAGGCGCAGGAGCTTGCGCCGCGCGCCGCTTACATCGCGGATATCACGGCGGGATATCTGCAAGGCTACATAGGGCCTAATGAATTCAAGCGCACCATCGAGACCGAGTACGCCATTTGGGACGCCGCGCTCTACATCTACAACGTGAACGGCGAAACGGTAGCGCGCCCCCAAGGCCCGACGGGCGAAACGGCTGAGACGCTTACGGAAAACGGCTACGTCGCGCGGGTGCTCGCGGGGGAGATGCTGTACTCTCCCGATACCGCAAAAAAAGCGGGGGTCGTCATCGGAGCGCCGGTCGTAAGCGACTTCGGCAACACGATCGGCGCGGTCTTCCTCGTGAAGCCTCTTAAAGAAGTCAATGCGGCGCTCGGCGGGCTTACCATTGCGCTCGTCGCTAGCATGGTGATCTCGCTTGCGGTGATGACCGTGCCCGCCTTCTTCGCCTCGCGCGGGCTCACAAAACCCTTAAGGCAGATGAACAGCGCCGCGCAGGCCATGGCGCGCGGGGATTTTTCCGTACGCGCCTATGAGGGCGGCGAAGACGAGGTGTCCCAGCTCGGGCGCTCGCTCAACCTTCTTTCCTCAGCGCTTTCAGAGACCATCGGCGAGCTTACGTTTGAAAGGAACCGCTTGCGCGCGGTGCTCGACGGCTTAGGCGAAGGTATCGTGGCCGTCAACGCGCAAAGAGAGATCACCCATTGCAACCCCTCTGCCGTAAAACTGCTGGGTGGGGAACCCGAAACGCACTGCGAGGAGATTGCGGAGTTTCAAGCCGTGCTCGACGAGCTTTACGAAACGCTTTCTTCGGGCGCATCCCGTGCGCGTGAACTAAAGTTGGACGGTACCGTGCTACACGTGGCAACGACCGCGCTCCTCGATGAGCGCGGCGCGCCGGAGGGGGCGGTGACGCTCATACAGGACGTCACGGAATCGGAGCGTTTGGAGCAGACGCGCCGCGAATACGTGGCGAACGTTTCCCACGAGCTTCGCACACCCATTGCCTCCATACGAAGCCTCGCGGACGCTTTGAACGACGGGCTCATAAAAAAACAGGAGGACAAACAGCGCTATTACGGGTATATTTTGAAGGAATCTCTAAGGCTGTCGCGGCTCATCGACGATCTGTTGGAGCTTTCGCGGCTGCAATCGGGCGCGGTGGCGCTCACCAGACAGAAATTCGACTTAAAGGAGCTCCTTTATGACGTGGCGGACCGCTACGGGAATGCCGCCGAGGAAAAAGGGCTCTCCATAAAACTCGATGTGCCGGGGGAGGAGCTTTATGCATACAGCAACCCCGACCGTGCGGAGCAAGTGCTCATAGCGCTTCTCGACAACGCTATCAAACATGCTCCATCGGATGGAAAGATAGGATTGAGCACGCGCACGGAAGGCGAAAAGTACCATGTGTGCGTCACGAACCCCGGCAGCATCGACAAGGAGGACGCGGAGCACCTGTTCGACCGCTTTTTCAAGGTCGATAAATCCCATTCGGGCGGCGGTACGGGTTTAGGGCTTGCGATTGCCCGCGAGGTGCTCGCGCTCCTTGGCGAAACGATTTCCGTAGAGGCCGAAAACGGTGTAATTGCGTTCAGCTTCACGCTGGATCGTTCCATAAAGTGACCGTTCTGTGTCAAATTTTCAAAAAAGCGGGGCGCATTGTTTTTACAATGCGCCGCTTATGGTATAATGACAGTAATAATTTGGGGGTGTTTTTCGATGAGCGCAAACAAAATACTCGTTGCGGACGACGATAAAATCGTACACGAATCGCTCGGCATCTATTTAAAGGCCGAGGGCTACGACGTGGTAGATGTTTACGACGGAAAATCCGCGGTGGAGAGCCTTGATCCCGAGATCGCGCTTTGTGTGCTCGATATCATGATGCCGGCCATGTCGGGCATTGAGGTATGCAAAGAGATCCGCAAAACCTCCCGTGTGCCCATCATCATGCTTACCGCCAAAGGCGAGGAGATCGACCGCATCCTGGGCCTCGAGCTCGGGGCGGACGATTACATCGTAAAGCCGTTCAGCCCGCGCGAGGTCGTCGCGCGCATTAAGGCGGTCCTTAGGCGCACCACCGAGCAGCAGCATTCCGCAGACGAGGGCGTTGTGGTGCATGAGGGCCTTGTGATCGATATCAAGAGCTATACGGTCACGCTCAAGGGTGAGCCCGTTATCTGCACGCCCAAGGAGATTGAGATACTCCACATGCTCGCGTCCAATCCCGGGCAGGTCTTTACGCGCGAACAGCTTCTCAATAGGGTTTGGGGCTACGATTTTGCGGGCGAGACACGCACGGTCGATACGCACATCAAGCGCATCCGCGCCAAACTCGATAACACGGGGCTGAACTGGAGCATCAAGACCATCTACGGGGTAGGTTATAAATTTGAGGTCGAGTAAATGAGAAGCGTATTCTTTCGGCGCTTGCTCGTTGCGTTAGTGATAGCCATGCTGCTTGCCTGCGCGTTTATGGCAGCTGGCTATCTTTATTTGAGCAGGGATACCTATACCGATATACGGCTTCAGGAAATGCGCTCCGAGGCGAACGCCGTCACCGAGCTTCTTTCGGAGCGCCAAAACGGTGAGATCAGCGAAGCCGCGTTCGACCGCCTTTATCATTCGCTCCTCTCGGATACGAGCGTGGGCGTGATTTTAATCGCTCCAAACGGCAGCCCCGTGCCGCGCGGCTACCGCATGTTCGATTTAAGCGCGGAAGACGCCTCTGCGGCCTTTCAGACGCAGATCAACAAGCTTCTTTTAGGCGGCTCGGTGAGTGAAAGCAACGCCGATATAGAGGGCCTCGGACGCGTCGTGATCGTAGGCGAGCCTGTAAACGGAGGGCAGGGCGGCATTTCCGGCGTACTCATCGTGAAATCCCGCGCGGATATCATCGCTGCGTCGGAACGCAAAAATTCCACGCTGTTTCTTATCATCACGCTCGTGGTACCGGTATCGATGCTCCTCGTAACGCTTCGTATACGCCGCATCACCGAACCGCTGCACGAAATGAGCGAAGTCGCCATCCAAATGGCCAGGGGCGATTTCGATATCCGCGCCGACGAGAAGGAACCGGGGGAGGTGGGCGTGCTTGCGCGCGCGCTGAACGACCTATGTGAAACGCTCTCGGGCACCATTTACCAACTCGGCTCCGAGAAGGGGCAGCTTGACGAAATACTGCAAAGCCTTACCGACGGCGTCGCCGTTACGGATTCGCTGGGCATGCTCACGCATTACAATACAGCACTCATGCGCATGTTCGGCGCGGTAAAGGTGGAAAAGCGCGAAGAGCTTGTGGCTGACAGCATGGTATGGAAGTCGTTTGACGAGGTATTTCTTTCTGGCGCGCCGCAAACCGTCACCTATCCGATGGCAGGGGATAAAACACTTTGGATCACCATTTCGCCCGTCATGGACGGGGAAGGGAACCGCACGGGCGTGGTAGGCCTTTTCAAGGATATGACGGAGATGGAGCGGCTCGAGCAGACGCGCCGCGAATACGTCGCCAACGTTTCGCACGAGCTTCGCACGCCGCTCACCGCCGTAAGGGGGCTGTTGGAGCCCCTTGCCGACGGTATGGTCAAAAGCGAGGAGGACAGGCAGCGCTATTATAAGATCATGCTGCACGAGGTGATACGCCTTTCTCGCCTCATCACCGATATGCTGGAGCTATCGAGGCTCCAATCCGGCACGGAATACATGGAGCTTTCCCGCGTGGATATAGACGCACTCGTTCGCGATATCGCTGAAGGTTACGCCGGTTCGGCGAGCCAAAACGGCATTGAACTCATCGTGGACGCGGAAAACGATCCCGACGCGCTGACGGACCCCGACCGCATCGAGCAGGTGCTCGTAATCCTTCTCGATAACGCCATGCGTTATACGCCGAAGGGCGGCAGCATCACCCTTTCCGTGCGAAACGGCAAGCGGCTTCTCGTGAGCGTCACCGATACGGGCTGCGGCATCCCGGAGGCCGATCTGCCGCATATTTTCGAACGATTTTACAAGGTGGATAAGTCCCGTAACGAAGGCGGCACGGGTTTGGGCCTTTCCATCGCAAAATACATCATGGATAAGCTGGACGAGACCATCACCGTAGATAGCGAGCTTAACAAGGGCACGCGTTTCACATTCAGCGTGAAAAAATACGTGTCCAACGCCATCCCGCTGGGACCCGCCAACGAGGAACGCATCCCTTACGGTTCGGGAAGCGGCAAGGAGCCCAAAGCGAACGAGCCCGAGGTGGACGCGCCTTATGAGGTGCTCGAAGGGCCGCAGAAAAAGGAATCTCAGCGGCAGCCGAGAAAGCGCGAAAAAACATGAGCGGCTGTATGCTCTGCCCGCGCGAATGCGGCGCTGTACGCTCCGTGGAAGCGGGGCAGTGCGGCGCGTATAGCTTGCCGCGTGTGGCACGCGCGATGCTCCACATGTGGGAGGAACCCTGCATCAGCGGTTCGCGCGGTTCGGGCGCCGTATTCTTCAGCGGCTGCAACTTAAGTTGCGTATTCTGCCAAAATTACGATATCAGCCAGACGCTTTTCGGTGAAGAGGCGGATGAAGACCGCCTCGCCAATATCATGTTTTCGTTAAAGAAGGCAGGCGCGCACAATATCAACCTCGTTACGCCCGCGCCGCATGTGCCCGTGATCATTAAGGCGGTGAAACGCGCGAGGGAGCAGGGACTCAATATCCCCATCGTGTACAATACCAACGCCTACGAAAAGGTCGAAACGCTGCGCGCGCTCGAAGGCGTCGTGGACATTTATCTGCCTGATCTTAAATACTTGACGCCGCTCGTTTCCGAGCGGTATTCGGGCGCAGCCGATTATTTCCTTTATGCCTCGGAGGCGCTCAAAGAGATGTGGAGGCAGTGTGGGAAGCTTTTAATCGACGAAGAGGGCCTCGCAAGGCGCGGGATGATCGTAAGACATCTCGTTCTGCCGGGTTCGGTCGACGAAGCCCGGCGCGCGCTGGATTTTTTGAGCGAGAATTTCCCTTTGGAGATCGCCGTATCTCTCATGTGCCAGTACGTGCCCATGTATAAGGCAAGCTTTCCGCCGCTCAACCGAAAACTTATGAAACGAGAATACGACAGGGCGGTAAGATACTGTATAGAAAAGGGCTTTACCAATGTATTTGTACAGCAATTTTCCTCGGCTGACAGCGCGTTTACGCCCATATTTGACGGGAACCTGAACGGATTATGAATAAATTGTAAAACCCCCGTTATATTTTGTTTTTTAGCGGTTAACCGCTTGCATTGCGGCCTACAAGATGCTAGCATAATGATAACGAATAGCGATTATGCCGTCCGCCCGGGAAAGAACAGTAATCTTCATTGTTTTTCCTCCAAACAAAAACACCGAACTACTTACCTCAAACTTCACATGCCACACAGTGTGGGCAGCTGAGCGGCATCGGAAACCGGGCGGGATTTCGTTAAGGAGCTTCCTTTGATCGGGAGGCTCCTTTTTCTGTGCCCGCATGCATAGAGTAATGTGAGGTGAGAGCATGCGGCTGAAAGACCGGCTTATATGTATTGCTGTCGCGCTGTGCATTGCAGCATATTTGATATGGATGCCGCCGTATATCGACCGCGGCTTAAAAGCGGACCCTTATTCGCAATGGGTCATGCCGGAGGAGGAGGGGTATACGGGCATCCTTACCGTGTGGCATATCGTGGGCTTTAAGCCCTATATGGGAAGCGGCGGCGACTGGCTGAAGGACCGCGCGAAGGAATTTGAAAAAAGGCATACCGGCGTTTATATCGAGGTATTTTCCATGGACGCGGAGGAGTGCGAAGCGCGTTTTTTGCGCGGGGAAAGCGCGGATATCTATTCGTTCCCGCTGGGATGGGGCTACGCGGAGCAATTTTTACCGCTCGACAGCCGCTTTTCGGGCTTAATGAACGGGTTCCTCGAAACGGGTGAGCAAGACGGTGTTTTATACGCGGTGCCTTTCATGGCGTCCGGCTATACGCTTATGATGAACACAAGGCTTTTGCAGGAACGACAGGTAATTCTGCCCGAGGAAGTGACGCCGGAGTGGCTCAACGTTGCCGCCGCAAAGCTTACCTATGAAACGGGGACGAGGAAAAAAGTAAAGTATGACGGCCTAAGCGGAAGCCCCGTCGCCTCCAAACTTGCAGGCGCGGCCGTGCCGGTGGCTGATTACAGCGTTTTTAAGTCGCAGCGAGCGGGGATGGCGGTCACGGATCTTCGCGCCGCGGGGGATTTGACGCGTTTGCAAAGCACCGATAAGGGCTTTGCGTTTGACGCGCTACCCGTCTATAACTATACCGACCTCGTGCAATACCTAGGGATCGCGCGCGGGATCGACGAGAGAAAGCTCGCGTACGCATATGAATTTTTGGAGATAGCGCTTTCCGAAAAGGCACAGGCAACGCTCATGTCACTTTGCGTTTTTCCCGTAATAGAGCTTCCCGAAGTATCCTATGAGCCCGCCGTTGTGCAAAAAGTCTATGAGAGGATGGGGACGCCCGTCGTGCCGAACGCGTTTTTATATCAGCGCTATAAGGATGCGCTTCTCGACGCGGCAAACCGAGCGTTGAATGGCGACGAGGCGGGAAATTTAGATTTTTTTGCGCGGGTCGAAGAACTTGTGAACGGCAGGGAAATCAAGTAGAATATAAATTAGGATAATGTCGGAATACTTTCGACGGACCGGAGATTGTATGCAATCTAACAAAACCGAGCTTTTTAAAAGGCTTGCGCCGCTTAACGTGCGCGAGGATGCAGAAATGCGCGAGCTGACGTCGTTTCATATCGGCGGACGCGCGCTCGCGTTCGTGGAGCCGAAAACGCGCGATGAGCTTCTCCTTGCGTTAAACGCGGCGAAGGACTGCGGTATAAAGCCGTTTTTCATGGGAAACGGCACCAATCTTTTAATAAGCGACGACGGGCTTGACCAACTCGTCATCCGCATCGGCGAGGCCTTTTCGTATGTAAGAAAGACCGACGCCGGTATGGAGGCGGGCGCCGGCACGCTTTTAAGCGAGCTTTGCCGTTTGGCGGCGGGTGAGGGCTTAAAGGGAATCGAATGGGCAAGCGGCGTCCCGGGCTCGGTGGGCGGCGCTTTGGCCATGAACGCAGGCGCGTATAACGGCGAGATCAAAGATTATGTCTGCCGCGTGGATTATTTGGAAAACGGCGAATTTTTCTCCGTCCGGCCGAAAATCGGCGATTTTTCCTATCGTAAAAGCGCCTATGCCGCGCCAAGCCGCATCGTGCTTGCGGCGGAATTTGCGCTTACAAACGACGACAGCGCCGCGATCTTTGCCCGCATCGACGATTTTTCAAGGCGCAGGGCGGAAAAACAGCCGCTCGAATACCCGAGCGCGGGCAGTGTGTTCAAGCGCCCGGAGGGGCACTATACGGGTGCGCTCATCGAGGCGTCCGGCATGAAGGGTGCGAAAAACGGCGGCGCGCAGGTGAGCGAAAAACACGCGGGCTTCATCATCAATACGGGCGGCGCAACCTTTTCTGATGTGCTCGGCCTTATCCGCATGGTACAGAAGCGCGTGTATGAGTCGAGCGGCGTAACGCTCGAAACGGAGATAAAAATCATCGAGGCGGAGAACTGAGCATGAACCTTATCATCGTTACGGGACTTTCGGGTGCGGGCAAAACGCAGGCGCTCAGACGCATCGAGGATGCTGGTTATTTTTGTGTGGACAACCTCCCCTGCCAGATGCTGCAAGGGTTCGTACAGCTTTGCGAAAAGGCGTCGCCGCCTGTTGAGAACGCCGCGGTCGTTATCGACAGCCGCGAGAGCGTGTTCCGTTACGATGTGGAAAGCGCCGTCAAAGGCCTCGGGGCGCTCGGAGCGAAGTATGAGATCATATTCTTGGAATGCCGCGACGAGGTGCTGGAGCGCCGCTACAACGAAACGCGCAGGCGGCACCCCATGGCGGACGATATACGTGAGGGCATCCGCATCGAGCGCGAGCTTTTGACGCCTTTCCGCTACCATGCAAGCCATATCATCGATACGAGCGATATGAAGCCGCTGGAGCTCACGCACGAGCTTGAAAATATTTTGAGGGGCAGCTTCAACTGCGATTTTCTCATCACATTCGAAAGCTTCGGCTACAAGCGCGGCGTGCCGTTTGAGGCGGATTTCGTGTTCGACATGCGCTTTTCGCCCAATCCCTTTTACGAGCCGTCTCTTCGGCCGCTTTCGGGCAAGGATACGGCGGTGCGCGAATATGTGATGGGCGATCCCGATTTTCTTTTGACGCTCGATTCCATAGAGGAAATGCTCGACCGTCTCATACCTCGCTTTATCGAGCAGGGGAAGCGCCGGCTGCTCGTCGCCTTCGGCTGCACCGGCGGCAGGCACCGTTCCGTTTGCGCCGCCGAGGAGCTGTACAAGCGTTTCGAACCGAAGTACTGCGTAAAAATCATTCATCGCGATACGACTACCGAGGCGGTAGATATCAAGGAGCGCATCGGGCAGGCGGAGGAAAGGAGCTAAGCAAAATTGTCGTTTTCTTCTTCGGCCAAGGAGGAGATTGCAAAGCGGCGCGTCAAGGGAAGAGCGGAAAAGCTTTCCATGCTTTGCGCGCTCACACATGCCGCTGGCTCCCTGACGCTCGGGCGTGGGATAGGCGTGCAGTATGTTACGGAAAGCTATGCGGTCGCAAGGCTCATCGCTCAGCTTGCAGGCTTGCTCTACGGCGTGGAGGCTTCCATTTCCGTAACGGAGCGCAAGCGCCTTAACGCGCGCAACGCCGTAACGCGTTTGAGCGGAGAAGGCTGCCGCGCCATGCTTTTGGAATTCGGCTTTTTGCCCAAAGACCAGGAAATGCCGTTCTCGATGGGGCATATCCCCGAACATCTTGTGGCGGAGGAGGAGCTTTCGCGAGCGTTCATCCGCGGCGCGTTTTTAGGTGCCGGCTCCGTGGCGGATCCGGCTAAGGGCTACCATCTCGAGATCGTATGCCGCCACGAGCTTTTCGCGCGCGAGCTTTGCGAGCTTGTCAACGCATTCGGCTTCAATACCCGCCTCACGGCCCGCAAATCAAGTTTTGCGCTCTATTTGAAGGAAGGCGAAAAGGTCTCCGATTTCCTCGCTTTTTTGGGAGCGAACGACGCCACCATCGCGTTTGAGAACGAGCGCGTCTTAAGGAGCGTAAAGAACGACGTAAACCGCCAAAACAATTTCGACCAGTCCAACATGCAAAAAGCGGCGCTCGCCGCGGCGCAGCAGCTTATAGATATCGAGCTCATCCGCACCGAGATCGGCGTCGAAAACTTGCCGCCGCGGCTCAGGCAGACGGCGGAAGCGCGGCTCAACTACCCCGAAGCGAACCTCAGCGAGCTTTCCGAGATCATGGGCTTAGGCCGGTCCGGCGTCAACCACAGGCTTCAAAAGCTCACGGAGCTCGCAAATTCTATCCGCATCGAAAAGGGAGAGCCCGTCCGGGAATAAGAGGGGGATACCATGGCATTCACACATCTGCACGTGCATACGCAGTTCAGCCTGCTCGACGGCGCGGCGCGCATCGACGACCTTGTCGCGCGCGCAAAGGCGCTCAACATGGACGCGCTCGCCATTACGGACCACGGGGCGATGTACGGCGTAATCGACTTTTACAAAGCATGCAAAAAGCAGGGTATCAAGCCCATTTTGGGGCTTGAAACCTATGTCGCGCCGCGTTCTATGACCGATCGAGAGGGCATGCGCGAATATGCGCACCTTGTCTTGCTCGCTAAGAACAACACCGGTTACCGGAATTTGATGAAGCTTTCTTCCGAGGCGTTTTTGAAAGGCTTTTATTATAAACCGCGCATAGACTACGATCTCTTAAGCGAGCATTGCGAGGGGCTTATATGCCTTTCCGCATGCATCGCGGGCGATATACCGCAGCTTCTCTTAGAGAATAGATACGATGAGGCCCGCGCGCTCGCTTTGCGTTTAAAAGGCATGTTTCAAGAGGATTTTTACATCGAGCTCCAAAACCACGGTATCCCCGAACAGCTCGACGTGCTTCCCAAGCTCGACGCGCTCGCCAAGGAGCTTTCCATCAAGACCGTCGCCACCAATGACCTCCACTATGTGAACAAAGAGGACGCCGAGGCGCAGGATGTACTGCTTTGCATCCAAACCGCGCGGTTTGTGGATGAAGAAAACCGCATGAAGATGTCCGCCGACGAGTTTTACCTGAAAAGCGAGCAGGAGATGCGCGCGGTGCTGTGCGATTATCAAGACGCCATCGAAAACACGCAGGAGGTCGCCGAAAAATGCAATGTGACGATCGCCTTCGGCGAACGTCATCTGCCCGAATACGTCACGCCGGACGGCTCCGATAAGTTCGAGTTCTTGACACGCCAGTGTGAAAAGGGCCTGAAGCGAAAAATGCCGCAGGCGGGGGAAACGGAACGCGAAAGGCTCGCTTATGAACTCTCCGTCATACGCGACATGGGTTTTATCGATTATTTCCTCATCGTATGGGATTTCGTGGACTTTGCCCACAAAAACGGCATCGCCGTAGGTCCGGGCCGCGGCAGCGGCGCGGGAAGCCTCGTAGCTTATGCGCTCGACATCACGGATGTGGACCCCATCAAGTACGACCTCATTTTTGAGCGTTTTTTGAACCCCGAGCGCATCTCTATGCCGGATTTCGATATCGATTTCTGCATCGAGCGGCGGCAGGAGGTCATCGATTATGTGACCGAAAAATATGGCGCAGATCATGTTTCGCAGATCATCACCTTCGGCTCTATGGCTGCAAAGGCGGTGGTGCGCGACGTGGGCCGCGCGCTTAGGATACCCTATGGTGATGTGGATAAGATAGCCAAGCTCATCCCCGGGATGCTTGGCATCACGCTTTCGAAGGCGCTCGAGATGTCGCCCGAACTGAAAGCACAATATGACGGCGACCCGCAGGTAAAAAAGCTCATCGACCTTTCCCTGAAGCTCGAGGGCCTGCCTCGTCACGCGTCTACGCACGCCGCAGGCGTCGTGATCAGCAAGGATACGCTCACCGAATACGTCCCTTTGCAAAAAAACGAGGAAGCCGTGACCACGCAGTTCGCAAAGGATACCATAGAGGAACTCGGCCTACTAAAGATGGATTTTTTAGGGCTTCGTACGCTCACGGTCATCCGCGATACGCTTGCCTACATCAAGGAAGGGGGCAAGGAAGCGCCAGACCTTGAAAGGCTTGAGTTCAACGATCCCCAAATATTCGAAATGATCTCCCGGGCGGATACCGACGGCGTTTTTCAGCTTGAATCCTCGGGCATGCGCCAGTTCATGATGCAGTTGAAGCCCGATTCCATCGAAGATATCATCGCGGGTATTTCTCTGTTCCGCCCGGGCCCGATGGACCAGATACCACGCTATGTGGCGGGAAAGAACAACAAAAACAACGTCAAATACCTGACTGAAAAGCTAAGGCCCATTTTGCAGAACACCTACGGCTGCATGGTGTATCAGGAGCAGGTCATGCAGATCGTCCGCGACCTTGCGGGCTATTCGTGGGGCAGAAGCGACCTCGTGCGCCGCGCCATGTCCAAGAAGAAGCACGACGTGATGGCGAAAGAGCGCGAATACTTCGTGAACGGCATCGTGGAAGACGGCGTCGTCAAAGTGCCGGGTGCCGTGCGAAACGGCGTGGATGCCAAGACCGCCAACATCATCTTCGATGAAATGATGGATTTTGCCTCCTACGCATTCAACAAGTCGCATGCGGCGGCATATGCCATCGTCGCCTACCGCACGGCGTATTTAAAGCTTTACTATCCGGTCGAATTCATGACCGCCATGATCAACAGTTTTTTGGGCAACGCGGAAAAGACGGGCGAGTACATCTATTACTGCAAGGTGCACGGCATCCGGGTGCTGCCTCCCGATATCAACATGAGCCGCCCGCGCTTCTCCGTGGAGAACGGCGCGATACGCTTCGGCCTTGCGGCGGTCAAAAACGTGGGCGAGGGAGTCATGGACGACATCCTCCGCGAACGAAAAGAAAACGGCCCGTTCCGCGACTTTTTCGATTTCCTCGCGCGGAGCGATGGACTCAACAAGCGGCTCATCGAAGGGCTTATCAAGGCCGGCTGCTTCGACAGCCTCGATGTGAAGCGTTCGCAGCTCATGTCCGTCTATGAGCGCGCGCTCGATTCCGCTGCCGCGGATAAGAAAAAACGCGCCGACGGACAGGTGTCGCTGTTCGATATACCGGGCGTAGAGACTTCGCCTGCGGTGGCCATACCCCTCCCAAACATGCCGGAATTCACGCAAAGCGCGCTTCTTTCGATGGAGCGCGAGGCGATCGGCATTTATATAAGCGGGCATCCGCTTCTGGAATATACGAGGGAGCTTGAGTCGATCGGCACCACCGTATCCATGCTCACGGACACCGAAGGCAACGGCGGCTTTGACGACGGCGACCGTGTGCGCGTAGGAGGCATTATTACAGCCTCCCGTTCAAAGGCCACAAAGTCCGGCAGCGGCCTCATGGGCTACGCCACGCTGGAAGACCTTACGGGCGCCATCGAGATGTTTGCCTTCCCGTCCGTCTATCAGCGCTTTTCGAGCGCCATGCAAGCCGACAGCGCCGTTGTGGTGACAGGAAAGCTGAGCATGCGCGAGGATCAGTCCAATTCCATCAACATCATGGAGATCGTGCCGTTGAAAAAGAGCACGGCGAACCAAAAGCTGTTCTTAAGGCTCGATACTTCGAACCAAGGCCTGACGGAAAAGCTCTACGCGCTGTTCGCGCGCTTCCCGGGCAACGTGCCCGTGGTGCTTTATGATTACAAAACCAGCCGCAAGATGCTCGTGCCGAAAAACATGTACGTAAACCTCTCGACCGGTTTTACGGGCGGCGCAAACGAGCTTTTGGGGCCGGAAAACGTGAAGCTTACCGAAAGCAAAACAGAGGAGTAGATATGGATTCCGAGGCGCGCGCTATGATCCTGAGCGTGAGCCGCAGGACGGATATTCCTGCCTGCTATGCGGATTGGTTTTTCAACCGTCTGCACGAGGGCTTTCTACTTGTGAGAAACCCCATGGATCCGCATCGGATCAGCCGCGTTCCGCTCGATGCCGAGGCGGTAAGCGGCATCGTGTTTTGGTCGAAAAATCCCGAGCCCATGCTCGAAAGGCTGAAGTTTTTAAAGCAATACGCTTACTATTTTCAATTCACCGTCACGCCATATGGAAAGGATGTCGAACCAAACGTTCCCGATAAGCTGGAAAAGGTCATTCCCGTTTTCCGGCAGCTATCGGACCTTATCGGGCCCAAACGCGTCATATGGCGTTATGATCCGGTCTTCATAAACCCGCGTTACGATATTAAATTTCATCTGAGCGCCTTTGAAACGCTGTCGAAGGCGCTTGAAGGCTATACTGAAAAATGTATTTTCAGCTTTGCGGACGATTACAAAAGCACGCGCCGGAACCGTGAAGCGCTTGCTATACTGGAAATTTCAAATGTTGAGAGGCGCGTGATTGGCCGCGCGTTTTCCGAGATCGCGCAAAGCCGCGGCATGGAGCTCGAGACCTGTGCGGAAGAAATCGACCTTTCGGAATATAACATCGGCCATGCCCGCTGTGTGGATGGGCGGCTTATGGAAAGTATTTCAGGCTATGCGCTGCATACGAAGAAAGCGCAGGGGCAGAGAAAGCTCTGCGGCTGTGTGCAAAGCACCGATATAGGTATGTACAACAGCTGCAAAAACGGCTGCCTTTACTGCTATGCCAACTACAGCCTCCCTCTAATGCGAAAAAATATTTCCCTCCACGACCCCGCTTCGCCGCTTCTGTGCGGGCGCGTCAGAGAAGGGGATGTGCTAAGTGAAAAGCACGTAACGCAAAAAGCCGTTCAGCTTCGTTTGTCGCGATAGGCCCGCCGATTTTGAACGAAGTCTTTTCCCTCGATTTACGGCGCGCCTCAGGCTATGGTATAATCTACGTTGTATAGGCTTTATTTTGTAAGGCTTACGGACGGGAGATGATATTTATCAAGCGCATCGGCGTTTTGACCAGCGGCGGAGATACTCCGGGTATGAACTCCGCGATATTGGCAGTTACCAAGGAAGGCCTGAACAGGGGCTTTTCCGTTATCGGTATCTATCACGGCTTCCGCGGACTTATGGAAGGCAGGATGAACCAGCTCGAGCACGAAGATGTGGATGAGATCATCCACAAGGGCGGCACGATATTGCGCACCGCGCGAAGCGAGGAGTTCGTTCAGCCCGAGGGGCTCAATAAAGCGCTTAAAATGATACGCGCCTACGAGCTCGACGGCATCGTGGTAATCGGCGGCGACGGCAGCCTTCGGGGCGCAAAGCTTCTTTACGACAACGGCGTAAAGACCATCGGTATGCCGGGCACCATCGACAACGACCTTGGATATACCGATTTTACCATCGGCTTCGATACGTCGGTGAACAATATCACCACCGAGATCTATAAAATCCGCGACACCATGCGCGCGCACGACCGCGTGGGCGTTATCGAAGTGATGGGCCGCAACTGCGGCGACATCGCGCTTTGGTCCGGTGTCGCAGGCGGGGCGGACATCATACTCGTGCCGGAGGTCAACTACCCATGGGAATGCGCGGCCGAGGAACTCGCTAACAACAAGCTCAAAGGGAAGCTTACGAGCATCGTCATGATCGCGGAAGGCGCAGGGCACGCGGAGGATTTTGCAAACTACGTGCGCGAGCATACCGATGTGGAGATCAAGGCCATCGTACCGGGCTACATCCAGCGCGGCGGCAACCCCACGGCGTTCGACCGTGTGCTCGCTGTCAGGCTGGGCCAGCGCGCCGTAGAGCTCTTGGCGGACGATATCGGCGGCAGGGCCGTAGGCATCCACGACAATCAAATCATCGACGTAAGTTTGGAGGAGGCTGTTAACCCGGTCAACAACTTTAACGAGCGCCTCTATAAACTCAACGATACCCTGGCGAGGTTTTGATGGAACAGCGCAAAGCGCCGCCTTTAAAGCGCAACGACGATGTTGTTTTGAAAATCGATACGCTCGGCTCGGAGGGGCAGGGCGTAGGGCGTTACGAAGGCTTTGCCGTATTCGTACCGGGAGCGTTGAGGGGCGAGACGGTCCACGCGCATATTATCAAGGTAGCCGCATCCTATGCGGTCGGCAAACTTGCGGGCATTGCGGCACAGTCTCCCGATAGGGACGCGCCCGCGTGCCTGCTTTTTTCACGCTGCGGCGGCTGCTCTTTGCAGCACATGCGTTACGGTGCACAGTTAAGCTTTAAAAGGCAGATCGTATATGACGCGCTTACGCGCATCGGCGGCTTTGAAAATATCTCGGTCAGCGAAACGCTCGGCATGGAGACCCCTTGGCATTACCGCAATAAAGGGAGCTTTCCGTTTGCAAATGTGGATGGTACGGTGCAGACGGGCTTTTTTGCATTGCGCAGCCACCGCATCGTACCGCTTGAAAGCTGCCCCATCGAGCATGGAAGTGCAATTGCCGTTGCATTATCCGTCCGCGAATGGGCGAGGCGGTTTTCCGTTCCCGCCTACGAGGAGGAAACGCACAAGGGCGTATTGCGTCATACCATGGCGCGCATCGCCTTCGACGGCGGCGTGATGGCCGTTATTGTGACGACGGGACCTTTGCCGCACGAAAAAGAGCTTATTTACATGCTGAGAAACGACGTGCCGCAGCTTAAAAGCGTGATACACAACATCAACGGCGCGCAGACCAATGTGATCTTGGGAGACCGTTACAAAACGCTTTGGGGTGCGGAGCGCATCGACCATACGCTTTGCGGCCTTGCGTTTGAAGTGAGCGCAGCCTCGTTTTTGCAGGTGAACACGGAGCAGACAGAAAAGCTCTACAAGACCGCGCTCGCGTTTTTGGACCCGCAAAAAAGCGAAACCGTCGCGGATATCTACTGCGGCATCGGCACGATCTCGCTTTTACTCGCAAAACGCGCAAAGCGCGTGATCGGCGTAGAAAACGTTTCGCAGGCGGTGGAGGACGCGAAGCGCAATGCGCAAAAAAACGGCATCGGCAATGTGGAATTTCTTTGCGGCAACGCCGAAAGCGTTCTGCCGGAGCTCGTAAAGGGCGGCGTTACATTTAACGCGGCGATCGTGGATCCGCCCCGTAAAGGCTGCGACGAAGCCGCTTTAAGGGCCATTGCGGAAGCGGGCGTTTCGCGCCTTGTTTACGTTTCCTGCAACCCGGCGACCTTGGCCAGGGACTGCAAGCTGCTTGCGGAGCTGGGCTATGCGATCAAAGCTGTGCAGCCGGTCGATATGTTCCCGCAGACGGAGCATGTGGAAAGCGTGGTAAGTTTTAAAAAAGCGAGGTAATATCTGTTTATGGACGTAAATATTTTGTTGTTTCAAAATTTTGAAACGTTGGATGTGTTTGGACCGGTAGAAATTTTAGGCCACATCGATGCATATCGCTTGCGCTTTATTTCCGTAGACGGCGGTGTTATCCAAAGCAAACAAGGGGCGGATATTTTAACGGAGCCTATAAACGAAGCAGATCATTCCGGTATTTTATTGGTTCCCGGCGGTCAGGGTACCCGGCTTCTCGTCAAGGATCCTATATTTATTGAAAAGCTCAATCAGATTGCGTCCCAATCGCTGTACTGTCTCACAGTATGTACGGGTTCTGCTCTTTTGGCAAAAACCGGATTGTTAGACGGGCGAAAAGCAACTTCCAATAAAAGAGCATTTGATTGGGTAAAGTCTTTAAGCTCAAATGTAGAGTGGATTACTTGCGCAAGATGGGTCGTAGATGGGAAATTTTATACTTCATCCGGCGTGTCGGCGGGGATGGATATGTCTCTTGGATTTATTCATGATAGGTTCGGAAAAGAGATTGCAGATGAAACTGCATTTGCCATAGAGTACGTTTGGAATTCCGACAAAGGCAGTGATCTGTTCACTCGACAGCAAATTGACTCAAAAATATAAATAAATCGAAAGATGCACTTTCTGGTTTTGCAGTGTATTTCAGTAAGAAGTTATATAAAGTATTATAAGTATATTGAGAGATGATTGAATCATGGATATTGGCACCGAGCGGGTATTGCAGTCACTATTGGATAGCATTTCGGCAATAAAAGAAGTGGAATCCATCGGCATAAGCGGAAGCAAAGAGGACATCCCCAAGGCAGGTGAGGGTGACATTGATGTTTTTATTTACTGTGATGCGATACCGGAGTTTGAAAAAAGGCAATCCGTCATAAAACAGCTTGGCAGTTTGATACAAGAAGAAAAACTGAATATCTTTGAAGGCGGACATTGGGGCGTTGGAGATCTTGTATATATAAACGGTGTAGAAACGTGGCTGATGTACTTTACCGTAAGCGAAACCTTAAGCAACGCGGAATCCATACTTAAGGGGGATTATCCGGATAAACTGGACAACTATTATTACCCGATCGGCCGCCTTGCCATGTTAAAAGATATTCGTATCTTATATGATAGCAGAGGATTTTTAAATTCGTTAAAAGAGAGATTGCCGGCATATCCTGATGAGCTGGCAAAAATTTTGGTATCCTATCATATGGATAAACTCGAGGATATTGAGGATCTGGAGCGCGCCGTAAGCCGAAAAGACGTACTTTTCTACCACTTTGCAATGGATATAGCCATGGATCATTTCCTGCAGGCGTTGTTTGCTATAAATAAAGTGTACTTTCCAAGCAGAAAAAAGACGTTGGAGTTTCTTTCGGATTTCCGTATAAAGCCTGAAAAATGCGGCGAACGCATATTGCATGTGATCCGGCAGGGCTCAAGCTCCGAAAGCCTTACGGTTTCGTATGAGCAATGGAGCAGTTTGGCAGCCGAGCTGAGAGAGCTATACATAGAGCAGCCAATGTGATTTGCGATATTAACGGGAGTCTCTACTTGGTAACCTTACCCGTCGCACATATGCGATCGCATACATTTTGGCGAAGGTCATCGTAATACAGCATGTAATCATAGTGGTGCAATACTCTTCCTGCCCCGGTACTCGCCGCAGACACCGCACGCGAGGCCACAGGCCTCGGCCCAAAGGGTTCCGGCTTCGCCGGACGTTACGCCTGCGCCCGGTGCCTTGCGCTGACATGCTTTCCAGTCCTCTAAACTCTGCGACCTATCCATATGAGCATCTGTCAAAGGACCATGCTGCCTTGCGAGTGCCCTGCGAGCACGATCGGGCGCCCGCTGTTCCACCGGCGCAGGTAAGTTTCAAACGCAGCCGTGACGGCGGCAGGGGGATTTCATCCACCGCCTTCAGCGCTTCGTCCCGGCCGCCCTGCTTTTGCAGCTCGGCAAAGCGTGCCATACTGATCTGTGGGTACGAGGGCGAAAATACGTGCGTGCAGCCGAACACCCCCGGAATAAGGACTTCAGCTTATTCGTTTCCCACCGCATTAGAGCGCTTCGGAGGCTGCAGTGGTCGGCATCCTCATCGCAGCAGGTGGGCAGCACAAAAAAAGTATCCGCGCAGAACGGCGCATGCCCGTTCTGCAAAATACACCAATTTGTCGGATCAAGGTATACACATGCATCCATGATCGAACCTTCCGCTTTATTTATTTGGATTGGACACGCATGGTAATGAAGATCATAATTTTAGGTCTTGGGGTTATCGGAACTACATACGGCGATGCTTTTCGAAAAGCCGGTCTTGAAACCGGGCATTTTATAAGCGCCGGAAAAAAGAAATAGGAGAGGACGTTATGAAGTCCGATGCAACGCGTTATCCATTTCCTTCACGCAGGTTTGTTGTCTATGCAAAGAACGGTATCGTCGCTACCAGTCAATATTTGGCGGCGCAAGCCGGGCTGGATATTTTGAAAAGAGGTGGAAACGCGATTGACGCCGCAGTCGCGGCCGCAGCCTGCCTCACCGTCGTTGAACCCTGCTCAAACGGTATCGGAGGCGACGCGTTCGCGATTGTTTGGAACGAAGGGAAACTATACGGACTAAATTCCACGGGGCCTGCTCCAAAACTTTTAAATGCCAAAATGCTTTACGACATGGGTCATACAGAGATGCCTACATATGGTTGGGAGCCTGTGACCGTACCGGGTATCCCCGCGGCATGGTCAGCACTTTCCGGAAGGTTCGGCAGATTATCCCTTTCAAATACGGTAATGCAGGCTGTGAGCTATGCTTCGGAAGGTTTTCCCGTTTCGCCCGTTGTAGCGCAAGGGTGGGGAAGAGCGGCGCAAGTTTATAAAAACAAGCTCGGTGAGGACCTTGCAAAGCACTGGTACGATACGTTTACGAAGGATGGTACGGCCCCCAAAAGCGGAGAAATTTTCCGGCTTCCCGGCCACGCAAAAACGCTAAATGAGATCGGTAAAACAGGCGCAGCGAGTTTTTACAGAGGTGAGCTTGCGGCTAGGATCGCGGCCTTTGCTAAGCAAACCGGGGGTATTTGACGGAATCGGACCTTGAGACCTTTCAACCGCAGTGGGTGGAGCCTTTGTCCGTTCGCTATAGGGGCTATGATGTTTGGGAACTGCCGCCCAACGGCCACGGGCTTGTTGCGTTGATGGCGCTCAACATCCTGGAGGGTTTCGGCCCGTTCGAAATGGGTGATCCCGAAGCCGTTCACCGCCAAATCGAAGCTTTGAAGCTTGCGTTTACCGATGGGCTCAAGTACATAGCGGATCCGAATTACATGAAAATTGATATTGCTAAGATGTTGTCGCGTGAATATGCTTCCTCGCGCCGCGCTCTCATAATGAACACAGCAATAGTTCCCGATCCCGGATGCTTCGATGACCACGGAACGGTTTATCTTGCGACGGCCGATTCCGAGGGGAATATGGTTTCTTATATCCAAAGCAACTATATGGGCTTTGGTTCCGGGCTTGTCGTTCCGGGCACAGGAATCGCGCTTCATAACCGCGGCGCGAATTTCAGCCTTGATGTACAAAGCGCGAACTGCCTGGCTCCCGGCAAACGACCGTATCATACCATCATGCCGGGGTTTTTGACCTGCCAAGGAAAAGCAATCGGGCCTTTTGGTGTGATGGGTGGATTCATGCAGCCGCAGGGTCATGTGCAGGTGGTAATCAATCTGTTGGATTATGGTTTGAATCCTCAGGCAGCGCTCGATCATCCGCGCTGGCGCTGGGATAAAGGGCCGGAGGTCTCGGTAGAAGAAAGCTTCGACAGCGCATCTTTAAATGCGCTTGCCGAAAAAGGCCATATCGTCCGGACGGAACCCTCCGGCGGCGCTTTCGGAAGAGGACAGATTATTTTAAGGGACGGCAATGGCGTTTTAACCGCCGGAACCGAGTGCCGCGCGGATTCTGCGGCGGCGGCGTGGTGAATAGAAGTTATGAATTCAAAGTCCTACCAATACGATGCCGTTATCCGATCCGCCGACAAAGGCGGCGCGTATGTTGCTTTTCCATATGATATCCGTACTGAGTTTGGTAAAGGCAGGGTAAAAGTCCATGCCACGTTTGATGGTGCGCCTTACGGCGGCAGTATCGTCAACATGGGTGTTAAAAACGCGGATGGTTCGGTGTGTTATATCATTGGAATCCGCAAGGATATACGAGCGAAAATCCGCAAGCAGCAGGGTGACAGCGTCAGAGTTACAATATAGGAAAGATAGGCATACGTTGTTACACTCCACGTGAAACTGCTAAGGAGGTACCCTATGTGGAAATGCCCGAAATGCGGACGGGAATTCAAAAATATAGAGCAGAGCCATTTCTGCGGTAAAATCAATACCATCGACGATTACATCGGCGACCAGCCTGCAGAAGTTCGTCCTCTCTTAAACGCCGTTCGCGAAACGATCCGAACCGCCGCGTCGGACGCTATAGAAAAGATCTCATGGCAGATGCCGACATTTTGGCAGGGCGAAAACATCGTACACTTTGCGGCATTCAAAAACCATATTGGGATTTTTCCCGGCGGCGAGGCGGTGGGCGTATTTGCCGATCGGTTGGCAGGCTACAAAACGAGCAAGGGCTCGATCCGGTTTCCGCTTGATAAGCCGATCGACCACCGGCTGATCTCGGACATCGCGCGCTGGCGCGTGGAACAGGCAAAGTGCGGCACACCTACCTATGCCGAGCCGGTTATGCGACAAAGGTATCCTATGCCCGATTTCGTTGCCGCCGCCCTTGACCGAAGCTACCTGTGGGAACGCTACCATTCGAGACCACCCTATCAGCAAAACGACTATGTCGGATGGATTATGCGCGGAAAGCGGAAGGAAACCCGCGAGAAACGGCTCATGCAGATGCTTGAGGAACTGCAAGCGGGCGACGCCTATATGGGCATGGAATATGACATTAAGCCAAAAAATAAAACAAAGGAGAGGAATCCGTGATTACACCTTACCTTACATTCAATGCGAACTGCAAAGACGCGCTGAACTATATTCCATAAGGATCAGGTTATATGGAGGTCAATATGAATACCGAAAAACGGGAGTTGCCGGCAGAGCAGCGCGGGGGATTTCTCAAAACTTTACAAAACCGTTTTGAAAAGAACATGCACCGGCATCAGGGTCTTGTTTGGGATGAAGTACAGGCCAAATTGAAAGCTGACGATAAAAAGCTGTGGTCGCTGAACGAAATGGAAAGAACCGGCGGAGAACCGGATATTGTCGATTTTGACGGCGCTACGAACGAATACATTTTTTATGATTGCTCGGCGGAAAGCCCCAAAAGCCGTAGAAGCATCTGCTATGACCACCAAGCGCTCGAGTCACGAAAAGAGCATAGGCCGGAGAATAACGCTGTCGACATGGCGGCTTTCATGGGTATCGAATTGTTGACGGAAGAACAATACAGGGGATTGCAAAAGCTCGGAGAATTTGATTTAAAAACGTCAAGCTGGGTAAAAACCCCTTCCGGCATCCGAAAACTCGGAGGGGCTCTCTTTTGTGATCGCCGTTACGATACCGTATTCGTATACCACAATGGCGCGGAATCCTATTATGCCGTCCGGGGTTTTCGCGGCCTAATAAGGGTTTAGGCCGCCTAATTCCGCGCGGTAAGCGAGGAGATAAAAAAAGTGTTTTTTACCAATGGGTCCGATATTGAAATCAAACCGGTCAGCAAGGAAAACTGGGGCGATTTTGAGAACTTCTTTGCATCCAACGGGAGGCTGAACCATTGTTGGTGCATGGCTTGGAGGATGACCAAAGAAGAACTGAAAACCAACACCGCCGAGTGCAGGAAGGCGTTTATCAAGAAACGCGTGTGGGCAGGTATTCCGATCGGCATTTTGGCTTACTTTGGCGGCCGTCCGGTCGCATGGTGCTCCATCGCCCCCAGAGAAACGCATCAAGGGCTTAAAGGCGACGACAGCATCAAAAACGTCTGGTCGATCACCTGCTTTTATATCGTCAGGGAATTTCGCAGAAAAGGGTTCGTACACCTTTTGATCGATTCCGCGAAGGCATACGCCATGGATAGCGGCGCAAAGTTTCTGGAAGCCTATCCCGTCGATCCGGATTCCCCAAGCTATCGGTTCATGGGTTTCGTGTCGACATTTATAAAAAAGGGGTTCCGTTATGTCAAAGACGCGGGCACGAGACGCCATGTGATGGTACTTAGCTGCGACTGTGAAAATTCCGGTTTGAGAGGCATATGAAAGCAGAAAAACTTTTCTTTTCCGAAATTCCCGATTTCCTCGCGTACTGCAAAAGGCACCGCGATGAGGTAGACGATTCCTTTTTGCTTGACGCGGATCTTGAAGCTTTCGTTCCGGACGGGAACGATCCCACCTTTGTTATCAAATCGGGCGGAAAAATCATCGCGGTGGCGTCGCTTATTTTGGATGATTTCAACCGCCGCATAAAAAACGGGCGCTTCCGCATATTCCACAGCGAAAGATCGGATGTTTCGCTGTATTCGGCGTTGCTTACGGAGGTTCTTCGGCATACGGAGGGGCTCGATAAGTTCACCGCATTTGTTCCGCTTACAAACACAGAGCTTACCGATATCCTGGAGCAGCTTCATTTTACCGTAAGCAGGTACCTTTATTTCATGGTACGTGCGCTTGGCGCGCTTGGCGTAGCCGCCCCGTTTACCTTACCTGACGGGTTTCAATTAAAGCCGTTTGAGGCAGGCAAAGACGAGGAAGCTTACCGTCATATCCGAAACACGGCCTTTACCGGCCTGAAAGGCGCTTCCGAGATAAATCTTGACGACGTCCTTACATTGCCGTCAAAACCGGACTATATTGAGGGCGGCATCCTTTTTCTCATGCATGAGGGCGCCCCGGTCGGCGTTGTACGGGGATCTGTGGACGAATATGAAGGCGAAAGCGTTTTCAACATCGGCCCGCTCGCCGTTTTGCCCGAATATCAGGGGAGAGGTCTCGGGAGGCAGTTGATCAGAGCGGCCGTCGGTTTTGCCGTAAAGCTCAACTATAAAAAGGCCACGCTTTCCGTAAACGCCGAAAACGAAAATGCGAAGGGGCTTTATCTCAAGGAAGGTTTCGCTCAGACAATGGGGTTTGCGGCGTACGAGTACCGCATAGAAGGAGCCGAGGTTATAAAGCATGAGGTTTGAAATCACTCATCTTCCCAAAGAAACCTGGAAAGGAACCGTCATTCCCATACGGTATTCGACTGATCGATACTATGACGTTTCTGTTGATAAAACCGAAACGGGCTTTTCCATCGTCTTAGAAAAACGGGCTTTTAACGAAACGGTAACGCATACGCCGGAGGAATACGACTTCCCGGATAAATTGTATGAGAACTATTGGGAAAACGCCTACGCTTGGGGCGTGCTGGACGGCGGCGAGTTGGTGGCCGCCATGGAGACCGCCCCGGAAACTTGGTCGAACCGCCTGCGGATCACCGAGCTTTGGGTGAGAGAGAGCCATCAAAAGCAGGGGTTAGGCCATGCGTTTCTTGAAATCGCAAAAGAGCAGGCAAGGAGGGAACGCCGCAGGGCCGTTATTTTGGAAACGCAGTCCTGCAATGTGAACGCGGTCGATTTTTATATGCACGAAGGCTTTACCTTGATCGGGCTCGATACCTGCTGCTATAAAAACAACGATCTTCAGAGGAAGGAAGTGCGGCTGGAATTCGGCTGGTTCCCGAAGGAGAAAAAGAAGCTTCGCCGCGAGGAGATAGAGCTAAGGCCGGAAACCGAGGCGGACTATTACGACGTGGAACGCATGACGCAGCGCGCGTTCTGGAACAAGCACCATCTTGGCTGCGACGAGCATTACCTTGTACACAAGCTGCGCAAGGATAAGAGCTATCTTCCCGAGCTGAGCCGCATCGCCGTAAAGGATGGCGCGGTGATAGGCTGCATCCTATATTCCAAGTCGCGGGTTGTCGACGGTGCGAACGCGCATGAGATCATCACCTTCGGACCGCTTTGCGTGGAGCCCGCGTGGCAGGGTTGCGGCGTAGGCGAGATGCTTTTGAAAGAGACCATGTATATCGCCGCGGAAAAGGGCTATAAGGGCATCGTGATCTTCGGCGAGCCGGACTATTATCCGCAAATCGGCTTCAAGACCTGCGATCAACTCGGCATCACCACCGCCGAGGGCAAAAATTTCGACGCATTTATGGGTATCGAGCTTGCGCCCGGCAGCATGGCGGGCATACACGGCAAGTTTTACGAATCGGCGGTTTTTGAGGACCTGCCGAAAGATGAAGTGGAAGCGTATAACAAAAAATTCCCGCCTTTAACGAAAATGCGGTTCCCGGGGCAATGGGATTGAAGGTTTTTGATTTTCTCTTTTCGTCAAATCCTTTCGTCAGGCGAAGCCGCAGCTTCGCTTTTCTTTTGCATTTTTTATGATTTCCCCTTGCATTTCAAAAACGCCGTGCTATACTGTACTCAAGATGTGAATTTAAATTCACGAGTGTTCTGTTTTACAAGGCTTTATAAACACATTTCCCAGTCGATATCGCTATTTTTCGTCTGTTTTCACTACATCGTCAGAGCTGATGGAGGGATATATGTTCAAAAAGCTCACCGATCGGGAGATCGACGCCATTTTGGAAGCCGGCATCAACGAGTTCGCGCAAAATGGTCCCGACAAGGCAAACATGCACCTGATTGCTGCAAAATCCGGTGTAAGCGTTGGCGTGCTCTATAAATATTATAAAAACAAGGACGACTTTTTCGAGGCATGCCTGCGGCACTGCCTCGCCGTGCTCGATACCGTAATTCGAGAGGTGCTCGCAGGGGACGATAAAATACTCGTCCGGGCGGAAAAGCTCATCCGGGCGCTCCAAAAGAGCGCGAGGGAACAGCCAAACTACAATGTACTCTATCATGAGATCACCTCGGGCAGCTGCCGCAAATACGCGCCTGTTTTCGCGTCGGAGATCGAAAGCATCTCCTCGGCAGCGTATACGGCTTTTCTAACGCGCGCGCAGGCGGAGGGCGATATCCGTTCGGACGCGGACCCGCGCCTCTTTGCGTTTTTCTTCGACAATCTATTGATGATGCTGCAATTCTCCTATTCTTGCGACTATTATCGGGAACGCTTTAAGATTTACTGTGGCAACGACGTGTTCGACGATGATGAAAAGGTGGTTTCAGAGCTTTTGAAATTCTTCGAATCGGCCTTTACCTTGGAGAAAAGAGAAATCGCACACAGAAATTGAAAGAGGTGACGGTATGGCGTATGTGATCGCCTACGACGTGGGAACGACCGCCGTGAAGACCTGTTTGTTCCGTCTGGAGGAAAAAATCACGCTGGTCACGAGCGCGCAGCAGGGCTATGGGCTTTATGTGCTCGAAAACGGGGGTGTGGAACAGGACGCGGACGAATGGTGGAATGCTATGTGTTCTACCACGCAGGCATTGTTTGAAAACGGTACGGTAATGCCGCGGCAGATCGAAGGAATTTCCTTCTGTTCGCAAATGCAGGGGCTCGTGCTCGTGGATAAATCGGGTAACGCCGTAAGGCGGCCCATGAGCTATATGGACCAGCGGGCAAGGGCGGAGTTCAAGGCGGGCATGGCGCACGGCTTGGAGATAAGCGGCGTGAATGTCGTCAATCTGCTGAAAAGCCTAAAGCGGACCTGTGCGGTCTCCACAAGCGTCAAGGACCCCGTTTGGAAGTACAAATGGGTGGAAAACAACGAACCAGAGATATTTAAGAAGGTCTATAAGTGGCTCGACGTAAAGGAATACCTCATTTGCCGCTGCACGAATGAATTCGTCATGACCGAGGACTCCGCCTATTCGACTTTCCTCTACGACAGCCGAAACGGCAAGCACGGCTGGAGCAAGACCCTTTGTTCCATGTTCAAGGTAAATCCGGAGCATCTGCCCCGGATCGTCCGATCGGCCGAGAATGTGGGAGGCCTTACCGAAAAGGCCGCGCGGGAGCTTGGGCTGACGCCGGGTACACCGGTATTCGGCGGCGGCGGGGACGCGACGCTCATCGGCATAGGCTCCGGCTGCACCTCCACGGGCGACACACATATTTATTCGGGTACGTCGGGCTGGGTATCGACGGTCGTCGATAAGCAAAGCGTGGATATCAGTGCCATGATGGCCGCCATCATGGGCGCGATCCCGAACAAATACAACTATTTTGCGGAAATGGAAACTGCCGGAAAATGCCTCGAATGGGTGAAGGATCATCTCGCGCTCGACGAGATAGGCATTTATCTTGAAAAAAAGCATGTCACCGAAACGCAGGAATGCGTTTATACGAGCCTGTACGATTATTTGACGCAAACCATCGAGCGCGTTCCTCCGGGCGCGGGCGGCGTGATCTTCACGCCGTGGCTGCACGGCAACCGCTGCCCGTTCGAAGATCCCAACGCGGCGGGCATGTTCTTCAACATCCGGCTTGAAACCGGCAAAACGGAACTGATCCGCGCTGTTTTGGAGGGTGTCTGCTACCATCTGCGCTGGATGCTCGAGTGCGAGGACAAAAATGTAAAGACCTCTTCAACCGTCCGTTTCGTGGGCGGCGGGGCGCTTTCCGACGTGACCTGCCATATCCTTGCCGATATGACGGGCCGCACGGTGGAAACCGTGGATGCGCCGCAAAACGTAGGCGCAGTGGGTGCGGCGGCAGTCATCGGCGTGGGGCTGAATTTGATAGATAATCTGGAGCGCGTGCGCGATTTTATCCCCGCCGTGAAGTCATTCCGTCCGGACCCGTTGGCGAAAGCCGCCTACGATAAAAACTTTACGGTGTTCAAGTTGCTGTATCGGGCGAATAAAAAATTTTTTAAGATCATGAACCAAAACTGAAACTGGGGGGGAGTGGATACCTATGAAACCGAATTACCGTTATGTTGATGCAAAAAAGGTCACGGCACGGCTCGACGAGCTGATCAAGCAGCCCATCCGCAGCATCGGGAAGGCGGCGCTGCAAAAGTACGAAACCGAGTATTACGGTGAAAAATGCAAAGCATCCCGCGAGATGGTAAACGAGGCGCTCAAAGTGATCCCGGGCGGCGTGCAGCATAACCTTGCGTTCAATTACCCGTTCCCGCTCGTGTTCACAAAGGCCGAGGGCAACAGGCTCTACGATATAGACGGCAACGAGTATTTCGACTTTTTGCAGGCCGGAGGCCCCACGGTGCTTGGCAGCAACCCGCAATTCGTGCGTGAAAAAACGGTGGAGCTCTTGGATACCTGCGGTCCGTCCACCGGCCTCTTCCACGAATACGAGTATAGGATCGCAAAAAAAATAACCGAGCTCGTCCCCTCCGTAGAAATGGTTCGCATGTTCGGCTCCGGCACGGAGGCCTGCATGGGCGCCATCCGCGTGGCAAGGCTCGCCACGAAAAAGAAAAACATCGTCAAAATGGGCGGCGCATACCACGGATGGAGTGACCAGCTTGCCTACGGCATCCGCATTCCGGGCACAAAGGGCCTGCAGTCCGCCGGCGTGCCAGGCTTCGTGTTCCGTCACACGCAGGAGTTTTTCCCAAACGACCTCAACGATCTCGATCGTGTTTTGCGTCAAAACATATTAAACGGCGGCACGGCGGCGGTCATGCTCGAGCCGATCGGCCCCGAGAGCGGCACGCGGCCGGTGGATTTCGAGTTCCCGGCAAATGTTCGGAAGCTTTGCGATAAATACGGCGCGCTCCTCATTTTCGACGAGGTGGTAACAGGTTTCCGCATCGGTCTCGGCGGCGCGCAGGTGTATTTCGGCGTGACGCCCGATCTGACCATTTTCGGCAAGGTGGTAGCGGGAGGCTATCCGGGCGCCGGCGCGATCGGCGGGAAAAAAGAATACATGCAATGTTTGGGCGCAGGGCTTGACGGGCATGGCAAGAAGGCACTCGTGGGCGGCACTCTGGCCGCCACGCCGCTCAGCTGCTGCGCAGGTTATCACACCATCTGCGAGATCGAGCGTACGAATGCCTGCGAAAAGGCCTCGGAGGTGGGCGACTATCTCACCGACGGGCTGAATGCGCTCATCGAAAAAAGAAAGCTGCCGTTCGTGGCGTATAACGTAGGTTCCATCTGCCACCTTGACACGGTGGGCACCATGCATTTTGCCATCCGCTGGTCGAAGCCGTGGCAGATACCCGGCATACTCAAGGAAACCTCCATGCGCAAAAAGGAAATGCAGCATATGGGCGCCGCTTACATGGCCGAAGGGCTTGTGACGCTCGCGGGCAATCGCATGTACACGAGCGCCGCCTACACAAAAAAGGATATCGACGCCGCGGTTGCGGCGTTCGGGCGCGTGTTCGACAACATTGAGGTGGTATAAATGAACGAGAGGGAAGCAAGGCAGGCGGTGGCCGAGGCGGGGCGGATCTTGCTCCGCGAGGGGCTCGTCGCGCGCACATGGGGCAACATGAGCTGCCGCATCGACGAAACGACATTTGCCATAACTCCCAGCGGCTTAGGCTACGAGAGCATGACGGCGGACGACGTTGTCGTCTATAACATGTCTGACAAAACGTGGCGCGGTACCCGCAAGCCCTCCTCCGAAAAGGGCGTACATATCGCGGCCTATAAGCAATTTCCCGATGCGGGCTTTGTGGTGCATACCCATCAGATATACGCCTCCGCGCTCGGCCTCGCGGGCTTCGACTTTCTTTCGCCCACAGCGGAGGAAAACGCCGTTCTCGGCGGCACAGCGCTCGCAGAATACGGCCTGCCGGGCTCGAAGCGCCTTTGGGCAAACGTGACGGCCGCGCTCTCTACGGGTGCGCACGCGGTGCTCATGGCACAGCATGGCGCGCTCATTGCGGGTTACGATCAGAAAGACGCCTGCGAGCGGGCAAGGATTTTAGAGGCCGTATGCAGGCGGGCATGCAAAGGCCAGCCCGCGGCAAAGGCAGGGGAGAAGCAGGCTGAAAAACTTATAAAGCTCGTAACCGGCGCGAGCGGATGCTTCCCCCATATCGGCTGTACGGCTGCTCCGCCCGTATGCGAGGCGGCGTCGACTATACGTTTCTTGCGCGCACAGCTCGACGATATGGCACAGATGATTGGCCCAAAGCTCGTTGTGGCCGATGCGGAGCCCGAGGCAGTCATAAACGCGCTCAAAACACGCAGCGCGGTGCTCGTGAAAGGCTTGGGCGCGATATGCCGCGCGGATACCGAAGGGGATTGCGAGGCGCTCAAACTCCTCACGGAAAAGGCCTGTGTGAGTTACCTCCATACGTGCGCGCTAAAAGTTTCCGTGGCGCTTTCCCCGCTTGACGCAATGCTCATGAGAGTGGTATATAAGAATAAGTACTCCAAAAAAATAGGGGGATAATGTCGTATGGCCGTGAAACAGCACAAAGAGCTTTGGCGGACCTTAAAATTCGTGCTCTTTTCCGCAAGTGCAGGCATCATCGAACTGCTGAGCTTTACGCTTTTAAACGAGCTATTGCATCTGGAATACTGGTTCAGCTATCTGACGGCGCTCGTGCTAAGCGTGCTGTGGAATTTCACGCTCAATCGGCGTTTCACCTTCAAATCCACATCCAATGTTCCCGTCGCAATGCTCAAGGTGTTCGCGTATTACTGCGTGTTCACGCCCGTTACCACGATTTCGGGCAACTATTTGGTGGAAACGCTCGGGTGGAACGAGTACCTCGTAACGGGCATCAATATGGTACTTAACCTGATAACGGAGTTTCTGTTCCAGAAATATGTGGTGTACCGAAACTCTATCGATACCAACGACCTCGCAAAAAAGGAGAAAGAAGCCGGGGAAAACGCGTAAACCGATATAGAGTAAACAATCCGTGCCGAGCTTTTTCCGGCACGGAATTTATTATGCGTAATATACTTGTAGAAGATTCCAAATACACATATACTGTCATTAAGTTGATTTATAATTTAGGAAGTGGCTTCGTGCTTGATCGAACGGTCGATAAGGATATCGTTATCACTTGCAGCGCAGGTCTCGACAGGGAGACCCATACAGCGGTATCCGCCTTACAAGACGTATGCGAACGTTATGATAAAATAACGCTCAAGCTCGAGCTCGACTATAAGTTGAACGCGTACGAGCAAAGAACTGTCGCGCGGGAAAAAGGCTATACCGACGAGCTTGTTGCCTATGAAGACGGCCGGGCGGTCGGCTACATCGGCATTTGCAGCTTCGGGGGCCCGGGCATGCCGCTCGAGGTGACCGGTATGGTGCATCCCGCATACAGGCAGCGGGGCATCTTTACGCGCCTCTACGCGCTCGCGCTTTGCGAGTTCAAGCGCCGCAACTGCGCCGACGTGCTGCTGCTTTGCGACAGGACGTCCGCTGCCGGCCACGCGTTTCTTGAAAAAATCCGGAGCGCCTATAAATTTTGCGAAGTCGAAATGCACCTCAAAAAAGGCGCGCCCGCTCCGGATACATGCGGCCTTCACGGCATTCTGCTGCAAAAGGCAAAAAACGCGGATGCCGCTACGATACAATGCATCGACGACGCCGCGTGGAACAAGCCGGAGAGTCCTTCCGACGCGGACACGGAACCCTATCTTCCCGAGGAGGAGGAAAAGCGCGGCTTAACGACCTATCTCGGCAAAAAGGACGGCGTTACCGTCGGGAAGATCAATCTGCAAAAAAGCGAAAGCGGCGTGTGGGGCATTTATGGCTTTTCCGTGCTGCCGGAATTTCGCGGCCGCGGCTACGGGCGGGCAATGCTGGAGCTCTCACTGGAGAAAATGAAGGCCTCGGGCGCCAAAGAGATTATGCTGCAGGTCGTTCCCGAAAACGAACGGGCGCTGAACCTATATAAGTCCTGCGGCTTTGACGAAACCTCCGTGATGGATTATTACGAACTGAGCGTAAAAAGGGAAGAAAGCCTATGAAATTCAAAATGGTGCACGAAAACTATAACGTATCCGATCTGAACGCCTCGCTCGCGTTTTATAAAAAAGCGCTCGGGCTTACCGAAAAACGGAGAAAGCCGGCCGAAGACGGCTCCTATATCATCGTTTTCATCGGAAACGACGAGGCGGATTTCGAACTCGAGCTCACTTGGCTCCGCGACTGGGAAAAGCCCTATGAGCTCGGGGACAACGAGTTCCATCTTGCTTTCCGCGCCGACGATTTTGAAAATGCGCACGCGCTTCACGAGGAGATGGGCTGCATCTGCTTTGAAAACAAAAAGATGGGCATCTACTTCATCGAGGACCCCGACGGATACTGGCTGGAGATACTTCCGTCCAAACACTGAACGAATATAGGGGGCAAGCCGTGGCTTCGGAAGCTTTCGATTATCTCAGTCGCTATTACGGCGCTTACGACGAAGATGCACGCCTTCTTTCAAAGCATGGGCAGGTGGAATTCCTGACGACCATGCGCTATATAACGCGCTATCTTTCGCCGCAAATGCATATTTTAGAGATCGGCGCAGGGACGGGGCGGTATTCTCACGCGCTTGCACGGAAGGGCTATTCCGTTTCCGCTGTGGAGTTGATCCCCCGCAACATCGAGATTTTCCAAACAAACACCGTGCCCGGCGAGGATGTTCGCGTGGTTCAGGGAAATGCGACAGACCTTTCCAAATTCAAAGACGGCGCATTCGATATGACGCTTTTGCTTGGCCCCATGTATCATCTGTTTACGGTTGACGAGCAAAAGCAGGCGCTCTCTGAGGCGCTTCGGGTCACAAAAGAAAACGGCCTGCTCTTTGTCGCTTATTGCATGAGCGACGCTTCCATATTGAATTTCGGCTTCCGCAACGGCAACATTTTTAATCTCATTGAAAAAGGTATGCTCGACCCGGTGACTTTTCGGGCGTTTTCCAGCCCCGAGGACCTCTTTGAGCTGTACCGCAAAACCGATATCGATGCGCTTTTAAACAGTCTCCCCGTAAAACGGCTGCATTTTGTAGCCGCCGATCTTTACACCAATTATTTCCGCGAAACCATCGACGCGATGGACGACGATACCTTCGCCGTGTATCTAAGCTACCACTTCTCCGTATGCGAGCGGGAGGACATGACAGGTATAACGCATCACAGTCTCGATATTTTAAAAAAGCTTTTTTAAAATACACCCAATCAAAAAAACCGTTTACGAGGTAATTATGAGCTCCGAAAACGAAGTTTTGGACCTGGTTGCAAGGATCAAGGAAAACATCGCGCGCGTCATGGTGGGGAAGGAGCAAGCTGCCGACATGACGCTGATCGCGCTCATCTGCGGCGGGCACATTTTGATCGAGGATGTGCCGGGCCTTGGCAAAACCACGCTCGTAACCGCACTTGCACGCACGCTCGACTGCTCGTTTCGCCGCATCCAGTTCACGCCCGACGTGCTGCCTTCGGACGTTACGGGTTTTACGAGCATCAACCTTAAAACAGGCGAGCGCGAGGTGAACTTCGGCGCGGTGATGGCGCAGATCGTGCTTGCCGACGAGATCAACCGCACAAGCCCCAAGACCCAGTCGAGTCTGCTCGAGGTGATGCAGGAGGGGCAGCTGACCATCGACGGCGTGAGCTACCCCGTGCCGCAGCCGTTTATCGTGCTCGCAACGCAAAACCCCGTGGAACTCATCGGCACCTATCCGCTGCCGGAGGCGCAGCTCGACAGGTTCTTATTAAAAATCTCCCTTGGCTACCCGCAGCGGGACGAGGAGCTGAACATCTTAAAGCGCAACAAAGGCTTTCGGCCGCTCGATGAGCTCAAGAGCGTGGCCGACGCAAAGGACATTCTGTTCCTTCGCGAAAAGCACAAAGAGGTGCTTTGCACACAGCCCATACTTGAATACATCGTCTCCATCGTCAACGCCACGCGCTCCAACGAGAAGATCCTGCTCGGCGTGAGCCCGCGCGGCTCGCTTGCGCTTATGAACGCGGCCATGGCGCACGCCATGCTTCTCGGCCGCTCCTACACGCTGCCCGACGACGTGCAATTTATGGCGGAGCCCGTGCTTGCGCATAGAATCGTGCTCCATCCCCAGGGAAGCCAAAAGAAAGAAACGACGGAAACGATCTTAAGCGGCATCCTCCGTTCTATCAAGGTGCCAGGCCCCGCATGAAAACGGTGCGCATCGTTTTTTATACGGCGATGGGCGTTTGCCTGCTCGCTGGCATGTACACGGGGCTTCGCGTGTACTATTTTGTGTTTTTTGCGCAGCTGTGCGCTATCCTTGCCATGCTCCTCGTTAATCTCTGGACGATCTATGCTTTTACCTACAAGCAGGAATTGAATAAAAGGACCTGCGTCAAAAGCGAAGGTGCGCTTTTGCATCTGGAGATCAAAAACGAGCGCCCCGTTCCGCTTTCGCTGATGGAGGTCCACTTGGACGTCGTATCCCTAAAGGAAAAGCAGGATCTGATGTTCAGCCTCGCGCCGTTTTCCGGCAAGGAGTTCGACCTTTCGCTCGCGATTCCGTACCGCGGCATTTACCGCGTTGGTATGACGGCTATCAAGATCACCGATATCTTCGGGCTTACGACGCTGCGCTTCGATATGCGCTGGCTTCCTTATTACCGCATGGTAGAGCTCACGGTGCTTCCTAAAGCCGAGGTGGGCGGCGCGTCGAACGCGGGCCTCGTCGATTCCAAGCTTTTCGGCAGTATCTATCTTAGGCAAACGGAGCGGGGAGAGGACGTTACGAGCGCTGGACTCTACGTGAAAGGCGACCCGCTCAAGCGCATCCACTGGAAAAAATCCGCGCAGCAGGGAAGGCTTTACGTCAAGCAATACGAGCTTCCCGAGCGTGAACGCGTGCTGATACTTATTGACAGCTCTATCCATAAGCTTAACGGCGAGGACGCGCTCATCTATGCCGATACGCTTTGCGAATGCGCGGCAAGCATTGCGCTTCACAGCCTTTCGCGCGAGCGCATCGTGCAGCTCGTCACGAGTTCCGCGGCAAATGAGCGGCATGAATACGTTCGCATGACGGAGCTTGAGTCGTTACAGCATTTTCTTGCCGCGCTGCCATTTAGAGGCAGCGAAAACCTGCCCGCCGCGCTTGCGCTTGCATGCGCTACGGCGAGCACTGCCCGCGCGCTTTTTGTTTTGACGCGCGAAACGACCCCCGATCTCAGCATGGCACTCGAACACGCGCTCACGATGTTTCCATCGGTCACGCTGATTCTTTGCGGCGGCGCCCGCACGGGCGGCCGTATCCATACGCTGTATTTGGAGCCGGGATGTGATGCCGCGCAGGCTCTGGAGGGGATCGGGTGAATATGGGAAAGAATATAAAACTTGCCGCATATTTGACCGATATACTTTGCGCGCTTCTATTAGCGACGGTAGTGAACGCCGCGCTTTTTGCGCAGTTACCGCTTGAGTCAACGCTCGGCGCCTGTTTTTTGGTGACGGCCTTGGGAACGGCGCTGGTATTCCTCTTTGCGCGCAAATGGTGGTTTTTTCCCGCCTTCTTGCTTTTTGCCGTCGCTACCTTTGCGCTCGCCTCCGCATTTAACGGAGAAGAGGGAGCGACCTCCTGGGGAGCATCCTTTATAAACTGGTGTTTCACCGGCTTTTCGTCTCTCGAATTTGCCCCGGGTGAAAGCGCCTTTTTCCTTGCGAGGCTTCTTTTTGCGTTGCCTGCGGCAGCACTAGCCTTCCTGTTTTACCGTAAAGTTTTCCGGTTCGGCATTGTGCCGCCTGTCGTTTTAGTCGCGCTTTATCTACTATACAGGCGTCAGGGCACGGAGCAACTCGTGGCGGCGGCGTCTTTGGGCGCGCCGGTAATCCTTATCTCGCTTGCAAAAGCCGCGGGGCTTCGCATCGACGCGCCGCTTGAAAGCGGCGAACGGGTTTTTGCGCAATTCTTGCCCGCGTTCGCGGTTTTGTTTACGCCGCTGATCGTGCTCGGTTCCTTATTCCTTTCTCCCGTGGAGGACGGCGTTTGGCGTGCCGAACGCTTTGCGAACCTAATTGACGATCTGCAGGATGCGGCGGAGGGAGGGAGCGCCTCCTATGCGACGTTCAAACTAAAAGATATTGGCTTTGCGCCGCTGGGCGACAGGCTCGGCGGAGACATTCAGCTCGACGATACCATCGTTATGACGGTCATCACAAGTTTTCCTGTCCGCCTTGGCGGCGCAGTCTACAACGCCTATAACGGGAAAACATGGTACGATACGGGTTCGAACTCCTATCGCTTTGAAAGCATGGTGTGGGGCTCGAAGCGGCGGGCGGCGTTTTTCACGGATGCTCCCTCAGGCGGCGACGAAGCAAAAAAGCTTTATCGAAAGATGACCACGGATATCGAGCTGACCGTCAATTATATGCTCAAGGGCAACACGTTTTTCAGCGCGGGTCAAGTGAGCCGACTCAAAAACACATCGAGCTTCGGCTCGGAGATCTACTTCACCTCGCAGGGGGAGATCAATGCCTCGCGCATACGCCGCTCGCTGTATTATGTGTTGGATACAACCGTGTTCGGCCGCGGCACAAAAGATTTTGACAACAACATGCTCTTGCTTGAAACGCTCACTTCCAATTCGGGAGACCCGCTCTATGATGCCGTATGCGCGACCTATTTACAGCTTCCCGATACGCTGCCCGGATCCGTATATGAAACGGCGCGCAGTATTACAGCGGGGCAATCTTCCCCCTATCAAAAAGCGCGGGCCATTGAAAAATGGCTCAGAGAAAACTGCACCTATACGCTCACGCCGGGAACGCCGCCCGAGGACGAGGACTTTGTGGCGTATTTTTTGGGCACGCGCAAAGGCTACTGCGTCTATTACGCAAGCGCCATGGCCGTACTGGCGCGCTGCGAGGGACTTCCCGCGCGCTTTGTGACGGGCTACGCGATCAAACGAAACGAAATGTATCCCAATTCGCCCAATTCCTACGTTGCCACAAACGCCACGGCGCACGCTTGGACAGAGGTATATTTCAAGGGCATCGGGTGGGTCGTCTTCGACCCTACGGCATGGGATTTCCAAGAAGCCGTGCCGTTTACCGAACGTCAGGAACCGGAGCAAACGCCGCATCAAGTTGCCGTAACGCCCACTGTGGAGGAGGTCCAACAGCAACCAAGCATATCGCATCCGCTCACATCGCAAGAAAAGGCTGCGCTCGCATTGGCGCTTATACTGCTGTTCCTTCTTGTGCTGCTGTTGTTTCTAAGGATGGCGCTTTTGCTTTCCCCTGCGGAAACAGCATATAAATTGCTGTACCGGAAATATCGCGGCAGGATGCCGGAAATGCTGGACGCCTGCTACGTAAAGCTCATAAGGCAGGCGGTCTTTCTCGATTTAAACCTCCACGCGGAGGATACCGTAACGGCCTTCGCGCGGAGGCTTGACGTACGGTATGGGAACAAGACCCCAAGTACGGCGTGCAAGGCGGTAACGCTTTGGCATTTCGCGCTAAAAGAGCCGACCCGCGAGGATGTGAAAAAGCTCTGCGCGCTCAACGCCGCCATCGAGCGGCGGATCAAAGCGGAGCTCGGCTTTTTCCCGTACCTATTTAGGCGCGTGCTGATCGGAAAATGATGATGATAAAAGGACCCGCAAGCGCTGCGGGCCTTTTTGTATGCTTCTTTCAATCGCGCTTCTTGGCAAGCTCGGCGATTTCGGAAAACTTTTCCATGATATAGGAATAGTTTTTGCGGATATGCGGCAGCGTACAAGCACTGCAATCCTTGATCCCCGTTTTCGTGTAGCTGAAATTGCCGCCGCAGCGCTCCCCGAGCGCATAAAGCGGACAATAGCAGAACAGGCAGTTGAAATTGTCGGGATCATCCGTTTTGTGACAGGGAAAAAACTCGCATGCCTTATGGCAGAAAAACGAATAGTTGCAGTCCTCAGGTCTTTTGTTGAAAAGCGTCGTATCTTCCATAAGTCAACTCCCCTTGCTCTAAGCATACCGCTTTCACCGCGGCGGCGCAACGGGAAAGTCGTTGAAAAAGCGACGAGCCTCGGGTAATATGGTGGTACGGCATTTCTTTTTAATCGTACGGCGGAGGGCATCATCATGAAAGCACTTTTAGAGGCGGTATGGAACGCGCTTAAGCGCGGTGAGGACGCCATGCTTTTAAGCGTCGTTGCTAGCACCGGCTCCGCACCGCGCGGCAAGGGCGCTAAAATGGCCGTATTCAAGGACGGCAGCACGCTGGGCACGGTAGGCGGCGGCGCGGTGGAATACCATAGCATACTCGCGGCCAAGGAAGCGATCAGGGAGAAAAAGAGCTTTATAAAAAGCTTTGACCTTTCCTCCGCGCAAGCGGCGAATATCGGCATGATCTGCGGCGGCGGGGTAGAGGTATATTTCCAACATTTCTCAGCGCAGGACAAGCATAGTATCGAAACCCTTGCGCATATCGTTTCCCTGTTCGATAAAGATGAGGAAGCATGGCTCGTCACGGGCATATCGCAAAATGCGCTCGGCGTCTACGCAAAAAGCGAAGGCGTCCGGTTTATCGACATCAATTTGGAGCGCATACTGCCGCAGTTGAAAACCGGCGGCAAGCTTATAAGGGAGGAACCGTCGTTTTACGTGGAGCCGCTCATGCAGTTGGGCTATGTATATGTATTCGGCGGCGGTCATGTATCGCAGGAGCTTGTGCCCGTGATCGAGCATGTCGGCTTCCGCCCCGTGGTCTATGAGGATCGCGAGGCGTTCGCTTCTCCCGGGCTTTTTCCGCGCGGCGTGAAGACCATTGTCGGTCCCTTTTCGGAGGTCGGAAGCAAGCTTACCGTTACCGATAAGGATTATATCGTTATCATGACGCGCGGCCATCAGGCGGATTATGAAGCGCTCCTTTTTGCCATAAAAACCGATGCTTCCTACATCGGTATGATCGGGAGCCGCGCTAAGATCGCCGCGACCTATAAAAGGCTTGCCGAGGCGGGTATAAGCGTAGGCGAGTTTTCGCGCGTACACGCGCCCATCGGCTTGCCCATCAAAGGCGAAACACCCGCCGAGATCGCGATCAGCATCGCGGCGGAGCTCATTTTGCACCGCGCAACGCTTCTAAAAAGCTGACGGGAGGAAAGAGATTGCCTTCTTTATCGGGCAGCACCAACGCCGTAAAGCATAGCCTCAGGGGCTTAAAAAGGCTTGAAAGCAAAATCAGGTTCGGCAGCTCCGTGCCGCCCGAAGGCAGGCGGCTCGTTTGGGATACGTTTTTCGATTTGCATGGATTCGCCTCGAATACGGCGCGTTATCCGCTCGCCGCTTTGTGCGGCATGGACGCCGCTGCCCTGCAGGCCGTGATCGACGAATATTTCTTCTATGTGTATTATCGCTTCTACAAGGAAAACGGCATCGCACAAGCGGCAATTTACGATCCCGAACTATTGAAGCGTTTCGGCCTTTCGGCCGACGCAGATCGTGCCGCCATAAAAAATAGATTCCGCGAGCTTGCCATGCGCTACCACCCCGATCACGGGGGAGATGCGAAGAAGTTTATGGAGATGATGGAGATGTATAAGAAGCTTACGGAAGAATGAGCATAGGGTATTAAAAAGGGATGTGAACGCGTCCCTTTTTTTAATATCCTTTCGGCTTAAATCCTTTCAGCCGCAATGCGTTGCTCACTACCGATACGGAGCTTAGCGCCATAGCCGCGCCTGCGAACATGGGGTTGAGGAGCGGGCCGCCGAACAGATAAACAACGCCCGCCGCGAACGGAATGCCGAGCGTGTTGTAGCCAAACGCCCAAAATAGATTTTGCTTGATATTCCTTATGGTGGCACGGCTCAGTTCGATGGCCGTCGGCACCTCGTTGAGGTCGCCGCGCATCAAAACGATGTCGGCCGATTCCACAGCGATATCCGTACCCGTACCGATCGCCATGCCCACGTCGGCCTGCGCAAGCGCGGGCGCGTCGTTAATGCCGTCGCCGACCATAACGACCCTTTTGCCTTCCCGCTGGAGTTTTTTCACCTGCTCCGCTTTATCCTGCGGTAAAACGTCTGAAAGCACATGCGTGACGCCGACCTCCGCGGCGATGGCGGCGGCGGTGTTTTTGTTATCGCCCGTGATCATTACAACGTCCACGCCCAAGGCTTTGAGGCGCTCTACGGCGCGCTTGCTTCCCGCCTTCACGGCGTCGGCCGCGCTCATGAGACCGCTCAATTTTCCGTCCACCGCGATGTACATCACCGTATGGCCGAGCGAGGCGAGCGCTTTGGCGCTTTCCGTCGCGTCGCCAAGGGAAATTTTTTCCTCTATCATCAGCTTTTCGTTGCCCGCAAGTATGCGCTTTCCTAAAACCGAAGCGTCTATGCCGCGTCCCGTCACCGCCTTGAATTTGTCAACGCGGGGAAGCTCGATCCCCTTTTCGTTTGCCGCCTCCAAAATAGCCTTCGCAACGGGGTGCTCGGAGCCGCTTTCCGCGGCGGCCGCAAGCTTCATGAGTTCCGCTTCCTCCATGCCGTTGAGGGGTACTACCGAAGCGAGCCGCGGCTTTCCCTCGGTGATGGTGCCGGTCTTGTCGAGTACCACCGTATCCACATGGTGCGACGTTTCGAGCGCCTCGCCAGATTTGATAAGCACGCCGAGCTCCGCGCCCTTTCCCGTGCCTACCATGATGGCGGTGGGTGTGGCTAGGCCGAGCGCGCAGGGGCAGGCTATCACAAGCACCGAAACGAACGCCGTCAGTATAAAATCGAAATCTTTTCCCGCAGCGGCCCAAGCGGCCGCACTTATAACGGCGATACCCATCACGGCGGGTACGAAGTAGCCCGAGACCACATCCGCGAGCTTTGCGATGGGAGCCTTTTTACTCTGCGCATCCTCCACGAGCCGTATGATCTTTGCAAGCATGGTATCGCGGCCGACCTTCGTCACTTGAAAGCGCAGAAGTCCTTCACCGTTGATGCTCCCGCCCGTGATGATATCGCCCGCGCTCTTTTCGACAGGCAGGCTTTCACCCGTAAGCATGGATTCGTCCACCGAGGAAGTGCCCTCCTGCACAATGCCGTCCACGGGGAAGGAATTGCCCGGCCTCACAACGACCGTATCGCCTACGATCACTTCCGCCACAGGTATCTCGCGTTCCTCGCCGTTTCGCACGACAAACGCGGTCTTGGGTGCAAGGCGCATCAGCTTTTTGATGGCGTCGGACGTGCGGCCCTTGCTCACGGCTTCCAGGTATTTGCCAAGCATCACGAGCGTGATGACGATGGCTGCGGACTCATAATACAGCGATTCCGAAAAAGTATGACCCCCGTTCAAGATGCGCACGGTCGCGTAGACGCTATATAAAAATGCGGTTCCCGTGCCGATGGCGATGAGCGTATCCATATTCGGCGCGCCTTTAAAAAGAGATCTCATACCCACGCGGAAGAAGCGGCTGCCGCTGATCAAGACCGGAACCGTAAGGAAGAACTGCACGAGCGCAAAAACGAGCGGCGACGTATGCGGGCTCATAAAATGCGGCAGCGGCAGAGAAATCATGTGCGACATGGCGATATAAAGCTCGGGCACGGCAAACACCGCGGCAAGGATGAGCCGCATGCGCATATTTTTGAGTTCCTTTTCGCGGCGCTGCTCGCCAAAGTCCGGCGTCTCTTCTGCTGACTCTTCCGCGCCGTAGCCGGCGTCGGAAACGGCCCTTCTGATGGCGGAAAGGGACGCACGCGCCGGGTCGTAGGAAACGCTTGCGCGGTTGGTGGCAAGGTTGACGCTTACGCTCTCCACACCGTCGAGCTTAATCACAGCACGCTCGATCGCCGCCGCGCACGACGCACAGCTCATACCCGTTATGGAAAGCTCCGCGCTCGCGGCGTCGCTGAGTTCGTAAAGGCCGTAACCAGCGTCCTCCACAGCCTTTTGAAGGGCATTGAAGCCCGTTTTTTGTTCATCAAAACGCACTGTGAGCTTTTCCGTGGCAAGGTTGACATCGCCGTTTAAAACGCCTTCCGTCTTTTGCACGGCCTTTTGCACATGCGCGGCGCAGGCGGCGCATGTCATACCCGTAACGCCATAAGTCTTTTCCTGCATGGAACATTTCTCCTTAATCTTGTTGACTTTATTATACACTGCTTTTTGCCGCAACGAAAATTCCGGGAGGTCTTTTGGTGACGAAATCACAGTTCGTTTCTTTAACTGCTCTTTTTCGCCGCAAAGCATTGCTTTTATCCTCCCGCACATATTTTCCCAGAAAACGGAAAAACATAAGACAAAATGGAATTCGGAGGGCAGGCATGTTCGGGAGTATTTTCGGCGGTAAAAAGAAGAGTAAGGAGGCACGGATCCAAAACACCGTGGACAGCATGAGCGCCGCCTATACCGACCGCGCATTTACAGGGAACCTCGATGAGGATATGGCGTTCCTCAAAAAGCTTTTTGAGGACGTGGATGTTTTGCGCGTGCGGGAACTCGAAAATAAGTTTTGCAAAAGCCATAGGTTCTGTCTGATCTATTTTGACGGGATGGTGGATTCCCTCCTTATGAGCCAAGCGATCGTCAAACCGCTTATTAACGAAAGGATCGAATTTAAAGGCGGGGAAGCGCTCGCCGATGAACTTCTCAAGGAAATTGTTGAGGCCAATGAGGCGGAAAAAACGCGGGAGCTGAAAAAGGCGATCGACGCCGTCACCTACGGCGATACGCTGCTTATTATAGACGGGTGCAAAGATGTCCTCGTCTTGAATACCAAAGAGTTTTCGACGCGCGGCATCGCAGAGCCGGACAGCGAAAAAACGCTCACCGGCCCGCGCGAGGGGTTCAACGAGGCGGTCATGCAAAACCTCTCGCTCATAAGAAGAAAACTCCGTACGCCCGCGCTGAAAATGAAGTTTCTCAGCATCGGCAAGCGAAGCAACACTTCGGTATGCGTTTGCTATTTGGATGGCATCGTCAATCAAGAGGTGCTTCAGGAGGTATTTAAGCGGCTTAAGAAGATCGACATCGACGCGATTTTAGATTCCAACTACATTACGGAGCTGATTCGCGACAAACCTTGGTCGCCTTTTCGTACCACCGGTTATACCGAAAAACCGGACGTTGTGGTAGCGAAGATCCTCGAGGGCAGAGTTGCCATATTCGTGGACGGCACCTGCAATGTGCTTACCATGCCGTATCTGTTCATCGAGAATTTTCAAAGCGGTGAGGATTATTATTTAAACTTCTTTTATACGTCGGCCTCACGGCTGCTGCGCATTATCGGCTTTATCGCCACGGTGATAACACCGGGGCTCTACATCGCCGTCGTTGCGTTCCATCGTGAAATGATGCCGCAATCGCTTCTTATCAACATCGCGGCCGAGCGGATGAGCGTGCCGCTGCCGGCGGCGCTGGAGGCTTTCGTCATGCTCGCCGTATTTGATATTCTGCGGGAAACGGGTGTCAGGATGCCCTCGAACATTGGTCAGGCGCTGAGCATCGTAGGAGCGCTCGTCATAGGCCAAGCGGCGGTGGAAGCAAAACTCGTGGCGTCGCCGATGATCATCGTAATAGGCTTTACGGGCATCACGAACCTTCTGGTGCCAAAAATGAACGCACCTATTATCTATTTACGGATAGCGCTCCTGATACTTTCCTCACTCTTCGGTTTTCTCGGGCTCATCGTCGGCTTTTTGCTGCTTACGATCCATATTTTAAACCTTCAGTCCTTTGGGGTTCCGCAGGTAATGCATATGGGGGACCTGCATTTTCAGGATATCAAGGACAGCACGTTCCGAGCGCCTTGGTGGGAGATGCTTACGCGTCCCCGGTTGCTCACCCAAAACAGGACGCGCATGAAAATCAAAGGCGGAGGGCCCAACGATGCGTAAGTTTATACGCGTGCGGCGGTTCGTTTCTCTTGCGCTTGTTCTCGCGCTTTGTCTTATGCTCTGCGGCTGCTGGGACTACAGAGGGCTGAATAACCTCGTTTTCGTTTCGGGCATCGCCATGGATAAAAACCCGGAAACGGGCGATTACGTCGTCACCTTCGAGATCATGCGCCTCCAGGAAAACATCAAGCAGGAGGGCCTGAGCTCGACGATCGTGGAATCCACCGGGCGCACCATACCCGAAGCCGTGCGAAACGCCAACAGGCGCGTCACCTACCGGCTCTACTTCGGGCATTCCACGGTACTTATCATAAGCGAGCAGCTCGCGATCGACGGGGAAGTAGAACAGATACTCGACTGGGTGCTCCGCGAAAGCGAAATGCGCGAGACAGCCAGCATCGTCGTAAGCGTAGGCCAGCCCGCAGGCGACATCCTTAAGCTGAAAGGACTCGATCAAAGCGTCGTTGCCAACGAAATCAACCGAATCCTAAAGGAGAATTATAGGACAGCCTCTCTTACCTACGACGTAGCAGCCTACGAGGCATTTAACCTTTTGAACGCGGAAGGGGACTCGCTCGTGCTGCCGATATTTCACGAGGCATATAACAACGGGGAAATGGTGGTGGAAAGTAACGGTCTTGCCGTATTCAAGGATACGGTCATGCTTGGCACGCTGAGCCCGCTCGAATCCAAAATGTTTTTGTTTTTGATCGATGAAATGCATGGAGGCACCCTTATCTGCGAGCTTCCAGAACAAAAAGGGATGTATTTCACGCTCGCCGTTTCAAAAAGCGATACGAAGATCGACTATGAGAGAGGGGCGGACGGGCAGTTTACCTTTTTCATCAGAATCAAGCTCTCGGCCAGCCTTACGCAAACCGATAAATCCGCGGACATGCTTAAAGAGGATATCATTTCAGATTTTGAGCGGTACGCCGAAAAACAATTGAAGGGTGATATTGAAGAATCGGTACAGCGTGTGCAGCGCGAATACGCGTCTGATATTTTCGGCCTCGGAAATTATATACACGACACGAACTACAGTTTATGGCGCGAGATAAAAGACAGCTGGGATGAGTTTTTTCACAACGCCCGCGTCATCACGGAGCCGGATATCTCCATCACGAACACGGAATATCAAAAATCATAAGGAGGCGGCGTACTTTGGAAGCGATCTTTGCCATACTTTTTGCTGTCGCCGTGCTGCTGATCGACTTCTTTCCGAAAAGGAAAGAGGAAAGCGTAAAGGCGAATGTACTTTTTCTTGCGCTTTTATCCGTAGGCTTATGCGTTTTGGTATTGTATGAGCTTGGGGTGAAGATACCAAGCCCCGCGGAGCCCATCAATAAGCTTGTGGAAGCCGTATTCGGCCCGCAAGGCTGAGAAGGTTTCTTATGAGAGGTTGCTTATGAAAAAAGAAATGCTTTCCCCGCTGTACGCAAAATGCATCATTATTTTATTCATCATCGGCAGCACCGTCGTGATCGGCGTAAGCACCGAGGCAAGGCAGGATGCGTGGATGACAATCATAATCGCCGCAGCCTACGCCGTTCCCGTCGTGCTGATGTACGGACGTCTCATGAAGCTGTATCCCGAGCAGGGGCTTTATGAGATTACCGAGGCGGCGGCGGGAAAGGTGCTCGGCAAAATCATAATCGCGCTTTTCACATGGTATGCGTTTCATTTGGGTTCGCTCGTTCTTAGAAATTTCGTCGAGTTCATCCAGGTGAACGTGCTTCGTGAAACGCCGCGCATAGCCGTGATGATCCTCATCATGTCCGCGGTCGCCTATCTTACGAAAAGCGGTCCAAAGACCATGGGGAAATTTTCCCTGCTTTTCTTGACTGTTTTGATCGTGGTGGTGATTGTTACCGTGCTCGGCTCCATCAACCAAATGGAAGGTTATTATATGCTGCCAGTGCTCGCAACGGACACCGCAAAATTGCTTGAGGACGGTTATAATGTCTTCAGCTTCCCCCTTGCGGAAACGGTGCTGTTTCTTACCGCCGCCGCATCCGTGCGCAAGGAAGACAGCCCTTATAAGATATACCTCTGGAGCATTTTTGCCGCAAGCATCATACTGATTACCATCGTGATACGCAATATTCTCATCTTAGGGCCGGCAATGGCGGGCATTACGTATTTCCCTTCCTATGTGGCGGCAAGGATCATCAACATCGGCGAGTTTTTCGCACGCATCGAAGGTTCCATTTCCATGAACTTCATCATGAGCGGCGTTTTGAAGATATCCGTCTGCCTGTTTGCGGCGACGACCGGCATCGCAAAACTGGCGGGCATAACAAACTTCAAGCGGCTCATCCTGCCCGTATCCATGCTGATGATGGCTCTTTGTGAAATCGTTTATGCGAACCTCATGGAGATGTTTGCATGGCTTAAAATATACAGGTTCTATGCTGCTCCATTCCAGATCATCCTGCCGATGCTCCTATGGATCTTGGCGGAAATCAAGGCGAAAAAAGCGGCGCGCGGAGAACTTCCCGCGATTTGACAGGGAATGGCTTATCAAGTTGACGGTGGTAAACGCGCCATGCTAAAATAATATATGTTTTACGCCTTTGGGGGAATGAGAATTGAACTTAAACTCCTATGTGTCCTTTACGAAGCTTGAAGAAGTAAAAAGTCTGGTCTGTGTGCAAGCACACCCGGGCGAACTGGATATTGCCGCGGGCGGAACAATCCGTAAGCTTACGCAAAAAGGCTGCAAGGTCTTTTTTCTCACTGTCACGGATGGGAGCAAGGGCACCATGGATGCGTCCTATTCGCCCTTGAAGCTTATGGAAGTGCGCCGGCAGGAGGCCATGGATGCGGGACGTGCGCTCGGCGTGACGGAGCAGCTTTTCTTCGACGATACCGACGGCGCATGCCCTCCCGTTGTGGAGCTTTGCCGCAGCATCATGGCCGTTATACGCGTGCTTAAGCCGCAGGCGGTCCTCTTAATGGATCCTTTCAAGCCCTACGAGTTTCATCCCGACAGAATCGCCGTTGCCACGGCAGCCGCGCAGGCCGCATATCTTAGCCCCATGCCGCACTACCATAAGGACGTCGGCGAACCGCACGCGATCGACTCGATCGTTTTCCATACCACGAATAACGCCAATACCTTTGTGGATATCGAAGATACGATCGAAAAAAAACGCGAAGCGGTTTTTTTGCATGCGAGCCAAACAGAGGGCAAAGAAAAGGATATGGAATTTTACATCGACTATCTTTCGCGCGTGCACGAGAGCGCATGCGGCTTCAGGCATTCCGAGGCGTTTTTCCAACTCCCATCGCAGCTCATGTCGCTGCAGTTTCAGGTCTAGGCACCGCTTCGTTCCTATTTCGGTTAAGCAGGAGGATTTTTCATTGATACCGCATTATGAGGATATCGACCAAGTGCTAAAGCAATTGGACGTCGAACGCGAGCAGGGGCTGAGCGGGGAAGAAGCTCAAAAACGGCTCGAAGCGTATGGCGAAAACAAGCTGACTGAAAAAAAGAAGCAAACGCTTCTGCAAAAATTCTTAAATCAGTTCAAGGACGCGATGATCATCATCTTGCTTGTGGCGGCCGCCATCTCCTTCGGCATTTCCCTCTATAACAGGGAGGAAGGCTTTGCGGAGCCCATTTTGATTTTGCTGATCGTCGTTTTGAACGCCGCGCTGGGCGTCGCGCAGGAGAATAAGGCCGAAAAGGCGCTTGATGCGCTCAAAAAGCTTTCCGCGCCGCACGCGCGCGTGATACGCGACGGAAAAGAGATCGTGATCGACGCGAATCTTCTCGTCCCGGGCGACATCATCCACATTGAAGCCGGGGATTTTATTCCCGCCGACGCGCGCTTGTTTGAATCGGCAAGCCTTCGCAGCGAAGAATCCGCCCTCACGGGCGAGTCGGTGCCCTCTGAAAAGGACGCCGCCTTGATCGTAGAGGAAAACGTGCCGCTCGGAGACCGGCGCAACATGGTGTATTCCGGCTGCAGCGTTGCCTACGGGCGTGGGCGTGCGGTCGTCACCTCCACGGGCATGGACACGGAAATGGGCAAGATTGCCCACATGCTCGACGCTGAGGAGGAAGGGCAGACGCCTCTCCAGCAAAAGCTCGGCAAGCTCGGCAAATATCTCGGGTTTGCAGCGCTTGCCATCTGCGCCGTCATCTTTATCGTAGGCCTTCTCGATAATATTCCGGTGATGGAGATATTCATGATCTCCGTGTCGCTCGCAGTCTCCGCTATCCCCGAAGGGCTGCCCGCCATCGTGACGATTGTGCTTGCGATCGGCGTCGAACGTATGGTAAAGCGCAACGCCATCATAAGGAAACTCCCAGCGGTGGAAACGCTCGGAAGCGCCTCCGTGATCTGCTCCGATAAAACCGGTACGCTCACCCAAAACCGCATGACGCTCGTGCAGGCGTTCGATGCGGGAAGCGGCTTGAGCGAGGAGATCAGCCAAAATAACGCTCCCGCCGTGCGCGAGCTTCTTAAATTTGCCGCGCTTTGCTGCGACGGCTATGTGGAGGAAGAAAACGGCGAAATTCGCCACATCGGCGACCCTACCGAAACCGCACTCGCGCTTGCCGCGCACAAAAACGGCATGACGCGGCAGGCGCTCGGTGAAAAATATCCGCGCCTTGCCGAAATTCCTTTCGATTCTGACCGCAAGCTCATGGCCACCGTAAACCGCATCGGCGGCAAAAACATGGTGATCGTGAAGGGCGCGTTCGATGTGCTCGCGGAAAAATGTATAAGCGGCGATATCGTCGGCGCGAAGGCGGCCGCGGAAAGCATGAGCTCTCAGGCGCTTCGTGTGCTGGCCGTAGCGTACCGCGAAACGGAGCATTATAGCCTAGTGCCTAAGCCCGAGGAGCTTGAGCATTCTCTCACCCTCATGGGTGTCGTCGGCATGATCGATCCGCCGCGCCCCGAGGTAAAGGTAGCGGTAGACGTTTGCAAGCGCGCCGGCATACGCCCCGTGATGATCACGGGCGACCATGTGGCGACCGCGTGCGCTATCGCTTCGGATCTTGGCATTTTGCGGGAGGGCGACGAAGCCGTCACCGGCGGCGAGCTTGCCGTGATGAGCGACGAGGAGCTTGCCTCCCGCGTCGAAAACATCTCCGTGTACGCCCGCGTTTCACCCTCCGATAAAATACGAATCGTACGCGCGTGGCAAAATGACGGCCAAGTGGTCGCCATGACGGGCGACGGCGTGAACGACGCGCCCGCGCTCAAGGCAGCGGATATCGGCTGCGCCATGGGCATCACCGGTACGGATGTCGCCAAGGGCGCAGCGGATATGACGCTTACCGACGATAACTTCGCCACCATCGTGGAGGCGGTGCGCGAGGGCAGGAGTATTTACGACAACATCCGCAAAGCTGTCGGATACCTCTTGGGAACCAACATCGGCGAGGTGCTCACAGTGTTCTTCGCCATGCTCCTATGGCGCACGTCGCCGCTTCTTTCCATGCAGCTTCTCTGGATCAACCTCGTGACCGACAGCCTGCCCGCAATCGCGCTCGGCATGGAGCCCGTGGAAGCGGACGTGATGGACCGTATGCCCAAGGCAAAGAACGAAGGGATCTTCGCGGGCGGCCTCGGGGTAAAAGTCGCCGTGCAGGGCGTTATGTTTTGTGCGCTCACGCTTTTCGGCTTCTGGCTCGGGCAGGTCATGCTCGGCGGCAGCCTCGAAGAGGGCCGCACGATGGCGTTTATCATCCTCGCCTTCACACAGGTGATACACTCGTTCAATATGCGTTCCACGCGCTCCCTGTTCGCGATAGGACCTTTCACCAACAAGGCGCTCGTAAAGGCCGCCATCGCCTCGACGCTCATGATCGCCGTAATCATTTTCATCGAGCCTATCGCTAAGCTGTTCGAGCTCGTCATGATGCCCTGGTATATGTACCTGATCGCGGCCGGTCTCGCGTTTGTGCCCGTGCCCGTGATGGAATGTACCAAGCTAATCTTGCACCGCAAGAACCCTGAAAGACAAAAATGAACGCAAAGGTCGTAACGCCCGACGTAAGCAAAGCGAACAGAATACTTGCCGTAAGCGACATCCACGGCAACGCGGAGCTCCTTAAGCGCCTGCTTAAAGCGGTTGGGTTTTGTGACCGAGACTTTCTCATGCTGCTGGGCGATTACATCGAAAAGGGGCCGGAGAATCTCGCGACGTTACATTATGTGATGGAGCTTTGTAAAAAGCCGAACGTATGCGCGCTTTCCGGAAATTGCGATACCATCTGGGAGGACGTACGTTACGAGCGCTATCACGAAAACCTGCTGCGCTATATGCTTTGGCGCAAAGAAGGCATACTCAACGAAATGTGCTTGGAGCAGGGGATCTTCATCCACGAGGGCTTGGATAAGGCGAGCATGCAAGAAAGGCTTCTCAACGCCTACGATGCGGAATTCACGTGGCTTTCTAAGCTTCCGCACATCATCGACACGCCGAAACTAGCCTTCGTGCACGCGGGCATAACCAACGAAGACCTCGCCGCGCAGGATGCGAACGAGTGTATGATATGGAAAGCGTTTATGGAAAACGCGCCGCATTTCTCAAAGTACGTTGTTGCGGGACATTGGCCAACCGTCAACTATACCGCCTACACAAACGGCCTGCTTTCCCATATGCCCATCGTCAACAGGGAAAAACGCGTCGTTTCCATCGACGGCGGCAATGTGGTGAAGCGTTCGGGGCAGCTCAACTGCCTCATCTATGCCGACGGCGCCTTTTCGTTCACATTTGTTGACGATCTCCCGAGCCGTACTGTGACCGCGCCGCAGCTAGGTGGAGAAGAGCCCGTATCCGTCACATGGATGCATAACGAACTCGAGCTTTTGCAGCGGGGCGAAAGTGAAAGCGCATGTATCCTCAAGCACACGAGGCAGAGGATACAGATCCCGAACGGCTACCTTTTTGAAAAGGACGGCGCGCTTTTTTGCCGCGATTATACGAGCTACGTCATGCCGCTCAACGAAGGGGACGCGGTTTCCATCGTGGAAACGCACGGAAGCAAGACACTTGTCAAGCGAAACGGCATTCTCGGTTGGATAGATCAGGCTTTATTAACAGTTAATTAAAAATAATTACCGCTTGTTCGTGGTATAATTCCAATAGAAAAAGGAAAACCGGAGGTTGATTACGAAAATGAAACTTAAAAAAGTGCTGGCTGCAGTTACGGCGGTCATCGTCAGCGTCGGCATGTTTGCTTCCGCCGCATATGCACTCGAAACAGGGGAACAACGCGTTACGATAGGCGCAAACCTCGATGAGGCGCAGCGCGCGCAGATCTATAAGGATTTCGGCATCGAGCCCGGTACGGTCACGGAAATCATCGTGACCAACGAGAACGAGCGCGAATACCTTGAAGGTCTCGTTCCCGACGGCAAGATCGGCAACGTCGCCCTTTCCTGCGTATACATCACCACGCTCGATGAAGGATCCGGCCTTAACATTTCCACCAACAATATCAATTGGTGCACGGCCGACATGTATAAGAACGCACTCACGACCGCGGGTATTTCCGACGCAAAGGTCATGATCAGCGCCCCGTTCGCCGTATCGGGCACGGCAGCTCTTACGGGCATCTATAAGGCTTACGAGGATATCACGGGCGAAACGCTCAGCGACCTCGCGAAGTCCGTAGGCGCCGAGGAGTTAATCACCACCGGCGAACTCGCCGAGTACATCGGCAGCGAAGACGCCACCGAGATCATCAACCAGCTCAAAGGCATCCTTGACCAGACCCAGAACATGACCGACGATGAAGTGCGCAGCGAGATCCGCCGTATCGCGAAGGAATATAACGTTTCTATCACCGACGCGCAAGTAGATCAGCTTTTGAAGCTTTGCCGCTCGCTTGAAAAACTCGATGTAAACGAGCTCAAAGAAAAACTCCTTTCCCTCACGGAAACCGTGAAAAAGGCCAGTCAGGTGCAGGAATCCATCAACAATTTCACAACGGGCGTGAAGAATTTCTTTGCCTCCGTCGGCACTTTCTTCTCCAACCTGTTCGGTGGGAAGAAGTAAGATCGATTCATAAACTATATGTAAAGGGTGCGGTATGCCGCACCCTTTATTCATAGTAATATGTCGAACAAATGGTTGTGTTTTTACCTATGTTGGGAGTATACTAAAAGAAAATCTTACTGCATATCCAAGGGGAAAACATGAAGCTCACAAAAAAACAGGCGGCACGTTTTTTATTACACCGCCACGGTCTTTTAGGCGAGCCCGTCTACAGCGGCAAAGAGGGTGCGCTCGCCTTTATCCATGATATCGGCGGCGTACAGTTCGACCCCGTGGACGCCTGCGGCAAAAACGCCGAGCTCGTGCTGCACTCCCGCGTGAAGGGCTTTCAAAAAAAAGATCTCGACGAACTTTTATATACGGACAGGGTACTTGTAGACTATTGGGATAAATGCATGTGCATTTTGCCCGTTTCCGTATGGCCGTATCTAAATCGCATGCGGCGATCCTGCATGCAGGGCTACTACTCGCGGCCCGAGGTAGCTGCGGGATATGCGCCGGTTTTTACCGCCATTCGGGAGCGCGGCGCGCTGTGCTCGGCGGACGTGGAGATACCGCAAAGCGTGGAATGGCCATGGGGCGTAACGGCGCTTTCGCGGGCAGCCATGGAATCGCTTTTCTACCGCGGCGAGCTCATTATCCACCACAAAAAAGGCGTCCGCAAGTATTACGACCTTCCGGAGCGTCACTTCGACCCGCTTCTGTTAAGCGCAGGCGATCCCAACCAAACGCTTGTCGATTATCATGCGTGGCATATCAAGCGCAGGATCGGCGCGGTAGGCCTACTATGGAACAAACCCTCCGACGCATTTTTAGGCATTCGCGAATTGAACGCGGAAAAACGAAACATTGCTTTTCAAGCGCTTGGGGCGGCAGGGGAGATATTCCCTGTCGAAATAGAGGGTATTTCCGCCGTTTTATACGCGCGAACAGAAGAGCTTCCCTCGCTCGAGACCGCCTTAAGCGACGCGCAATACCCCGAACGCATGGAGTTCATCGCACCGCTTGACAGCCTCCTCTGGGATAGGCGGCTCATTGAGGCTGTTTTCAGCTTCGATTACCGCTGGGAGATCTATACGCCCGAGGCAAAGCGCAAATATGGCTATTATGTGCTTCCGCTCTTGTTCGGCGAGGAATTCATCGGCCGCACAGAGGCCGTCAACGATCGCAAGAACAAGCGTTTACTCGTAAAAAACGTCTGGCTCGAAAAGGGCAAGAAGCTTCCCAGATGCGCTTTCCGCGCATACATCAAAAATTTTGCGGCGTGGAACAACTGCAAAGAGATTGTATACGAACAGGGTAGCGGTTTATAATGGAAACGAAATAACATATTATGCTAACGTAAGGGGAGGATATCGGTATGGTGCGAAACAGACGTTTCTTCTATGTTGTTTTATCCTTGCTGTTGGCATGCTTCTTCCTGAGCGGCTGTGCTGTCCGCGGGCCGCAGACCGGCGACGTCAAAGAAGACTTTCTGACGGTCTACGGCACCTACAATTATGAAGGGCGCTATGAAGTTTTTCGGGAAAACCTTGAAAATGCGTCGGAAGATACGACCCGTAAGAAGCTTACGGCCGCGATGGACGAATACTATGCCTGCCTGCGTGATTATGTGAGCGAGGATCTTTATCAAAACATGTGCGCAGACAGAGCGATTTACAAATATGAGGAATATGCCGACGAGAACGGGTACAGCTACCGCACGGACGGATTCGAGTTTACGGAATACGCAAAAAACGGCGACGAGACCACATACAGCTTCGTTGCGCATCTGATTCTCACCGACGCTGACGGCCTCGAGGAACGCGGAACAGTTCAGGGACAGATCACCGTGCAGGAAAAGGATAGGGGAGCCTGCGTTGCGAACTTCTATCTGTCGTCGATCGGCTTCGTGCCCGATAAAGCATAACACACATGTAAAAGGGGCTGCGCTGCAGCCCCTTTTTTGTATATATCGTTTATTTCTTGTTTCCCATCAACAGCATTTCCACGCGCTCACCGACCTGCGAAAACGGGCAGGAAAACCGTTCCAGAACGGGATGGTGGTAAAATACGCAGGTGTCCTTGCCGTACAGGAACTCCTTACCGGTCTCCGACCAGACGATGATGCGCTTGTTGGAACGGGAGGCGAGGGCAAGGCCAAGCTCTGTATGCGTGCCGCATCCGCCGGGTAAAAGCACCACCACAAGCTCCGCGTCGCAAACGGCGCGGACCTCATTGAGCGATACCGCAGTAAGCACTTCCTCACCGCTTTCGCGCACGTCGCCGTGCAAGGTCCAGTCATACGTGACCGAATGGCCGATTTGGGATAGATGGTCGATTAATTTTTTTGCGAGCTCCTTGTTTCCAAGCCCACTTGCCACATAAAATCTCATAATGTTTTCCCTCTGAACGCGGGGCCGGGGTCCCCTTCGCGCCAATGTTTTCTGCAAAGCCCCACATATTTATCGCCCGCGCCCAGAACCACCTGTTCACCGACCTTTGTTATACCGCCCTTGCCGTCGAGCCGCGCGTTGCAGGTAGCCTTTTTACCGCACCAGCAGATGGTCTTCACTTCTTCTATGGTATCCGCCCATGCCATAAGCCAATGGCTTCCGGAAAAAAAGTTGCCCTGAAAATCGGCCCGCAGCCCATAGCAGATGACGGGTACATTGTAATCATCCACAAGCTCTACGAGGAGCTCAACGTCCGATTTGGAAAGGAACTGCGCTTCGTCCACGATGATGCAGTCGTACGCTTTGCGCTTGACCGCATCAATATCCATTTCGTGGAAAAGCACGCACTCGTCATTCAACCCGCTTCGCGACCTCATGGTATGTACGCCGTCACGCGTATCGATAGCGGGCTTTACAAGAAGCGCCCTTTGGCCCTGCTCGCCATAGTTGTACTTCACCATGATGGCGTTTGCGGTTTTGCTGGAGCTCATAGCTCCGTAACGGAAATACAGTTTTGCCATAGTATAATAACCTTACCGCTGCCCCTTATCGTATGGGATGCCCTCTGCCTTCGGCGCTCGGGATTTTTTGGAAGTAAGCACGAGTACGACCATTGTCACAAGGTAGGGGAGCATAAGGTAGATGTACTCGCTGGAATTCACATTGGAGAAATTTGGCAGGAAGGGGATACTGGCGCTGTAGGAACCGATGATCTTGAACAGCGCAAAGAACAGCGACGCGCCTAAGATATTGAGCGGTTTCCAGTTGCCAAATATCATCACCGCCAAGGCCAAAAAGCCGTAACCGGCAACGGTGGACTGGAATCCGGCGCCGGCCGCCATCGTGTAAGCAAACCCGCCGATACCTCCGAGGATACCCGAAATGAATACGCCCGCATAACGCATTTTATAGACGTTGATGCCCACGGAATCAGCCGCTTGCGGGTGCTCGCCGCAACTTCTCAGGCGCAGACCGAACTGGGTCTTATAGAGCACCACGATCGCCGCAGTCAGGAGAAGGATCGCGATAGGCGTGGTGAGATAGAAGCTTTTGAACACCAAATTCTGCCAAAAGCTATCCTGTACCACAATGCCGAAATTCGATTGCGTGATACGCACCCAACTCGGGATCAGGATAGTGGTCTGTCCCTGACCCTGGACTGCCCAGGATACGGTGATGGCGAGCGCCGGCGCCAACATATTGAGCGCAGTGCCGCCGATGGTTTGATCCGCTTTAAGATTGATGGAGGCGAAAGCTAAAAGCAACGAAAAGATCGCACCCGAGAAGGCGGCAACCAAAACGGCAAGGAACACGCCAAGCATTGGGTTAGCTACACCCCAACCGGCGGCATCCAGCGCGCGCAGGAAGAGGCAGCTGAACAGCGCGCCCACCACCATAATTCCCTCAAGGGCGATGTTGATAACACCGCTTCGCTCGGAAAACATACCGCCCAACGCCACCAGAAGCAGCGGAATGGCAAATGCAACTGTCGCACTTAAAATATCGGCCAAAACACTCATGCTTGCTTCTCCTCCTTCATAGCTGACTCCGCGGCGCCATCGGTCATGTCGGATGCGTCTTTCGACTTGATTACCCTTGCGATCAGGTTTCGCATCAGAAGCGCAAAAGCCGCCAGATAGATAATTGCCGAGATAATGATATCGATGATCTCCTTTACAAATTCGGGCTGCATGGCGTCGCCGCCCACCTGTATATAGGAAATGAACAATGCGCTGAAAATGGTGCCCAATGGGTGAGAGGATGCCAAAAGCGCTGTAGGTATACCGTTAAAGCCCATAGCGAGCAGCGATTTTACCAGCGTATACTGCGCCGTACCGCTCAAATAGTAAATACCGCCGCCGATGCCGGAAAGCGCGCCTGCAATCACCATAGAAAGCACGATGTTACGTTTGGCATTGATGCCGGCATATACGCTCGCGTTGCGGTTGTAACCGCAGGCTTTGAGCTCATAGCCAAAAGTAGTTTTGGAAAGGATAATCCAAATAATGATCGCAAAAAGGATGGCAAAAAATATGCCGATGTTCATGTAGTTGGAGTGCATCAATTCATCGAGCCCCGCCTTGGGTATCATGCCACCGGGGTTCACGGTCGCGATCGGCGCGGTACGGTCCTTGTTCGAGAAACCCCAAAAATCAGCCAGCATCATAGGCATGTTGTTGATGGACAGGTTTACTGCAAAAAGGCCGACCCAGTTAAACATAATAGAGGTAATGACCTCGTTCACGTTAAATCGCGCTTTAAAGATACCCGGGATGGCCCCCCACACGGCACCGCCGATCATAGCGGCCAGAAGCCCCACATACCATGGAAGTTTGAACTGAATCACAGCCACTAGCGCACAAAAACTGCCAATCGTATACTGGCCGGTCGCGCCGATATTAAAAAGGCCCGTTTTGAATGCGAACCCAACTGAAAGGCCCGTGAAAATGAGCGGCGCGCTCTGGTAAAGCACCTTCGCCAGCTTATCGAGCGAACCGAGGCCTGCTGTGAGTATCTTCCCGAAGCCGTTCATAGCATATGGAGCATTGAAAGCGAGCAAGAGGATAAGTCCCACGATCAAGCCCACGATAACGGAGGCGATGGACGCTAAACAGCTTGTAAAGCCCGGGCTGTGGATTAAACGCTCAAGCTTATGTTTCATGCGATCTCCTCCTTGGTCTGCCGCTTGGCCCCCGCCATGTAAAGGCCGAGTTCCTCCACGGTCGTCTTTTTGGGGTCAAATTCTCCCACAATCTCACCCTCATACATAACAAGGATGCGGTCGCTCACGTTCATCACCTCGTCGAGTTCCAGAGAAACCAGAAGTACGGCTTTCCCCTCGTCGCGCTCGGCTACGAGCTGTTTGTGGATGTATTCGATGGCGCCTACATCAAGGCCGCGGGTGGGCTGTACGGATACGAGAAGCTCGGGAGCTTTGTCGATCTCGCGGGCGACGATAGCCTTTTGCTGGTTTCCGCCCGACATGCTACGCGCTTTCGTCACGGGGCCTTGACCGGAGCGGATATCGTATTGATTGATGAGGTGTTTCGCATAGCTTCGGACCTCATCTTTTTTAATAAAGCCGTTATGCTGGAACCTTGGCTGCCAATACCTCTGAAGCACGAGGTTTTCCTCAAGCGAATAGTCGAGCACGAGCCCGTATTTATGTCTGTCCTCCGGAATATGGCTCATGCCAAGCTTACTGCGTTCCCGAATGGAAGCGGAGGTGATATCTGTGCCACAAAGCATGATGCGACCCGCGCTCATCTTTTCAAGACCGGTCAGCGCGGCGACAAACTCGCTTTGCCCGTTGCCCTCAATGCCCGCCAGGCATACGATCTCGCCGCGGCGGACTTGCATTGAAACGTTCTTCACGGCGTTATTTTTATGGAGCTTGCTGGAAACGGTGAGATTCTTCACATCGAGCACCGCTTCACCGGGCTGGATCGAAGCCTTTTCTACCTCGAAGCTGACGGATCTACCCACCATCATTCGGGAAAGCTCCTCCTTGTCGGTATCCTTGATGTCTACCGTGCCGACGCATTTGCCCTTTCTTAAAACCGTGCAGCGGTCCGCTACAGCCATGATTTCGTTGAGCTTATGCGTGATGAAGAGGATGGATTTTCCCTCCTCGGTAAAGGCGCGCATGATGGCCATCAATTCCTCGATCTCCTGCGGGGTCAAGACGGCAGTAGGTTCGTCAAAAATAAGGATATCGTTATCGCGATAAAGCATTTTTAGAATCTCTACCCTCTGCTGCATACCTACGGAGATATCTTCAATGAGCGCGTCCGGGTCCACCTTGAGGCCGTATTTATCCGAAAGAGCCATCACTTTGGAGCGGGCTTCCTTTTTTTGCAGGAAACCAAGTTTGTTGGGCTCCACGCCTAAAATGATATTGTCGAGCACCGTGAACACTTCAACGAGCTTAAAATGCTGGTGCACCATGCCGATGTGGAGCGCGTTGGCGTCGTTCGGGTTTTTGATATGTACGACCTCGCCGTTTTTCTTGATAACGCCCTTTTCCGGCTGGTACAGCCCGAACAGCACGCTCATCAGCGTGCTTTTCCCCGCACCGTTTTCCCCCAAAAGCGCGTGAACCTCGCCCTGCCTGAGCCGCAAGGTGATGTCATCGTTTGCCTTGATGCCGGGAAATTCCTTGGTGATGTTCAACATCTCGATAACATATTCGCTCATGTTTGATCCCCTCAGGAGGTCGGGCAAACGCCCGACATAAGTTTATGTATAGAAAGAAATAATTGCGTGATTGTGATCGGCAGGAATTTTGAAATGGGGCTGGGCCTTGGCCCAGCCCCATCTTAGGTTTCTTAAGTTTGTTTAGGCTTTAACCCTGATAGTCCACGGCGATCTCCACGGTGGGCTCAACATCGATGGCGTTGGAGACGACGATCTCACCGGACTTCACCTTGGCATAGAGAGCATCATATTCGGCAACGGTGAAGGTGCTCAAGCGCCAGGAATCCGTAGCGGTGGGCAGACCTACGCAGTCATTTGATACGCCATATACGATCTGCTGACCGGCGAATTCGGCAGGCCATACGAGGTTGTTCTTGTAGAGCGCATCAAGAGACAGCTGGACGGAGGGGGCGAGCGCTTTCATGGCGGAGGTGATAATAAGCTCGGACTCGGCGGATTGATCACTGTCAACACCGATGACCTTGCCGTTAGCTTCCTGTGCCGCACCGATAGCGGAGAGGTAGATGCCGCCGCCGCAAGCAAACACGACTTCCGTGCCTTCGGTATACCAGCCGCTCATCTTGGTCTTGATGTCATCGCCGGGGGCGAAGGAGCCGCAGTACCAGTACTTGATCTGTACGTCGTTTACAACGCCTAGTTCCTTTGCAGCTTCATTTGCACCCTGAACGAAGCCGTAACCGTAACGCTGCACGGCCGGAACAGCCATACCGCCCAAGAAACCAAGCTTCCTGTAGCCATCCTTGACGGCGGCGTAACCGGCAAAATAACCGGCCTGTTCTTCCTGATAGGTAACGAGATTGGTGTTGGCGGCGGGGGTCATATCACCGGTGCTGACATCCAGCGCAAGGAACATAACATCGGGATACTCTGCCTGTACGGTGGTGACGGCGCCGGCAAACATGAAGCCCGGGCATACGACCACTTTTGCGCCCTTATCGATAGCACCCTTGATGGTCTCGACACGGGCCTCGTCGCTGTCCTCGGAAGGACGGTAATAATTGAAGGTTTTCCCATTCGCTTCGGCATAGGCTTTCACGCCTTCCCATGCGCCCTGATTGAAGGACTTGTCGTCGATGTTGCCGACATCGGTGACAAGCGCGATCTCATAGGTTTCCGCAGGGGCACAAGCGGCAGCTGCACCCAGCACGAATACGAGCGCCAGCAACATTGCGGCTAGCTTTTTCATTGGATTTCCTCCTAAGTTATGTTTTGCCGTGCTTTAGCACGACCAATGTTATTTTATCAGATGTCTATGATTTTTGAAAGTCTATTTCAAAAATATATGTATGGTTTCAAACGTGCGAAATATCCGCATTCTTTACATTTTTGACGGATGCATGTCAAAAAGGAATTGTAGAATCAATAAAACATGGTACAATAACCGCAGGCGGTTATTGTACGGTTTATTTTAGGCGCGTGCGATTTTCGCCTTCGGCGAACGCGCAAGGCCGCAGGCCTCGGCCCGTAGGGCTCCGGCTTCGCCGGACACGCACATGCGCAATTGTACCATAGCCGCAAAGCGGCTAGGTACAATAACAAAAAGTATTCTACGGGTAGAGGACCATCCATGTTTGGGTATATCTCCGCCGCGCAGGACGAGCTCAAGGTGCGCGAACTTAAAACGTATCGCGCCTATTATTGCGGATTGTGCAGAGCGGTCAAAAAAATTTACGGGGAAGCCGCAAGGCTCACGCTTAATTACGACTGTTCGTTTTTGGCGATGCTTTTGTGCGGTCTCAACGAACCGCAGGAGGAACCTTTCTACTTCGGACATTGCGCCTACAAACTTTTCTTGCAAAAGCGGCCGATCGCGAAATATAATGAAACGCTCGGTTTCGTGGCCGACTATGAGGTACTGCTTTCCTATTACAAATTGCTCGATGATTGGAGCGATGAAAGGCGCGTCAGGGGGGCGGCGGGGAGCGCGGCGCTGTACCCTTGCTTCAAACGGGCGGCAAAACGAAACGGAATGCTTTCGTCGATCATAAAAGATGGCCTAAAACGGCTTTCCGCGCTGGAAAAGGAAAACTGCGCGGATTTGGACGCGCCGGCCGACGCGTTCGCCTCCACTCTTCGCGACGCGGTATCTCTCGCGCCTGGGCTTAGCGGGCGCAACAGGACGGTTGTGAAGAAGCTCGCGTACGATATAGGCAAATGGATCTATCTCGCCGACGCATGGGACGACAGGGAAAAGGACAAAAAAAGCGGCTCCTACAATCCTTTTTTTGCCTCGGGGTCGGATAGGGAGCGCGCTTCCTTCAATTTGCATTTTAGCCTCAACGAGGCCATCAATGCTTACGAATTGTTCGATCTCAAATCGAACAAGGGTGTTCTGGATAATATTATGTATGTAGGCTGCCCGCAAAAAACGGAACGTCTGCTTGGAGGGAAGAATGAGCAATCCCTATAAGGTTCTCGGCGTCAGCGAGGACGCGACGCAGGATGAAATACGCTCCGCGTATCTGAACCTTGTCAAGAAATATCATCCGGATAAATACGGCGACAACGACCTCAAGGAACTCGCGAACGAAAAGCTGGTCGAGATCAACGCGGCTTATGAAGCACTTACCAAAAAGAGCTCGCAGCGCTCCAACTCGGCCTCCTACGGCGACGCGCGCCCCGGCGGCCAAAGCTACAGCGGCAGCGGCGGCTCCTATTCCGGCCCCAGTGCGCAGGAGTTCGCGCGCGCACGCCTTTACATCAACCAAAACAACCTCCAATCCGCCCGCGCTGTACTCGACGCCATTCCCGTGCGAAACGCGGAGTGGTATTATCTCTACGGCGTAGTCTATCTGCGGCAGGGCTGGTACGATAAGGCCTACGACTATTTCGGAAGGGCCGTGCAGCAGGAACCATCCAATTCCGAATACAGCGCCGCTTACCAGTCCGTCAGAAATTCCGGCAGCCCTTATGCGCGCGGGAATTACGGAGGCGGTTATACACGCGGCGGTCTTTCCGGCTGTGATGTTTGCTCGGGACTGATTTGTGCGGATTGCTGCTGTGAAAGCTGCGGCGGCGACCTCATTCCCTGCTGTTGATGAAGTTAAGCACACCAAGCTTATCCGAACCCGGTCGCCCGTGTGCAACCGCCCCCATAGCTTTGTTGAGGCCGCTCACCGTAGGCCCGCACGCGAGGCCACAGGCCTCCGCCCACGCAAGGCCATAGGCCTTGAGGGCTCCGGCGCTGCCGGACGCTACGCTTTCGCATATCCTCGTCGCGCTCTGGGGGCGGTTGCACACGGGCGACTTCTTGGACCCGAACTGCATGCTTTGAGGTGGGTTCAAGGCGGAGGAGGAAGGTATAGCGTCCGGCGAAGCCGGAGCCCTTCGGGCCAAGGCCTATGGCCTTGCGTGCGGTGGCTATTCCGACTGACGACAACACAGAACCCGCCCAAAGCATGCAGTTCCGGCGGGTTCGGATAAGCTTGGTGTGCTTACGGTAAGGGGAGCCGAACCTTATGCGAAAACTCAGCGCGAGTAAACAAATAACGCTAGGCGCAATGGTCGTGGCGCTCACCGTGCTCATGCTGTACGCAGCGTCGGTGCTGCCCACGGCTAAGCTTGCATGCTATTTTATCGCCTCGCTTTTTGTGTACGCGCTTTCCTTCGAAGGCGTTTACGGGGCGGCTATTTTATCCTACATCGCATCCTCGCTCCTCGCGTTTTTCCTGATACCCGATAAGCTCTCTTTGATCCCTTTTTTGGCGCTGCTCGGGCACTTTGGCATCTTCAAGGCGTTTGCGCAAACGCATATACGCGACCGCTTCATCCGTTTTTTCTCCTACCTCATTTATTGCAGCGTTTTCACGGCGGCAGGCGCTTTGGCCGCCTTTTATCTGCTCGGCTTCAATATCCTCGAGAATATCCCGCTCGGTCTGCCCGTCTACGCGGCAGTATTGATTCTGGAAGCCGTATTTGTATCTTACGCGGTATTGTTCATGTTCTGCCAGCGCTTCTATGAAAACCGCATCCGCGACAATCTGCTCCCGAAGAGATGATCTTCTGTTGCCGAAAGCCGGAACGAAACTTTCGGCTTTTTTGTTGTTTATTCATACTAATCGCACCCCAAAACGGCAATGATAAGCACATAGCATTTCGGGGAGGCGGACATATTGAAACGGCAGAAAAAGCACGGGGCAAAGCGTTTTTTTCGGGGGCTGTTTTTTGTACTCTTTCTTGCGGCCGCGTCGTTTGTGCTGTTTTTCGCCGTTAAGATCCTGAATCTGGATGCGTGGGATAAATTCGACCCGCAAAAGATACTCGATGTGGATCAAACGCTCATCGTCTACGACGGGCAGGGGAACGAATATACGCGTCTCCACGGAACGGAAGACAGGGTATGGGTACCCATCGGCGACGTGCCCGACATCGTGGTAAAAGCGTTCGTAAGCGCGGAGGACACAAGGTTTTACGAGCACTTCGGCGTGGATATCATACGTATCTTCGGCGCGGCGTGGCAGGATATCAAGGCGGGCAGCTATGTGCAGGGCGCCTCTACCATAAGCCAGCAGCTCATCAAGTTAAGCCACCTGACCTCGGAAAAGACCCTCTCCCGCAAGCTCGAGGAGGCCGTATTGGCCTACCAGATGGAGAAGCAATATTCCAAAGACGAAATCATGGAGATGTATCTCAATTACGTCTATTTCGGCGGCGGCTACTACGGCATTGAGGCAGCCTCTTTGGGCTATTTCGGCGTGCATGCAAAAGATCTTACCGTCGCGGAAGGCGCGATGCTCGCGGGGGTTCTCAAGTCCACGGCGCGGTACGCGCCGCATTTGAATTATGAGGCATCGACAGAGCGGCGAAACCTCGTTTTGCAGCTCATGTACGAACAGGGATATCTGACGGAGATCGAGCGCGACAAAGCGCGTGCGGAGGTGGCTGTGATCGTCCGCGACCCTACCGTCACAGAAAAGCGCGGCTATTATGTGGATCAGGCGCTTTCGGACGCCGCGAAGCTTCTCAATGTGGATTTCGACACGCTTTTAACCGGCGGCTACCGCGTCTACACGGCGCTCGATACGGATCTGCAAACCCATTGCGAAAGCATATTTGCGGATTCGGAGATGTTTCCCACCGAGGATTGCGAAGGCGCTTTGGTGTTGCAACAGGCCGATACGGGGTTTGTGATCGCTCTCGTGGGCGGCAGGGGAAGCAACTCGTCCATGGCCTTCAACCGTGCCGTAGCCATCCGCAGGCAGCCCGGCTCGGTCATAAAGCCCGTGATCGTTTATGCTCCGGCGCTCGAGGAGCACGGCTTTACGGCGGCGAGCATGCTGCTCGACGAGCGCACGGATTTCAACGGATACTCGCCGAGCAATTTCGGCGATAAATATTACGGATGGGTGACGCTGCGCGAGGCGGTGAAGCGTTCGCTCAACGTACCCGCTGTGAAAGTGCTCTATGAGATCGGCGTGAACAGCGGCAAAGAGCTTGCCGAGGCATGCGGCATCCGCTTTGTGGAGGAGGACACGAGTCTTACGCTCGCGCTCGGCGGCTTCACTTACGGCGTTTCCCCGTGGCAGATAGCGGGAGCCTATTCCTGCTTCGCGTCGGGGGGTGTGTTCAATTCGCCGACGCTTATCAAAAAGATCACCGACGCGAAAGGGAACGTGCTCTACGAATATGTCCCGGAACAAAAACGCATCATCAGCGAGCAGAACAACTATATCCTCACGAGCATGCTCGAAAGCGCCATCAGCGAAGGAACGGGGCATCGCCTTGGAGAGCTCAGCATCCCCTTGGCGGGAAAGACCGGCACGGTAGGGGATGAAAACGGCAATCGCGACGCATGGATGGCCGCCTACAATCCGGAATATACCGCCGTCGTCTGGATGGGCTACGACAGCTCGGAAGACGGCAAGGCGCTGCCCGCGGACGCGACGGGCGGCACATATCCTGCGCTGATCCTTCGCAGCTTGTTTTCCAAGCTTTATGAAAACGGCACGGCACCGGATTTCGTACGCCCCAAAGGGATCGTAGATTGCAAGCTCGACCTGCACGCGCTCGAAGAAGAACACGAGGCGCTTCTATCGACGGCGCTGACCCCCAAAAAAAGCATCGTTACCGAGCTTTTTGTAGAGGGTACGCAACCTAGAAAACAAAGCTCCTATTGGGTGGTGCCTTATCCGCCCGCCGATTTTAAGGTCACGCTCAATTCTGAGGGCTATCCCGAGATCAGCTTCAAGGCGCGCCAGTCCTTCGTGGAGTACCGTCTTTACAGGGATTCAAACGGCACATCCGTACTCGTAAACCAGTGGAAGGGGAAGGAGAGCGTAAGCTATGTGGACAGGACCGCCCCCGCAGGATCGGGCTGCCTCTACTACGTGGTACCCGTGCATCCTGAACTTACGATCAATTCCGAGCAGGTGACCGGTCCCGCCACGACCAAGGTCGGCGTCATCATACCCCCGCAGGGAACGCAAAATGCTTCGCGCGACGACGAAGACGATCTACAGATCGATACCCTGCCGCCGTAATTGTCGGCCGATCGGACGAAAAACTGCATTTTTCTCGAGAGCAAAGTAACGCGCTGTCCGGCCGCGTTACTTTTTCTTGACGCGGTGGAAAAATATAAGTAATATAGTTATGGCAACTTTCGCGTTATTCCGCATGCTTTTCACGTTATATTCCCATCTTTTTCAAGGAAGTGCAACAAATGGAATTAAAAAAGATCGCGTCCGAGATGCAGCCAAAATCCATGGCGGCTCGGGATTGGGTATTTCAAGTGATCCGCACCGCCATCGTGCGCGGCGTTTTGCCGGGCGATATGCCGCTTCGGCAGGATGAGATATCCGCAGCGCTGAGCGTGAGCCACATTCCCGTGCGCGAGGCGTTCCGCCAGCTCGAAGCGCAGGGACTTGTGCGCATTTACCCCAACCGCGGCGTAGTGGTATCCAAGCTCTCCAAGCACGAAATGGAAAACGTCATGGATACGCGCATCATGCTGGAGACTGGCGTTCTTCGCGCGGCGATGCCCCATATCGGGAAGGAGGACCTCGAGAAGGCCTACGCGCGCCTTGAGGAATATGCCACCGAAAAAAATTACGACCGTTTCGACGAGTTGAACCTTCGGTTGCATTTAGCACTGTATGAGCCTTCCGACAACCAGCTTTTGCTTTCTCTCATCGACCAATTCCACGCAAATGTGGATCGCTATATCCATCCCTTCTACAACGACCAAAACGACGCGGAGCTTCGCTCTATCGAGGAGCATCGCGCGCTCATCGACGCCTGCCGTAGCAAGGACGCGGAGCTTGCGACCGCCGTGCTTCGCACACACTTGGAAAAAACAAAGATCTTGCTTTTGAGCTCGCCGTTGTTGTCCTAGGCGCCTTGCTTTCAGAATCCATAAGAAATGCTCCGTATCGTTTGCGGAGCATTTTTATGATATAATGGTTTTGATTTTAAAGAGGTGTTTGTATGGCTGCAAAAAAGACGAAAACGGTAGCGGCGGAGCGTGCACAGACCAAAAGAGAGGTTTGGGGCGTGCTTTTTATCGCGTTCGGCCTGTTTTTTGCCGTGAGCCTTTACTCCGACGCCGTCGGCATCGTAGGTACGGCGATCAGCAGCTTTTTGTTTGGTGTCACGGGGCTTTTGGGCTATGCGTTGCCGGTACTGACCGTTGCGCTCGGCATATTCATCATCGCTGTTTCCAAGCGCGCCATGAAGGCGTCGACCTTATTGACCTGTTCGCTCGGCGTGCTCTTTTTAACGGTGCTTTTCCATATTTTTAAGCGCAATGTAGTCGAAAACGTTACCTTCCTCCAATTTATTAAGGATGCCTATACGCTCGGCACGGAAAGCCGCATAGGCGGCGGTTTCTTGGGCGGGCTTTTAAGTTACCCCTCGCTGCACCTGCTCGGCACGGTCGGCAGCTATATCTTTTATATTGCGGGCGTGCTTATCTGCATGCTTGCCATCACGCGCATTTCCCTCAAGAAAACGGGGGAGAAGGTGGGGCAATCCATCAAGGCGGGCGTGGAAAACGTATCTGAGCTTTTTGAGCGCAGCGGCGAGCTCTATACCGAAGACCTCTCGGAGGCAAATAACAAACCCGTCCCGCACGGCAGGGCCGCGCGGCGTTTTGCAAAGCAGGAAGCCGTTTTGCAAAGCGACATGCACAAGGTGAAAAACGCCGAAGGGGAGCTGAACTTCTTGCCCATGTCCGGCTCCATCGAGAAAAAACGCGGCGAACCCCAAAAGCCTTCAAAAGCGCTTTCCTACCACGGCAAAGGCGAGACCGCCGACCCGCTGTATGACGATTATATGCCGCCCGAACCGCCGCCCCCGTCGGAGCGCGTTTCGAGAATCTCGCAGTTTGCGCCCCTGCCCGAGGAATCAGCCCCGTTTGCACCTGAAAAGAAAGCAAAAAAAGAAGAGCCCATCGCCGCGGCAAACATCGTATCCCCGCAGGCGGACGTGCCCGTGCACGAATATCAGCGTCCCCCGTTCACGCTTTTGAGAAAGCCCGTGGCTGCAGCAGGCTCCATGGAATCCCCCTCGGAGAAGGGCAGGCTTCTTCTTGAGACGCTTTCGAACTTCAACATCGAAGCGAGGATCATCAATGTCAGTGTCGGCCCCGTCGTAACGCGCTATGAACTGCAGCCCGCGCAGGGCGTACGCGTCAACCGCATCACGAACCTATCGGACGATATCGCGCTCGCGCTCGCTTCCCCGAGCGTGCGCATAGAAGCGCCCATCCCGGGGAAAGCCGCCATCGGCATTGAATTACCCAACAAAAACGTTGCGAGCGTCGTGCTTCGCGAGCTTATCGAGTCCAAGGATTTCCAAGGCTCGAAATCGCCCATCACATTCGTGCTCGGCAAGGACATCGCGGGAAAGATCGTCTGCGCCGATCTCGATAAGATGCCGCATCTTCTCATTGCCGGCACCACAGGCTCCGGCAAGAGCGTTTGCATCAACAACATCATCCTCAGCATGATCTACAAATCCTCGCCGGCCGACGTGCGCATGATCCTAGTCGACCCCAAGGTGGTGGAGTTGAAGGTGTTCTCACCCATGCCGCATCTTCTTCTGCCGGTAGTGACGGAACCCAAAAAAGCTGTGGGCGCGCTCAAATGGGCCGTGAGCGAAATGGAACAGCGTTACAAAAAGATGGCCAAGTTCAACGCGCGAGACCTTGCCCGCTACAACTCTTTGCAAACGCTGCCGGAGGACAGGCTTCCCAAGATCGTTATCATCGTGGACGAGTTCGCCGACCTTATGATGGTCGCCTCCCGCGAGGTGGAGGATTCCATCCGCCGCATCGCGCAGCTCGGCCGCGCATCGGGCATCCATCTTATCATCGCCACGCAGAGCCCCCGGGCGGACGTCATCACAGGGCTTATCAAGTCCAATATACAGTCGCGCATCGCGCTCACGGTATCCTCCGGCCTTGAGTCGAGGATCATCCTCGATGAAAACGGTGCGGAGCAGCTTTTGGGTAAGGGCGATCTATTGTTCCACGCGAGCGGCGCGAACAAACCGCTTCGAGCACAGGGCGCTTACGTTTCCGATGAGGAAGTGGAGGCCGTGATGGACTTTTTTGCCCAGCAGCAAAGCGAGCCGAAATTTGAGCCCAATATGCTCGAAGAGATCGAAAGCGCCGCAACGCCCGGCGCGCAGGGCAACGGCAAACAGGAGGACGAACTTCTGCCCGACGCCGTAAAGATCGTGCTCGACAGCGGGCAGGCTTCCATCTCCATGATCCAGCGCAGGCTTCGCGTAGGCTATGCGCGCGCCGCGCGGCTCATCGACATCATGGAGCAAAAGGGTATCGTAAGCGGTTTCGACGGCGCAAAGCCGCGTAAAATTTTGATCGATCAGCTCGGCTACGAGCGCATGTTCGGCAGCGAGCTTTCGGAGGACGAATGATGAACACAGTGGGCGTAATATCGCTCGGCTGCTCCAAAAACCGCGTGGATACCGAATACCTGCTTTTCTACCTCGCGCAAGCGGGGTTTACGATCGTACAAAAGGCCGAAGACGCCGATATACTCATCGTCAATACCTGCGGTTTCATCACGCCCGCTAAGCAGGAATCCATCGATACCATACTCGAAATGGCGCAGTACAAAACAAAAGGAAGCTGCTCGCTCCTCGTCGTGACGGGTTGTTTGAGCCAGCGCTATCCGAACGAGTTGAAGAAGGAGCTTCCCGAGGCAGATATGCTCTGGGGCGTCAAGGATTACCGCGCACTCGCGCAAAAACTCGCCGCGATGGCGGGGAAGGACGCATTCAATACCCGCGACTTCGCCTCGCGCATTCTGACGACGCCAGATTACAGCGCCTATCTTCGCATCGCCGACGGCTGCGACAATCTCTGCACCTATTGCGCGATACCGTTTATACGCGGCCCGAAGCGGAGCGTGCCGATGGACGATCTTCTCCGCGAGGCAAAAACGCTTGTAAGCAGCGGCGTCACAGAGCTTACCGCCATCGCGCAGGACACCTCCGCCTACGGCATCGACATCTACGGCAGGCCCATGCTCAAGGAACTTTTAAAGGAGCTCGCATCCGTGGAGGGTCTATCCTGGCTTCGCGTTCTCTATGCGTACCCGAACACGGTGGATGAAGCCCTCGTGGATGAAATGCTGAAAAACGAAAAGATCGTTCCGTACCTCGATATTCCCATCCAGCACATCGCACAAAGCATGCTTACGGCTATGAACCGCCACGGTACGCGCAAGCATATCGAACGTATTTTAAAATACATCCGTTCCGCCTCGCCGGACTTCGTTTTGCGCACCACCGTGATGGTGGGCTTTCCGGGGGAGACAGAGGACGATTTCAAGAAGCTCTACGACTTCATAGGCGCAAACCCGTTCGACAGGCTCGGCGCTTTCGTATTTTCGCCGGAGGACGGCACGTCCGCGGCGGAAATGCCCGCGCAGGTTGACGAAGAGACCGCGCAGGAAAGGCTCGACGCCATCATGAAGCTGCAAAGGGGGGTATCCCTCGAGCTTAACCAAAAGCGCGTCGGCAGGACCTATCGCGTTTTAACGGAAGAATTAAAAGGACAAACCGCCTCGGGCCGTTCCTACGCCGAAGCGCCGGAGGTGGACGGGTCCATTTCGTTCACGCGTTCGGGCACGCCGCTCAAAGAGGGCGAATTCACCCTCGTGCGCATCAAAAGCGCAGGCCATTACGATCTACAGGGAGAACAGGTATGAATCTACCAAACAAACTTACCGTCCTTCGCATCCTTCTTGTACCCGTGTTCATCGCTTGCTTTTACATCGACGTTACATGGGAGCTTTACCTTGCGGCCGCCGTCTTTTTCCTTGCGTACATGACGGACATCCTCGACGGGCAGATCGCTCGAAAAAAGGAGATCGTAACCGATTTTGGGAAGCTCATGGACCCCATTGCCGATAAGCTCCTCACATCGAGCGCGCTCATCATGCTTGTGGGCGAAAGCCTTCTTTCGCCGATACCGGCGTTCATCATCATCGCGCGGGAATTCATCATCAGCGGCTTCCGCCTCGTTTCCGCCGGAAACGGCAAGGTGATCGCGGCGAGCTGGCTCGGAAAAACCAAGACCATTACCCAATGTGTCGCCGTCATATTGATTCTTCTTGACGCGCCGATCGCGAACATCCTCGGTTTCTCCCTCGGGATGATCGTTATGTGGGTGTCGGTATTTTTCACCGTCTGGTCGGGCGCTGATTACATCATCAAAAACAAAGGAGCCGTAAACTTTCAATAATGACAGCAGAAATCATTGCGGTAGGAACCGAACTCCTGATGGGGCAGATCCTCAACACCAACGCGCAGTTCATCGCCCAAAGGCTTGCCACGGCGGGCGTGAACTGCTATTTTCAGACCGTCGTGGGAGATAATCCCGCACGCCTCAGCGACACGTTATCCCTCGCGCTGTCGCGCGCGGACATGGTGATCATAACGGGAGGCCTGGGACCGACCGGCGACGACCTCACGAAGGAGACCGCGGCGGCGCTTTTCAAAAAAGAGCTTCATTACGACGAGGAAAGCCTTACGGCCCTCAGGGATCGCTTTTTAAAAATGGGTCGGGAAATGACACCTAACAACCTGAAACAGGCGATGTTCCCTGAGGACTCCGTCATTTTAAAAAACGACAACGGCACCGCGCCCGGCTGCATCCTGGAGGAAAACGGCAAGGCGATCGCACTGTTGCCCGGGCCGCCGCGTGAAATGCAGCCCATGTTTGAGGAACAATTGCTCCCCTATATTGCGAAAAAGGGGGGGAGCATGCTTTACTCGCGCGTCGTCCGCATCTTCGGAGTCGGAGAATCGGCCGTGGAATACCGCCTAAAGGAGCTGATCGATCACCAAAAGAACCCCACCATAGCGCCTTACGCCCTTACGGGCGAGGTGACGCTTCGCGTTACGGCCCGCTGCAAGTCCGAAGCGGAGGGAGAGCTGCTCGTCGCACCCGTGCTGGAAAAGATCAAGGCGGTCATCGGCGACGCGGTGTATTCCACCCATAACGAAGCGCTGCACGAGGTCTGCGGCAAACTTTTGATAAAAAAGGGCCTCACGCTTTCTTTGGCGGAAAGCTGCACGGGAGGGTTGATCGCGTCGACTGTCGTTTCCATGCCCGGAAGCTCGGCGTTTTTTCTGGAGGGCGCCGTTACCTATTCCAATCCTGCCAAACAAAGGCGTTTAAACGTGAAGGAAGAAACGCTCGCGCGCTTCGGCGCGGTCAGCCGCGAAACGGCGCTCGAGATGGCGGAGGGCATGCGCTTGAGCTCCCATAGCGATATCGCGCTTTCCGTAACGGGCCTCGCGGGGCCGGAAGGCGGCAACGCGGAGAAACCCGTCGGGCTTGTGTATATCGGCATAGCGGACACTTCGGGCGCAGATGCCCATGCGTTCCGTTTGAGCGGAGACCGTGAGCGCATACGGCAGCTTGCGGCGCTGAACGCGCTCGATATATTGCGCAGAAAAATAAAATAGATGCAAATAACCCGAACAAATGTTATAATAAATTAATCTGCAAGAGGGATGGTGTATGGACCGCATGGTGGGGAAGGAAAAAGCATTGGAAATGGCTTTGAGCCAGATCGAAAAACAGTTTGGCAAGGGCACCGTGATGAAGCTGGGCGACGCCGCCTCCAAAATATCCGTTTCCACGATACCCTCAGGGTGTTTGGAGCTCGACATCGCGCTTGGCGTAGGCGGTATTCCGCGCGGCAGGATCATTGAGATCTACGGGCCGGAATCCTCCGGTAAAACCACCATGGCGCTGCATGTGATCGCCGAATCGCAAAAGCTCGGCGGCACGGCCGCCTTTATCGACGCAGAGCACGCGCTCGACCCGGTCTACGCCAAAAACCTCGGCGTGAATGTGGATGAGCTTTACGTTTCCCAGCCTGATAACGGCGAGCAGGCGCTCGAGATCACCGAGGCGCTTGTGCGAAGCGGCGCGATCGACATCGTGGTCATCGACTCCGTGGCGGCGCTCGTTCCCAAGGCCGAGATCGAAGGCGATATGGGCGACTCGCATGTCGGGTTGCAGGCAAGGCTCATGTCGCAGGCACTCAGAAAGCTCGCGGGCGTGATCAGCAAATCCAACACCATCGTTATTTTCATCAATCAGCTGCGCGAGAAAGTGGGCGTCATGTTCGGCAACCCGGAGGTAACCACCGGCGGCAAGGCGCTCAAATTTTACGCCTCCATTCGCCTCGACGTCCGCAAGATCGACACGCTCAAAAACGGCAATGAGGCCTACGGCAACCGCACGCGTATCAAGGTCGTCAAAAACAAGGTCGCGCCGCCGTTCAAAACCGCCGAATTCGATATCATTTACGGCGAAGGCATTTCCAAAGAGGGCTCCATCCTCGATATGGCAGCCGCACGCAAGATCATCCAAAAGACGGGCGCGTGGTATTCCTACGGCGATCTCCGCATCGGCCAGGGCCGCGATAACGCGCGCCTTTTCCTGAAAGACAATAAGGAACTTTGCGCCGAGATCGAAGGTAAGATCCGCGCGGAGCTTGCCAGTATCGAACTCCCGCAGGAGGCCGAAAACGACGACGCCGAGCCCTACGACGAATGATTTTATAAAAAACACAAAAGATTTACAATCAGGACGCCGCAATTTCGGCGTCCTTGACTTTTATTTTCAAAGGGTTTACAATAATTTAGAGTTATTGTGCCGGTATGTAATTTCGTAAATAGGCGTGTTTTGTTCGTGTTTTATTTATGAAACTGTATCTGTGCATACGGATGCCTATTTCGGATACATTTTTTATATTTTTTGGAGGTGCTCTATTCGGTGATTGACATCATAATCCCCGTCGTTGTCGGGGTGGTTGCCCTTGGGTTGGGCATAGCAGGCGGGTACTATTACAGAAGGAACATCGCGGAAGCTAAGGTTGCAAAGGCGGAAGATGCCGTCAGAAAAATGATCGACGACGCGCAGAAGAAAGCCGAAACCATCAAAAAGGAAACCGTACTGGAAGCGAAAGAAGAAGTATACCGCATCAAAAGCGAAAGCGAAAGGGAGCTACGGGACAGGCGTACGGAGCTCCAGCGCACGGAACGCAGGCTTTTACAGCGCGAGGAAACGCTCGATAAAAAGTTCGACGGTATCGAGCAGCGCGAGGAAGCTCTCAACAAAAAGCAAAAAGACGTAGAAAATATGGAAGCTTCTATTCAGGAGCTTCACGACAAGCAGCTGAAAGAACTTGAAACCATCTCCGGATTGTCCATGGATGAAGCAAAATCCATTCTGCTGAACAATGTGGAACGCGAAGCGCGTCACGACGCGGCCGTAATGCTTCGCGAAATCGAAGCGAAAACCAAGGAAGAGGCCGATAAGAAGGCCCGCAACATCATTTCTCTCGCGGTGCAACGCGTTGCGGCCGATCACGTTGCGGAAACCACTGTTTCCGTCGTGCCTCTGCCCAACGATGAAATGAAAGGCCGCATCATCGGCCGAGAGGGCCGCAACATCCGCACGCTTGAAACCGCCACGGGCGTCGATCTCATCATCGACGATACGCCGGAAGCGGTTATTCTTTCGGGCTTCGATCCGGTGCGCCGCGAGGTCGCCCGCATCGCGCTTGAAAAGCTTATTCTCGACGGGCGTATCCATCCTGCCCGCATCGAGGAAATGGTGGAAAAGGCAAAAAAAGAAGTCGATACGCAGATACGTGAGGCAGGCGAACAGGCCGTATTCGAAGTAGGCGTACATGGGCTGCATCACGAGCTTGTAAGGCTTCTGGGCCGTCTCAAATACCGCACTAGCTATGGCCAGAACGTGCTTAAACATTCCGTCGAGGTGGCGCATCTCGCGGGCATCATGGCCGCGGAGCTCGGCGCAAACATAACGCTTGCCAAGCGTGCGGGACTTTTGCACGACATCGGCAAGGCAGTCGACCACGAGGTGGAAGGCCCGCATGTACAGATCGGCGCGGACCTCGCCAAGAAATACCGTGAAAACAACCAGATCGTCAACGCCATCATGGCGCACCACGGCGACGTGGAGCCCACCTCCATCGAGGCCGTGCTCGTACAGGCCGCAGACGCAATTTCGGCCGCTCGGCCGGGCGCACGCCGTGAGACGCTCGAAAACTACATCAAGCGCCTTGACAAGCTCGAGGAGATCGCAAACTCCTTCGAGGGCGTGGATAAATCCTTTGCAATCCAAGCCGGCCGCGAGGTGCGCATCCTTGTAAAACCCGAAAACGTGAACGACGCGGATACCATCATCATGGCGAAAGAGATCGTGAAGCGCATAGAGTCCGAGCTCGAGTACCCGGGCCAGATCAAGGTCAACGTTATCCGCGAAACACGCGCTGTAGAATTCGCAAAATAAGGCGTTGCTACTTATCTAAAAAAAGGATATGCTTGAAAAAGCGTATCCTTTTTAATTATCAGGAAAGAGGCATATCCATGGAAAACCGTATTCCCGTTGCCGACGCGCACTGCGATTTTCTTTATTATATGGCGCATAACGATTTTTGCCTGCAATCGCTTAAAGGAAACCAATCGCTGAGCCTAGAGCGCATGGAGCAGGGCAATGTAAAGCTGCAGTTCTTCGCGGCGTGGGTGGACCCCGCGGGACGTCTTTCCTGCTTGCAGCAGGCCCTCGACCTTTTTGACGCTTACTGGCGGATGCTCGATGAAAACGAATGCCTCATACCTTTTTCAAAGGATTTCTCCCCGGAAAGCGGCAAAATTGCCACCGTATTGACGGTAGAAGGTGGCGAGGCCATTCACGGAAGGCTCGAAAACCTGCGGCTTTTCCACAGGCTCGGCGTACGCGCCATGACGCTTACATGGAACGCAACCAACGAGCTTGCTTCGCCCGCCATGCGGCGCGGCAGGAAGGGGCTTACTGAGCTTGGGAGAAAGGTGGTGGGGGAGATGTGCCGCATCGGCATTGCGCCCGATGTGGCGCATTTGAACGATGCTGGCATCGACGAGGTGCTGGAGCTTGCCACCGTTCCCATTTTCGCCTCGCATTCCAACGCCCGCGCCGTCTGCCCGCATCCGCGCTCGCTCTTAGACGAGCATATCCGTGCCATCGCAAAGCAAAACGGCATTATCTGCGTAAACTTTTACCCGCCGCAGCTCACGGAAAAAAAGCCCGCATCCATTGAAGACATCGTAAAGCATATAACGCATATAGCGGGCATTGCGGGAATCGACGCCGTAGGGCTCGGCTCGGATTTCGACGGTATGAGCGACTATCCGCACGATATGAAGCACAGCGGCTACTTCCCGAAGCTCTTCGACGCGCTCATGCGAGAGGGCTTTTCGGAAAGAGACATACAAAAGATCGCCTATGAGAATTTACGGAATTACATCGCAAAGTTTTGCTGAATAACGGAGAAAACATGAATTATACGCTTGCTGTTTTTGATATGGACGGAACGATACTGGATACGCTCGAAGACCTTGCGGCAAGCCTGAATTTTGCATTAAAAGGGGAAGGTTTTCCAACGAGAACTTTAGACGAGGTGCGCAACTTTGTCGGGAATGGGGTGCGAAAGCTGGTTGAACGCGGTGTTCCCGGCACAGCTTCCGCCGCTGAAATCGACGAGGTCTACGCGGCATTCATAGTGCATTACAAGGAGCATTGCGCCGACAGTACAAGGCCGTACGACGGCATACTTTCGTTGTTGAAGCAACTCAAAAAGGCAGGCTGCAAGACCGCCGTCGTTTCCAATAAGGCGGACTTCGCCGTTAAAGAATTGTGTGTACGGTATTTTGACGGGCTGTTCGACGCAGCCGTCGGAGAACGGCCCGGCGTAAAAAAGAAGCCGGCGCCCGATTCCGTAAACGAGGTATTGCGACTTTTATCTAAAGATAAGGCGGATACCGTATATATCGGAGATTCGGAGGTCGACATCGAAACGGCGGATAATGCGGGACTTTCCTGTATTTCGATAGACTGGGGCTTCCGCGACCGTGGCTTTTTAATTGCGCACGGCGCAAAATTCATCGTCTCCGCGCCGGAGGAGCTGGCACGGATGGTAAAAGGGCCGGAAGAGCTAAAGACGAAAACAGGAAAGTATAAAGTATAAAGGCGTCCACATACGTGAACGCCTTTTTCTCTGGAATTATGTTGCAAATAAAATTTCGCCGTTCAGTCTATAATACTTGTCGGCTTTACATAATGCACATAATCTACGTTAAGGCATAAATCGTAAATTCCCCGGGTATTTTCTCATTATCCCAGTTGGGATGTTCATTGAACTCCCGTATATTGAATCCTGCATGAATGACTGAATTCAGAATCTCACTCAGAGTATAAAACCGTAGAGAACAATCAGGAAAATCAACTTGGTCTTGCTGTGGGAAATAATTCTTATATGCCACATCTCCATCGTGAATATCACTGTCGAAGTAATTTCCGCCTGTTACTGCCGCATTTTTGCCTGGTATGCCTGCTGCAATGATTTTTCGGAATGGGTGAAAATCGCTTAAAATCAACTTTCCTCCCGGTTTGAGGATGCTATATAAAAGGTATGAAAACCGATCGATGTCATGAAAATAATGTAATATTCCACCTTCAAGATAAGCAATATCAAATAAGTTTCCGAATCGACTCAGATCAACATCATAAAAATCGCAAAGTTCAAAATTTATAGAAACTTCTGCACAACTCGCCAGTTCTAATGCATATCTTTTATTTTCTATTGAGATATCAAAAACTGTAACATCCGCGCCCAGAACTGCAAGCGGCACAGCTATTCTTCCATTTGAACCGCATACATTAGCGATTTTCAATCCTTGTATGTTTTCAAAATATTTCTGATGGAATCTTAAGCGTGCTTTCGGGTCATTTTTAATTTGCACCGCTTTTTCTTTTGGCGTACCATAATTCATATTCCAAAATTCATACGCGCGATATTCCCAAGCTTTTTTGTTTTTAAGCGAAATGTTGTCCATGACAATTTTCCTGTCTTATAAATAATCCGCAGTCCAAAACGGACTGACGTATTTCTGATTATCTGAGTTTTGAAACAATCTTTCAATCCATATTATCACATTTTTTTACATAAGAAAAGGCATACCTTCCCCTTGGTGGAAGGTATGCCTTTTTGGCAGGGGCAGAAGGACTCGAACCCTCAAGAACGGTTTTGGAGACCGCTATGTTACCATTACATCATGCCCCTAAATTTTGCAACGATGGTATTATAGCATTTCCGCTTTACCGGTGTCAATCGAAGAATCCGCTTTCAGGGAGTATGCGCCAGATGCTATAATAGAAGCAGAAAATGTGGGGGATTGTATTGTGAAAGAAATAACGATATATACGGACGGGGCATGTTCGGGAAATCCGGGGCCCGGCGGCTGGGGCGCTATACTAAAGTATAACGAGGCGGAAAAGGAACTTTCCGGTTCGGAAGCGCATACCACCAACAACCGCATGGAGCTTATGGCAGCTATCGAAGCGCTCAGGGCGCTCAAGGAACCGTGCGAAGTAAAGCTCCATACGGACAGCGCGTATTTGGCGCGCGCGTTTCGCGAACGATGGATCGATCATTGGCAGATGAACGGCTGGAAGACAAGCGGGAAAAAAGACGTGGAAAACCGCGACCTTTGGCAGGAATTGATCGTGCTCGCAAAAACGCATCGCGTCGAATGGATCAAAGTAAAAGGCCACAGCGACAACACATACAACAACCGCTGTGATGCGCTCGCGAGAGGGGCTATCGCACAGCTTCGTCCGGAAGGGGCAGTGCAAACCCGCTAATACCCATTTTACCTCTTGATTTACCTATAACTATTCGTTAAACTTGTCTTTAACGAATAGTTTAAATTCTGGAAAGGCAGTCGGTCGACCCGCCGGTTTGCCACTCCCCCGTCGAAAACGCATTTTGAAGGAGGCGTCAGCTTGCCCAACGACTATGCCGGCACACAATACAAGGAATATTTGCGTAAGCTCAAGGAAGCGCTTAAGGAGCTTCCTCCGTTTTGCGAGGATTTTTTTCGCGGCATCGAAAACACCACGCTTATTCGGACGCGCTACGCCTACGCCGTGGATCTCCGCCTGTTTTTTAAATATCTGATCACCGAGCTCGACGAATTCAAAGATTTCACCGCGAAAACATTCACGCTCGCGGCGCTCGATTCCGTGACCGCGACGCAGATCGAAATGTTTTTAGGACACATCTCCCTTTACACCAACGAAGAAAACGCCGAGGTGTTCAACCATGAGCGCGCAAAGGCACGAAAGCTGTCGGCGATACGTTCTTTTTATAAATACTTCCTCAAAAAAGAGAAAGTCGAACATAACCCCCCTGCCCTTGTGGACCTTCCCGTGATACGCGATAAGAATATCATACGTTTGGAGCCGGATGAGGTCGCCAACCTCCTTGACGCCGTGCAAAGCGGCGAAGGCTTGAGCGAAACGCAAAAAAAATACCATAAGCTCACGCAGTCGCGCGATCTGGCGATTCTCACGCTCTTTTTGGGAACGGGTATCCGCATCAGCGAGCTTGTGGGCATCGATATGGACGATATCAACTTCAGCGCCAACGAGTTTTCCATCGTCAGAAAGGGCGGAAAGCAGGATATTTTGGTGTTCGGCGACGAGGCGCGCGCGGCGCTTCTCAACTATATGCTCGAGCGCGAAAAGCTCATGGCCGCCGACGGGCACGAAAACGCACTGTTTTTATCGCTTCAAAATAAGCGTCTCACCGTGCGCGCCATCGAAAACCTCGTCAAAAAGTATGCCTCCGTGGCCACGCCGCTCAAAAAAATATCGCCTCACAAGCTTCGCAGCACCTACGGGACCTCGCTGTACCGCGAAACGGGCGATATTTATCTCGTTGCGGATGTGCTCGGGCATCGCGACGTAAACACCACGCGCAGACATTACGCCGCCATCTCCAAGGACCGCAGGCGGCTTGCGGCGCAGGTCGTGAAGCTTCGGGAGGACGAGCCTCCAAAAACCTAATCGCGCTTTTTCCGGCTGCCTTTTAATTTTATTTGCGGCTTATTTTCCTCATCCTCGCGGAAAGACGCGGCAAGCTTCGCCTCCCATTCCGCCATAAGCTCAGGTGGAATATTTAGTGGATCGAGCTCGTCAAACTCATCTTCATCGCCCCCATCCCCTTGAAACAACGCCGCAATGGCGGATTCCTGTTCGCGCTCCAATGCGTTTTCCTCCGCATCCTCGGTGCTGAACTCGGCCACGATCACCCGATAACCGTTTTCATCGGTAAGCTCGCCGGGCTCCTCCAGACATTTACAGCAATTATCGCAAATCTTATTTGGATCGAGATCGCAAATATCGTTTTCCAGACGGTCTTCCATTTTTTGCTCCTTTACGGCCCAAAACGAACAAGTGTTTGCTGTTTTATGCCGCCCATGGTATAATACTAAAAGTATTATACCACCGAATGCATGAACGATAAAAGGCGGTATCCGATATGAAAGGTTTAGGAAAAACCCAGCAGGCGGTTTACGACTATATCCGCTCGTTTATTCAGGAGCGTTCCTTCCCGCCCACCGTGCGCGAAATAGGAGCCGCGGTCGGCTTAAAATCCACATCGAGCGTGCATTCGCATTTGAAAGGGCTTGCCGATAAAGGCTATATCTGCCTCAACCCATCCAAGCAACGCTCCATCACGCTCACGCAAAATACCTTTTCGCAGGCGCGGCCAATCCCCCTTGTGGGTACGGTCGCGGCCGGGCAGCCCATTTTTGCCGAAGATAATATTCAGGAATACCTTCCCCTCCCCGCCTCGCTCCTCCATGGCGCGCAGACGGGTGAGGCGTTTTTGCTTCGCATAAGCGGCGAAAGCATGATCGACATCGGCATGTTCGACGGCGATATGATCGTTGTACACAACGGCATTTCTACCAATAACAGCGATATCGTCGTGGCGCGCATCGGTGGGGATACCGCCACCGTAAAACGCGTGTTTTTTGAAAAGGACAGGATCCGGCTCCAGCCGGAAAACGCAAGCATGTCGCCCATCTACGCCCCCTATGACGACGTGGAGATCGTGGGCAAGGTGATAGGCCTCATCCGGCAGTACTGAAGGGATAAATATGCTCCGAAGCGGCGATAAAGTAGGGATCGTTGCCTGCTCGAACGCGCAGATGCGCTCGGACGAGGCGCAAATTGCGGAACTTGCGGAAACGCTTGCGGAGTTGGGCCTTGCCCCTGTATTCAGCCGCCATATCTACGAAGTACGCCCCGCCTTCAGCGGGAATGCACGGGAACGCGCGGCCGCCCTTACGGAATTTTATGCCGACAAAAGTATACAAGCTATCTTCGATATTTCCGGCGGCGATCTCGCAAACGAACTGCTTGAATTTTTGGATTATAACCTTATAAGAAACGCTCAAAAACCGTTTTGGGGCTATAGCGACCTTACGGCCATCATCAACGCGATCTATACGAAAGCGGGCGTTCCCTCTTTCCTGTATCAGGTAAAAAACTTGGTTTGGGACGATAAGAAAAATCAGATCGAACGCTTTAAAAACACGGTACTTCACGGGCAGAGCGACCTGACCGATATTACCTGGAGCTTTCTGCAAGGCACAAAAATGAAAGGCATCGTCATCGGCGGCAACATACGCTGTTTTTTGAAGCTCGCCGGTACGCCCTACATGCCCGATTTTCAAAATAAAATCTTGTTTTTGGAAAGCCTGAGCGGCAGCGCCGTAAGCATGACCGCGCGCCTCTGCCAGCTTAGGCAGCTTGGCGCATTTAAGAATATCGCGGGCTTGCTTTTGGGTACCTTCACGAAATTGGAGGCTATAAAAGAAGCGCCGCAAATCGAGGAATTGGTTCTTTCCATCGTTGACGATCCCTCCTTGCCCATCGCAAAAACGCTGGAGGTCGGCCACGATAACACCTCGAAGTGTTTGGTGATCGGGCAGGAGTATTCCGTGGAAAGATAAAATTAAAAAACATATAGAACTTTAAAAGAGCGCTGCGGCGTTCTTCTATTGCTTTATATGCGGATTTCTCCGATCCGTATCAGCGCATCGAGCGCGTACATCGCGCCGATCCTGCCGTGTGCATATGTAAGCCCGCCCTGCACATAGGCGGTATAGGGCTCAATAAGCGGCGCGTCGGCGCTCAATTCGATAGAAGCGCCCTGCACGAACGCGCCAGCGGCCATGATGACCTGACTCGTATACCCGGGCATATCCCATGGTTCCGGCACGGCAAAGCTATCCACGGGCGACGCCTTTTGTATGCTTTGGCAAAAAGCGATAAGCGCCTCCTCCGAAGAGAAGCGCAATGCCTGCACGATATCGGAGCGAACAGCGGCGCTTTGGGGCATCGTTTCCATGCCCGTAAGCTCGAATACCTTCGCAAACAACGCCGCGGTCTTTACGCTTTGCGCGGTCACATGCGGCGCAAGGAAAAGCCCTTGATAAAAAGGCTGATAGCTCCCCGCATAGGAGCCTACTTCCCTGCCCATGCCGGGTACGGTGAGCCGCTGCGCGATGCGCTCTATAAATTTTGCTTGCCCGGCGATATAGCCGCCCGTGGGCGCAAGTCCGCCGCCGGGGTTTTTGATAAGCGACCCTATTTCTATATCCGCACCGTAAAATGTCGGCTCATGCGCGCAGGTGAATTCGCCGTAGCAATTGTCTACCGCGACGATCGCCTGCGGCGCTTTTTTATGTACGGCACGAAACAACGGTTCCATCTGCTCCGGTAAGATGGCGTTGCGCCACGAATAGCCGCGCGAGCGCTGTACATATACGACTTTTACGGGTGAATCGAGCGCAGTAAGGACCGCTTCGAGATCGATCTGCCCATCCAATGTCAGTTCGATCTCCTTATAGCCTACGCCGAGGCGTTTCAGCGACCCAAACTCGTTGCCGCTTAGGCCGATGGCCTTTTCAAGCGTATCGTAGGGCTTACCGGTAACGGAAAGCAGAACGTCGTTTGGCTCCAATAGGCCGCTTAGCGCGGTAAAAATGGCGTGCGTTCCCGAGGCGAGCTGCGGGCGGACGAGTGCGTCCTCCGCCTCGAGCGCACGGGCAAACACGCGGTCCAGCGCGTCGCGCCCGTCGTCGCCGTAACCGTAACCCGTGGTGGGCAAAAAATGCCGCAGGGCCACCTTTTCTTCCTGAAAAGCCCTTAAAACGCGCGCCTGGTTCTCTCCTTCTATCGCATCGATGCGGGAAAAGACCTTTGAAAGCTCGGATTCGGCCCGAAGCGTTATCTTTACGGCGCGTTCATCTAATTTCAGCGCGCCAAAATGAGCAGTTTTGTTCAAGGTTCAGTTTTCCTCGCTTTCCGCGTTCTTTTGAAAATCAAGCTGTAAAGGCGTTTCCGGCGTTATGGTTGAAACGGCGTGCTTGTAGATCATCATCTGCTTTCCGTCCGTTTCTGCGAGCAGCACGAAATTATCAAACGCCCGTATAAGCGCGTTTTTGATCTGAAAGCCGTTCGTCACATGGATGGAAACGGGGATTTTTTCCTTTTTAACCGTGTTGAGCAAGGTATCCTGCACATTGATGGGCTTATTCATACCGTTTCCCCTTCCAGCGAGCCGATCGCGTCGTCTGTGAGCGCGTCGAGGCTTTTATACTGTGTAACATCGAACCAGCGAATGCGTTTATCCCGCTTGAACCATGTGATCTGCCGCTTGGCAAAATGCCGCGTTTCGAGCTTTACGGACGCGACCGCCTGCTCGAGGCTGGTTACACCGTTTAAATGCTCGTAAAGCTGCTTATACCCTAAGCCTTGCATGGCAGGCATATCCGCGGTGACGCCGAGTTCCTTCAAACGCCGCACCTCGCCGAGAAGACCTTTTTGCATCATCTCGTCCACGCGCCGCTCGATGCGTTCATACAAAAGCTCGCGCGGCATGGCGAGGCCGATCATACGGACGTCGTAAGGTATCTCCGTACTCCGCTTGTTTTCAAAATCACCGCCGTATTCGTCGATGGTCTTCCCCGTAAGGCGCGCCACCTCTATAGCGCGCGCGACGCGCTTGACGTCGTTTTTGTGCAGGCGCGCGGCGCTTTTCGGATCGAGTTCCTCTAAAAGCGCATGCAGCGAACCCGGTGTCTGTTTTTCCATTACCAGCAATTCCTCGCGAAGCGCGGGGTCGGACTTAGCGCCCGTAAAATTGAGCGGGAACGTAAGCGCATTCACATAAAGCCCCGTACCGCCCACGACGAGCGGGAATTTTTTGCGTGAGGCGATGTCTTCGATCGTTTCTTTCGCAAGCGTTTGAAAGCGCGATACGCTCGCGTTCTGCTCGGTCGGCTCGTATACGTCGATAAGATGGTGCTTTATCCCCTGCCGCTCTTCATGCGTCGGCTTTGCGGAACCTATATCAAAGCCTCTATAAAGCTGTATGGAATCCGCGGAGACGATTTCCGCGTCCATGCGTTTGGCGATTTTTATGGAAAGCGCCGTCTTTCCCGAAGCCGTGGGACCGACGAGCACGCCGAGCTTTGTTTTGTCCATCTTAGCTTACCTTAAACCACGCGCTTGAAGAGTTTTTCAAATTCGAGCCGCGTCATCTTCACCATCACGGGCCTGCCATGCGGGCATGTCATGGGGATGCCTTCTTTTTGGTAGGTTGTAAGAAGCGCTTCAATCTCCGGGGTCGTAACGGGATCACCCGCCTTGATGGCATGCTTGCACGCGCTTTGTATGAGCATGGCGCGCTTTACCTCTACGGCGGTCACGCGGTTTTTCTTGTCGAGGATACTCAATGCCTCGTGCAGAAATTCTGCCGTCTGCGGCTGCCCCACCACATGCGGCACGGCGCGCACGTTCATGGTGAGAGGTCCGAATTCCTCCATTTCAAAGCCGAGCGCCTCAAACTGCTCGATGTTGCTTACAAGCGTATCAAATTCAAGCGGCGAAAGCCGTATCACCATAGGGATCAAAAGCATCTGCGAATCGGGCCTCAGCCCTTTGCGCGTCATCTGCTCATAAAGCCTGCGCTCGTGCATGGCGTGCTGATCGATGAAAAAAATATCTTCGTTTTGCTGCACCACCCAGAAGCTATCAAACAAAACGCCCACGATCTTATAGGGCGCGGCGCCCATATCAAGCTGGAGCGGCTGCTGCGCTGGCATAAATGCGCCGTCCGTTCTTTCGGGCAGGATTTTCGCATATGCGGGCTCCGCTCGCAAAAACGAAAAATCCGCCTGCGACTCCCGCACCGTTCCGGAAGGCCCCTTTGCGGGATACGGGAAAGCCTCCCAAGCCGGCGCGTTCGTTTTATTTTCATAGGAATAGGACGGTGCATCGATCGATGCCGCTTCGGTTTTTTCCGTATACTGCACGGCGCTTACACGGTTTTCGCTATAAGCCGCCGTCTCTCCTTCCCCGCTTCTTTCCGAGAGATTTTCGGCCGTTCGGCCGAATTTTGTGGTTTCGGCATAGGCATTCTCCGTTTCGCTCTCATGCCCTCGATCAGGCGCGTCGAGCTTCGCCAGCGCCATACGGGAAGCGTTATAGAAAGCGCGTATTACGCGGTCGTCGTCCTTAAAGCGCACCTCGAGCTTGTTGGGGTGGACGTTCACATCCACTTCGCGGCTTGAGATACGCAAGTCGAGCGTTAAAAACGGGAATTTGCCCACCATCAGACGCGTATCGAATGCACGCTGAACGGCGAACGAAATTTTGGGCGAACGTATATAGCGCCCATTTACGAAGAACGATTGATAATTACGCGTGGGCCGCGCGATTTGCTCCGTGCCGAGATAACCCGTGATCTTCATGTATGCGTCGTCATAATGCACCTCGCGCAAATGCGGCAAAACGTCTGCACCGTATACGCAGTAGATGGCGTTATAAAGGCTTCCGTCGCCCATGCTATGATAAACGGTCCTTGCATTGCTGATAAGATGGAACGAAACGCCCGGATGCGAGAGGATCATGCGCGAAACATAGTCGCTCACGGCGCTTGCCTCCGAGCGAGCATGCTTCAGGAATTTGAGCCGCGCCGGAACGTTGTAGAAAAGATCCGAGACCTCCACGGTCGTTCCCTCAGGGCAGCCGAATTCCTCGACCTCCTGCATCTGCCCGCCGTCTACGCAAAGAAGCGAACCTGAAATCTCATCTCTGGCGCGCGTTTTCAAAGAGACCTTCGATACCGCCGCGATGGAGGCAAGCGCCTCGCCGCGAAATCCCAAAGTTTCGATATGCTCTAAATCCTCCGAAACGGTGATCTTGCTCGTGGCATGCGGCAAAAACGCCTTCCCTATGTCGTCCTTCAATATGCCGCCGCCGTTATCGCTTACGCGGATATAGTCGATGCCGCCCGAGAGTATTTCAACGGTGATGGCAGTCGATCCGGCATCGAGCGCGTTTTCCACGAGCTCCTTCACCACGGACGCGGGACGTTCCACCACCTCGCCTGCGGCGATGCGGTTAGCGGTTTCCTGGCTTAAGACTTTGATCCGGTTCATATTTACCTCAGTTTGGCGCGCACATGCAGATCATAGAGCTTTGTAAGCGCATCCATGGGCGTGATATCGTCGACGGAAAGGTTTTTCAGCTCCTCCATGATGTCGTCGGGTTCGGCGGACCCGAAAAGCGTAAGCTGCTGCGGCGGGTCGTTATCGCCTAAAATCGCTTCGTGGTTGATATCGGCCGACTCGAGCTTTGATAAAATTTCCTTCGCGCGCGAAAGGATGCTTTCCGGCAATCCCGCGAGTCGCGCCACCTGTATGCCGAAGCTCTTATCTGCGCTGCCGCGCACGATCTTTCTTAAAAAGATGATGTTATCGCCGATCTCCTTTACGGAGATGCGATAGTTTTTGATGCCCGTAAGCTTCCCCTCAAGCTCTGTAAGCTCGTGATAATGCGTGGCAAACAGCGTTTTCGCACCGCATTTTTCGCGGCTTGTGATATATTCAAGCACCGACCACGCGATGCTCAAGCCGTCGAACGTGCTCGTGCCGCGCCCGATCTCATCGATGATAAGAAGGCTTCGCGGCGTGGCGTTGTTGAGGATGTTGGACATTTCCGACATCTCTACCATGAACGTGCTCTGGCCTGCGCTTACGTTATCGGACGAGCCCACGCGCGTGAAGATCTTGTCCGTAATGCATATGCTCGCCTTTTTTGCGGGCACAAAGCTTCCTATATGCGCCATAAGCGTGATGAGCGCCACCTGCCGCATATAGGTGCTCTTCCCCGCCATATTGGGGCCGGTGATAATAAGAAGCCGGTTATCCTTATTGTCTAAAAGCGTGTTGTTGGGAATGAAGCCGGCTTTCAGGGATCTTTCCACCACCGGATGACGGCCGTCGGTGATCTCGATCTTGCCGTTTTGCTGTACGAGCGGCCTGCAATAGTCGTTTGCGAAGGCGACTTGCGCGAAGGACTGGTATGCGTCGAGTTTGGATAAGAGCGCCGCGTTTAGTTGAAGCCGCGCGATGCACCCAAGGAGCGTTTCGCGAAGTTCGGTAAAAAGCTTATACTCGAGTGCTACGCATTTTTCCTCCGCGCCCAAAATGGTTTCTTCGAGTTCTTTAAGCTCTTGGTTCACATAGCGCTCGCAGTTGGCGAGCGTCTGCTTGCGCTGGTAGGAATACGGCACGAGCTGCTGGTATGATTTTGTGACCTCTATGTAATAACCAAACACATGGTTATAGCCGATCTTGAGGTTTTTGATGCCCGTCGCCTCACGCTCGCGCGCCTCGAGTTTAGACAGCCACTCCTTGCCGTTTCGCGAGGCGTCACGGTAGGCGTCCACCTCCGCGTTGTAACCGTCGCGGATAATGCCGCCTTCCTTCACACTCAAAGGAGGCCCGTCCACAATGGCGCTTGCGAGGAGAGAATAAATATCCTCCATAGAGTCAAGCGCGGCAGCGGCATTTTCAAATTCCAGGGCGGAAAGCTTTGTCAAAACGGCGATGATATTGGGCAGCCGCGAGAGTGAAACGCGCAGCGCCTCGCAGTCCCGCGCATTCACGGTGCCGTAGGCGATGCGGCTGCAAAGCCGCTCGATATCGTAAACGGAATCAAGGCTTTTGATGAGCGCAGAACGCTCCACAGGCTTTTTCACGAGCTCCTCCACCGCGTCGAGCCTTTGGCCTATCTCATAGGCGGACTGCAGCGGCTGTTCCACCCACGTGCGAAGCAGCCTGCCTCCCATGGCGGTGCAGGTTTTATCGAGAAGGAAAAGAAGCGTCGCGCGTTTGCCCGCGTCGGTGCGGATGGGCTGCGTAAGCTCGAGGTTCTTCCTCGTTGCGGCGTCGATGCTCATGAATTTGCTGCGCTCGAAAAGTTCGATTTTCTTGATATGGGCGAGCGCGTTTTTTTGCGTCTCCTCCAAATAGGAAAGAAGCGCGCCGCTTGCGCAAAGCGCCTGCGGCTGCTCCTCGATTGCTTTTATGCCGTCTGCGCCGAAATGCGAAGAAAGCGTGCCTTCGGCCACGGCGGATAGATAGGCGTCGTTCGAATAGCACGCGGTATAGCTTGAAGACTGTATGCTTTTGATGAGGTGCTCCTGCATAAAGAGCGCATCGTTTGCGATCACCTCGGAGGCCTGTATGCGGGCAAGCTCGCTTGTGAGCTCGTCCTCCCAGCCTTCGCCGGAGAGCGAAAGCGCATAGAAAACGCCGGTCGATACGTCGCAGTACGCAAGGCCCACGTCGGCATCCTGAAAGAAGATGGATGCGATGTAGTTGTTTTTGCGCTCGCTGAGCATGCTTTCCTCGATGACCGTGCCGGGCGTGATGATGCGGATGATATCCCGCTCCACGAGGCCCTTAGAAAGCGCCGGATCGGTAAGCTGCTCGCAGATGGCTACTTTATAACCTTTTTCGATGAGCTTGTTGATATAGGTATCCACCGCATGATACGGCACGCCGCACATGGGCGCACGCTCGCTAAGCCCGCAATCGCGGCCGGTGAGCGTGATTTCGAGCTCGCGTGACGCGGTGACGGCGTCCTCAAAAAAGAGTTCGTAAAAGTCCCCCAAGCGGAAAAGCAGCAGGCAATCCGCATGCTTTTCCTTGAGGGTCAAATACTGCTGCATCATCGGCGTGAGCTTCGCCGAGATATTCTTATCCTCGCTCATCAGTGTTTGCAGCCGTGGCAGGAGGAGCAGCTGCCGTTGCAGCCCTCCTCGTCGCCGGCGTTTTCCATGCCGATGCAGGTGGCGATCACATTGTTCACGCGCGACATGAGGGTTTGAAATTCGTTCTGCGCGTCGAGCATCTCCTTAAATAGTTTGTTCTCGAGGAGGATTTCCTGTATGCGTTCCATCTCGCGCGAGGTAGCGCTCAGAAGCACATGGTCGGCATTCTCGTCTGATAGCGCTTCCATAATCTCCTGCCGCTTATTCGTGAACGAATCGATCATATCGGTAAGCGCGCCGTCGGCGTCGATGGCCGTTCTCGCGTCGTTGAGCCTTTTGAATTCAACGGATTCGCTCAAGGCGATACCCAGTTCCCTTGCTTTCTCGATTACCATAGTTCCCTCCGTTTTCCGTATAGGAAAAGCTTATCTTATATTATTTTACTCGGCGATTTCCCCTAAGAGAGAGTTGCTTTGCGTTTTTGTGATGCGTACACGCTTCAGCTGCCCCTCCATAGCTTCATCGCCGGGAAAGTACACCATTTTAAAGTTTCCGAGCTTCCCGTAGGCCATGGGTGCGGCGCGATGGTCGCAGCCCTCCACGAGCACCGTTCCCACCGTGCCGAGGTGTTTCTTGTTATTTTCCCGCAAAAGCTCGGCCTCCAGACTATTCAATCGTTCCAGCCTTTCTTTTTTGACGGCTTTCTCCACCTGCTCCTCCATGCGAGCGGCAGAAGTACCGTTTCGCGGCGAATACATGAAAGTATAAGCGGCGGAAAAACCCGCCTCCCGCACGAGGAAAAGCGTATCTTGAAAATCCTCCTCCGTCTCGCCCGGAAAACCAACGATGATATCGGTGGTAAGCTCGATCCCGTTTACGTTTTCGCGAAGCGCCTTCACCAAATTCAGATACTGTCCGCGCGTGTAGCCGCGGTTCATGCGCTTTAACACCCTGTCGCTGCCGGACTGCACGGGCAGGTGGATGTGGTTGCATACCTTTTTGCAGCTTGCCATCGCTTGGATAAGCTCCGGCGAAAGGTCCTTCGGGTGCGAGGTCATGAAGCGCAGCCGCTCGACGCCCTCAATATCGTTTGCCATGCGGAGCAGCTTTGCAAAGCTCGTCTCTCCCCCGTCGCCGCGGTAGGAATTGACGTTTTGCCCAAGCAGCGTGATCTCCTTAAACCCACCCTCCGCGAGGCCCCGTATTTCGCCCAAAATATCCGCCGAGGCGCGGGAGCGCTCCCGTCCGCGCACATACGGCACGATGCAGTATGAGCAAAAATTGTCGCACCCGTACATGATGGTAACATTCGTTTGGTAACGCCCGAGCCGCTCGACGGGAAGGCCTTCGGCGATCGCACCGTCGCTCTCGGTAACGGAAAAGCTGCGCTCGCCGTTGAGCGCTTTTTCGAGCAACACCGGAAAGCGGTGCAGTTCGTGCGTGCCGAATACGAGGTCCACGAAAGGAAAGCGCTTAAAAAGCTTTTCCGCAACGTCCTTTTGCTGCATCATGCAACCGCATACGCCGATCAAAAGCTCCGGCTTTTCGTCCTTGCGCTTTTTGAGCGCGCCGATGTTGCCGAAAACCCGAAGCTCCGCATGCTCACGCACGCAGCAGGTGTTAAATAAAATAAGGTCGGCGTCCGATTTGCTCTCGGCCTTTTTGTAGCCGCAGCTTTGCAGCATGCCCGCGAGCTTTTCGGCGTCGTGGTCGTTCATTTGACAGCCGTAGGATTCGATAAAGTAGCTTAGCTTCCTGCTTAAAATATCGTCATGCAGCCTTTGTGCCGCCTCTTGGCTTTTTAAAAGTTCCGAACCCGGAACCGATTTTTGTCCTGACATCCAAAGTACCCCATCCTGTTACTTACGAAGTATATCCTAATTATATATGCTTCCCTACGCGCGCGCAAGACGAACGCTTTCGAGAGGATTTTTAAGCTTAGACCCGTTGACAACGCAATCTTGATGCGGTATATTATTAAGCGTCGCTTCAAGCGAATGCAAACGGGGTGTAGCGCAGTTCGGTAGCGCACGTGCTTTGGGAGCATGGGGCCGGGGGTTCAAATCCCTTCACCCCGACCATTTTGAATGCAGGGCCCCTTGGTCAAGCGGTTAAGACACCGCCCTTTCACGGCGGTAACAGGAGTTCGAGTCTCCTAGGGGTCACCACTTTCCCCCGTTTGGGTTGGATTTCAGGGCCTTTAGCTCAGTTGGTCAGAGCGGTCGGCTCATAACCGATTGGTCCGGGGTTCGAGTCCCTGAAGGCCCACCAAACCGTACCTTTTCAACTTTTTATACGCGGCCCGGTAGTTCAGTTGGTTAGAATGCCAGCCTGTCACGCTGGAGGTCAGGGGTTCGAGCCCCCTCCGGGTCGCCAATTATGCCTCGGTAGCTCAGCTGGTAGAGCAAGGGACTGAAAATCCCTGTGTCGGTGGTTCAACTCCACTCTGAGGCACCAAAATGAAAAAATGTTTGCTGGTGTAGCTCAATTGGCAGAGCAGCTGATTTGTAATCAGCAGGTTGCGGGTTCAAGTCCCATCGCCAGCTCCATGGATACTATTTTTTACGTGGATGGGTTCCCGAGTGGCCAAAGGGAGCAGACTGTAAATCTGCCGTCACAGACTTCGATGGTTCGAATCCATCCCCATCCACCAAAATTTTGCGGGAATGGCGGAATTGGCAGACGCGCACGGTTCAGGTCCGTGTGTTGGCAACGACATGCAGGTTCAAGTCCTGTTTCCCGCACCACCCTAAAACACCTCGGGTGTTCATAAGGACAAAAACAGGCTGAAAATATCAGCCTGTTTTTGCTTTGCATAGCATTAAGTTCCTTTTTAGTCCATATATTTTCTGTCTATCATAAGATCATTTGCAGATATGTGCGGATTATGATACCGCCTCCTTTTGTCTGGGAGCTTCATCATACGCATAAAGGGTGTATTGATTTTTTGAAGTTGCTCTGGCGGTAAATGATACTTAACGGCTTTTTTCGGACAATAAGATACACATGCCATACAGCAGCTGCAATTATGATGAAATATAGGACGGGAATTTTCCATTGTAATATTTCTCTTTGGGCAGACCCTTAAACAGATTCCGCAGGAAATACAATCATCGGAAATAGAAAATCCTTTATCCACTTCCGCTTGTATGGCCCGGTATTTCGGCATCATTTTCGGATAGATCAGCCGTATCAGCCAGCCTGCCCTCGCATAGGTATTTGTCGCCTTTTTCTGTATCATTCCAGATATCTTTATAAGCTTGCGTTCCGTTGCAGGAACACGCAGCTTGGGAGGAGGAAAAGGAGGGTAAACGATGCACAGGTTTGCAACGGAGAATAACCGTTTGGCATATTGAATCCTTGTTCCCTTTTCACGCATGAATTTGTTCAGTGCTTCAAAAGAAAACCCATTGATGAAGCTGGGCGTTGAAACAGCAAAAACATAGGCATCTGGATTGATTTCCAATGCAGAAATGAAGTTTTGTATAGCCTCACAAATCGTCCAGTGATACACCGGAAAAACAAATCCGATGATATCCGAATCTACCGCTGGAACATCTGACGGATTGCACCGCATCGAAATAATTTCAGTATTACCCAATGCTCGTGCAATGACAGTTGCAACCCTCATGCTGTTTCCAGTGCCTGAAAAATAATAGATTCTATTTACACCTAATGGCATATTTATGGCACCTCTAACACCTGTCACACTTGCGACACTTTTCGATTTTAAGTATAATTGATTTGAAATTGATTGACAAGGCAGATGAAGCAAGTGCTACAAAATATCTAATATGTGACACTGTACGGAGGAGATAACGAATGATGCATAAAGTAACGAACCCTATTGCCATGCAATCACGAGAGTGGTTGATATATGCTTTGCTTTCATTAATGGAAGAAAAAGCTTTTGAGAATATCAGCATAACGGAAATCGCGGAAAAAGCTGATTTATCCCGGCGAACGTTTTATCGTATATTTGAAACCAAAGAAGATATTTTAATATATTACACAGAGGAGTTATACGGCGAATTTCTGCAATTACTGAATCGTGAAACAGATCGTCGCTTTACGGTTACAATAAAGCTCTATTTTGAGTTTTGGTATCAGCACAAGCACTTTTTAGGATTGCTGAAACAGAGTGATATGCTTGCATTTATGATGAATCAATACACAAGATTGTTTCCAAAAGTATTTCAAGCAGTTAGAGGAAATCATCCGCTCGCTTATAATGAAGAAGCGTTATCCTATGCCATGGCTTTTAGCGCTGGCGGTTTATTGAACATTCTTTTAAAATGGGTAGAAGATGGGATGGACAAAACACCAGAGCAGATTATGCAGCTTATGGCATTCATTTTTCCGAATTCTCTGTAATTACAGATATAAAAACGGATCTTGTTTTATATGTAATATTGTTTGCTGGTGCCGTAAAGCCTTATTTTATGCAGGTTTGTGAGTTTGTCGTTATGGACACTCGTACCAGAAAATCCAAGCCTTTGGCTTGGATTTTTATTATATTATTTGCCTGCGCGAGTTTTATTGCTCCGCAGTGGTATATTCGGCTTCGGCTTTCGCCGAGTGATATTGCCTGCGGGCAGCTAAAGGCGAATAGAACTATTTCCTGATATCGAGCGCATGCTTGCAATAGCATCGAAAAAGGCAAAGCCACTGCTCATAAAGAATTTCACCGGATACGAAATCATCAATATGGGCCTCCCGGAAGGCTTGTGTTAACTGCCTCCTGGTAAACATGTGCCGCAATCCTTTTCCGCCGCCTTGAAAAGCAAGGGAAAGAAAGCGTTCATACCGGCTCCGTTGAGCTTTCGCTATATCGGGCTGCGATTTCTTTTTTAAGTGAATTAGAACGATATCCACACCGGGCTTGGGATGAAAGTCCTCCCGAGCAAAATGGTAAACGATATCCAAATCGAACGACGGCTTTAACATAAGCGATCTGAGCGTTTCATGCGGCTTCCCCATAAAACGCTTGGCCGCGCCTTTTTCCATAGTGAGCCATGCTTCGGTCGGAGGGTTCTCGCTCTCTGTCAGTTTGCGCAAAATTGCGGTAGTATGGCAAAAAGGGATGTTTGCAAGAACTTTATAAGCGCCGGAGGCCGGAAGCCGCCATGTCAAAAAATCCCGATGATAAAGGTACAGGTTTTCGGCAGCGCCGAGTGTCACAAGAAGCTTATCATACAATTTTCCGTCGATCTCAACAGCCGTTACCTTACGGCATTTCTCAATAAGCAAACGGGTCGTATGGCCCTTGCCGGGGCCGATTTCGATGACATGATCGTCTGCATCGAGGGCACACCTGCAAAGCACCCGCTGAATGGTCTGATAACTTGTTAAGAAGTTTTGGGATACCCAAAGGGGCAGCTTTTGCCCAATGCTTCTAATTGGGGACATAAAAAATACACCTCTTTCGATTTTTTCGGTCGAAAAAAGGCGTACGAACCAAGAAGGGGCATCTATTCCCCCCTTATTCCGTACGCCTTATTAACGAAGCCGAATCGAAGCACACATGAGGTGTATCAGATCCTCCAAAACAAAGTTACATATGTTATTATACGGGAAATCGCAGTATTGTCAATGCGTCAGGCACGAAGCGTCTTATTCTTCCAGAAACCCGATCAATTCCGCATTGAATTTGTCAAGCTGGTCATAAAACAGGAAGTGGCCGCACGACTCAAAGGGGATCAGCTTGGAATTCCTGATGCCCTCGTGCTGGGCTGTCGCCAGCGGAAATAAGCACACCCGATCGTTGAGGCCGTGAAGGATCAGCGTGGGGACATGGATCTTTTTGAGATCGTCAAACAGCTTTTCTTCACCCAGCCATGTGTTTGCTACCGCTATGGTGGACCAGCCGGCCGCCTGTAATCCTATTTGAAAAAGCCAATCGGACAAAGCCGGCGTTACCGGATTAAAAAAGATCATATTTCCAAAGTCCCGTATTGTCTGAGGCCGGTCTTTATATGCGCCCCGTATGATATTGAGCACGTCTTCCCTTTTCAGGCCGTATGGGAAGTATGACCGTTCAATCAGACTTGGAGCTGCCGCGGCACAGAGAACGAGCTTTGATGCGCCGTATTCCCTGTGCCTTGCCATATATCGGATACAGATAGCGCCGCCCGTTGAATGGCCTAAAAGCGTGAAATTACGCAATTGCATCGAATCGACTACAGCGCGGATATCGTCCGACAATCGGTCATAGTCATATCCCGTCCATGGCCTGTCTGCAAGGCCGAATCCTCTGTAATCCATTCCGACACATCGGTACCCTTTTTGCGGCAGAACATTGAACTGGTATTCAAAATGGTTATGATTTCCGGGCCAACCATGCACGAAAAAAACCGTTTTTTTGCCTGTAGGATTGATGTCTTCTATATAGACCTTTACATTTCTTTCGACGCATATGTAAGATCCCACGACAAAGCCTCCCCGCCCGCATATTCTATTCATTATATTCCATGGTCGGAGCAGATATTGCATCTTTACAACGGTAAGATAGTTTGTTATGAAAACCGCCAAATGGTTATGCACGATTCATCACTCCCCTGTCGTAATCGCTTAGCCTCCCAAATATTCTAGTATATGGGCCGGCAGGCGCGGCGTGACCGCGTAATTTATTTTTTAAAAGCCGCGCTGTGGGATAGGGCTATGCTCTCCAGTATTTTGATCGCCATAGGGCTTGCGATGGACGCTATGGCCGTTGCGGTATCGAGCGGCGTCGCCGTGAAAGCGCCCGCGCGCAGCGATACGCTGCGGCTTTCCGGGCTGTTCGGCGTTTTTCAATGCGGCATGCTTCTTATCGGCTGGGCTTTGGGCGCAAGCGTTCGCGATTACGTGAGCGCCACCCATCACTATATCGCCTTTGTGCTTCTATCGTTTATCGGCATACGCATGATGCTGGAATCACGTAAGGAAAGCGCCGCCATGGCCGACCCGTTCAACAATAAAAATCTCCTCGTTATGGCGTTTGCCACAAGCGTGGACGCGCTCGCTACGGGCGTCGGCCTTGCCGTAACGGATGATTTTATTATATCGACAGCCTTTATCGTGGGGCTTACTGCTTTTTTGCTCTCCGCGCTCGGCGTCAAGATGGGAAACCGCCTCGGCCGCATGTTCAGAAAACATGCCGAGCTTGCGGGAGGAGCGATCCTGACGGCGATAGGCTTAAAAATACTTTTGGAGCATCTTTTCGCATAGCAGCAATTATTTCACGAAAAAAAGCATTGCCTAAGCAATGCTTTTTCTGGTCGGGGCGACATGATTTGAACATGCGACCTTTTGGTCCCGAACCAAACGCGCTACCAAACTGCGCTACGCCCCGAATGGAGCCAATGTGGGGACTCGAACCCCAAACCTGCGCATTACGAATGCGCTGCTCTACCATTGAGCTACATTGGCGCGTGATTTCCACGCTGACAATTTCAAATTATAGCACAACTCTTTTGATCTGTCACGCCCTTTTTTGACGTACCTTCACGCCTTGCTGCATGCGAAAGGCGCGTAAAACGTCATCCGATCGCCGCACCCGGATCTGCGTTTATATCCACCCTCATCGCGCATTCCTGCTCCATCACTGTCCCGGCGGCGGAGCGGGCGTTTTTAGCGATATTTACGGAAATATCGGAAAAATCTCCGATAAATTCTTTCGGGCGCACGGTCAGGGTTTTGTCGTCCTCATTCCAGATAAGACGCGTATCTATCCTGTTTCGATCCGGGTCTGTCATGATGATTGTATCAAACCAGTCCCACGCGGTATCCATTGCTTCGGGGAACGCAATATTCACCCGCAAAGCTTCGGCTTTTGGCACACTTGCCGCGCTAAGCCAAATATATTGGTCCTGCGGCAAGGCGGCCGACGCGAGCGGCGGAGAGGAGACCGGAGGCGCTACGCAACCCGCGAGGATCAGCAAGATGCAAAGCACAGCAAGATTAACCTTTAGACGTAATTTCAAGCAAGGCAGCTCCTTTATCCAAGAAAAATGACACTGTATGCCGCATCTATTTTATCAACTTTGACCGAAAAAAAGCATGGTTTGCGCAATTCTTTTTTATGAAATGCGCCTCGACGTTCCGATGACCTATTACACCCGGAACGTCCTTTCCCCCGTTCTTTCACAAAACCTTTGCATTCGCGGCATTTAAAGGGGCTTTTGCATATTTATCTGCGCATGCTATAATACGAGTTGGCATGATGAAGTGCCTTGGAGGGCCGATGCGCGAACATACCGTTGTTTCCGTTGATCCGGGTTCCGTCGCCGAGCGGCTTAAGATCGCCCCCGGCTTTAAACTTATGCGGATCAACGGCGAAAACGTAGAGGATATTATCGATTATGAGCACCTTACCACCGCGGAACGGCTTACCCTTGTGTTTGCCGGCGAGAGCGGCGGCGAAGTCACCATACCCGTAAAAAAAGATATGTACGAGCCTCTGGGGCTCAATTTCGAAACGGGGCTCATGAGCACGCTCCGTTCCTGCAAAAACCACTGCATATTCTGCTTCATCGATCAAATGCCAAAGGGCGGCCGCAAAACGCTGCATGTGAAGGACGACGACTGGCGGCTTTCTCTCATCATGGGCAACTACGTTACCCTCACCAACGTTTCGGACGGGGAGTTTGAGCGTATCATAAAACGCAGGGTCAGCCCGCTTTACGTATCCGTCCATGCGACCGACCCCGAAGTGCGCCGCTTCATGATGAAAAATCCGAACGCAGGCCTCATCCGCGAACGGCTTACGCGCTTGAAAGTAGAAGGGCTTCATTTCCACGCGCAGATCGTCCTATGTCCCGAAATCAACGACGGCGCGGTCTTAGAACAGACGCTTGAAGACCTTTACGCCTTGCGTCCCGCCGCAAGTTCTGTTGCCGTGGTACCCGTGGGGCTCACAAAGTTTCGCGACAAGCTTTCCCCGCTTCGATGCCTGACGACGGAGGAGACGCGCGCAGCCATTGCGCAAATCACGCGCTTTCAGGAGCGCTCCACAAAGGAATATGGAGACGCATTTGTATTTGCATCCGATGAAATGTACATAAGTGCCGGCCTTCCCCTGCCTCCTTACGAGCATTACGGCGACTTTGAGCAGATAGAGAACGGCGTAGGGCTTTTGCGCAGGTTTGAGGAAGGCTTTCTATACGCGTTGGAGGAGCGAAAGCCACTCAAAAGGAAAGTAAAACTTCTCGGCGCGTCCGGCGTATGCGCGGCGTCTTTTTTGAAAGAGCTTTTTCGAAAGCTCGAGCCCTACAATATCTCCATCGACCTGCGCGCGGTCGGGAACGACTATTTCGGGCATACGGTAACGGTGAGCGGGCTTGTCTGCGCGCACGATATCGCGGCCCAGTTATGCGATAGCGTTGCTGAAACGCTTCTGATCCCCACGGCGATGCTCAGGGAAAAGGACGATGTGTTTTTGGACGGCGTATCCCGCGAGGAGCTCGAAAGAGCATTGGGAAAGCGCGTCGTTCCCCTATGCGCGTCGGACGGAGAATTATTTGTTGCGGAGCTGTTCCAACTGCTCCAAAAAGAGGTGTAGGATGTCAAGACCCATCGTAGCGGTCGTCGGCCGCCCCAACGTGGGGAAATCCACGTTTTTCAACAAGATCGTCGGCAGGCGCATCGCTATCGTGGAGGATACGCCCGGCGTTACGCGCGACCGTATTTACGGCGACGCCCAGTGGCTGACGCACGATTTTACGCTGATCGACACCGGCGGTATCGAACCCGAAAAGGACGATATCATAAGCGCGCAGATGCGCCGTCAGGCCGAGCTCGCCATCGAAACGGCAGACGTTATCCTCTTTTTGGTGGACGGACGCGAGGGTATCACGGCGGCGGACGAGGATGTGGCGGAGCTTTTGCGCCGCTCCAAAAAGCCGGTCGTGCTTGCCGTAAACAAGGTGGACAATCAAAAATTCGAGGACTCCGCTTACGACTTTTACTCCCTAGGCATCGGCGAGCCCTTCACCATTTCCGCCGAGCAGGGGCTTGGGCTTGGTGACATTTTGGACGAAGTCGTAAAGCATTTTGACGAAAGCAGCGCTCCCGAGCAGGAGGATGCAACCAAGATCGCCGTGGTCGGCAAGCCCAACGTGGGCAAGTCGAGCCTGGTCAACGCGCTTTTGGGGCAGGAGAGAACGATCGTGAGCGACATCCCCGGCACTACGCGCGACGCCATCGACTCCCCTTTCACGTATAACGGCGAAAACTATATTTTGATCGATACCGCAGGCATACGCCGCAAGCGCGCCATTGAGGACGAAAGCATCGAGCGCTACAGCGTGATACGCTCCCTGGGCGCCGTGCGCCGCGCAGACGTGGTGCTCATTGTGGTGGACGCTTCCGACGGCATGAGCGAGCAGGACGTCCGCATCGCGGGCTATGTGCACGAGGAGGGCAAAGCCTCCGTCTTGATCGTAAATAAATGGGATAAAATAGAAAAAGACACGCATACCATGAACGAGTTTGAAAAAAAGCTCGCCTCCGACCTCGCGTTTATGGATTACGTGCCGATGCTGTTTATTTCCGCAAAGACCGGCCAGCGCGTAGCTAAGGTGCTCGAAACGGCAAAGCTCGC
>JAEXEN010000019.1 GCA_023400985.1 Bacillota bacterium
CCGGGCGGCGGATGCGAAAGGAACGAAAAGCTCCGCTTTTCATCCGTTTCGGCGCACGCAAGGCCGTAGGCCTTGGCCCAAAGGGCTCCGGCTTTGCCGGACGCGCATGTCGCCGAAGCCGGAATAAGTTAAAGGGCTGTGGCTCCTTAATAATCCCCGGAGTTTCGGGGGCTCGGCCCCCGAACCCCCCGGAACGGCCTAGCCGTTGCGCAAAGATGTATGAGCATATCGTTGCTGTTGTAGGGCGGCATGATTTTCATCCCGCCGCGTGTTACCACTGCGGCAACGCAGAACCATATGTAGGGGCGGATAGCATCCGCCCACGCTGCCGCCGGCCTTTTGCGCATCCCCGGCAGGCGACTGATAGCCGCCTCTACGAACGCAACCTAATGTCAGATGTAGGGCAAGGGCTTACTTACGCTTAAAATCTCTTTGTAATCTTGTCGCGGAAAGAAGTCCTCTGAAATTGCTATAATAGCATCACACAAGCAACTTTGGAGGGAATTCTATGTTATTCGGACGCAAGCCGGGTTTTTCTTATATTTCCATGCCGGAGGCGCAGACGGAACTGAGTAAAAACAGCGCCATCCGCCTGATCGACGTGCGCACGCCCGGGGAATATCGCGCGGGGCATATCCCGGGGAGCGTGAATGTGCCGCTCGACCGGCTCGGCGGCATTGTAAACGCAGCGCCCGATAAATCCGAGCGCCTGTTTGTATATTGCCTAAGCGGCTCCCGAAGCCGTAGCGCCAGCGCTCAACTCGCCGCTATGGGCTATACGGACGTGAACGACATCGGCGGCATTTCTCAATGGACGGGTAAGATCGAGCGCACGTGAACCGCTTGATAACGTCTTTTAAGCCTTCTAAATAAGGAGAAAGCAACATGAAAGAGAAAACCCTCGGCATCTTTGCACTCATACTCGCGATTGCCGTATCCGGCTGCGCTTTAGAACCCGCTCCCGGCGCTTCCTCTCCCGCACCTATATCCTACCAAGCGATTACTGCGGAGGAGGCGTACGCCATGATGGGGGAATCGGAAAACTTTATCCTGCTGGATGTGCGCACTCGGGCCGAATACCTTGAAGCGCATATTGCGGGCGCAGCGCTCTTGCCAAACGAGTCGATCGACGAGACGACGGTCGCGGAGGCTCTGCCCGAAAAGGACGCGCAGATCTTCGTGTACTGCCGCAGCGGCCGCAGAAGTGCTGAAGCCGCCGAAAAGCTTGCGAAGCTCGGCTATACGAGCGTTTACGACTTCGGCGGCATCATCGACTGGCCTTATGACGTGGTAAGTTGAACGCCTGCATTTACAATAAAGAAACCGCTTGCGAGCGGTTTTTTTATATATGTAAATGCATTTTGTAAATTCTCATCCACTCTGCTATAATAGCTTCATCATCCGGTTTTTTATTTTTATTGGAGGATTTATCATGGTCACTGTGAAGGAAGTGCGCTCCAAGGCGGAGCTGCGCAGGTTTGTGAACTTTCCCAACAAGCTTTATAAGCACGTGGAGCAATTCATCCCCGCCATGTACGGCGATGATCTGAGCGATTGGGACAAAAACAAAAACCCGGCCTTCGAATACTGCGAGGGCAAATGCTTCCTCGCCTACCGCAAGAGGAAGATCGTAGGCAGGATCGGCGCGATTTTGAGCCACAAGGCGAACGAAACCTGGCATACCAACCGTATGCGCTTTTCGCAGGTGGACTTCATCGACGACGAGGAAGTCGTAAACGCGCTCTTCAAGACGGTGGAGGATTATGCCCATGAAAAGGGCTGCAACGAGGTGCACGGTCCCTTAGGCTTCTGTGACCTCGACCGCGAGGGTATGCTCGTGGAAGGTTTCGACCGCAAGGGCATGTTCATTACCTATTACAACCACCCGTATTACAACGCACATCTCGAGCGCCTCGGCTACCATAAGGATGTGGACTGGGTGGAGTATTTGATTAGCGCCGATTTACCCGAGGACAAGGCGAAACGCCTCGACGCCGTCGCCATGCGCGTGCTTACGCACAATAAGCTTACCATTGCGACGCTTAAAAAGCGCAAGGATTACGCTCCCTACATCAAACAGGTGTTTGAACTTTTAAATGTAGCGTATTCCAGGCTTTACAGCGTCGTGCCGCTGAATGAGAGGCAGATCGAGCGTTACTGCAAAAAATTCATCCCGCTCATAGACCCCGATTATACCTGCTTCGTGATGGATGAAAACAACAAGCTCGCTGCGTTCGGCGTGGCCGCGCCGTCGCTCGCCAAGGCTATGAAGAAAAGCAACGGCAGGCTGTTCCCGTTCGGCGCGTTCCGCGTGCTGTACGCGCTCAAGCATAACGATACGCTCGACCTTTTCCTGATCGCCGTCCGCCCGGATCTGCAGGGGCAGGGCGTAAACGCGATTCTGCTCGACCACATCATGAAAAACAGCCTGCGCAACGGCATCCGCTTCGCAGAGACCGGCCCGCAGCTCGAGTACAACGAGAAAGTGCAGGCGCAATGGAAAAACTTTAAAAAGGAGCAGCATAAGCGCCGCCGCTGCTACGTCAAGCAGATTTAAAAGCATCCATAAATATAAGCCGCCCCGTGCAAACTATGAGGCAAGAGGAGCCGAAACCTTTCCTTGCTTTCAATGAAACGGGGCGGTATTTTTATGTTGAAAAAGCTGAACAAAAAAGCCCTTCTCGCGGGGCTTCTCACGGGAATATGCAACGGGTTGTTCGGCGCGGGCGGCGGCATGGTCGCCGTGTTCGCGCTAAAATCGCTTACGGGCTATGAACAATCGCGCGCGCATGCGACGGCCATCAGTGTCATGCTGCCGCTCACGGCTGTGAGCGCGCTTGTTTATGTATGCAACAGCGCGGTGGACTGGACCGCGGTTTTATATGTTGCGCCTTCACTCACGCTTGGCAGCGTCTTGGGCGCAAAGCTCACGGGGAAATTAAGCCCCAAATGGCTCAACCGCATCTTTTCCGCTTTGATGCTCTTTGCCGCCGTGTGGATGCTATTCGCTCCCTCTATAAAATCATGAATTGGCTTATCTACATCGCGTTTGGCCTTCTTTCCGGCGTTGCGGCGGGCATGGGCATGGGCGGCGGCACCATACTCATTCCTGCGCTCACGCTCTTAATATCGCTCGACCAGCATGCGGCGCAAGGCGTAAACATGCTCGCCTTTTTACCGGCGGCGGCGGCCGCGCTGTTTATCCACAAAAAAGAGGGCAGGCTTAAGATGAAGGAATGTATTCCCATCATCCTCGCCGGTATTGCGGGCGCGCTCATGGGCGCGTTTGGGGCGGGCTACATTTCCTCGCCGTGGCTCAGACGCCTGTTTGGCATGTTTTTACTTGCGCTCTCCATCCTCCAGTTTATACAGGGGGAAAAGAAGGCGCGGTAACGGAACGTATACATACCTTCACATTTTGGGGGTGGCCGCAATATTATATAGCGTGACACCAACAAAGGAGGTAGAAAAACATGCGGAACAATTGGGATTCGCAGAGTGGCGGTAGCTGTGGGTGCGAACAGTATTGGAATCCTTGGGAATATCAGGCGCAGGAACAATATCATGATCAGGGGCAATATTATGAACAGAATCATTGTTATGATCAGGATCCCGATTATGATCAGAAGAGTCCGGATTATGATAGGGATTGCAACTGCAAAACCATCATAGAAGGCGTCGGTAACAGCAACATAAACGTGAATGTCGATAATGAAAACATACTTGTGGCCGTTCTCGTGCTGGTGGACGCACTGCTCAGCGGCGGTGTCGATACAAGTGCGCTGCGCGCCTATGTGGAAAGCCGCGCAAACATGAATACGAGCGGTTAATTAAAAAACAACTGATAAGCCTCACTGCGTCCGGCGAAACAGCCGGACGCTTTTTTATCGTTTTTGTCTCTCAGCCGTCTATGCGTTCACCGTGAAGGATTACCCGTCCTCCGTCCGGACATTTTACGTCAAACGCGGGGGCTTTGACATCACTGTAATCTAAAACCGCTCCGTTTTGCAGCGCATAGACCGACGGATAAGCGCAATTCCATAGCTCATGGCACAGAGGCGGGCATAGATCTTCCACAATAAAACAATCGCCCGCTTTGTGATAGCCACACCGGCATTTGCTTTCAACAACCGTTATTTTGACCTTCGACATATGTTGAGCCTCCGATTAATTGGAAGTTGTCATGCCCACGCTATGTTTGCAATTTGCGTTTCCGAACAGTTAAAGAATATCATCAGGGCTCCGATACTTGGATTGATTTGTGTTAAAACCTTCGGGGTATCTCTTTTTGAGTTTATCGATATTTCTTTGCAAAATTTCTTCAAGCGAAATGTCAAGTGCGGTTGCCGTTTCAGCAAGATACCATGCAATATCGCCTAGCTCTTTTATAAGGTGTTCTTTATCGAGTCCGTGCCCTTGTGCAAGCCATTTCTTTACAATGTCGATTGCTTCTCCCGATTCACCGCACAACCCCATCACACCGTTGATCAAAATATCCTTTTTATCTAATTGCGGATTGAGGGTTATCATCGCTGATTTTTGATATTCATTAATCGTCACAAGAATTTTTCCCCTTCTTAATCTTACAGATAACTTCCCGTTTATCTCCCAATAATTATAACATGCTTGCGATGAAATGAGTTCTTATATGCGAATATTGTTCATACCGTATCGTTTGATGTGCATCCTGTAGCTTTGATAAATATAATTGGTAAAACGAATAAAACGCCATAACATATGGGGCGGAAGGAGGGGGTGCCACGAAAGAGTTGGATGAACTTGCGGTGGAAGCCGCGCAAAATGATGAGGCTGGAGCGCAGCTTATCATGTGTTGTGAGCGCTTGATTATAAACCGCATTTCGGTGCGTACTCAGGTGCGTAAGTAAAAGTAATGATGAATGGTGGTTGCCCTGATCGCTTTTTCGCAGGCAGCAGATACCTATGGCAGCGGTAGCGGCAGTTCTTTGAAATACGCGGAAGTGAACATACGCAGCCGTTTTATAGGTCAACTTCGCAAGCAGTTTAGGTTCAAGCCCGAGTATACCGTATCGTCGGAGGTCTTTTCCGTGTAAGCGGAGGAGAATTCCGGATTTTCGTTTATAGAAAGCCGTTATGCTACAAACGGTTTCTAATGCGGGTGATCATGCCATAAAATGTGAGGTCAAGGCTGCCAACGCGCTCTTTCAAGAATACGGCTTTTGCTTCTACGATTTGGCGGCTTCTTTATCCAATAACGAAAAAACCCGTAATTGTGCGCAGGGGTTTTGTTTCGCGTTTTTTTGTCTAATATCTCTTGGCCAGTTCGATAAGCGGCCATTTTGCTTTGGAGGCGCCACACGGAATCGAACCGGGCAGATACCTGCTTTTAAAAACATGCAACAACATAAAAGTCCAGAGAATGAGGGCTTTTTTGTCAGCGTGCGTTTGCGGGTGCTGAAAGTCGCCAGAGGGTAAGGCAGAATATGGTTTTATAATATTGTTTTCGTTACAAACAAAAGCCACCCTCGCATAGAATGGCGGGGGTGTTGTGCTTCATCCCTTGGGGTGTTTGTCTTTGTTGTGGATCATTGACCTGTTGTGTTGTCCACAGCGCCTTTAATACCTTGATTGTTTTCTTCGGAAAGATTGGGATCCGAAATGTTCAGTTTTGCTGTCCTAAGTTTAACCGTTGCTCATAAAATTTGGATTTATCACCAAAATAGGCGTAGCAAAAGAGGTGACAAGCTTGGGATTTAATCAGGAGCTGCTAACGGAAATAGATCGCATTATCGCCCAATATACGGTTGTGCACGATGAACTAGAACAGCTATGGGCAACGCAAATAGTGTTTACGTGGCATTGGTGGCTTGACGTCGCGCTATCCGTACTACCGTGGATACTTTGGATCATCGTGCGGGATAAAAAAAATACGCATAGCTTACTTTATGCGGGCCTTTTTACGATGTTGGTGGCATCGTTCCTATGCATGATCGGGGTATCGCAAGAAGGCTGGAATTATAATACCTTGCTCTTGCCTTATTTTCCGGAGTTTCTCCCGTGGGATTTGTCAGTCATGCCGGTAACAGCGATGTTATTCTACCAATTTTTCCCCAAGATAAACCCCTGGATCAAAGGTATCGTATTCACCACGGTTGCCTCTTATGTGGTTGAGCCCATATTCATTTGGCTTGGGCTGTATGAACCAAATAACTGGGAACATCATTATTCGTTCCCTATTTATTTTTGTATCTATATGATAGGGTACTGGCTATATAACAAAAATCGAAGCGAGGCTGAGCACAGGTATGCCAGCAAACTTAAAAGCAATGATTAGAAAACGGTGGAGCTATGAAAGGTAAAACCATAAGCGATGGCTCCAAACGGCGGCAAATAGCTTATGTCGGCGCATGGAACACGATACTTTTGGACCTGCGAAACCCCTATATTATCACATACTGGTCGATGTCATTTGCAGGGTTTGGACATATCCTGTTAGATAGGTATTTTCGTGGATTTATATTTCTCACTTCGGAAATATTCCTGAACAAAGCTGCAAACCTTAATGTGGCGATCTACTATACATTGACAAAACAATTCGATTTGGCAAAGCAAGTGCTTGATATCAGATGGCTGATGACCTATCTGGCAGTATATTGCTTCTCGATCTTTGACAGCTACCGTGATGCCGTTACTATTAACAACACATATATCTTGGCCGCGAGAGAAGATGCCTATGTGAATTGCTTTGCAATCGATTCAGGCAGTTTTAACAGCTTGAATACTGTGCCACCATGGATGACGATGCTATGGTCCGCGGTTCTGCCTGGGGCCGGATGCATCCTAACGCCGCGGATGAATCGGGCCCTATTTCTCATACCCCTTTGGATAATCACCGCTTATCTGTCAGGATTATATCCGGCGGTCCTATATACATTTGCCGGGGAGTTTGAACTGGCAAAATCGGTTTTGGATATTCACTGGTTGCTTAATATACCGTCGTTCTGGTTTTTTGCTATATATGAGGCTTACTCCTGTGCAGTCGAGAACAATAAACTGTGTCGCTGGGAGTTAGGAAAATTCTTAAAAACCGAATACCAAAGCAAACAATTCATCATGCCCGATAGGGCTGAAAGGGCACCCGATACGATGTACCTGTTATCGAGCTTTGAACATTCCAATAAGCTGGAAGCGGCAATTACGGAATTGCAAATGAGGGGTGTACCCAAAACCTCTATATTGGCCGTCCCACTTGATAAAAAAAACGAAGGGCGCGCGCTATTTGATTCCGTTCATTCTTCCGATGGTATTAGTATGTTGGCTCTCCCATTAATCCTATCGATGCTCGGCACATTCTTTGGCGTAATTTACGGATTTCAATTGGCATGGGGCCCTATCCTATGGGGAGTCATTGGGGCTATTATCAGTTTTGTGGTGGGCCTTGCTCTTCGGCTGCTGGTAGCTAAAAAAAGCACGAACGATCAAAATAGGCGGAACAAGCATGATGTAATTCTAATCGTCCGATGTGAAAAGGAACAGACCGATATGGTTGAAAATACGCTGTGGAGCAATGCCGCAATAGGAGTAAGCCAAGTGGATGTGTAGATTCTGTGCCAATTGTTTTTCTAAAAATACCAGCATCGGCTGCGGATAATTAAGCAAAAAGCCCCGTCGCGCCCATTCCTGTAACTATGCAAATATTCTGTATAACGGCGAGGTGGACGTGATTGCAGCGCAGAAGTGGCTGGGGTATGCCGATGCCAAAACCACCCTTTCGATTTGTTCGCATTTGTCCCAAGAATGCGAGCTGCAAAATATCAAGAAATTAAATGCCGTGTTTTAGAAGGTGATCCTAAAGTTGCCAGAAACGAAGTAAGCTGACTAACGAAAAACCCCGGAAATGCCTAAATTAAGGAATTTCGGGGTTTTTCGTGTGGAGGCACCACCCGGAATCGAACCGGGGATGAAGGTTTTGCAGACCTCTGCCTTACCGCTTGGCTATGGTGCCGTTTTGGAGCGGGAAACGGGGCTCGAACCCGCCACCTCCGCCTTGGCAAGGCGGCGCTCTACCAAATGAGCTATTCCCGCAATTGGTGCCTCAGAGTGGAGTTGAACCACCGACACAGGGATTTTCAGTCCCTTGCTCTACCAGCTGAGCTACCGAGGCAAATGGCGACCCGGAGGGGGCTCGAACCCCTGACCTCCAGCGTGACAGGCTGGCATTCTAACCAACTGAACTACCGGGCCACATGGTGGGAGCAACAGGGCTCGAACCTGTGACCCCTTGCTTGTATGGCAAGTGCTCTCCCAGCTGAGCTATGCTCCCAAGCGTCGCCGATGCGACCGCGAACAATAGTATACCGCATTTTTTGGCGCGGTGTCAACGACTGCCGCATACTTTTCTACGCTCGCGCGAATACTTTTCTTTGCACCCGTGAAAAGGCGGCTGTTGCCGGGCGTACCGATGGGGAAAAGTCGTCTCGATTAGGTGCACCGTCACCATTTTTTAACATTTTGAGTGCGTTTTAAGATTGACAAATATAATTTTGCGCAATATAATTTAAGAAAACAAAGCAATACGCCACAGGCGAAGTAAAACGAGCTTTTTCAGGAGGTTATATAGAATATGTTGAACATAGGCATCATCATAGGCAGCACAAGGCCGGGCCGCAAGGCGGAAACGGTCGCAAAATGGGTGTATGAGATCGCGAAAAAGCGCACGGACGCAAGCTTTGAGGTCGTGGACATCAAGGATTACAATCTGCCCCTTATGGATGAGCCCTTCCCGCCCTCTATGGGCATGTACCAAAATGAGCATACCAAGGTATGGGCCAAAAAAATCGCGCAGTTCGACGGCTTCATTTTCGTGACGCCGGAATATAACCACACCATCCCCGCCGCGCTCAAAAACGCCATCGACTATCTCTACGCCGAGTGGAACGATAAGTCCGCGGGCTTTGTGAGTTACGGCTCCGTAGGCGGCATCCGCTCCGTGGAACATCTGCGCGAGATCTGCGGATTCCTGAGGCTTGCGAACGTGCAATCGCAGGTAGGGCTTTCGCTCTTCACCGACTTTGAGAACATGACCGAATTCAAGCCCGACCCCCGTCACAACAAGGAAGTGGAGAAGCTTCTCGACGACGTGATCCTTTGGGGTGGGGCGATGAGGACCGTCCGCGAGGCGAAGAAGTAAAGCTTATTGAATTTCAAACAGACGCCGCCGAAAGAATTTCGGCGGCGTCTGTTTGTTGTTTGATGTCATTTGATCCGTATAAGTTCGTACTCCTGCGAGCCGAGTCCATATCCCTCAAGCGCACGGACCTGTACGAAGGGGTCCTTGCCGTGAATGCGCTCGAACAGATGGCCGGTCTCGCCAAGCTCATGCCCCTCGGGGAGCCCCGCTCTTATTAGGTCTTCGGTTTTGATAGCGTCGAGGCAGGCGCGCTCGAGCGCGACGATGTCGTTGGATGCCATGATGCCGATGTCGGGTACGAGGGCGGGGGTGGTCATACCCCAGCAGTCGCACAAAATGGTGATCTGTGTGAGCACGTTTATAAAATAGGTATTGCCCGGCTTAAATGTATCGAGCACCGTTTTTGTGCAAAGCGCCATGCCCTGCTGGAAGGCGTCAAAATTGCTCTCGTCGAGCGCAATGGCACCCGTGGGGCAAACCTTTACGCAGTGCTGGCAAAGGGTGCAGTCGTGGTAATTTACCCGGTACTTGCCGGCATCCGAAAACTTGTTGGCGTTGTGATTGCAGGACTTGATGCAGCGCCGGCAATGCGTGCAAAGCGTCTCGTTCCAGGTAAGACCCCCCTCGAGGCGGTGCAGCTCGCGCCGCGTGCGCGTGGTGACGCAGCCCATAGCGATGTTCTTGCACGCGCCGCCGTAACCGCACGCGCCGTGGCCCTTGACATGCGAAAAATCGATGAGCACGTCCGCGTCGTGGATGTAGCCGGCAACGTCCACATGCTCGAACGAGCGAAGCTCTACTTTTTTGGGGTAATAGTATTTATCGAGATGGCCGCATACGTCCAGCACCGGGCAGCCGAGTATGCTTTCCACATAGCCGCGGTTTTCGGGGTGCCGTTCCTTCACGGCGTGGTCGCAAACGAAGCAGTCGCCGCCGTGCTCCTTTACAAAGCTCACCAAAATGCGCACGAACACGGGGGGGATGGTGCTGTAGGAAAGATTGTCGCCGAAATGCATTTTAATGGCTACGGACTTGCCGTTTACAACATCCGCAAGGCCGCTTTTTTCGAGCAGACGCTTGAATTTGGCGGGAAGGGTCTGGTTGGAGTCGTAGCGGGAGAAACCGAGCGGCGCAAACAATACTTGGGACATGCTTTTACCTCGTAATCTCATGTGGATTTTTTGCTATCATACCATGCGGGAAGATAGGCGGCAACGAAAACAAAAAACTTATAACCCCCGAATGCGCACCTCTACCACGCGGCCGATGATCTCCGCGTCGCCGCCGCTTACGAGCATGGGTTCGTAGCGCGTGTTGGCGGGGATGAGCATAAGGCCGTTTTGCACGCGCTTCACCTTGCGCAAAAGCACCTCGTCGCCCAGACGTACCACCGCGATACGGCCGTTTTCCACCGTCGGCTGCATGCGGACGAGCACGAGCGAGCCCTCGGGGATGAACTCGCCTACCATGCAATCGCCTTCCACTTCCATATAAAAGTATTCGCCTGCCGCCACATCATTGGCGGGGATGGGAACATACTCGGTGATGTTTTCATCGGCCAAAATGGGAAGCCCTGCGTGCACGCGGCCGACGAGAGGCACGCCTACCGTGTCCGTCACCGGCAGGAACGAGGCGGAAACCGTCTTTTGCGGCTTGAACAGGGGAATTATGCAGTCGCGCCCCATCAAAAAATCCGCCGAGACGCCGAAAAAGTCGCACAAGCGCATAAGCGTATCGGGCGGTATGGCAACGCGTCCCGTTTCGTACTTGCAGATGGCCGCTTTCTGTACCCCAAGCTCGCGCCCAAGCTCATCTTGCGTGATGCCCCGCTCCATACGTATCTCGCGCAAACGGTTCATGGCGTTCTCCTTTGATGTTTTCTCTTTGCGCTCCCATTGTATCGCGAGAAGAAACCTTTTTCAAGAAAAATATCTTATAGTACCGTTTTGGGGATTGACAGTATCCAAATGGGATACTATAATGAGGCTACTAAAAGCGGAAAGCGCCGCTTTTCAAAGAAATTTTCGGAAATTCTTCGGAAACATGGGTTTCCAAAACGGATACAAAAGAGGTAAACTTATGAATTATTTCGGTTTGTTTTTCAGCTTCATGCTCCCGGGCATCTTTATAGGCGCCATGGCGATCGCCGTAATAAGGCAGGAGATCATCAGCCATAAGCGCCGCGCCGCGCGCGAGGAACGCGAAAGGCAGCATAAAAACGCCCGCAAGCTCTATGTGCACGATTTTGCGGCCGCAGTCGACCGCGCCGCATGACCTTATTTTCTGTAATCGGAGGCCGTTTTAAATAAACGCGGTTTATTTAAAACGGCCGCTTTTTTTGACGAATAGGAGCCATTGGGGGATTATCAAGGGGTGCTCCCTTGATTACATTCCGGCTTCGGCGGCATGTATATGTCCGCCGAAGCCGGAGCCCTACGGGTCGAGGCCTACGGCCTCGCATGGGCCAAGGCCTGCGGCCTTGCGTGCCAAAACGGATGAAATCCGCAGGATTTCGTTCCTATCGCATCCGCCGCACGGGAGCGCCGCAGCGCGACAGGCGGATGTGCCGAACCCCCGAAGGGTCTCACGCAAATGGCCGCAAGGACACTTGCGTGCTGCCGGAGGCATATATGGACGTATACGAAAAGCTGAAAATCCTAACTGACGCCGCGAAATACGACGTCGCCTGCACCTCGAGCGGGGCGGACAGGACCGCGCCGCGCGACGGCATCGGGAGCGCCATGGCTGCGGGCTGCTGCCACAGCTTCGCGGGCGACGGGCGCTGCATTTCCCTTTTAAAGGTGCTCATGACCAACGCCTGTGCCTACGACTGCGCGTACTGCGTCAACCGCCGAACTCTCGATACGCCCCGCGCGACGTTCGAGCCGCGGGAGCTTGCGGAGCTTACCATCGCTTTCTACCGCCGCAACTATATCGAAGGCCTTTTTTTAAGCTCGGGCGTGCTTAAAAATCCCAACTATACCGTGGAGCGCATGTGCGAAACGTTACGCATACTGCGCGAGGAATATAAGTTTTACGGCTATATCCACGCCAAAGCCATCCCGGGGACGGACAACGCGCTGTTGACAAGGCTCGGCTATCTGGCCGACCGATTGAGCGTCAACATCGAGCTTCCCTCGCAGGAGAGCCTGCACCTTCTCGCGCCCGATAAATCCAAACAGGCGATATTAAAACCGATGGGCTTCATCAAGTCCGGCATCGAGTCGAACTCCAAGGAGCTTACACGCTATAAGCACGTGCCGAAATTCGCGTCCGCGGGGCAGAGCACGCAGATGATTGTGGGCGCGACCGCCGAGAGCGATCTAAGTATCCTCAACCTCACGGAAGGGCTCTATAAGTCCTACCGTCTCAAGCGCGTGTTCTTTTCCGCGTACATGCCGGTGGTGGAAAGCTCGCTTTTACCCACGCCGGACGTAAGACCGCCGCTACTCAGGGAGCACAGGCTCTATCAGGCGGACTGGCTCTTGCGTTTTTACGGCTTTACGGCTTCGGAAATACTCGACGCGGAGCACCCGAGCTTCAACCAATACCTCGACCCCAAATGCAACTGGGCCGTCAACCATCCCGAGCGTTTCCCCGTGGAGGTCAACCGTGCGCCGTACGAAACGCTCCTTCGCGTGCCGGGCATCGGCGTAAGGAGCGCACAGCGCATCCTGGCCGCGCGCAAGGTTTCTACACTCGACTTTTTAGCCTTGAAGCGGCTAGGCGTGGTACTGAAGCGCGCGCAGTATTTCATCACCTGCGCCGGCAAGCTCGCGAACGGCTTCGATACCGCGCAGGACGCGCTTTTGCGCGCGCTCGTATCAGAACAGGCGAAGGGCCGCGCCGACGAGGCGCTCTTGACGCGGCCCGAACAGCTTTCGCTTTTGGAGCACCCGGCGCTTAAAAGGGAGGAGCTATTGAAATGCCTGAGCGGGGAAATGTAGTTTACGGCTACGACGGCAGCTTCGAGGGTCTGCTTTGCTGCGTGTTCGAAAGCTATGAAAAAAAGGAGCTTCCGCTCGATGTAATATCGTTGGAGGAAGGCATGCCGCTCCTTCTGCCCGTGCGCATGGTGGAAACAGACGAGCGAAGGTCGATGCGCGTTTGGAAAGCCATCCCGCAAAAAATAGGTCCCAAGGCGCTCGAACTTGCGCACATGGGCTTTTTGACCTGTCACCCTAAAAAAGCTCTTCTTATTTTAAACTTTCTCCACCTTGGCTTTTCGAAGGGCGGCAGCGTTGTAAATATGCTTGCGGATGAAACTGTGTGCGAGCTTACAAAAGCGGTGCGCCATCTCGGCAACGAGGCGCATCTGCTGAAAGGCTTCGTGCGTTTCAGCGAAGCAAACGGCGCGCTCACAGCGCAGATCGAGCCGAAAAACATCGTGCTGCCACTTCTTGCGCCGCACTTTGCCGCGCGCCTGCCGCGTGAGAACTTCCTCATCCACGACAAAACGCATGCGATGGCGCTTATCCATAAGCCTGGTACAATGGGCATCGTGCCTGCGGAACAGTTTGTGATGCCGCGGCCCGGGCAGGAAGAGCTTCGTTTCCGCGCGCTTTGGCGGCTGTTTTACGATACTATCGAGGTGGAAGGGAGGCACAACCCGAGGACCCGCATGGGCCATATGCCCAAGCGCTACTGGCGCTGTATGACGGAATTCGCCCGCTGCGACGGCATGCCAGCCGATCAAAACGCAGCGCTCAGCGGCGCTGTGCCTGCAGGGCTTCCGGAACCTCCTCTGCCCTAAGCAAGAGGTTGCCCCTCTTTGCGCGTCTATGATAGAATAACCGCAGCAACTTAGGAAGAGAGGATATGCCATGAAGCACATCGATAAAAGCCGTTATGCCATATTCGCGCTCGCCGCGCTTGTTGTTTTTTCGGCGCTGCTCCTGCCTTCGACGGCTTTTGCCAACTCCGCAGAACCGCCGGCGATCCTCGTCGTAGTCTTGGACGCGCCGGGTGACCTTGCGCTCGAGGGCGAGGCAAGCGGAGAATTCGTACCTATGCGCTATAGTTCCGCGGCATGGGAAAGCTACTTTAAGCTCCATTATTTCGATTATCCCGCCGGCGATGCACGGGGCGCTGTGCCCACGTCGATCCGCGTCACTGCGGGCGGCGTATCGCAGACTTTACCGCTCCCCAATGTAATGAATACCTATAACAATGTCTTCACGCTGGATTTTAAGACCATGACGCTCACGGAGGGCACGCTGCCGTTTCGGGGCGCGCTCCTTGTCGCTATGCGCGTTGCGCTTACGCTTATTTTAGAAGGGATCGCGTTCTATTTGTTCGGCTTCCGCGAAAAACGGAGCTGGATCGCGTTTCTCGTGATCAACCTCATCACGCAGGGCGGCTTGAACGCGATACTTTCCTCTTCTCCGTTCTCCAACGGCTATGCGATTATGGGGCTCGCTCTATTGGAGATACTCGTCTTCCTCATAGAAATACCCGCGTTCCTCATCGCGGTCAAGGAGAAAAAATGGTGGCAGCGACTGATCTACGCGCTGAGTGCAAACATGTTGAGCCTCTTCCTTGGCGGCGCTTTGATCACCTATTTGCCCATATAAAAATGAAATCGTAAATTCCTATATTGCGCAATTTAAAAGGAGGAATTATACTTACGGAAAGAGTGCTTTTAGGCAATATTTGACAATTTTGCCGTGAATTTTAGGAACACGTCCAGATAGGGTACGCCCGCCGCATCGCGCGGGCGTATTCTATCCGATCTGCCGGCGGGGGATCAGCGATGGGGAGCGTATTTATCATATGCCGTATGTTTGCGTCGGCTTTTTCAGGCGACTTTTTTGCGGCGTCCGTCAGCCTCTTGGATGTCGAAAGACGCGACGCCAATATTGCGGAACTCGTCATCATAGGCGTGCTGGTCGTCCTTTTGATTTTGCTTGCCCGCTATATGCGCAATCTCGGTATGTCCAAAAAGGAGCTGGAGCGGTTCAATGAGCTGCGCAAGGCTTTTTTTGACGCCGAAGATACCGTTACCTATTTAAAAGATGAAAACATGCGGTTCGCGTTCGCAAACGCCGCCTTTGAAAAATTCTCCGGTCTGAGCGAGAAGGAGATCACGGGGAAGATTGGCGCTGAGGTGCTGCCCGCCGCGCTTAACGACGCCGCGAGGCAGATCGAGCTCGAGGCGGTCGAGGATATGCATATCCGCTTTGGCGATGTAAGCTTTGGAAAGCGCATCTTTAGGATTACCGCGTTTCCCGTAAGCATGGCCGGCGGCAAGGCGGGCGTGGGTGTATATATACGCGATATGACGCTCGAACAAAGCCATATGAAGCTCCAGCAGCACATACTCAAGCGCAACGAGATATTGGTGGACGTGTTCAACGGGAGCTTCAAGTCAAAAGAGGAGCAGATTGACTACATACTCTTGCAGGCGCTGGAACTGACCGAAAGCAAACACGGCTGCATCGCTTTTTACGACGAAGAAAGCGGCGGCTTCACGCAAATCACGTTGACGCACTCCATCAACGCCGATTACGGCGAGAATCTCCCGGGGCCCGCCGTGCCTGATTTCCTCATCGATATTTTCATGGAAGCGGCCAACACGCAAAAGCCCGTGATCCAAAACGACTATCAGGCATATTTGAAAGCAAGGGGAAGGGTAAGTCCGTTTGCCCCCGCCCCCGCCCGCTTTTTGTGCGTCCCCGTTTGCATCGACGGCAAAGTGCCCGCCGCGGTGGGCCTCGGCGACCGCGACGACCCGTATTTCGGCAACTCGGCCTATGAGGCGACGCTTTTGATGAATACCGCGTGGAACGCGTTCGAGCGGCGCGAGGCGCAGCAGAGCCTGATCTTCGAACGCAACAAATACCTGGAAACCATCCTTTCCATCGGCGACGGCGTGATGGTGGTCAACAAAGAGGGCAGGATCGAGATGCTCAACACCGTGGCGGAAAGGCTTACCGGCTGGCCGCTCGATCAGGCGAAAGGAAGGCTGTATACGGAGGTGTTCCGGCTCACCGATGATGAATATTCCTCGTCGTGCGATTTTATCGAGCGCGTACTCGAAAGCGATTCCGCACAAACTGTACAAAACGACGCTATACTGACCTCGCGTCTGGGTGACCTTTACTTTTTAGAGAACAGCGCAGCCCCCATCCGCGGCGAGTCGGGTTCGACTGTGGGCGCGGTGATCGTGTTTCGCGACGTCACGGAAAGGCGCGCACAGCGGGGCCGCATCGAATATTTGAGCATGCACGACCCGCTTACGGGGCTTTATAACCGCCGCTATTTCGAGGAGCAGATCAACCGCTTCGACACGCCGGAAAACCTGCCGTTAAGCGTCATCATGGGCGACGTGAACGACCTCAAGCTCACCAACGATATTTTTGGTCATTCCAGCGGCGACCTTTCCATCGTGCATTGCGCGCACGCCATCCAAAATGTGTGCCGCCCGGTCGATATTGCGGCGCGCTGGGGCGGCGACGAGTTTGTTCTGATTTTGCCGCAGACGACCGCAGCGCAGGCGGAATTCGTATGCAGGCGTATCCATGAGGAAATGGCGTCGCGCCGCGTCGCTGCGATCCAATGCAGCATGTCGCTCGGCTTCGACGTAAAGTCAAACGCTGAGGAGGATATCTGGCGTATCCTCAACAACGCCGAGCAAAAGATGTACGCGGAAAAGACCACCAACCGCAGCCGCTTGCAATCGAGTACGCTCGACGCTTTCGTGCAGACGCTTTATGGCAATTCCCCGCGCGAACAGGAGCATGCGGAACGGACCAGCGCCTATTGTGTGATGATCGGGCGTGTGATGGGCCTCCCTGAGGAAGATATCAAAAAGCTCAAGGACGTGGGCGCTATGCACGACATCGGCAAGGTCGTGCTCGACGCAGACCTTTTGCGAAAGACCGGCGCCCTGACCGAATTCGAGGCCGATGAAATCAAAAAGCACCCGATCATGGGGTATCGCATCCTCAATTCCTTCGACAGCACGCTCAACCTCGCGGAGGCCGTGCTCGCGCACCACGAGCGCTACGACGGAAGCGGTTACCCCAAAGGGCTCAAGGCTACGCAGGTACCGCTTATGGCGCGCATCATTTCCGTTGCGGAAAGCTATGAGCGCATCACCCGCGATTCGGCAGGCAAGCCCGCGCGCACGGCGGCTGAGGCGATCGATATCCTTACGGAAAACGCCGGCACGCAGTTCGACCCCTATGTGACGGAGATATTCGTCCGGCTCATGCGGGAAAAGGAGCTCCCCTTACCTTAAGATATTGTGAAAGCACAAGGAGATATAGATCATGAACGAAGAAGAAAAAAGGCTGTTGGAGCGGTTCCTCGATGAAGGGGGCCGCGTAAAGCAGTTCCCCTCCAAACAGACACCGCGCGACGCGGTGCTGAAGTATTTGGCGGAAAAGTTCGAGCCGGATACCGATTATAAAGAGCGCGAGGTGAACGCCATTTTGACGGAATGGCACACCTTCAGCGATTATTTCATCCTGCGCCGCTCGCTTGTGGAGGCAGGGTACCTTCACCGGCTTAAGGATGGGAGCCGGTATTGGAAAGATCCAGAAAATTCATAAAAGAATATATGCAAGGGCCCGTAAGCCGCGGCTTACAGGCCCTTTCGCATATCCATTTATGCTATTTAAGCGCACTTTCCAGCATCTCCCGAAGCCGCGCGGGATCGGCCCTCCCCGCCGTGGACTTCATCACGAGTCCCATCACGACATGCAGCGCGTCCTCCTTGCCTGCGCGGTAATCGGCCGCGGCCTTGGGGCTTTTTTCAAGCGCGTCTTTTACATGCGCTTGGAGGGTTGCCTCATCTGCAAGCATGGTCAGCCCAAGCTCCTCCTCTATCGCGGAGGGGTTGCCACCCGTTTCCCACATGCGCTTGAGCACGCGCTTGCCCGCGGTCATGCTCAGGGAACCGCCGCCGATGCGCTCGCAAAGCGCGGCAAACCGCTCTGCATGGATATGCGCGGCAAGGCTTTCCTCCTCAGAGCGAAGGCGGTTCAATTCGCCCGTGATGAGGATTGCCGCGATCTTCGGGTACGCCGTTTCTCTTACGACATTTTCAAAATATTCCGCGTCCTCACGCTTTAGCGTGAGCTGCGCGGCAAACTGCAAGCTAAGCCCGTAGCGCTCCATATAGCTGTGTTTTCGCACCTCCGGCAGCACGGGAAGCGCCGCGGCGATCTTTTCGATATCCGTGCGGCTCAGTTCGATCGCGCAAAGATCGGGGTCGGGAAAATAGCGGTAATCGTCCGCGTTTTCCTTGCGGCGCATGGTATGTGTTTTTCCCGTTGCCTGGTCAAAGCGGCGCGTCTCCTGCACGAGCGCCTCTCCTGCCTCGAGCGCTCTGATTTGGCGGGCGGCCTCGTATTCCGCCGCGCGGCGCACGGATTGGAAGGAGTTGAGGTTTTTGATCTCTGCGCGCGCGCCGAAAGTGCTTTCGCCCATGGGCCGCACGGAAAGGTTCACGTCGCAGCGCATGGAGCCTTCGTTCATCTTGCAGTCGGAAATGCCGGTATATAAAAGGATGGAGCGGAGCTTTTCCAAAAACACCGCTGCTTCCGCGGGGCTTCGTAGATCGGGCTCCGTCACGATCTCGATGAGCGGTACGCCGCAGCGATTGCAGTCGATCAGCGTGCCGTATTCGGGGTCGTGCACGAGCTTGCCCGCGTCCTCCTCTAAATGGATGCGCGTGATGCGCACCGTTTTTTCACACGCATCGGTTTCAAGCGTCACCGAGCCATTTGCGCAGATGGGCAAATCGTACTGCGATATCTGGTAGGCCTTAGGTAGATCGGGGTACACGTAGTTTTTGCGGTCGAGCTTGGAGTACGAGGCGATGGCGCAGTTCGTGGCAAGCCCCGCGCACACGGCGTATTCGACCGCGGTTTTATTGAGCACCGGCAGCGCTCCGGGCATGCCGGTGCACACGGGGCAGATATGCGTATTAGGCGGCGCGCCGAACGCCGTGGAGCAGGAGCAGAATATCTTCGTTTGTGTTTTCAGTTCCACATGGATCTCAAGGCCGATCACGGTTTCATACTGTTTCATGGCAACCTCCGGTTTCAAAGGGCGCTTCGGTCATGTGACAGGCGCCGTAAGCTCGTTCATAGGCCGCGCCGAGCGCGAGGAGCGTTTTTTCACCGAACGCCTTGCCGATGAGCTGCATCCCGACGGGCAGACCTTCCGCTTTGCCGCAGGGCATGGAAAGCGCCGGAAGCCCCGCGATGTTCACGGGCACGGTGCAGATGTCCCCGAGGTACATGGAAACGGGATCGCTCGTCTTTTCGCCTATTAAGTAGGCGCATGTCGGCGCGGTGGGGGTGAGCACCGCGTCAAACTCGGCAAAGACCCTGTCGAATGCGGCGGAAAGGATCGTACGCACTTGCAAAGACCTCTTGTAATATGCGTCGTAATACCCCGCAGAAAGCGCGAAAGTGCCTAAAAGTATGCGGCGCTTTACCTCCGCGCCGAAGCCCTCGCTTCGGGAACGCAGATACAGCTCCTCGAGCGTTTCGCAGTTTTTTGCGCGGCGGCCGTAGCGCACGCCGTCGAACCGCCCAAGGTTGGAGCTTGCCTCCGCGCTCGATAGGATGTAATACGCGGGCAGCGCGCAGGAAAGCTCGGGAAGGCCGATCTCCTCCACATGCGCGCCGAGATCCTCAAAGCGATTGGCGGCGGCGAGCACACTTTCCCTCACGGTCTTCCCTACGCCCACGCCGAAAAGCTCTTTCGGGAGCGCAAGGCGCATACCCTTGACGTCGTGGCAAAGCGCCGCGGTAAAATCCGTTTCCTGCCCCGCTACGGATGTGGAGTCCTTCTCGTCGTGCGCACATAAGGTGTCGAGTACGAAGGCGCAGTCCTCCACGGTTTTGGTGAAGGGCCCTATCTGGTCGAGCGAAGACGCGAAGGCGATGAGCCCATAGCGCGAAACGCGCCCGTAGGTGGGTTTCATGCCGACCACGCCGCAAAATGCCGCAGGCTGGCGAATGGAACCGCCCGTATCGGAGCCGAGCGCGTAAGCGGCCTCGTCCGCGGCGACCGCCGCCGCTGAGCCGCCGGAGCTTCCACCCGGCACGCGATGTAGATCGCGCGGGTTTTTTGTAAGCTGAAACGCGGAATTTTCCGTACTCGAGCCCATGGCGAACTCGTCCATGTTGGTCTTGCCCAAAAACACCGCGCCCGCACCGGAAAGGAGCTTTACGGCCGTCGCGTCGTAGGGGGCGCGAAAATCCTCGAGCATTTTTGAAGCGCAGGTGGTGCGCCCGAAAGCGGTACATAGATTGTCCTTGAGAGCGGCGGGAACGCCCGCGAGCGCATTTAGAGGCTCGCCCGCTCCGCGCCGTTCGTCGATCTTCTTCGCCTGTTCCATCGCGCTTTCGGCGAATATAGAAAGGTACGCGCCGACTTCGGGCTCCACACTCTCCATGCGCCTGAGATAGCTTTGCGCCGCCTCGACGGCGCTGATCTCCTTTAGGGCGAGGCGCTTGCTCAGCTCTTTTACGCTCATGCGCGTGATGCTCATAGCGCTTCCTCCCGTTCGATGGCGGCGGGCACCCGTATGTAACCCCCCTGGAGCTCCGGCGCGTTTTGCAAAAGCGGTGCGGGCGGAAAATCCACGGCCTTATCCTCGCGCAGCACGTTTTTTAAGGGGACCGCGTGCGCGGCGGGGACAACGCCCGAGGTATCGAAAGAATTCAATTGTGAGGCGAAGGCGAGTATGCCATTGAGCTCCTTTTGAAGCGCCGTCTTTTCCGTATCGTCGAGGGAGAGGGAGGCAAGCTGCGCCGTTCGTGCAATATCGAAGCCCTGCGCTACGGCTTTCCTTGCGCTTGGCGTGGCGGCGACGTCGCGGCGGGCGGAGATGGAGAGCTCCCTGAGCTGCGCGTCGTCCACAAAATCCGGTGCGTCCGTCAAAAGGCATCTGGCGTCCTTGGTTTTCGGGAAGGCCGTCACGTCGCGAAGCGATTCCGCTTTGCATAAAAGCATTACGAGCCGGTCGAGGCCGAAGGCGAAACCGCCGTGCGGCGGCGTGCCGTAGCGAAAAGCCCTCACAAAAAAGCCGAAGCGCTTTTCCGCCTCCTCGTCGGAGAAGCCGAGCGCCTTAAACATCATTTGCTGCACAACGCTCGAATGGATGCGCATGCTGCCGCTGCCGAGTTCCACGCCGTTTAAAACCACGTCGTAGGCCTGCGCACGCACGCGTGCAGGATCGCTGAAAAGATAGGGGAGATCCTCCTCATAGGGCATGGTGAACGGGTGATGCATGGCGACAAAGCGCTTTTCCTCCTCGCTATATTCAAATTCCGGGAAATCGGTCACGAACAAAAACGCGAATTTATTTTTGTCGCGAAGGTCGAGCATATCTGCGATCTCGAGGCGAAGCCCTCCGAGCGTCCGGCGCACCGTGGGGAGCTTATCGGCGCAGAACAAAAGAAAGTCGCCGTTTCCCATGTCCGTGCGCGTTAAGATGGCATCCCACGCCTCTTCCTTCATAAACTTCCGGAGAATGGAGTTTACGCTGCCGTCCTCGCGCAGCATGATCCACGCCATACCCTTTGCGCCGAAATGAAGCGCGCGCTCGGTGAGGAGCTCGATCTCCGTTTTGGTAAAGCGCGCGCCGCCTTTCACATTGAGCGCGCGCACGGAGCCGCCCTGCCGCGTTACGCTTTCAAACACCGAAAAGCCGCTGCTTTTTGCGATGTCTGTCACGTCTACAATGGGCATTTCAAAGCGGATGTCGGGCTTGTCGCTGCCATAGAGATCCATGGCCTGATGCCATGTAAGGCGGGGGAACGGCTCTGTTATGTTTATATCCATGACGGTTTCCATGAGGTTCTTGAACAGCTTTTCGAGTTGGACGAGTATATCCTCCTGCGTCACGAAGGAAAGCTCCATATCGAGCTGGGTGAATTCCGGCTGGCGGTCGGCGCGCAGGTCCTCGTCGCGAAAGCAGCGTGCCACCTGATAGTAGCGGTCGAGCCCACCCACCATCAAAAGCTGCTTAAAGATCTGCGGGCTTTGCGGGAGCGCGTAAAATTCGCCCGGATGCACGCGGCTCGGCACAAGGTAATCCCGCGCGCCCTCGGGCGTGCTCTTGGTGAGGATGGGCGTTTCCACGTCCACGAACCCCCCCTCGTCCAGGTAATCCCGCGCGGCCTTCACCACCTTATGCCGGAAGCGCAGCGCTTCCTGCATCTGCGTGCGCCGTAGATCCAAAAAGCGGTATTCCATGCGGAGGTCCTCGCGTATGCGCGAACCGTCCTCCAAAGAAAAGGGGAGAGGATCGGCCTCCGAAAGAATGTCAAACGCCTCCGCCCTCAGTTCGATCGCGCCGGTTTTGAGTTTTTCGTTGTAGGTTTCCTCGTCGCGAAGCTGCAAGATCCCCTCCGTGCGCACGACCGATTCAAGCCTTACGCTCTCCGCCGCCGTAAACGCGCTTTCACTGAGCTTCGCCCGGCTGCATACCACCTGCAGTACCCCCGTGCAGTCCCGAATGTCCAAAAAGATCACGCCGCCCATGTCGCGTTTGTGGAAGACCCATCCGCTCACGATAAACCGCTCTCCCACGCGGTCTTTTGTAATAAGCCCCCCGTGCTCCGTCCGGTACATAGTATTTTCCTCCCTGAAAAATGAATAAATAAAAACAGCCTCGGTCCCTAATTTGGGACGCAAGGCTGCTGCCTTTCGCGGTGCCACCCAATGTAGCGTAAAAACGCTCACTCTTTGACGACGTGCGATGTTGCATCGCAGATCGCTTACGGCTATAACGCGCCGTGCGCGTCCGAGTCTACCGGCCTTGAAAAACAAGGCTTTCGGTCGGAGGCTCCGAGCTGTTCTTCCCCTGCGCCGCCGTACCGCGCTCTCACCTTACCGCGGCTCTCTTGGACTTTGCACGCAGGCTACTCGTCTCATCATCGCCTGAAAGAAAATACAAAATATATTATGCGTATTATATGCGTGGAATTGCGCGTTGTCAACGATTTTTTATTGCCGCAGCCGGAAAGCGCCGACCTGATTTTTGAGCATCTCCGCCTGACCGCTAAACTCTTCGCTGGTGGCGGCCTGCTCCTCCGCCGTGGCGGAGTTGGTTTGCACCACCTGCGACATCTGCTCGATGCCCTTGTTGACCTGCGCGATGGCCGTCGCCTGCTTACCGGAGGCGTTAGCGATGTCGCTGACGAGCTTTGCGGAGGCTTCCACCACCTCCAGGATGCTCTTAAGCTCTTCGGCGGTCTTGTCGGCGATCCTCGTGCCCGCCTCGGCTTTTTCCGCCGAGCTTTCGATGAGCGCCTCCGTTTCCTTCGCGGCTTTCGCGCTTCTTGCGGCGAGGTTCCTGACTTCCTCGGCCACCACGCCGAAGCCCTTGCCGTGTATGCCCGCACGCACGGCTTCGACCGCCGCGTTGAGCGCGAGTATGTTGGTCTGAAACGCGATATCGTCGATCACCTTGATGATCTTGGAGATGTTTTCCGAGGCGACGTTGATCTCCGTCATAGCGCTTTGGAGCTTCGCCATGTGTTCGCTGCCCTTGAGCGCGCGCTCCTTTGCCGCCATGCTCAACTCGCTCGCCTTGTTCGCGCCGACCGCATTTTCGCGCGTCTGCCCAGCGATGGTGCCGATGGAGGCGGTGAGCTCATCGATGGAAGCCGCCTGCTCAGCCGCTCCCTGCGAAATGGCCTGGCTGCCGCCCGATACCTGTATAGTGCCTGCGCTCACCTGATCGGCGGCGGCGCGAATTTCCGAAAGCACCGAGCTCATCGATTCCGCGATAGTGTTGACGGACGTCTTGAGCTTTAAGAACTCGCCTAAGTATTCGCTGTCGATGGATACGCTGAAATCGCCCTCCGCCATACCGTCCAGGGCTTCGATCAGTTCCCCGATGTAGCTGCGGAGCGCTCCGATGGTATCGTTGAGCGCGTGCTTGATGGTGGCGTGGTCGCCTTTATAATCGCCCTCCATGGCAATGTCAAGCCTGCCTTGCGAAAGCTCGACAAGGACATTGCTCGCTTCCTCCACAGGCTCGATCACGGCGTCGAGAGTGCCGTTGATGCCTTCGAGAATTTTCTTGTATGCGCCCTGATGCTTTTCGGGGTCGGCGCGGTAGGCGAGATCGCCGCTAAGCGCCGCATGGGTGAGCGCGGTCGTATCGGAAACAAGTTCGTTGAGGGTGCTGCTCACGCCGTAAATGGCGTTGAAGATCGTGCCGAATTCGTTTTTCTGCTTCACGTTTTCTGTGATGTTCAGTTCGCCTTTTTTGAGGTTTTCCGTAACCTTTACGATCTTTTGCACAGGGGATACCATGCGGTGAATGCCAAAAAGAGATGCGGCGCATACGATTGCGAGGCCGACAACGATCATGATGCGAAGGCTGTTCATCATCGAATCCCGCTCGGCCATCACTTCGGAGGCGTCCACCACGAAAGCGCTGGAAAAGGCTTTTGCCGCGCCTTCCGGCGTGATAGGGAGATATAGAGCATAGGCCGGCTTTCCCGTAATGGCGCTGACTCCGTCAAATTGGAGTACCTGGCGGTTTTTTACCGCGGTAAGCACGGTGCCTGACGCTTGATCCGTAGAGACGTCGCTACCGTAAACCGTGCCCACGCGTTCGGAAAGCGCGGAGTGGGAAAGCATGGTGCCGCTGCTGGTGAGCGTGTAAGAATAGGCCTTTAAATAGCTCCCGAGGTTTGATGCAAGCGCATTGATCGGCTCCGCGGGAAGGTCAAGCCTTACCGCGCCGCACCGCTTGCGGTTTGCGTCAAGGAAAGAACAGCTTAAGGTGATCAGCTTTATGGAACTGCCGTCTGGCAGGCTGTAATCGTAAGGGTCCGTGATCTGAATTTTTTTGGAGCGCAGCGTTGACGTATAGAAATCCGCGGCGCTGTACTCGGCATAGTCGTTTTTGTTCTCCGTAACCGAATCGTTTCCGCTGCGACGGATGCTTAGGGATAGCCCGGCTTCGCCGGCCGAAGAAGCGGCGGCGGGTTCCCACGCTATAGAAACGCCGAAAATCCGGTCGTCCTCCATATAGCTTTCGAGCGTGCTGAATGAAAGACTCTCAAGCTCTGCGGCTGTCGGCTGCATTTGGGTGATTTCGCCTGCGCGCTGTGCCAGAGATTTTGTGAAAACGGAGAAAAGGCTCAGGTATTTCTCTACCGCGTCGGCGTTTTCTTTGGCTATCAACCGCATTTTTTCCGTTGCGTTGGCCGTCATGATCGTGGAAAGGGAATTCTGAACATAGAAGTAGACGCCCGAAAACGCAAGAGAAAATGTTGCAAGCACAACGGCCGTCACTTTGAAAGTAAGCTTTCTCCAGAGCAGCAGCCATGTCTGTTTTACCTTAAACCATACCCGTTTTATCCTTGTCATAAAAACACGCTCCCGAACGAATTGCAAGATGTATACATTCATATCATCGCATTTTTTAAAGGCAAAACCGAGCAGGCTTGGGGAAAGAATGCGTTAAGCTTGCGTAAAACCATATTTTGTTAAAAAATCGGCGCATCCCCGCCACAGGCGGGGATGCGCCGACTCTTTTCAGCGTGTCAAAAAGTATATGGGTTGCCTTACTTAATGATAAACCTGCCGACCTGGTTTTTGAGCATTTCGGCCTGACCCGAGAGTTCTTCGCTGGTGGCGGCCTGTTCCTCCGCCGTGGCGGAGTTGGTCTGTACCACCTGTGACATCTGTTCGATGCCCTTGTTTACCTGCGAAATGGCCGTCGCCTGTTCGTTGGAGGCGTTGGCGATGTCGCTCACGAGCTCTGCGGAGGTTTCTACCGCCTCCACGATGCTCTTGAGCTCTTCGGCAGTCTTGTCGGCGATCCTCGTGCCGGCCTCGGTCTTTTGCGCCGAGCCCTCGATGAGCGCTGCCGTTTCCTTGGCGGCCTTCGCGCTTCTTGCGGCGAGGTTCCTGACCTCCTCGGCTACCACGCCGAAGCCCTTGCCGTGCACGCCGGCGCGCGCCGCTTCTACAGCCGCGTTGAGGGCGAGTATGTTCGTCTGGAACGCGATATCGTCGATCACCTTGATGATCTTCGATATGCTTTCGGAAGCAACATTAATCTCCGTCATGGCGCCTTGGAGCTTTTCCATGCGGTCGCTGCCCTTGAGCGCGCGCTCTTTCGCCGTAACGCTCAACTCGCTCGCTTTGTTTGCGCCGATCGCGTTTTCGCGCGTCTGTTCGGCGATGGCGCCGATGGAGGCGGTAAGCTCTTCAATGGAGGCAGCCTGCTCGGTAGCGCCCTGCGAAATGGCTTGGCTGCCGCCGGATACCTGTATGGTGCCCGCGCTTACCTGATCGGCGGCGGCGCGAATTTCCGAAAGCACAGAGCTCATCGATTCCGCGATGGTATTGACGGAGGTCTTGAGCTTTAAGAACTCGCCCAAGTATTCCCTGTCGATGGAGACGCCAAAATCGCCGTCCGCCATGCGGTGCAGCGCCTCGCTCAGCTCGCTGATATAGCTGCGGAGCGCTTCGATGGTATCGTTGAGCGCGTGCTTGATGATGGCGTGGTCGCCCATGTAGTGCCCCTGCACGCTTGCGTCGAGGTTGCCGCGCGAAAGTTCCACAAGCACGCCGCTTGCCTCGTTCACGGGCTCGATCACCGCGTCGAGCGTGTTGTTGACGCCCGCGACGATTTCCCTAAACGCACCCTGATGCTTTTCGGGATCGGCGCGGTAGGAGAGGTTGCCGCTTAGCGCTGCCTGCGTGAGCGCGTTGGTATCGCCTACAAGCTCTTTTAGAGTATTGCGAACGCCGCAGATGGCATTGAAGATCATGCCGAATTCATTTTTCGACTTCACGGTCTCGCTGATGTTCAACTCGCCCCGTTCAAGTTCCCCCGCGACCTTCGCGATCTTTTTCGCGGGCGATACCAAACGGTAAATATTCAAAAACGTGATGACGCACATCACAACTGCGCCGATGATGATAAAAAGAAGCAAGCTATGCATCATCGAGTCGCGCTCGGCCATCACTTCGGAAATGTCTACGACGAAGGCGCTCGAATAGGTTTGGTCGAGGCCTTGCGGCGTGATGGGGCTGTAGATCATATAGGCGGTCTTGCCGGAAAGCGCGCTGACGCCCGATGCCGTAGAAAGTGCCGTCCCGGATTTCACCGCTTCCAAAACGGAAGCGGGGTCATAGTCGGCTTCATCGCTTCCAAAGAGGGTGCCGACGCGTTCGCCTATCGCGGAATGCGACAAAACGGTACCGGAGTTGGTGAGCGTGTAGTAGTAGTCCGTCTCATACCCGCCATCGGCAAAGGCGAGTTCGCTGATCGTACCCGCGTCGATATCGAAATTGACAACGCCTACGATCTTGCCGTTGGAATCTTTAATGGGGTAGCTCACCGATACGATCCAATTCGTGTCGCCGTTTGCGAGCGAGTCGCTGTAGGGCTCCGTCAAATGCGCTTTACCGGTTTCGTAGGAAACTTCGTAGTATTCGAGCTCGTTGTATTCGGCATAGTTGTTTTGGGTTTCGTTATAAAGCCTATCTCCCTCTGCACGGCATACGTAAACTGAAAGGCCGTCGGGTGTGTTGCCCGCTACGATGTTGGGTTCCCATGCGACATGCGCTCCGAATACGCGTTCATCATCGAGATAGTTCTTGAGCGAATTGATAATGGTGATCTCGACTGCGCTGGCGTATGTATTCCCGTAGGCCAGCTGTCCCATTTGTATGGAGAGCGATCTCGCGTACGACAGCATGGTGGAAAAATACTCTGATAGGACGTGCGCGTTCTGTGCCGCGAGGAGCTCTACTTTTTCTTCGGCAGTCTGCGACATAGCGGTGGAGAGGGAGCTGTTCATGGTTGTGTAGATGCCTGCCATGACAAGCAGCAACACCACCAGTACGGAGGCGGTCACAACAAAAGTGAGCCTGTTCCACAGGCGCGATCCAGACGGCATTTTTTTTACGGCGCGCGGTTCTGACAGACGTTGTTTTTTCATAGGTCACACTCCAAAAATTGAAGGGGCCGCTTTGCTTTTAAGCAACCCCTTTTATATCTTATCGGTAAAACGAAATATTTCTTTATTGCCGCAATTGAAAAGCGCCGACTTTGGTTTTGAGCATCTCCGCCTGGCCGCTGAGCTCCTCGCTCGTGGCGGCCTGCTCTTCAGCCGTGGCGGAATTGGTCTGCACCACCTGCGACATTTGCTCGATGCCCTTGTCGACCTGCGCGATGGCCGTGGCCTGTTCGTTGGAGGCGGCGGCTATATCGCTCACGAGCTTTGCGGAAGCTTCCACCGCCTCCAGTATGCCCGCGAGCCCATCCGCGGTCTTGTTGGCGATCCTCGTGCCTGTTTCGGCCTTCTCCACCGAGCTTTCGATGAGCGCGGCCGTTTTCTTCGCGGCGTCGGCGCTCTTACCCGCGAGGTTCCTGACTTCCTCGGCGACCACGCCGAAGCCCTTGCCGTGTGCGCCGGCGCGTGCGGCCTCGACCGCCGCGTTGAGGGCAAGTATGTTCGTCTGGAACGCGATATCGTCGATCACCTTGATGATCTTCGATATGCTTTCGGAGGCAACGTTAATCTCTGCCATGGCAGCTTGGAGTTTTGCCATGCGTTCGCTGCCCTTGAGCGCGCGCTCCCGCGCCGTAACGCTAAGCTCGCTCGCTTTGTTCGCGCCGCTTGCGTTTTCGCGCGTCTGTTCGGCGATGGCGCCAATGGAGGCGGTAAGCTCCTCGATGGAAGCTGCCTGCTCGGTAGCTCCCTGCGAAATGGCCTGGCTGCCGCCCGATACCTGTATGGTGCCCGCGCTCACCTGATCGGCGGCGGCACGAATTTCCGAAAGCACCGAGCTCATCGATTCCGCGATGGTATTGACGGAGGCTTTGAGCTTGAGAAAGTCGCCCTTATATTCGCTGCCGATGGCGACGCTGAAGTCACCCTCCGCCATGCTGCCCAAGGCTTCGCTCAGCTCGCCGATGTAGCCGCGAAGGGCAAGTATCGTATCGTTAAGCGAATGCTTGATGATGTTGTGATCGCCCTTATAGTGCCCCTGCACGCTTGCATCAAGGTTGCCGCGGGAGAGCTCCACAAGGACATTGCTCGCTTCATTCACAGGCTCGATCACCGCGTCGAGCGTGCTGTTGACGCCCAAGACGATCTCTTTAAACGCGCCCTGATGTTTTTCCGGGTCCGCGCGGTAGGAAAGGTTGCCGCTAAGCGCTGCCTGCGTGAGCGCGGTCGTATCGGAAACAAGTTCTTTTAACGTATCGCGCACGCCGCAGATGGCGTCGAAGATCATGCCAAATTCGTTTTTCGATTTCACGGTTTCGCTGATGTCCAGCTCGCCCCGTGCAAGTCCCCCCGCGACCTTCGCTACTTTTTTTGCGGGGGATACCAGGCGGTAGATATTCAAAAACGTGGCCGCATACATGAGGAGCAAGCCGATGACCATGATAATGCCCAAATTGCTCAGCATTGCGTCGCGCTCCGCCATGACTTCGGAAACATCTACGGCAAAAGCGCTTGAAAACGCGCGGTCGATGCCCTCGACGGCAATGGGACGGTAGAGAATGTACGCGTTGTTGCCCGTTATCGCGCTTATGCCGTCGATCTCGGCGGTCTCGCCGCTATTTGCCGCGGCCAGCACGGCGGCGGCTTTTGCATCCGTCCGGGTGTTGTCGCCATAGCTTGTTCCGAGCCGGTCGTTCAGCTTGGAATGGGAGAGGAAGACGCCGTTGTTGGTAAGGGTATAGGCGTATGCGCTGGAATAACCGCCGTAATTGAACTCCAGTTCGCTAATCTTGCTTGCGATAACGTCGAAGCAAGCCACGCCCACGAACCTGTTTGTGCTGTTGTAGACGGGATAACTCACGGTCATGAGCCGTACAATGGTGCCATCGGTAAGCGTATAATTGTAGGGATTGGTGAGATGCGGTTTTTCGGTATCGCGTACGACGGTATAATACTCCGCAGCGCCGTACACGTCGTAGTCGTTTTTTGCCTCGAAGAGGATCTCGTCGCCGTCGCGAAACGCGTAATAGGAAAGGCCGTTGGGCGTAAGGGTGAAGGACTTAAGCGGCTCCCATGCCATGTAGGCGCCGAATAGGCGATCGTCGTCCAAATATTCCCTTAAGGTGTTTTCGGCAAAGCTCTGAAAGCGCGACTCGACCAGGCCCGAGTCGGTGAGCTCTCCCATCTGGATGGCGAGCGATCTCCCGTTGGCGGAAACCGCATTGAGATACGCTTCCACGGCGTTCGCGTTTTGCGCCGCGAGCAGCCCCACCTGCTTTTCGGCGCTTGCGGACATTGCGTTCGAGAGCGAGGAATTCATGTAAACATAAATGCCCGCCATGACCAATATGAGGAAAACGAGCACCATGGCGGTCACGGCAAAGGTGAGCCTGTTCCATACATGCGATCTCTTCGCACGTTTTTCCCCGGTATGCGGTTTCGGCGGACGCTTTTTCATGCTTCACACCCCCATAAAATATGGTAATATATAAAAAGAAATGCTGTTTACATTTATATCGGCAGAATTGAAAAAATCGTAATATTTTCTTTTGGAAACTGGGGAGGAAGAAAATTGAGGAACAACCGTTTCACTTTACCCACGCTCATCCTGGCATTCTTATTTCTTCTCGCGGGCTGCGCGCCCGAGGACGACGGACCGTCCGTTTCCACACCCGCCCCCACGCCCACGCCGCCGGCCTTTAAAATACCGTCCGTACCCGCGAACACGGAGGAAAGCGTTGCAAATTACGGGTCGCTTACGGTAGAGGAGCAGCTTAAACACCACTCCATTGCGCATCTTGTCCGCTCGGTCGCATACGCTTCCCCCGGGGAGGAATATTACGAGGCCGTGCGCACCTATATAATAGCATACATGGGTGAAGGCGGTGTAAGCCTGCCCGAGGGCTTTACCGTTTCCGCGCCCGATGGCGTGCCGCTCTATGTGGAAGGCGATACGCAGGGGGAGGATGCGCCTTCCGCGCAATTTTTCATCACAAGCTTCAACATGCCCGAGGGGGAAGGGCATGTACTGGCCTCGGTACTGGAACTTGAAAGCGGCTATCTTTCGGGGGCGGAACTCCCGCGCTATATCGCGCGTGCCGTGCTCGTGCCCGAAAGCCCCAAAAGTACGGAATACTTTCTTTGCGATACGGACGCAGACGGCTCGCTCGATTATGCGTTCCGCTTTTATACCCCCGGCGTTCCCTACGAGCAAAGCGAGAGCGAGTGCTATATTGTACATCTGAACGACTGGCGTTTTACGGCCGAATCCGTGACGGATACGGCGTGGGCGCAGTTTAAGGCGGGGTACGAGCGCTTTGCGGCGGATTATACCATGCGCGAAAATGTGAAAAAGGGCGTCAATTTAACGGCGCTCACGCCGGAGCGCTGTTCCAAGCTTTCCAAAAACGGAAAAAACGGCACGGTGAAGCTCGACAAGCTGTATGCGGATACGGCCGAGCTTACGGTGGGCTATACCTATAAAAACGGCGTTTCCCAATGGGAGCTTTCCCTCGAATGTCCCGATGGCGTTCTTACGGGCGGCTTCAGCGCCGACGGTGCGACGTACCATGACACGAGCATCGCCTGTGCCGATCTTACGGGCGACGGCAAAGAGGAGTTTCTTTTTAGCGTCATCCCGCACGAAGCTTTAAACGCGGGCGGGGAGCTCCATGTGTTTACGCGTTCGGACGGTACACTCAAAGAGATATTCACCGTGTGCGACGGGAACCCGCCTCGAAAGCAGGCGCAGTACGCTTCTTCCTATTTCCTCATCCCCGGCGGCTTCACCTATTCGGACGGCACGGCGGCAGGTGGTTTTTCCGATATTTATACCCGCGCCGCCTGTATATCGACTGCCGGGTTCAACCTCCTTCGCATCACCGCCGATAAGGGGGAGAAGAGCGCGCATACCTACCTGTGGTGGAACGGCGAAAGCTTTGAGGTGATCGCGCAAAAGGCGGCATAAACTTGGCTTTTGTATTAAGGTAATGGTCGTATGTCGGAAGGCATGCGGCCTTTTTTATTGCCTTTCTAAAATAAATGCGCATACTATGATGCATGCGGCATATACCGCAATTTAACATAGAAGGGTGAAAGCGATATGTGCGGGATCACAGGCGTGATTCAATATGACAGAGATCTTACGAACGTAAGCGGCGTCGTTGAGCATATGACGGAGGTGTTGACGCGGCGCGGGCCGGACGATACGGGCATTGTAAAAGAGCGGCATGCGCTTTTGGGCCACAGGCGGCTCATCGTGGTGGACCCGGCGGGCGGGGCGCAGCCCATGCAAAAAAGCGTTGACGGCAATACATATACCATCGTTTATAACGGCGAGCTGTACAACACGGAGGAACTGCGTGAGGAGCTTTTGAAACTCGGCTTTCCCTTCCGCTCCTATTCGGATACGGAAGCGCTTTTGTGTGCCTATATCGCGTGGGGCACAAATTGCGTCAAAAAGCTCAACGGTATTTTCAGCTTCGGCGTGTGGGATGCGCGGGAGCAAACGCTTTTTCTTTGCCGCGATCCCTTGGGCGTCAAACCGCTTTATTACGCGCAAAAGGACGGGGCGTTTTTGTTTGGCTCGGAGCTTAAAGCCATTTTAGCGTATCCCGGCATGCGTGCGGAGCTTGACGGGGAGGGCATTTTGGAGCTCATCGGCCTGGGTCCCGCGCATACGCCGTCCTCAGGCGTCCTCAAAGGCGTATTCCAGCTGCCCCCGGCGCATTTTCTTGTGTACAAGAAAGACGGCTTGCGTGTGGAGGAATACTGGAGACCCCTCAGCCATCCACATGAAAAAACGCCCGAAGAAACGGCTCGTGAAGTGCGGGACCTTCTCTTTGACGCGGTGAAGCGCCAGCTTACGGCGGATGTGCCGGTATGCACGTTCCTTTCGGGCGGGCTGGACTCGAGCGCCATCTCCGCCATAGCAGCCGCGGAATTCAAAAAAAAGGGGGAAAGGCTCCATACTTTTTCCATCGAATACGAGAACAATACGGATTTCTATAAAAAAAGCGACTTCCAGCCCGATGCGGACGACGTATGGGCGGAAAAAATGGCGGCGCACATCAAAAGCCTCCATACGAAGGTGATTTTAAACAATGCCGATCTTGCGGATGCCCTCTTCGACGCGGTCACCGCAAACGACATGCCCGGCATGGCGGATATCGATTCCTCGCTCCTGCTCTTTTGCCGCGAGATCAAAAAGACGGCTACCGTGGCGCTTTCTGGCGAGTGCGCGGATGAGATATTCGGCGGCTATCCGTGGTATGTGCGGCCCGATCTCGCCTACGAAAACACATTCCCGTGGTCGGGCGCCGTAAAAGAGCGCGAGGCACTTCTTACGCCGCAGGCAAGATCCTTGGGCCTGTCCGATTATGTGCAAAATCGCTACCTGCAAACGGTGAACGCCGCGCCGCTTTCGGATGAAGAGAGCGCGGAGGCCGTGAAGCATAAGGTGATGTTTTATCTCAACCTCAAATGGTTTATGCAGACGCTTTTGACCCGCAAGGATCGTATGAGCATGTTTTCCGCCCTCGAGGTGCGCGTACCGTTCGCGGACTACCGCCTTGTGGAATACGCCTACAATATTCCCCGAGAAATGCTTTTTTACGGTGGCCGCGAAAAAGGCCTTCTGCGCACGGCCATGCAGGGCGTAATGCCCGAGGAAATACTTTGGCGCAAAAAGAGCCCCTACCCCAAAACCTTCCATCCTGCCTACACGGGCCGCGTGACGGAAATGCTCCGTGCGTATTTAAACGATAAAGAGCTCCGGCTTGCCGAGTTCCTCGACGTCGCGGCCATAAAGGCGCTCGTCGAAACGGAAGGCCGCTCGTTTGCCCGCCCGTGGTTTGGGCAGCTCATGATGGGTCCGCAGCTTATAGCGTATTTGGTGCAGCTGGAATATTGGCTTAGGGTGTATGACGTGAGTGTGTACCTTTAAAAAATATATGGGATTTTAGAAAAAGGTATTGACTTGCCGCCGTCTCCGAGTGTTACATTTGCTATGGAGCAATACACAGGAGGAAGCGGCATGCAAAAAGTCATCTTGGGAAGAACCGGGCTCACGGTGGGCAAAAACAGTTTTGGGGCGCTCCCCGTACAGCGCGTATCGCACGAGGAAGCGATTCGCCTTTTGCGCAAGGCGTTTTTTGGCGGCATGAATTACTTCGACACCGCCCGCATGTACTCTGACAGCGAGGAAAAGCTCGGCGCGGCGTTTGAAGGCGTGCGCGAAAAGATCGTCATTAGCACCAAAACGGGCGCGGCGACTGCGGACGGGTTTGGGGCGGACCTTGCGATAAGTTTAAAAAACCTCCGCACCGAATACATCGATATCTATCAGTTCCATAACCCCGATTTCTGCCCCAAACCGGGGGACGGGAGCGGGCTTTACGAGGCGATGCTCGAGGCGAAGGCGCAGGGGAAGGTGCGCTTTATCGGCATCACCAACCACCGCCTTAACGTTGCGCTCGAAGCCGTTGAAAGCGGCCTTTACGATACGCTCCAGTTCCCGCTAAGTTATCTTGCTTCCAAGGAGGATCTGGAGCTTGCGGAGGCTTGCCGCCGCCAAAATATGGGCTTTATCGCGATGAAGGCGCTTTCGGGCGGGCTCATCACCGATTCCGCGCTCGCTTACGCATACCTCGCGCAATTCCCGTTCGTTGTGCCCATCTGGGGCATCCAAAAGGAAGCGGAGCTCGATGAATTCCTTTCCTACAACGAAAACGAACCCGAGCTGAACGAAGAAATGCTAAGGCAAATCGAAAAGGACCGCAGGGAGCTTGCGGGCTCGTTCTGCCGCGGTTGCGGCTATTGCATGCCCTGCCCCGTGGGTATCAAAATCAACAACTGCGCGCGCATGAGCCTCATGATAAGGCGTTCCCCAAAAGAGCCGTGGCTCACCGGAGAATGGCGTTCCAATATGGCGCAGATAGAAAACTGCCTCAACTGCGGGAAATGCGCATCGAAATGCCCGTATTCCCTCGATACGCCCTCGCTCCTTCGCGCGAATTACGAGGATTATAAAACCTTTCTTTAATACATGAAAATGGCGTGGGAATTTCAGCAGGACGAGTTGACGTGAATTTTTCCCTGCATCTGCATTGACGGTGCGCGCCTGTGTGCTATAATGGCACTTAGTGCGCCTAAAAAACTGCAATGCAAAGGAATCAAAGAGGATTTTCTGTGAAGTATTTCAAGGGATTTTCCGCCATGCTCGCACGCGAATTCAAGGGCTACAACGCGCAAAAACTCGGCAAGGATGTGCTTGCGGGCGTCACCGTCGCGGCGGTCGCGCTTCCGCTCGCGCTCGCGTTTGGCGTAAGCAGCGGCGCAAGCGCGGCGGCGGGCCTCGTGACGGCCATCGTGGCGGGCGTGGTGATAGGCTCTCTTTCGGGCGCGTCGTTCCAAATTTCCGGGCCTACGGGCGCTATGACGGCCATCCTCGTCTCGCTCGTAGCGCGCTACGGCATGCAGGGGGTGTTTATCGCCTGTGCTCTTTCGGGCGTGCTTCTCATCCTCGCCGGCGTTTTGAAGCTTGGCGACCTGGTCTCTTTCATTCCGCTGCCCGTCATCACGGGCTTTACTTCGGGCATCGCGGTGATCATCGCGCTCGGGCAGGTCAACAACCTCACCGGCCTTACCTCCCAAGGCACCGAAACCGTGGAACGCATTTTGAGCTATTTCACCTTTGCGCAAAGCCTCAATCCTTATGCGCTTTTCATCGGCGCGGCGGTGATATTGTTCATGGCGCTGTACCCGAAAAAGTGGTCGGCGGTCGTGCCGGGTTCGCTCGCGGCCATTATCCTCGCCACGGCGGCAAACACGATATTTTCGTTTCCCGTAAACGAGGTGGGAGAGATACCCAAAACCCTCCTGCTTAGCGAGCGCTTAACGTTTCAAAACTTTGATTTTCGCCGTGCGAGCGAACTGCTGATGCCCGCCGTGAGTATTGCGGCGCTCGGTATGATCGAAAGCCTTTTGTGCGGCGCTTCCGCCGGACGCATGAAGGGCGAAAAGCTCAACGCGGGCGCGGAATTGATCGCGCAAGGCATTGGCAATCTCGTGCTTCCTTTCTTCGGCGGCGTGCCGGCTACGGCGGCCATTGCGCGCACGAGCGTCGCGGTGAAGGCCGGCGGGCAGACGCGCCTTGTAAGCGTCCTCCATTCCGCGGTGCTGCTGCTTTCCATGTTTGCGCTCGGCGGCGTCATGAGAAAAATTCCGCTGTGCGCGCTTGCGGGCGTGCTCATGGTTACGGCGTGGCGCATGAACGAGTGGCATGTAATCAGGGATATCTTCCGTAAGCGCATCGCGAGCGCCATGATGCAGTTTGGCGTTACCATGGCATGCACGGTGATGTTCGATCTCACCGTCGCCATCGTCGTCGGCGTGCTGTTTTCGGTCCTTACGTTCGTGGTGAAGGTATCGCAGATGCAGATCACCGTGAGCGGCGTCGTGCCTGAAAAGCTTCCGGAATGCGCCCAAATGAAAGGGCATGAAGATACCGCCGTGGTCTATGTGAGCGGCCCGCTCTACTTCGGCTCCGTGCGCAGGCTTGAGGATTGCGTGAGAGAGGAGCTTAAAGGAAAGCGCCGCGTCATTTTCTCCATGCGCGGCGTACCGCTGGCGGATCTTTCCGCCGTGCAGGCGGTCACGGATTTGTGCAGGTCCATGACGGAGGGCGGCGCGCAAGTGTATTTTTCGAGCCTCCAGCCGAACGTGGAGCAGATGCTCGAAAAATGCGGCCTCAAGCACGCGGTGGGCGCGGACCGCTTCTATTGGAGCGTCGATCAGGCCATCAAGGGCATGGCGCAAGCGCCGGAATTTTAAATGAAGGAGCGTGCAGGCATGGACCCCGTTGTTTTATCCGTTCGCGAGAACCCGGCTTATCTTGACCGCGCGGTCGGTTACTTCTCCGAAAAATGGGGCATCGACCGCCGCGTATACGAGGATTCCATATCGTTTAGCCTCGATACTTCAAGCCCGCTTCCGCGCTGGTACCTTCTTATGGAGGGGGATACCATCATCGGAAGTTACGGCCTTATCGCAAACGACTTTATCAGCCGGCAGGATCTTTGGCCGTGGCTTTGCGCGCTGTATGTGGAGGAAAGCGAGCGCGGAAAAGGCTATGGCGGGCTTCTTCTGGCGCACGGCCGGCGGGAGGCGGAAAAGCTCGGGTTCGGCAAGGTATACCTCTCCACCGACCATACCTCCTATTATGAAAGATACGGCTGGAAATTCATCGGAATGGGATACGGCCCCTTCGGCGAATCCCGCATTTATGAGAACAGCTCAATTGAATAAAGCTTCCATCAATATATCGAGGTCTTTTCCCGTCCTCTCCACCACATCGTATCTGTAATCGTTTAAACACCAATCGAACAAACAGCCGCGCACGAACTTGATCAAAAGGTCCGCCGCGTATTCGGGCGTAAAGCCTTCCTTCAAATACGCCCGAGCCTCGTGCACGCGGCTCAAAACGGCCCTGTAATAGGCGCGGTCGGGGCTTGCGGCGAGGCGCGCGCTGTCGGTGAGGATGGTCCTGTAGTATTCGGCGGTGAGCGGTCCGGCCTCCCGCGCCACAAACTCCGTCTGCACCATCAGCACGGCGCGGACGCTTTCTAAAGGCGTTCCCGCGCGCGCGGGCAGAAATTCGCTCATGGAATCGTCAAAAAGCAAAAAGGAGCGGCTCATCAACTCGCTTTTTGAGGAAAAGTGATGATAAAACGCGCCGATGGAAACGCCGGCTTCCTCGCAGATGCCTTTCACGCTCGTCTTTTCCCAGCCCATTTTTCGAATCAGGCGCATGGCTGCCTGCATGATGGCGGATACCGTTTTCGCGCTACGCTGCGCGTTGGTGTGAACGGACATAGATCATTCCTCCAATAATATGCTTCATCATATCACAGCATGGATTTCGGGAAAACAGCTGTTTTTTCATGTTGCGGTTTTTTGCTTTTTTCAAGAGAAAAGAAGGAAAATGTATTGTGACAGAATTAACGAAGTGATATAATACAACCAAAGAAAAACAGAATGGAATTCTGTTTTTGAGAACGCATTACTGTAATGAAGGAGCGTGGGCACATGAAAACCGATCCTTTGGTACAACGGCTTGTGGACAGCTACGGCAGCTGGGTGTGCGACAAACAGGAAAACCGCGCGGGCGGCACGGGGCGTATGACCAAGGAGCTCTACCCCTACGACGCGATGTTTTCCCCTATCCGCATCAACCGCGTTACCGTGAAGAACCGTCTCGTGATGGCGCCTATGGGCAACATCGATATGTGCGAGGAAACGGGCAGGCCAAACGACAAGATGCTGCAGTATTTCTTCGCGCGGGCACGCGGCGGCGTGGGGCTCATCACGACCGGCCTCATCCCCATCAGCCACGGCGTGGACAGCACGGTGACGGAGCTTGGGAAGCTCAGCTATTTTCCGCGCATCGACCGCAGCCGCACCGTGTACGCGGGCTGGCGCGACCTCGCGCAGGGCGTCCACGCTTACGGAAGCAAGATATTCGTGCAGCTTACGGCGGGCTTAGGCCGCGTAGGCAACCCGCAATGCCTCATCAACGAATTGAAGTTTCCCGTTTCGGCCTCGTTCAACCCCAACTTCTACATTCCTCAGATACCGAGCGTGCGTCTTTCGGACGGCAAGCTTGAAAAGATCATCAAAAACGCGGGGCAGGCCGGCGCGGACGCGATGGCCGCGGGTTTGGACGGCGTATATCTGCACGGGCACGAGGGGTATTTGCTGGAACAGCTTACCAACCCCGCCTTCAACCGCCGCAAGCTTGGCCGTTATGCGGACTATATGCGCTTTGGCATAGACATGGTGAAGGAATTGAGAAGGCGCACGGACAAAGGCTTTCCCATCATGTACCGCATCGACCTTTCGCTCGCGCTCAACGAGACATACGGCGAAGACGGTATGAACAACCCCGCGCTCAAGAAGTTCAAGAACGGGCGCACGGTGGAGGAAACGCTTGCCTATATGGACAAGCTCGTGGAAGCGGGCGTCGATATGTTCGACGTGGACCTCGGCTGCTACGATAACTGGTGGCTGCCGCATCCGCCTTCCGGCATGCCCGCGGGCTGCTTCCTCGAAGTGGCGCGCGCAGCGAAGGAGCACTTCGCCAAAAAGAACATACTTTCAAACGCCGGTCTCAGTGTGCCCGTCGTGGCCGTAGGCAAGCTCGGCTATCCGGATATCGCGGAGCGCGCATTGCGCGAGGGTGATTGCGATATGGTCATGCTCGGCCGTCCGCTCCTCGCCGATCCCGAATGGCCCAACAAGGCCTACGCGGGCAAGGTGGAGGATATCTGCCCCTGCATCGGCTGCCAGGAAGGCTGCATCAACGAGTTCGTGGAGGGCGGCCACCCGCAATGCGCCGTGAACCCCCGCACGGGCTTCGAGGACGTGCTGCCGCTTACGCTTCCCGCGGCGGATGTGAAAAAGCATGTGGCCGTCGTCGGCGCGGGCCCCGCGGGCGCAATGCTTGCCGCTGCCGCCGCAAAGCGCGGCCACAAAGTGGAGCTTTTTGAAAAGACCGGCTCCCTTGGCGGCAGGATGGTACCGGGCGGTGTGCCCGCCGTGAAGTTCGATATCGAAAACTACGAGAAATACCTCGGCCGCGTTGTGGGGGAAGCCGAAAAGAGCAACGGCCTTAAGGTGCATCTCAACACCGCGGTGAGCGTAGAGGAGCTCAAAAAGGCCAAATACGACAGCATCGTATTCGCCATAGGCACCAAAAACGTTTCGCCGAAGCTACAGGGAATAGAAAAGACGAATACCGTGCAGGCGGCTGATCTCCTCGTTGACGCTAAGCTTATCGGAGACGCCAAAAACGCCGTCATCGTGGGCGGCGGCGCGGTGGGCTGTGAAACGGCTTACTGGCTCAAATACGAGAAGGGTTTGAACGTAACGGTCGTGGATATGCTGCCGCACATGATGGACGGCGCATGCACCGCCAACCGCGGCCACCTCATCCATTACCTGAAGAAGGCGGGTGTAAAGCTCATCAACTGCGCGCGCGTTACCTCCTTCGGCGAGGGAACGGTAAACATTATGCGCAACGTTTCTGCGGGCGTGCCCGATCCCTACAACACATGGCAGCCCATTCTGCCCAAGAACATCGAAAACCCGCTCGCCAAAAAGATAGGCCCCGAAGAACGCGAGGAATCCCTTCAGGCGGACCTCGTGGTGCTCGCGATGGGCGGGCGTCCCGACGACGCTATGTTCCTTGAGGCGCAGGAAAAACACGCGGCGGACGGGCTCCACAACATCGGCGACAGCTTTGCGCCCGGCAGGATACTCGAGGCCACGCGCGCGGCCTACCGCCTCGCGATGACGTTATAATGAGGGAAGGGGGGAATCGCATGATGAACCTTACGCCTGAGCAGCAGGCGATACTGAACGGCAGTGAGGGCGAAGTCAAGGCGAAGGTCATGAAGACCCTCGTCATGTACGGCGAGACGTTCGGCGCGGAAAAGATGGTGAAAGTCACAAGCGAAAAGGGCCATCTGGTGACGTCCTTCGGCCTGTCCGTGATGAAGCCCGTGTTCTCTTTGATGCAGCAGCTTATCGACAGCGGCGCCGTAAGCGCGCAGGGCTTTACGGCCGATCCTCGTCCGCTCGATAAGAACGTGCCGCAAAGCCTCCTCCAAAAGATCGTGTTTTCCGTGATGTACGGCAGCCAGAAGAATTACGAGGAGCAGTTGCAGGCGCTTGGCCTTGTAGACGGCGATTCGTTCTCCTGCGCGTGCTATTTGAACGAGCAGGGCAACACGCCCAAAGAGGGCGAGGTCCTAAGCTGGGCGGAGAGCAGCGCCGTGGTGTATGCCAACAGCATTTTGGGCGCGCGCTGCAACCGCAATTCGGGTATCATCGAGCTTTTCGGCAGCATCGTGGGCTGCGTGCCCTATTTCGGACTTCTCACCGACGAGGGAAGGAAGGCCGACTGCCTTGTGGAGGTCAAGACCGACACGCTTCCCGAGGCGCAGATACTTGGCAGCGCCATCGGCATGAAGGCGATGGAGGACGTGCCCTACATCGTGGGGCTTGACCGTTTCTTTCCGGATGGGCTCACGGACAGCGCGCTTTCCTACTTCAAGGATATGGGCGCCGCCACCGCCTCCAACGGCGCCGTAGGCCTCTACCATGTGGAAAACCTCACGCCGGAGGCCAAGGCGCAGGGCCGCGCGCTTTTAAAGCAAACCGCAAAAACCTATACAATCGACGAAGCCGAGCTTACGCGCGTACGCAACGGCTACCCCTGCATCTGGAAGGATAAGGACGCTTTACCCAAGCTTTGCTTCATCGGCTGCCCGCATCTTTCCTTCAACCAGCTCAACGAGTGGACCGAGCGTATTTCAAAAACCCTCAAGAAAAACGGCAAAAAGAAGGTGACGATCCCGACGGTAATTACCACCGCGCCCGGCGTGAAGAAGGCGTTTGAAAGCACGCCCGCGTTTGAAACGCTCAAATCGACCGGCGCGATCCTCTCGGACATCTGCCCGCTCATGTATATGAATAACCCCATGTGCAGCGGCATGCCCGTGATCACCAACTCCAACAAGACGCGCACCTACACAAGCGCGCGTTATCATACAGACGCGGAGACACTGAGCCTTATCACGGGAGGTGCAAACAAATGAAGACCTTCAAGGGACGCCCCGTCGTACAGGGGAAAGCAAAAGCCGAAGCGCTCGTGTCGCACAACGGGTTCAACACGCTTGCGAGCTTTCAAAAGGCGCTTTTGTCCAAGGATAAGGACGCCATATGCTCCGACCAGAACAACCCCGACATTTATAAAAAACCCATGCACTTAAAGGCGCTCTGCCTGCCGCAGACCATTGGATCCACCACCGGCGGCATGATCCTCTATTGCGCGGCGGAACTCGGGCAGCAGCCGGCGTGTCTTTTGTTCTCCAAGCCTATCGATTCGCTCGCCGCGGCGGGGGCCATCCTCGCGGGCGTGTGGTCCGATAACCCCATGCCCACGGTTGACAGCCTCGGCGACGATTTCTTGGCCGCGGTGAAAACCGGCATGACGGTGACGGTGGAGGAAGATGGCACGGTAACGGTGGAGTAGCTTTTTACGTAGGAGCTATAAGATCTGCAGTGGGTTAAGATATTCCTAAAATTGTAAACGGAAGGCGTTAAGGGACCAGGAGGGATGTCGCATTAAGCATTTGGGATGTTTCGCCTGCGGCGAAACCCCGGGGTTCTAAAAAGGCGTCACCGGCGCCTTTTTTGCCCCTTCGGGGCACCGAACCCGCTGTCACGGCGTAAACGCCGTGACAGCCCCCTTAGATCCCTTAACAATCCCTTATCCTCCTTAAAACGGCCACTGCGTGGTGCTTTTGGGTAACGGGGTGTTGCGTAGGGGCCGGTCTCCGGACGGCCCGCCGTTTCTTTCCGGGGTATATGCGGGGCGTCGGGGACGCCGCCCCCTACAAATGAAACGCTGATTCGCATATTGCCGCCAAGGCAACATCCCCGTAGGGACGGATATTATCCGCCCGCGGTAACCGCCATTACGGCTCGGGCCGATATGGAATGGGCCCTTACAAATAAAACGTTGATTTTCCGGTAAGGCGGGATGATTTTCATCCCGCCGCGTGTTATCGCCAAAGCAGCATATTCACGTAGGGGACGGGGTGGTTTATCTGCCAGCGGGGACGTAAAAACCACCTAGCAAATACGCGGGCGTCGTTGCGATCGTCGCAGTAATCCGGACTGTACCCCGTCATCGAGAGCGCAGCGCGGCGATCCGGTTTGACTTGCACCGGCTTCCGGATTGCTTCGTCGCTTCGCTCCTCGCAATGACGGGGGAGGCGGCAACGCGGCGGTTCTTTTTTTTTAATCCCATCAATCCTCGTATATCTCCCGCGAACCTTCTATGGCCTCGCCTACGGAGCTTTCCACACATTTTATCGCGCCTTGCGCATCGCGCGAAACGATGAAGGCGTTCAGCCGCGCGGCGTTGCCGGATAACGATTCCTTGCCGTGCTTTCTTGCAAACCGCGCCCATAGGTTTAAAATAGGGGCGCGAAAGGACCGGTAGATGAGCGGCGCGAACGTGTTGCCGCTCACGAGCGCGAGCTCGTGGTAATACCCGTATGCCGCCTCCGCCGTTTCCTCGGGGGTATTCGCTTCGTCGAATGCATGCAAACGCGCCGAGAGAATTTCTATATCCCCGTCCGGGGCGTTCGTCGCGGCCAGTTCCGCGGCGAGCCTGTCGAGTACGAGTTTGATCTGCAAAATGGAGCGCACCTCGTCGCGCCGCAGCCTGCCGCCGTTGTAGCGCATGATGGATAAAAGCGTATCCGCCGTGCCGTTTCGCCGAAAGTCCGATACGGTCGCGCCGATGCGGGGGCGTATCTCCACAAAGCCCTTCTGCTCCATTTCGCTCAAGCCTGCGTTCACGACCGCGCGGCTTACCTGCATGGCTTTTGCGAGCTCCCGCTCGGGCGGCAGCTTTGTGCCTACTGATAGCTTGCCCGAGAGGATCATACCCTCGAGCTCCTGTACGAAAAGCTCTTTGAGCGACGGCGCGCTCAGCCTGGGAAATTGCATATCTTTGCCTCCAATCATTGGTTCAGCCACATACCAAAAATATTTTAGCATTGTTTTTGTGGAAATTCAAGTTTGCGAGAATGCCGAAAAAGGCAAAAATGCAGGGGGATCATGCGTTGTATTGACGAATAAATAACAAAATGTTACACTACAGGTAAATCTGGTTCAACCAATTCATATCTTTGTGCATTTGGGAGGTTCAGCATGTTTTTGTTCGAGGCGATCCCTTGGTACACTTGGTTGATGCTTCTTGCCGTAACGGGCGGGCTCATTTTGCTCAACGAGTTTTCTCGCGTCAGCAAATGGACGGCGCTTTTGTGCTTTGCGGTACTCCCGCTTGTTTTGACCATATTTGTATGGCCGAATACCGCGGGTGCGGACTCGAGCACGGGCACTTGGTTCCACTGGGTTAAGGTATACTCGGCGCTTGCGGGCTGTTTGGGATTTTTGCTCATCCGTATGTCCAAAAAAGTGGAGCAAAGCAAGTTCCGCGTCATTTTCCCGCCGCTCATACTCGCCATCAACATACTTGAAGCATGCGTGCGCGACTTCCAGTGCTTCAGCCTCAACGGCATCGTGGACGGCGTAATGATGGTGGGCGGGCCGTGGAACATCATGAACGGCATAGCGGGTATTTTGAACATCGCTACCATTACGGGCTGCATGGGCATCTATGTAAGTAATGACAAGCGGCGCGATATGATGTGGCCCGATATGCTCTGGTTCTGGGTGATCGCCTACGATATATGGAACTTCGCCTACGTCTACAATTGCGTGAGCGATCACTCCTTCTACGCGGGCGCGGCGCTTTTGATCGCTCCCACGCTGGCCGCGTTTCTCATCAAAAAAGGCGCATGGCTCCAGCATAGGGCGCACACCCTCGCGTTTTGGATGATGTTCACCATGGCGTACCCAACGTTTGTGGACGGCACCATCTTCTCGGTAAAGTCGAGCCATGACCCCGTTGCGCTCTTTATCGTGAGTACAATTGCGCTTGCCGCTAACGTCGCGGTGCTCGCGTACGCAATATACCGCATGAGAAAGTACAAGCTCAACCCCCTCAAGCAGGAGATATATACCGATTTGAAGGTATATGCGGAAGTTGCGGCGAAATAAACCGCATCGAATTTCCAAAGGAGAACTGCTATGGATAACTTCAAGATCATCACCATCAAGCAAAGCGTGTTTGAAAGCAACGACCGCGACGCGGAGCTTCTTCGCGGCGAGCTCAGGGAGAAAGGCGTTTACCTTCTCAACCTCATGTCGTCGCCCGGGGCGGGGAAGACCACCGTACTCAAAAATACCATTCACGCTTTGAAGGGAAATTTCCGCATCGGCGTGATGGAGGCGGATATCGATTCCGACGTGGACGCCCGCACCATAGAGACGACCGGCGCGAGGGTCATACAGCTCCACACGGGCGGCATGTGCCATCTCGACGCGGATATGACGCGGCAGGGGTTGCACGGCCTTACGACCGACGCGCTCGACCTCATCTTTTTGGAGAACGTCGGCAACCTCGTATGTCCCGCGGAGTTCGACACGGGCGCAACGAGAAACGCCATGATCCTAAGCGTACCCGAGGGCGACGATAAGCCTTTGAAGTACCCGCTCATGTTCACCATCTGCGACGCGCTTCTCATCAATAAGATCGACGCCGCCGCGCTGTTCGACTTCGACTTTGAAGCCTGCTCCGCGCGCGCGAAAAAGCTCAACCCCAACATTCAAATTTTCCCCGTTTCCGCCAAGACCGGCGAGGGGATGGACGCGTGGTATGCATGGTTAAAAAACGAGGTCAATACCTACCGCGGCACGCTCAAAAAATAACGGAGGCAGCATGGAAAGCATCACCAAAATGTGGTTCCCGGAAGGGTACGAATGCAAGTATAACGAAAAGGTCATGGCGCTTGCCAACATGCTCGGCAGGAAAAAGCCCGGCAAAGGCTTCGCATGGGACGACCCCGAGTATGTCATTCTGGAAGCGGGCGTAGACGATGAAATGGCCGAGATGGGCATTGCCATGGGCTATTATACCAAGCGTACGGCTCCCGAAATGGCCGCCCTAACGGGCAAGAGCGAAGCGTACTGCCATGAGCAGATGATGAAGCTTGCCGAGTTTGGCACCTCTTTTGTGAACTGCATCGACGGAACGGATACTTTCTGGCATGCCGAAAGCTGGATACCCGGCATCATGGAGATGATCGTCAACAACCTCGACAACGTGAAAAAATACCCCGTCGTGGCCTATGCCATGGAGGCCTACGGCCGCGTGCGCGGGCCTTTGAGCGCGGGCATGTTCCCTCCGGGCATAGGGCTTATGCGCGTCATCCCCATAGAATCCGCCATCGACGGAACGAGCCGCCGCGCCGACTATGAGGAGATCTCCAAATACCTCAACGAGAACACGGTGTTTTCCTGCTCTCCCTGCTCCTGCCGCACCGACCGCGAGGCCATGGGCGAGGGCTGCGGGCATTTGAAGGAGGATATGTGCATACAGCTCGGCCACGCCGCCGAGTATTACATCCGCACGGGCCGCGCGCGCGCCATCACGCGCGAGGAGGCGTTTGATATCATCAAGCGCGCCGAGGAAAACGGGCTCATGCATCAGATCCCCAACATCGACGGCTCGGGCAAGACCCACGCCATCTGCAACTGCTGCGGCTGCGGCTGTTTGTCGCTCCGCACGGGGGCCATGTATAAAAACAACGATATGCTGCGCTCCAACTACGTTTCGCGCGTGGATAAAGAAAAGTGCGTGGCCTGCGGCCAGTGTGTGGAGAACTGCCCCGTAAACGCGTTGAAGCTTGGGCAAAAGCTCTGCTCGCGCGGCCCCGTTACCGAAAACATCACCACTACCCGTACCCCGCGCAACAATGAGTGGGAACAGAAGGATTGGAACGCCGATTACCGCCTCAACCGCGAGGAAGTCGTAGATACCGGCACCTCGCCCTGCAAGACCAGCTGCCCCGCGCATATCGCTGTGCAAGGGTATATCAAGCTTGCGGCGCAGGGCAAGTACCGTGAGGCGCTCGAGCTCATTAAAATGGAAAACCCGTTTCCCGCCGTGTGCGGCCGCGTCTGCAACCGCCGCTGCGAGGACGCTTGTACGCGCGGCGACGTGGATGAGCCCATCGCCATCGACGAGATCAAGAAGTTCATCGCCGAACAGGATCTGAACAAAGAAACGCGCTTTATCCCGCAAAAGCGCCACGATTACAGCGATAAAAAGATTGCCGTCGTGGGCGCGGGCCCCGCAGGGCTTTCGTGCGCGTATTATCTTGCCCTCGACGGGTACGATATCACGGTATTTGAAAAGGAGGAGCGTTTGGGCGGCATGCTCACGCTCGGCATCCCCTCGTTCGTAATGGAAAAAAGCGTTGTGGACGCGGAGATCGACATCCTCAAAAACTTAGGCGTAAAATTTAAAACCGGCGTGGAAGTGGGGAAGGACGTTACGCTCGACGAGCTTCGGACGCAGGGCTTTAAAGCGTTCTATCTCGCCATAGGCGCGCAAGGCGGCCGCCGCCTCGGGATCGGGGGCGAAGACGCCGGGAACGTACTGTCCGGCGTGGAGTTTTTACGCAAGGTGAATCTCCGCGAGGGTAAGCATGTTTCGGGCAAGGTCGTCGTGATCGGCGGCGGCAACGTGGCTGTGGACGTGGCGCGCTCCGCTACACGAAGCGGCGGGGAAAGCGTAGCTGTGTACTGCCTCGAAAAACGCGAGGAAATGCCCGCGCTCGACGAGGAGAAGGCGTCGGCCGAGGCCGAGGGCATACAAATTGTGAATAGCTTCGGGCCCAAGCGTATCCTGACAAAAGACGGCAAGGTGACGGGCGTGGAGTTCAAACGCTGCACCGCCGTGTTCGATACGTCCGGCCGTTTCGCGCCGCAGTATGACGAAAACGACACCGTCGCCGTGGAGGCCGATTGGGTGCTCGTGTCCGTAGGGCAGAGTATCGAGTGGGGGAACCTCCTTGACGGCGCGAAAGCGGAGTTCAACCGCAACAATACCGTCCGCGTGGACGATTGGACCTATCAAACCGCGCAGCCGGACGTATTTGCGGGCGGCGACGCCGTGACGGGGCCCAAGTTTGCCATCGACGCCATTGCCGCGGGCAAGCAGGCCGCGATATCCATCCACCGCTTCGTACAGCCCGGTCAGGACCTGCGCTTCGGGCGCAGCCGCCGCGCGTTTATTGAGCTCGATAAATCCGCCGCCATCCTCGATGGCTACGACAACACCCCGCGCCAGCGCGTGGAGGAGGTCAAGGCGGAGGAAGCAAAGAAGACCTTTCGCGACATGCGCGGCACCTTCACCGAGGAGCAGATGAAAAAGGAAAGCGAGCGCTGCCTCGGCTGCGGCGCGACGGTGGTGGACGAGTACATGTGCGTGGGATGCGGTATGTGCGTGACAAAGTGCAAGTTCGACGCCATCCGTCTGGAGCGCGTGTACGACGGCGCGGGCGTGGAATTTTTGAACATAAAAAAGACCATCACGCCCCATGTGCTCAAACGCAAAGGCAAGATCGCCCTCAAAAAGGTGAAGAACCTATTTATGAAAGCAAACTGAGAAACGAGTGATATCATGCATGAGCTTGGCGTGATGATCGAGGTCGTCAAGTCGGTGGAAAAAATCTATACGGAGCAGGGCCTCACAAAGATCGACGCGCTTGTGCTGCAGATCGGCGAGCTTTCGCCCGTGATCCCCAAATACATCGAAGCATGTTATCCCGCCGCGGCGAACGGCACGGTGCTTGAAAACGCCCGCCTCGTGATCGAGACGCTGCCGGGCAACGGGCGCTGCAAACATTGCCGCAAGATCTTCAACGTTGCTGAGAACAGAAACAAATGCCCGCATTGCGGCTCGCCGCGCTTCGAGCTTTTGAGCGGCAGGGAATTCCTTATTAAGGAGATCGTGGCCTGCTAGGGGAAGAACAACAATACATCATGCGTATCGGCAAGCCGATGCGCATGATATTTTTTTATGCTGTCTACATTTGCTTTACGATCTTCCGTATGCTGTCGGCGGACAGATAATACTGCTTGGCAAGCTCATGCACGGCCGCGCCGTCGCGGTAGCGCTGCGCGATCTGGCGGTTGCGCGCGGCATAGCGCGCACGGGAGCCGTTCACCGCTCCCCACGCGGCCTTATTCTCGCCGCTGGGCACATAAATAAGCTCGCCCGCGCAATATTTTTGAAGTTCGGCTAACAGCGCTTCGGGCAAAACTGCCTCGGCGTTGCGATATTTCATACAATCTCCTTGAAAGTATAAAAAGGCTGAAAAAGTCGGAACAAAAAAAGCCGCGGAGCAACCCGCGGCTTAAGGTCCCTCGCAAAGAGCGGCATCCGGCGCGCAAAACAAAGCAAGGCGTAGTACGCCCGCGCTTCGCGCGCCGAACACCTGTTTGGTTTTAGAGGCTCAGCACCTCATCAAAAATCTTCACTACTCGATCAACCCCTTTCAAAGAGATTGCAATTCCGGATTGCAAATGTATTGTACCGCAGCAAAGGACAACAGGCAAGGGAAAAAACGGTTAAACGCGTTTTTACACTCCGATGTCAAGCTCATATTGACATTTCCCGATTTGACATATAAAATAATCATATTGAAGTTGTTCGATTTGAGGTGCGGGTATGGAAGAATATGCGGAGCATACAAAGGTATTCAAGGCGCTGGGCGATCCCAAAAGAGCCAGAATCGCAGATATGCTCTCCTGCGGCGAGCTTTGCGCCTGCAGGATTTTAGAGAAATTTGCGTTGTCTCAATCCACGCTGTCCCATCACATGAAAATCCTCTGCGAATGCGGGCTTGTCAAAAGCAGGGAGCAAGGCAAATGGACCTATTACTCTCTGAACGCGGATACCGTCAACAAGACAAAGCGGTTTTTTGACGCCATCACGACCGATAAGGAAAACTGCATCTGCAAGGAAGATGCGTGCTGCCGCAAGGGACGTGATGAAAATGAATAGCACGAGGCCGCGCTGTTGTTCGGGCGGCGGTTGCTGCGCCGAAGAATCTATTACGCCGCATAGCGAAAAGGATACATGGGTAACGGGTGATATCCATACGCCCCGGGGCCTCGTTCCCGCGGTTTCAACAAGCCTGAATTTTAAGGATGTTCTCGGAGCCTGGAAAGCGCGTTGGGGTATAGGCCGGATGAATTATAAGATCAGTCCGGGGCTTTACGCCGTCGGCAAGCCCGATCACGCGTCCCCCGTGCTGGTCAGCGCGAACTATAAGTTGACGTTTGACACCCTGCGAAAAGAGCTTTCGGGGTTGAATTGCTGGATTTTGATACTCGATACAAAGGGTATCAACGTTTGGTGCGCCGCCGGTAAAGGCACATTCGGCACCAATGAGCTGGTACGCCGTATATCGATAATAGGGCTATCTAAGATCGTATCGCACAGGACGCTGGTTTTGCCGCAGCTTGGCGCGCCCGGCGTGAGCGCCCATGCAATAATAAGACGGACAGGGTTCTCCGTGGTTTACGGTCCTGTGCGGGCAAAGGATATAAGGGCATTTCTCGATTCGGGCTTTCAGGCCACGGAAGAAATGCGCGCGGTAAAATTTACGGCATGGGACAGGTTGGTCCTCACGCCTATGGAACTGGCGGCAGCCGCAAAAACTTCCTTGATGGTTTTCGGCGTTTTGTTTCTTACCAACCTGTTTGCATCAAGACCTTTCGGGTTCGCGGATCTCATCGCGTATGCGGGCGCTGTGGTAACGGGAACCGTTCTTACGCCCCTGCTCCTTCCCTTCATTCCCGGCAGGGCGTTTGCATGGAAAGGCTGGCTTTTGGGGCTGTGCTGGACGCTGGGCTTTGTTTGGCTGAACGGTTGGTTTACCTCTGATACTTTGCTTCTTGCCATAGGTTATCTATTGGTGCTGCCGTCCTTGTCGGCATATCTGGCGATGAATTTTACAGGCTCGTCAACGTATACTTCTTTTTCCGGCGTTATCAAGGAAATGAAGGCGGCGGTGCCGCTCATCGCTCTTTCATGCACCGCGGGAATTGTGCTGGTGCTCATACGGAGCCTATCGGCTTAATAGGAGGGCGTTATGATACATAAATACTTGAAAAATGTTGCAACGCTTTGGCTGTCGGAGGAAAAATGCATCGGCTGCGGAAGATGCGCGGAGGTCTGTCCTCACGGAATATTCAAGATGGACGAAGGAAAAGCGCGGATCAAGGACAAAGACCTGTGCATGGAGTGCGGCGCTTGCGCGATAAATTGCCCCGTAAACGCTATTGCTGTTGACGCCGGGGTGGGATGCGCCTCCGCCGTGATCATGGGCTGGCTCACCGGAAGAGAACCGAGCTGCGATTGTTCAGGCGGCGGGGAATGCTGCTGAAAATGGAGGGTGTGCTTTTATGACAAAGGTTGCCTTTATTTGTGTCCATAACGCTTGCCGCAGCCAGATCGCGGAGGCTCTCGGAAAGCGCCTCGCCGGCGATGTGTTTGAAAGCTATTCGGCGGGAACGAAAGTTAAACCGCAGATCGACCGGGATGCCGTCCGGTTGATAAAGCGGCTTTATGGGATCGATATGGAAGAAACGCAGCGGCCCAAGCTGCTTTGCGAAATTCCCCCGGTCGATGTTATCGTTACGATGGGCTGCGATGTCGAGTGCCCATACCTCCCGTCCAGACACAGAGAGGATTGGGAACTGGACGACCCGACGGGGAAAAGCGACGATACGTTTATAAAGATCATAGAGCAGATCGAAAAAAATGTTTTATCGCTCAAAGAAAGGCTCGCTTCCTTGTAATACTTGGGGCGTTCCGGCTGATCCGCCGCTGCCTTCCTTCCGTTTCTTACCTTTCATCCTGCCGCAGTTGCGTTTTTATCTAGGCTGTGCTATTTTTGTTTAGGTAAGGGGCGATTGCCTAACGGAGGGATCGAATGAACACGGAGGTATCCGTCGTCCGCTGCGAAAATTATGATCCGGAGCGCGTGAAGGCGGCGCTCGTTGATGTACTTGCTCCTATCGGCGGGCTAAGCTTTGTGAAACCGGGCATGAAGATCGCCGTAAAGGTGAACCTTCTCATGCGCGTAAAGCCCGAAAAGGCCGCTACGGTGCATCCGAACGTGGTCGCGGCGCTCTGCTCTCTTCTCACGGAAAAAGGCGCAAATGTCGTGGTGGGCGACAGCCCCGGCGGCCCGTTCAACGCGCCGTACCTCAGCGCCGTCTACGCGGGCACGGGCATGAGTTCGGCGGTAAAGGCGGGCGCTCGCCTCAACGACGATTTTTCTTTTTCGGATATCGCATGCCCCGAGGCGGTCGTTGCAAAGGAATTGCAGATCACGAATTATCTCCTCGACGCGGATGCCGTGATCGACCTTTGCAAGGTGAAAACGCATGGGCTCATGGCATTTACGGGAGCTTGCAAAAACCTGTTCGGCGCGGTGCCCGGCACGATTAAGCCGGAATACCATTACCGCTACCGGACGCACGAGGCGTTTTCTAATATGCTCGTGGATATCTGCGAATATATAAAGCCGCGCCTTTGTGTTGCCGACGGCATCATGGCGATGGAGGGCAACGGCCCGTCGGGCGGAACGCCGCGCTTCATGGGTACACTCTTGGCGTCACCTAACCCGCACGCGCTCGATCTTGCCGCCGCGCATCTTATCGGACTTACCTTAGACGAGGTGCCCACGCTTCATGCCGCCTGCGAGCGCGGCCTTGTTCCCGATAGCGTTGACAAGCTCACCGTGCATGGCGAGCTCGAGCGGTTTGTGATACCGGATTTTAAGCTGATCCCCAAGCACGGCATACAGGACTGGGGGGTTAACGGCAAGCTGTTCAAGTTCGTGGCGTCGAGAGCGCTCGCGAGCCGTCCGCTCGTAATAGAGAAAGAATGTGTCGGCTGTGGCGAATGTAAAAACATCTGCCCTGCGGACGCCATCCAAATCGAAAATAAGCTTGCGAAAATCAACCGCAAAAAATGCGTACGCTGCTTTTGCTGCCAGGAGTTTTGCCCGAAAGGCGCCATCCATGTACACCGCCCGAGAGTAGCGAGGATGCTCATTAGATCAAGCAAGTGACCCGCGCCCCCGCGTCTTGCGGGGGTACGATTTTTTAGCGCAATTTATGGCTCGTTCTTGTGGCGAACAGCGTCGTCGCACCTAAAATAACGCAGCCGCCTATGATCTCGCGTGGCGTGGGAGCTTCTCTAAGAAGTAAAAAGGCGAACAAAACGCCGTATACCGTTTCCATACCCGAAAGTATTCCCGCGGTCTGCGCCCTCACGCGCTTTTGCGCGGTCACGAACAGGGAAAAACCGAGCGCCGTGCAGAATACACCTATGACGGCGATCCCCGCGATATCCCAAACGGCGACGGCGGGCTTTTCAAGAAGAAGCGCTGGAATTAAAATGAGCGCGGCGGCTCCCTGCTCGTAAAAGCATATTTTCACGGCCGAATACCGCGCGGCGAAAAAACGGTTGAAAAGCGTGAGCGCCGCGTAGGTAAGGCTCGATGCCATGCCCCACAAAACGCCTGCCGTGGCCTTGTCACCAAGTGAGGCCGAAGGCGCGATGACCGCCGCGCCGAGAAGGAGCGCCGCCGCGAACGGGAGATTTTGCGGCTTGAAATTTTCCTTGAACACGAGCGGCTCTAAAAAAATAAGAAACAACGGGAACGTGGAGAACGTGACGGTGCCTGCCGCCACAGACGCAAGCTGCACGGCGCGAAAAAAGCATACCCAATGCGCCGCGAGCACCGCGCCCGCAAGAAGGAGAAGCGGCGCGTCCTTCCCCCGCGCGGGGCGTAGACGCTCTTTTTTCAAAACGAGGAGCAAGAAAAGAAGGCAGGCCGAGCATGCCGCCCGTCCGAAGGTGATGGCAACAGGGGAGGCGCTCAAAAGCCTCGCGACCGTGCCGGAAAGCCCGAACAGCATCACCGCGAGGTTCAATAAAAGCATGCTTTTTTTGTCGGACGCGTTTTCCATGCGAAAGCTCCTTTTTTGCCGCTTATCAGGATTATAGCACACGCTATTGTCGAAAGGCGCGGGGATTTGCTAAAATGAAAAGGAAAGAGCCGTTTAGCTTACGGCCCGCAAAAAGGGGTATAGACTTGAACACCTTGCTTATCAAAAACGCGGACGCCGTCGTTACAGTGGACGCGCACGACCGCGTGCTGAAAAACGCGAGCATCCTTATTAAGGATAACGTCATAGAGGCCGTGGGCGAAGGCCCTTTTACGGCGGATGAAACCATCGACGCAAGGGGAACTTTTGTTTACCCCGGGCTTGTGAATACGCACCATCACCTGTACCAGACCTTTACGAGGAACCTTGCGCAGGTACAGAACCTCGAGCTGTTTGACTGGCTTCGCGCGCTCTATGAAATATGGCGCGGCCTCGACGACGACTGTATCTATTTTAGCTCGCTCGTAGGCATGGGAGAGCTTTTGAAATACGGCTGCACCACCTGCATGGATCACCACTATGTGTTTCCGAAAAATTCGGAAGGCTTTGTAACGCGCCAGTTCGAGGCGGCGGAGGCACTCGGTATCCGGCTTTTCGCGACGCGCGGCAGCATGTCGCTCGGGCGAAGCGCGGGCGGTCTTCCTCCCGACGACCTCGTGCAAGACGTGGATGCCATATTGAACAAAAGCCGCCGCGCCGTGGAGGAATTCCACGACCCGAGCGAGTTTTCCATGCGCAATATAGGCTTCGCGCCCTGTTCGCCCTTCAGCGTCAGCAGGGATCTGTTGAAGGAGTCCGCAAAGCTCGCGCGGTCTTTGGGCGTAAGGCTGCATACCCATTTGGGCGAAACGCGGGACGAAACGGATTTCTGCATGCAAACGCTCGGGATGCGCCCGCTTGCCTATATGGCGGACTGCGGCTTTATAGGGAGCGACGTCTGGTATGCGCACGGCATCCATTTCAACGACGAGGAGCTTAAGCTTCTTGCACAAACGCAAACGGGCGTCGCGCACTGCCCCGTATCCAATATGAAGCTCGCCTCGGGCGTATGCCGCGTGAGCGATATGCTAAAGCTCAATATCCCGCTCGGGCTCGCCGTGGACGGAAGCGCCAGCAACGATTGCTCCAACCTTCTCGCGGAGCTACGTGCGGCGTACCTTGTCCACCGCCTCACCTACAGCGCAAACGCGCCCTCGGGCTACGATCTTTTGAAAATCGCCACGCGCGGCGGCGCAAGGATACTCGGGCGAAACGACATAGGAAGCCTTGAAGCTGGCAAGGCGGCCGACCTTTTTATGATCGACATGACCAAAGTCGACTCGGCCGGCGCGACGCTCGACCCCGCCAACTACCTCGGCACGGTGGGCTACTACCGCCCCGCTAAGTATGTGATCGTCAATGGCCGCGTCGCATCGCAGGACGGGAACCTCACCGGCATAGACGAAGGGCGCACGGCCGAGCGGGCAAATGCGCTCGTAAATGAATTGCTCGCAAGGGCATAAAACCTACCACATAACCCCGTAGGGGAGATCCCGTGTGATCGTCCTTTTTGTGTGCGAAAACCTTCTGTCGGGCGGGAGGTTGGGGAGAGTTGTGAGAAATGCGGTGGGTTAATAGGTTCCTTAAATATAAACGAAGCATGCCAAGGGACCAAAGGGGATTCCGCATTAAGCATTTGCAATGGATAATGCTAGGGGTGTTTCGCTGTAAGCGAAACACCGGGGTTCTAAAAAGGTGTCACAAGCGCCTTTTTTGGCCCTTTAGGCTATCGAACCCGCTGTCACGGCGTTTACGTTAGGTTCCGCCGGACCCTTAACCCCTTTAAAACGGCCACTGAGTGGTGCTTGTGGGGAACGGGGCCCTGCAGAGTATCGGCGCCGCTGTAGGGGCCGACTTCCGTGACGGCCCGCGCATTGTGAGTGCGCGATATACCGATCCCAACCGTGCCACGTCATCGCAAGCGCAGCACGGCGATCCAGAACTCCATATCATCATGAGCGCAACGTTGCAATCCGGTTTGACTTATGCGGGCTTCTGGATTGCTTCGTCGTTTCACTCCTCGCGATGACGGGGGAAGACCGGTAACGCGGCAGGTCGGCATTCCCCCGTCATTGCGAGGGACTTTAACCCCGGGGCAATCCAGAACTCCTTGCCATGCCAAAATCATCCCGCCCTATCGGTGATATCACATTTCCTTTTGTAGGGCGGCATGACCACATGCCGCCGTGCCGGATCGGCGGGACATGCCGGTTTAGAGCCACGCGTATGGATGAATTGCCGCGCATCCCTTCATCCCATATCTTTACAAACCCTTCATAATTACCTCCTTGACAACCGCACACCGTTAGACTAAGCTTTTAGGCGTAGGAAAAATAAAATAGGAACAAGGAGAATGTTTTAGGAGTGAGAGCGATGAAGGAACCGCTTACGCCCGCCGAATGGGTCGTTATGAACGCTTTGTGGGAGAAATCGCCCATGACGCTTTCGGAGACCATTGCGCAGATTGGCGACCGCGCGACGTGGAACTACAAGACCTTTTCCGCATACATGGCCATTTTGGAGAAAAAGGGCTTCCTCTCCGCGCTCAGGCGAGGCCGGGATAAGTTCTATTACCCCATCGTTACCAAAGAGGAATGCATCGAGCGCGAGAGCAAAAGCGTCCTTAATAAGATCGAGGCGAGTTCGGTCAAGCTCATGGTAACGAGCATGGTGCGCGCCGGAAACCTCGATAAGGAGGATAGGCAGGAGCTTCTTTCTATGCTTGAAGAGCTTTTAAAGGAGGAAACGCAGCATGAAGACGGCCATTGACGCGCTTTTGGAGGTCTCTGTCTACGCGGCCGTCATTGCCGCCGCGATCTTTTTGTTCCGGCTGCTGCTTCAAAAGAGCGTTTCGCCGAGGCTCCAGTATCTTGTTTGGATACTGCTTGTCGCAAGGCTCCTCCTTCCCGTCACGTTCGAAAGCGGCTTCCATATGGAAAGCCTGTTTCCTAAGAATATAGAAACACCCGCCGTCGTTGCGGTTACGGTACCGGAAACAGAAGCCGCGCTCGAGGTACAAACGCATCCCGAAAACACCGCGCCGTCCGCACCTTCCGCAACGGCCGAGACGGTGGGGGAGGGTACGGTAAAAAAAACAAGCGCCGATCCCTACGCGCTTGCCGCCGCCGTTTGGGTAAGCGGCATAGCCGCGTTCGCGTTGTGGATGCTCGTCGTGAAGCGGCGCTTCTTCCGCCGCATGGAACTTGCCCGCGTGGAAACGCCCGAAGTGGTTGCAGCGATGTACGAAAAATGCCGCGCCGAAACGGGTGTAAAACGTAAAATGCCCCTTTGGGTGGTGGACGCCGCCATATCGCCCGGCATCGCGTTTTTCAACGGGCCGATGCTGCTTCTGCCCGCTTCCGTAATTGACCGCGAGGAAACGCTCCGCTTTTCTCTTCTGCATGAGCTGACGCATCAAAAACGCGGCGATCCTTTCATCGGCGTACTTCTCAACGTCCTTCGCGCCGTGTACTGGTTCCACCCCGTCGTTCACATCGCCTTTTCGCAAATGCGCTCCGATATGGAGATCGCCTGCGACTGCGACGTTACGTGCTTTTTGGGGCCCTCGGAAAAGAAGGGGTATCTTACGGCGATCCTCGAGCTTTTTTCCTATGAAGCAGAGCCGCAGCTCGGCATGGCGCAGTTTCGCACCCGCCGTATGGCGCGGCGGCGCATGAAAGGAGCCTTTATGAAAACGAAAGCATCTTTTACTACAAAGCTTGCGGCGGGGCTTTTATGCCTCGTGCTCGTCACCGCCTGCTTTACGACCGCTTGTCAAAGCGCTCCGCCGGAGACGGGCGCGCCGGTAAGTACGATAGAGCCCGCGCGAAACGCCTCTGTTACCCCGCCGCCCGCGGCGCCCCCTGCGGAAAAATTGTCGGCCACGGGCGATATGTATCCCGATGCGGCATTGCGCGGCAGCTTTACGATCGAAAACGACGGCGGCGAAGCGCAGAAGGCCAACATGGTGCGCGCGTCTGAGCTGATCAATACCGGCGGCGGAATGGTCCTTCAGCCCGGTGAGGAATGGAGCTTCCTCTCCTTTTTTAACTTGCCGGACGACGGTTGGAACAGGTCCCCCGGCATTATGGACGGCAGGTATGTGGAGGGCGGCGAACCTGACGGTCTTTGCACGGTGAGCACCGCCATCTACAACGCCGTGCTCAACGCGGAGCTTGAGGTCACGGAGCGCTCGCATCATTCGTGGTGGCAGGTCTATGCTGCGCCCGGGCTTGATGCGGCCGTTTCGCAAGGTGTGGACTTCAAATTCAAAAACAACACCTCGGAGCCCGTCGTGCTCACGAGCGCTTTGGAAGAGGGGAAATGGCCCGGCAGATTGACTTTTACGGTTACGGTATGCGGCGAACCGCTTGAAAACGGGGCTTCGCACAGCCTTCGGAGCGAAACGGTGGCTACGGAGAAACCGGGCGAAACGATTTATCGGGACGATCCTACCATGCCCGTCGGCATGACGGAATACGCCGCCGGGGCACGCGATGGCATGACCGCGGAGGTCTACCGCGATACCTTTGTAAACGGCGTTCTCACGAAGAGCGAGCTTTTGTATACGGATACCTACCATGCCGTGACGGAAGTTGTGCTGCGGGGCACAAAAACACCGCATCTCATTACGGATATGACGGACGACGAGCTCAAAACGCTTGCGAAAACGCTGTACGTTTCGTACGTTTATAGGAGCGGCGAGAATAACTTTGAGGCAATCAGCGTACATTACGGTGCGCTCTTTAAGCTACTGGACATCCATTTCGGCGGAATCATGGGGGGAGGCGATGATCGCGAGGTCTCCTTCACCATCGGCGTGCCCATGCAAGCGTTCGATGTCGACAAATGCTGGCCCTACGCGGCGGTGATCTTCGCGCTTGACCCGGATGCCGCTATGATGAACATCGGTAGCATGGAATACCATACCGACGGGACCGACGCGCTCAGCTCGCTCTCCCGCGAGGACGTGCAAAAGCATTACGGCGCGGTGCTCGAGAAGCCGCTATTGAACTATGCCAAAAGCGGGGAGGATCTTTTTTATCTTTTAAAAACGGTTGCGCATTTTAACTGAATATAGGAAATAACGATAATCATTGGCTGTCACACTGAAAGCGCCGCAAAAGCTGCTGCGCTTGCGGTGGGACAGCCATTTTTAGCTTTGAAAAAAGCGGCGACTCGTGTATAATACTTGGGAGAAAGGAAAGGATTTATGGATTTTAAGCGACTGCAGCTCAAAGATATCGAAACATTTAGGCCTTATTTGAAAAAGATGAAGTTCAACACATGCGACTATACCGTAGGCGGTATTTTTATGTGGAGGGACTTTTTTCACATGGAGTATTGTTTGGAGGATGATGTACTTTACTCCAGGCTCCTTACCGCCGATGGCGACTTCTACAACAACCTCCCGCTCTGCGGCGACGTGGACACGGCCCTCAAAAGGCTCATTTCTCACATAAAGGAGCAGGACAAACCCTGTAGGTTCTGCACCATACCGCAAAGCTATGTGCACCATTTTGAAAAGCTTGGCTCTTCCCTTGGCTATTCCGTAGAGATCTATGAGCAGGAGAACTTTTTTGACTACCTCTACCTTGCGTCGGATTTGACGACGCTTAAAGGGAAAAAGTTCAGCGGGCAAAGAAACCAGATCAGCAAATTCCTGCGCTCCTACGGCGACTGGTCGTATGATACGATCGCGCCAAAGGATATCGGCGACATAAAAGCCTTCTTCAACGCGTATATGGAAGAAAGAAGCGAATCGAACGCTTCCGCGAGCGCCTTGGAGGAAAACCGCATGACGCACGAGGTGCTCGAAAATTTGGAGAGCTACAAAATGCTTGGCGGCGTCCTCCGCGTAGGCAGCAAGATCGCCGGGTTTTCTTTGGGCGAGATCGTTGACGATACTTTGTTCGTCCACGTGGAAAAGGCGGATCGCTCGTTTGCGGGTGCTTACCAGATGCTCGTCAACCAATTCGCCCTGAAATTTTCGGATGAAAACATACAATTCATCAACCGCGAAGAGGATATGGGCGACGAAGGCTTAAGGATCGCGAAAAACGCATATCACCCCGTGCAGTTGATCAAAAAATATTTGGTTGAGATAAGGTAAAACAAAGTAAAAATATTTTCTGTAAGCAATAAGGGCATCCTGCAGGATGCCCTTATTGCTTACAGAACGTATTTATTTCGCTTGCTTATGCATATGGATGCGCTTCACGAGGAGCAAAAGAAGCGCGCCTACCACGAGGAAGAGCACGATGGAGCCGATGGCCCAATAAAGCCCGTATTGCTCGGCGAGCGCAGAATCAAGCCCGTGGTTGGAGTAATAGTTGTGCATGCGGTACGAGAGCGTGCTGAACACCAGCGGGCCCACGAAGGTGGAGGTTCTGCCGGCCACGGAAAGGAAGCCGTAAAACTCAGTCGCCTTGTCTTGCGGGGCGAGCTGGCTCACCATCGAGCGGCTGACGGCCTGCGCGCCGGAAAGCGCGAAGCCCGCGATGAAGCCGATCACGTAAAACAGCACGATATCCTTGATAAAGAACAGGCCTATGATGGAAGCGATCAGAATCACGAGGGAGAAGAGGATGGAGTCCCTGCTGTTTTTTCTGTCGGCGATCTTGCCGAAGAGCAGCGCCCCGGCCGCACCGGAGAGCTGTATGATGATGACGAATATGATGAGCTGCGTCTGCTCCATGCCGAAAAGTGTCGCGCCGATGATGGCCGCAAAATCCATCAGCATCATAATGCCGTCGTTGTAGATCAAAAACGCGACCGTGTATTTGAGAAATTCCTTGTATTGCTTTACGGAGCGGAACGTTTCGGCAAGCTTCCTAAACGCGTGCCTTGCGACGTTTTCGCCCGCGGGGAGCTGCTCCGCCTCACGCTTTTCCTTGACAAAGAGGAAGGTGGGAAGCGCGGAGGCAAGGTAGAATACGGCGGTGATCAAAAACGCGTAGGGGATCACCTCGTTGCCGATGATCTGTATGGGCACAAGCACAATCAGAAGCGCCGCTATGCCGCCAAGCATGCCGATGGCCCAGCCCTTGCCCGAAACGGAGCCGAGCAATTCGGGGGAGGAAACATCCGTCAAAAGAGCGTCATAAAATACCTGTGAGGCTCGATAGCCGATTTCCGCGAGAATGAAAAACAGCATGCCGGTGAACACATCGCCCTTGCGCACGAAAAACAAAAGCGCCGTAAAGACCACAGCAATGCCGGTGAAGACGATGAGGAACTTCTTTTTAGATTTGGTGAAATCCGCGATCGCACCGAATATGGGCGACATCACCGCTACGATAACGGCGGCGATACCGACGGAAATACCCCAAAGCCGCGTGCCCTCCGCACCGCCCACAACGCTGTTTTTGAAGTAAGCGGAATACACCGCAAGCAGTACGACCGACGCGTAGGCGGAGTTGCCGAAATCGTAAAAATACCACGCGTGGCGGGACCGTGCGGCTGCTGCATCGATTTGCTTTTTCATGTCGTTATCCTCTGCTCCAATCGACGAAAAAATGAAGGATTCCTTATATATCATACAAAAGTTTTTTTAAGATAGCAAGAAGGCGCGGGCAGGATTTGCGGATGCAAATGCAGCATGAGCTTTGTTATTGACAAGGGTTGACAGCTTGATATACTATAATGTAGTTAGAAACAACTAACCGTCGTGCGCCGAAAGGCGCTTAATATCAAGACATTGGTTAGTGTTAACTAACCAATGTGCTTGGCAAAGGATCGGCAGGGGGTATCTATGGAAAAAACGAAGACGCAAAAAAAGAAAAAAACCGGTACGGCCAGGCTTTTGGAGCTGGCCGCCACCAAGAAACCGCTGATGATAGGCTCGCTGATCTTATCGGCGTTAGCCTCCGTCGTAAGCTTTGTACCCTATATCGCTATTTATCTTATCGTGCGGGAAATTCTAAGTGCGCTGCCGGATATGGCGACGCTCGACGCCGCGCTGCTCATCCGGTACGGCTTCATCGCTTTTATGGGCGTGGTGGGAAATATCCTGCTGTATTTCGGTGCGCTGATGTGCTCGCATCTGGCCGCATTCGGCACGCTGTATGAGCTTAAGGTCAATTTTGCCACGCATCTTGCCAAGGTTCCGCTGGGCTTTCATGTGATGGTGGGAAGTGGGAAGCTGCGCAAAATCACGGACGAAAACATAGAAAAGGTCGAGGGCTTCATTGCACACCAACTGCCCGATCTGGTAGCTGCGTTCGTCGCCCCCGTGGTGATGGTCGTCATCCTGATGGCTGTGGACTGGCGTTTTGGCCTCGCCGTGATGGCGGGCGTAATCGCCGCCTTCATCATCCAATTCTCGCTCTACGGCAATGAGGGCTCCAAGACAATGATGGCCAAGTACCAAAAATCCATTGAAGAAATGAACAACGCTTCGGTTGAGTACATACGGGGCATTTCGGTAGTGAAAGCGTTCAGACAGACGGTTTATTCCTTCCGCCGCCTGCACGATACGATCAAAGCGTATACGTCTATGGTCATCCCTTACACACTGAGCTGGGAAAACTCCTTTTCCGGCTTTACGACGCTTGTGAACAATATCTATTTATTTGTGTTGCCGGTCGCCATCCTTGTGGGAACAAAGACCACGGACTACGCCGCGTTTGCCGGCACCGTTATTTTCTATCTTATCTTTGTTCAAGCGGCTGCGAGCATTTTGATGAAGATCATGTATGTGAACGGAAACGCCATGCGAATTATCTCCGGCGTGGAGGCGATGGACGAAGTCCTTGCCGAGCCGGAGCTTGTTGAGCCCGCGCAGCCCAGGACCGTAACAAAGTACGATGTGGAGTTTCGGAATGTTGTGTTTTCCTATAACAAGGAAACGGAGGCGCTTTCCGGCGTTTCCTTTGCGGCAAAGCAAGGCGAAATCACTGCCATCGTCGGCCCGTCCGGCGGCGGAAAGAGCACCATCGCCCATCTGATCCCCCGCTTCTTCGACGTGAACGAGGGCGGGATCGAAATCGGCGGCGTAGACATCCGGCAGATGGATACCCACTATTTGATGGAGCAGGTCAGCTTTGTTTTTCAGGATGTGTTCCTGTTTAAACAAAGCGTGAGGGACAACATCCGGATGGGAAATCAAAGCGCCACGGATGAGCAGGTCGTGGCGGCGGCCAAGGCGGCGCAGTGCCATGATTTCATCATGAAGCTGCCAAACGGTTATCATACCGTGATCGGCACGCGGGGCGTGCACCTTTCGGGCGGCGAAAAACAGCGTATCGCCATTGCGAGGGCGATCGTGAAGGACGCGCCTATCGTCGTACTCGACGAGGCTACCGCCTTTGCCGATCCGGAAAACGAGCACCTGATCCAAAAAGCGTTTGAGCGGCTTATGAAAAACAAGACCGTCGTGATGATCGCTCACCGCCTTTCCACCGTCCGCAGCGCCAACAACATCATCGTGGTGGACGGCGGCAGGGTGGTCGAGCAAGGTACGCATGACGAACTGCTGCAAAAAGATGGAAAATACTGCGCCATGTGGCGCACGTATACCGAAACTGCGAGCTGGAGCATGGCAAAAGAAAAGGAGGTGCGGGCGCATGCCTAAATTACAAGCTGCGTTTATGCTGACAGATAAGGGATATAAGGACTTAAAAGGTGCGATCGCCGCCTGCACGCTGACCAATTTTTCCATGATGCTGCCTTTCGGCGTGATGATAGAGGTCATTATGGAGCTGATCAAACCGCTTTCCGGCGGGGAGATATCGTGGAACAGGATGTGGCTCTATTTCGGCATGGGGATCGTGGCCGCGGTTATCGTATTTTTGTGCAATAAAAACGACTATAAGAAAACCTATGTCACCTCATATATGCAGAGCGAAAGCACTCGCATAGCGCTGGCCGAGCACATCCGTAAGCTGCCCATGAGCTTGTTCAACTCCAAAGATCTGTCCGAACTGACTACCAATTTGATGGACGACGTAGCGACGAGCGAACATGTTTTAAGCCACGTCGTGCCGCAGCTTTTTGCCAACGCGATCTCTATCACGGTGATCTGCGCCATGATGGCCGTGTTCGACTGGCGGATGGCGCTGAGCATGTTCATTACGGCGCCGCTTGCGTTTTTCATCGTTGTGTTCAGCCGCAGGGTCTACGGCAAGCTGCATCAAAAGCATTCGGAGGCTAAACTTTCCGCCTCCGGCCAGGTGCAGGAATACATCGAGGGCATCAAGGTCATCCGCGCCTGTAATCTGGACGGCGAAAAATTCTCGGCGCTGGAGAAGGCGCTGCGGACCATGATGCGCCTTGCTATCTCCATGGAGCTCGGGACCGGCGTCTTTGTGACCGGCGCGCAGGTCGTGCTGCAAGCGGGTATAGGCCTGACGGTTCTCGCGGGAACGACGCTGATAACGAATGGGCAGATCGGCTTTATTCCGATGCTCATGTTCGTGTTGATCGTAGTTCGTATTTACGGCCCTATTTTGGTGGAATTGACGCTTTTGCCCGAGCTGTTTTACTTCCAAATCGCCATCAAGCGCATGCGCGATCTGATGGCCTTCAAGCCGATGGAAGGTGATGCGGACAAGGCGCTTGAGAGCTTTGATATCGGGTTTAAAAATGTGGATTTCCACTATAACGACGGCGGTGAGCAGACCATCCGCGATATGAATGCGGCTATTCCGTCCGGTGGTATCACGGCGCTGGTGGGGCCGTCCGGCAGCGGTAAGAGTACCGTGTCGCGCCTGATTGCCCGCTTCTGGGATGTGAACCGCGGGAAACTCACCATCGGCGGCACAGATGTCAAAACCCTTGACCCCGAGCATTTGATGAGCTATATGAGTTTTGTTTTTCAGGACGTGGTGCTGTTTAACGATACGATCTACAACAACATCCGTATCGGCAACATGGCTGCCTCACGGGAGGAGGTTATGGCCGCTGCCAAAGCTGCCTGTTGCGACGAGTTTATTGACAAGCTGCCAAACGGCTACGATACTTTGCTAAGTGAAAACGGCTCCTCCCTTTCTGGCGGCGAACGCCAGCGGCTTTCTATCGCACGGGCGCTTTTAAAGGATGCGCCGATCGTTTTGCTGGACGAGGCCACCGCTTCTCTTGACCCGGAAAACGAGGCGCTTATACAAAAGGCGATTTCGACTTTGATCAAGAACAAAACGGTGATCGTGATCGCGCACCGCCTGCGCACGATCACGGGCGCGGATAAGATCATTGTTCTGGACAAGGGCCAAGTGGTTGAACAGGGCACACATGAAGAACTTTTAGGGCGCAACGGCCTGTATCGGAGGCTGTTCACCATCCAGCAAGAGAGCTTGGGCTGGAGCGTAGGGGCATGAGCGGGTTCGATTATAAGCTGGCGTTTCACTGCGCGCCGACCTTGGCGGGCGTAAAACCTGCGAACCTCCTCTCGATTAGGCACGGTGATTGGGATACGATCAAAGCAGGCATTGCCCGAAGCGGACGAATATTTGCCGGCAAGGGAATTTATTTTCGCAGGCTTGTTTTTTGCGAAAAGCATGTTCTTCTTCTCGTATACCGGCGCGATATGCTTATAAAGCATCTCGCTTTTCCCGAAAACCGCCGCATACTCGAACGCTATGGCTACGGCCCGGATGGGACGATCGGCGTGCATCTGAACCGGCTTGCAGTGAGGATAGCGAATTCGGACGGCTTCCCTCACGAGATCGGGATCTTTCTGGGCTATCCCCCTGAGGATGTGCTCGGGTTTATCGAGCACGGAGGCAAAAACTACCGCCTGTGCGGTTGTTGGAAGGTCTATGAGGATATAGCGGGGGCAAAACGGCTTTTTTCCGCCTACGAGCATGCGCGCTGCTTTTACTGTGCGTGTGTGCTCGGCGGCGAGGAAATACAAAACATACAATATGGAGGTATAGCATAATGGAAAAAGTATTGGTGGTATATTGGTCCGGAACGGGCAATACGAAGCTGATGGCGGAGTCTGTCGCCCAAGGCGCAAAAGAGGCGGGCGCGGAAGCCGTGCTGGCTGAAGTGGGAAATATCACGGTACAGGCGGCGGAATACAGCCGCATCGCTTTCGGTTGCCCGAGCATGGGTGACGAGGTCTTGGAAGAAGGCGAAATGGAGCCGTTCTTCGCGGAAGTGGAAGCGAAGCTGCACGGCAAAAAAATAGCCTTGTTCGGTTCTTATGGCTGGGGCGACGGTCAATGGATGCGCGATTGGGAAGCGCGGGTGAAGTCGGCAGGGGCCGATCTCTGCGGCGGCGAAGGGGTTATCTGCAACGATACGCCGGACGAAGACGCTTTGACCGAATGCAAAAAGTTGGGTGAAAGCCTCGCTGCGATGTAAATACGGGACCGGGGCGCTGGAAGAACAAAATAAGGTATCGGTGTTTTTAATAGCCTAATCCGAGCGCCCTGACACAGGTTTCCATCAGACGCATGATGCTCGGTGGTTCGACGCCGCTTGCCTGCAATACCGCCAGGGTCAGTCCCGGGATAAACAGCGCAAGAAAAGCGAATATGCCCCGCGGCGCACGCTTCCGTAGTAAGGGGATTAGGTCTATCAGCGCGATCAACAAAAAACCGATCAATATTAACGCCATATCATGCCTCCTGTTCCTTGACGCCGTCGGCCGCTACGGGAAGCTTGCGAAATTTGGCAACGATAAAGGCCAGGAGCGGGATTAAAATTTCGAAAATCGTCCACGCAAACGGCACGATCTCCCTTCCGGAAGCGGCGTGTTCCACAGAATTCGAATATAACGTAGGCATATATGCTAAGATCAATGCCCCCGTAACCAAAGCGAGGCGCTTATATTGCGTCGTGCGGAAAAGCTGCGCTATCGCGATCGTCGAAATATAATATAGGAATGTGATCTTAAAAAACAGCAGCATAATGAGCGCAACCGCAAATATGATCTCGACCCGGCTCAGCGCTTGCCCTAAAAAAACGAGGCGCATCGACATCAAGCCGGGCAAGGCGAACAGAGACATCGTGTTGCCTAAAACGGCAATGTCGCGCAGCAATACGACAAGTAAAGTGAGCATGCCCATACCAACACCCCAAAACCAGCATTTTGTGGCGTCGCGGCGCGACAGATTCACGTTTGGGGTGATCATCAAAAAAACCACGAGTTCGCCGAAAGGTATCGTAGCGATGATATGCGCTCCCTGCACATATTTGATGGGAGGCAGGTCGAATATAGGCAGGAAATTCTGAAAGTCATACTGCCCGAGCAGCAATATGATGGAAACGGCTACGATAGAAAACTCGACGATCGTAAATACGGAGCTGTATCGCGCCACCACTTTCAGACCATGCCGTACCGCTAAAACCGCAACCAGGATACACATAACGGCCAGTATGATATGAGGTGTATCCTTCAGAACCGTAACCTTCGTAAAATCCCCCAAATCCTCCAAGTTCAGCGCGGCCAGCGTAATAAAAAACCATACGTAAGCTATCCCGAGGATCTTGCCGGGTACCGGCCCGAAAACATCCTCCAGAACCTGCATATAATTTTTGCCGGGAAACATGACCATGAGCGTTCTATAGAGATATATGAGCGGCATGCAGAGCACGATGCCGATCAGTACCGCCAGCCACGAGTCTTGCTTTGTAACGCCTGAAACAAAGGCGGTCAGCAGCGCGGAGGATTGGAGAAAGCAGGCGATCGAGAACATAAAGCGGTTCTTTGAAATCTGAGACGGGTCGATCTTCATGGCTCACTTCTCTCCATTTCCAGCGACTGTATGATTTGCCCGGTGCCGGGAAGCTGCACTTTTGCTTCAACACGGAGGTCGATGCCCGAGAAAAGCGCATCCCAATTCCCCTTTATATCCTTCCATTCCTTCGGATATTTTTTATAAACCGAAGTGCCGAACCCGAAGATGTCGGCGTTCAATTTACGGGCGGCGGCAAAGCTGTTTATTATTTTGTTTTCTATTTCTTTCTGCGCCAGATCGACAAGATGGGGCATAAGCTCCCTCGGCTTAAACTTGGAAAATCCGTATAACTCGCTGACGGCAAGGACCGCTTCCACATAGAGCGTTACCTGTACGACGCCGTCCTGCCTTAAAATTACCTCTCTCCTACTGTCCAGCTGAGTGATATGCAATAAGGCCGCGTTTGTGCCTTCGTTGACCTGAAAATCGTTTTTTTTCACATCCCCCAAAGACCATATATAGCCCAGCGCCTCCTCGTTGCTCAAGCGACCAACCATTTTGTCGCCCTTGAACACCGCCATGCCCGTCATCTTGATCTCCTGCTTATCCTCTACGGAAACCAATTTAAGAAGCGGCAACACGGGCGAGGTGGTTTCCTCCAAAAGCTTACTTACAAAATCGATCAGGCGTACCCGGTATTTAACGGAAGTGTGTGCCAGATCCTGAAACATATCGCCTAAAAATATGCCGGAGGTCGGGTCTGACGGCATTTCCACCGTAAGCATATCCTCGGCGCGCCCGTCCACCACCGCCAGGGGTACCTCCAAGCGCGCGTCCTGGTCGCGCAAAAGCACATCCATCCGTTCTATGATCCCCTGCTGCGCCACATCCACGCTGTACAGCCGTATCTGATTATGGCTTAACAGCAGCCTGTGGCTGCTGTTTTGGTTGATTTGCGCTAAGCCCCCCAAAATGGTTCTGTTTACTGCATGCAGCAATAGAACGGAATTTTGCCCGGAACCCTGTCTGCCGGAACTAGAGCTGGAGCCTTCCTGTTTGATCGAACTGACCTGCATCGTAATATTTACCTGTTCGGTGTCGTCCGGTACCGTATCCAGCGCTATGCCCGTGACGATGAACAACTGGTCGATCTCATTGTTGTCCCAGCAGCCTGCCGAAAGCGCGGGAACCATGAGAATGCTTAAAATGAGGGCGGCAAAGCGTATGCGGCGTACGGTCATGGTTTTCTCCCTTCGGGGATATCGTCGTCGGGTGCGAACGGACGCAGGGGTGGTATGAAGAAGTGAGCGCGGGTGGTATCGCCGCGCGCAATGCCTTTCGGCCTCTTGGTCATAGCCCAAAGCGGCGCGCGTATCAGGGTATCCTTCGCATCGGCAGCTCTGTCGAAATTATCGAAATAGGGAACGCCGAAGGATTCCAGCGACGCCAGATGAGCCAGCACCGCCAAGGCTCCCATTGCCAACCCATAAAACCCCGCGAATGCGGTCGGTATCATCATCACGATGCGCAGTATGGAAATGGAGTCATTCTGCGTGGGCACCAAAAAGCTGGCGACCGCCGTGAGCGCAACGGTGATCACGATCGGCGCGCCGACAAGGCCCGCGTTTACCGCCGCATCGCCCATGATCAACGCACCCACGATGCTGATGGCCTGACCGATCGGCTGCGGCAGACGGATGCCCGCCTCGCGCAATATTTCAAAAGCAAAGATCATGATCAACGCCTCCACAAAAACCGGGAAAGGCGTTCCTTCCCGCGCTTTCGCGATGGTAAACAAAAGCGTTGTGGGGATCAGCTCATGATGAAAGGAATTGAGCGCAATGAAAACAGCGGGCGCGAACACGGCAATGAGGTATGCAAGGAAACGAAGGAGCCGAACCAGACTTGCATACAGCGGCCGGGCATAGTAGTCTTCGGCGCTTTGAAAACTTTCGATAAACAGCATCGGTACGGTCAGCACGAGAGGTGTGCCGTCTACCACGATAGCGATCCGTCCCTCCAATATTCTGGCCGCGATCACATCGGGCTTTTCGCTGTATCCGATGGTGGCAAAGGGCGAAAAAGGGGCGTCCTCGATATACTCTTCAATGTACCCTGTCTCGAGAACCGCCTCCACATCCAAACGCTCTATGCGGCCTTTCACCGTTTCCACGATTTTGGGGTTTGCTACGCCTTCAAGATACATCAGGCACACGACGGTTTGCGTTTTGCGCCCCAAAATCATTTGCTCCGCATGCAAGTGCGCGTCGTGTATTTTTCGCCGGATCAGCGACGTGTTGGTCCTTAAATTTTCCGTAAACCCTTCGCGCGGTCCCCGGACCACCGTTTCGGTTTGCGGTGTGGTAACGGATCGTTTTTCAAAGCCTTTGGTGCTTATGCTAAGACCGTTCGGACAGCCGTCGATGAAAAGCGCCGTATTGCCGTTTAGGCAGCCTGCCGCGAGTTCCGAAATAGACGGGACGGTTTTAACGTCTGCGGTCCACAATACTTCCTGCCTGACCATATCCATCAGGTCCGCATCGGAAAGCAAAGAAGCGCCGTCTGCGTGCCAAAGCGTCAGCGGATGCAAAATCGCGTCGGACAGGGTCTGCTCGTTCACAAGGCCGTCGATATAGACCAAAGCCGCCGGTATTCCGCTGTCCGGTCCGAACCGGAACACATGTATTTTCAGATCGCAGCTGTTCGTAAAAAGGGACTTTATACTGTCCAGATTGTTTTTCAGCGCTTTGCCCATATTTGCTTCGGGCGTATCGGTATGCCCCGAAGCGCCCGCGTCGCTTTTCGCTTTCTTGCTGCTGCTCCAAAAGCGCAGTTTTCGGGCGATGAAATCAAAAAGCATGATAAGAATCCCTCTTCTTGCAGTTCTTGCCAATTCCCCACAGTATTTTTTTATACTGCGCGGGAGAGGGGGATCTTATGCGGCTGACTGTATGGGTGATGATGCGGGTTGACTACGCTTTTTATCGGTACAGCCCTTTGCTGAAATACCGGTCGCCCCTGTCGGGGAGGATGATAACGAAATTGCCCTTTACTCCGGAGTCCGCCAGCTTTTTTGCCGCCGCAAGGGCGGCGCCGGAGGAGGAGCCGGCAAAAATACCTTCTTTCGCCGCTAATTGCCGGGCACAGTCAAATGCCTCCGCGTCTGTAATTTTGATCACACGGTCTACAAGGGACATATCCATGGTATCGGCAATAAAGTCATTGCCGATCCCCTCGATATCGTATTCCCCGTGTTCTCCGCCGCCCATTGTGGAGCCTACGGGATCCGCGAGGATCCCCTGTATCTTCGGATTTTGCTCTTTCAGATAACGAACGACGCCCGTATAGGTCCCGCCGCTGCCTGCGCCGGCCACGAGATAATCGATCTTGCCGTTGAGCGCATGGTAGATTTCCGGCCCTGTCGAAGTATAATGCGCCAGAGGATTGTTTGGGTTCTTGAACTGCTCAAGCGAAACGGCTCCGGGAATGGAGGCGCGCAATTCCTCCGCTTTCCCGGCCGCGCCCAGCATCCCCTTCTCTTTGGGCGTAGTTATGATCTCCGCCTCCAGCGCCCGCATCAAAGCCTGTTTTTCCTGCGAAAATTTCTCCGGTACTACGAAGATAATGCGATATCCCTTGTTCAAAGCCGCAAACGCGATGCCGAGCCCCGTGTTTCCGGCCGTCGCCTCCACGATGGTTCCGCCGGGGCTTAACAGGCCTTTTTTCTCCGCGTCCTCGATCATGGATCTGCCGATACGGTCCTTCACGCTGCCCGCGGGATTATAAAGCTCCAGCTTTGCAAACAGCCGGACTTCGGGTGGAAAGCCAAGATGGCCGAGCTTAACAAGGGGCGTATTGCCGATCAGTTCCTGCATGGATTCATAGCAGCGCATTTTTATTTCCCGCTTTCCGAGATTGCCTGCTCCAGGTCCTTAAGAAGATCACCGATGTTCTCGATGCCGACGGACAGACGGATAAGGCCGTCCGTAATGCCGAGTTTCTGCCGTGTCTCATAGGGGATGGAGGCGTGCGTCATGCTGGCCGGATGGCATACCAAAGATTCTACGCCGCCCAGACTTTCCGCCAATGCGACAAACCTCAGGGAAGAAAAGAAGGTTTCGATGTCATAATTTTCGTTCAGCTCAAAGGAGATCATCGCGCCGCCGTTTTTTGCCTGCGCCCGGTTTATCTGATAGCCCTGCGCGTCGGGAAATCCGGGGTAATAGACCTTTTTTACCGCCTTATGCGCCTTTAGATACTCCGCCGCCTTCACCGCGTTCTCTACGTGCCGGTCCATGCGGACGCCGAGCGTTTTGATCCCGCGGATCAGCAAAAAGGAATCGAACGGCTGGAGCACGCCGCCCGTTGCGTTTTGAATAAAAGCGATGCGTTCCGACAACTGCTGCGAATCCGTAACGACCAGACCGGCCACAAGGTCGCTGTGCCCTCCGAGGTATTTGGTTGCGCTGTGAACGACGATGTTCGCTCCAAGCTCGATCGGGCGCTGGAGATAGGGGGTCATAAAGGTATTGTCCACAATGGATAAAATATTGTTCTTTTTTGCAAGCGCCGCAACGGATTTTAGGTCGGTGACCGTCAAAAGCGGGTTCGCCGGGCTTTCCACCAAAATCGCCTTGACCTCCGGCGTTATTTTCTTTTCCAAAGCCGCAAGGTCCGTGGTATCCTCCACGGAATAGCCGATCCCGAAGTTTTTGAACACCTTATCGAGCACCCGGTAGGTCCCGCCGTACACGTTGGAAGAGATCAGTATTTTATCCCCGGCCTTAAATAGGCTCAGGACCGCCGTGATCGCCGCCATGCCGGACGCAAACGCGAATCCGGATTTGCCGCGCTCCAGTTCGGCGATAAGAGCTTCCAACGCCGCCCTTGTGGGGTTTCCCGTGCGGGAATACTCATAGCCCCTATGATGCCCGAGACTTTCCTGTCCATAGGTGGAGGTCTGATAGATCGGTACATTGACGGCGCCCGTCTGCCTGTCGCCGTAGATGCCGCCGTGTATGAGCGCGGACTCGATTTCACGATACTTTGCCATAAATATTTCCTCCTGCTTTTTGAATGTCGCTCACCAGTTCTTCTAGGATCGTGGCCGATAGATCCGCTGCTTCCCGTTCAAACGCGTCAAAAGAGGATGCAGTCGTGCCGTCCGCCAGATCGGAGATCGCCCGCACCGCAACGAAGGGAATGCCGTTTGCGTAAGCCGTCTGCGCGATCGCCGCACCCTCCATTTCCGCCGCCACGGCGCCGAAACATTCCCTGAGTTCCCGCTTTTTCAACGGGTCCGAAACGAAGAGGTCGCCCGTTGCAATGAGCCCCTTGTGTACCCGATGGGTGGGGACCAGCTTTGCGGCGGCTTGTTCAAAGGCCGCCACCAGTTCTTTATCCGAATCGAACACGGTCGGCTTTTCCGGGTATTTCCCGGTGCAGAGATAGCCCTTTGCATAGCCGAAAGCGCTTGCGTCAAAATCGTGCTGTATAAGCCCCGTCCCGATCACTACGTCGCCCACCGACAGCTCGGGCGCAAGAGCGCCGGCAATGCCTGTGTTGATGATGAACTCCGGCTGAAACCGATCGGCTAAAGCTTGGGTGCAGCGGGCAGCGTTGACCTTCCCGACGCCGCACTTTACGACGGTCACGTTCTGACCCGACAGCGTTCCGCTCAGGAATAAAAGCCCTCCCGAGCGTTCGTCCTTTTTTCCCTCCATTAGCGAGGCTAGCTTTTCTATCTCGCTGTCCATGGCGCCGATGATCCCGATAACCGTGCTATGCTTCATACTTCATACGCTCCTTCGTCCATCCGTTTAGCACGCCGAGCATATCCAAGGCAACGTCTTTGGCCCCTTTCAGGTCGTGCTCCCCGTAATTTCCGCATTCCTGCCGTTCGGCGCCCGGGATATCGCCTTCAAAGCGCGCGACAAAGGCAAAGGCGTCTTTCACGAGGCGAAGGGCGTCCGATCGGCTGACCGTATCCCTGAGAAGAAGATAAAATCCCGTCCTGCACCCCATCGGACCCACGTAAAGCACCTTGTCGGCAAAGGCGCTGTTTCTCAAATAGGTGGCAAGCAAATGCTCCAAGGTGTGCAAAGCGCCGTTTGCAAGGTAACTGCCCGCATTGGGTTTTTCCATGCGGATATCGTAGGTGATTGCATCGCCGTCGATCCTCGATACATACATCCCCTTATCAAGGACGTCGTGGTTTATGCGAAAGCTTGCGATCGTTTTCATCGCATCCGGTTCTTTGAAAAAATATTCGATCAGTTTTCCTTTGAGATCGGTCCTCTCCCATGGGACGTCCAGATCCTCTCTGCCGAAGTGACCGTAGGCGGCGGTTGCCGCGTAGATAGGCTGCCGCAGGCGAAGGGTTTGGATCATTGCGCCGGGCCTCAGATCAAGGAGCGCGGTCACCGCATTTTTCAGCGCCTCATCCGAAACGATTCCGGTTCTGAAGGTGTTGACGCTCACGGAAACCGGCTCCGCCACGCCGATGGCGTAAGCGATCTGTATCTCGCACTTCTTCGCCAAACCCGCGGCCACGATGTTTTTTGCGGCGTATCTGGCTGCATAAGCGGCGGAACGGTCCACCTTTGTGGGGTCTTTCCCCGAAAAAGCGCCGCCGCCGTGGCGGGCGGCTCCGCCATAGGTATCCACTATGATTTTTCTGCCGGTCAGCCCGCTGTCTGCCGCGGGGCCGCCGATGACAAACCTGCCTGTGGGATTCACATAGATCTTTGTTCTCTTGGAAAGAAGGTCTTTGGGGATCACCGGTTCGACGACATGCCGGATGATATCTTTCCGGACGGTCTCCAGCGGGACACCATCATCATGCTGTGCGGAAATGACGATCGTTTCCACGCCCGCCGGATCGCCGTCCTCGTACCGGACGGATACCTGCGTTTTCCCATCCGGGCGAAGATAGGGAAGCGTTCCGTTTTCCCGCACCTCGGTCAGCCGCTTTGCCAAACGGTGCGCAAGCGATATGGGCAGCGGCATAAGCTCCGGCGTTTCCGTTGCGGCATAGCCGAACACCATGCCCTGGTCGCCGGCGCCAAGCTCTGCTTCGTCAAAAATAGCGCGCGTTTCGAGGGCGCGGTCGACCCCTTGCGCGATGTCCGGGGACTGCCTGTCGATGCGGAGGATGATCTCCGCCGTATCGCCGTTGAATATAAGCGCATCATCGTCATAGCCGATGCTTTTGATCGTCTTTCTTACGACGGCTTCTATATCTATCTTTGCAAAAGAGGATATCTCTCCCGCCAATAGGACCGTGTTGTTTTTCACCATCGTCTCCACGGCGACGCGCGCATCCGGATCCTTTGAAAGATAGGTATCCAAAATCATATCGGAAATAAGATCGCACACTTTATCCGGATGCCCCTTCGTAACGGATTCCGACGTAAACAGAAATGTTTTCATTTTTTACCCTCCTATGATCGCTGAAATAAAATGAACGTTTTCAAACGCGCGTTGGCCGTCTGCGCGTCCCTCAAAAAACCTCTGCTGGATGTGCTCTGGCGTCAGGTGCTTTTCCACCGCAAACCCGTTTTGGCCTAAGATCTTCTGCATTTCGGGGTAGGCAAAGCCTTGCCGCATCGGTTCGCCGAGCCTTTCCGTCAGCTCCGTCAGAAGCCTGACGCGGTTGGGAGATCCCGCCTGGAAGGTCGTTTCATCCGGGTAGTCGAAAACGATTTTGTTTCCCCTCCCAGACAACCCCGCAATGTACCCGAGCGTTTGCTCAAATTCTTTCAGCGTCAGGTAGTAAGTTACGCCGAGTATTGAAAAAAACGCCGGAAGGGAAGGATCGTAGCCGGCCGCATGCAGCGCATGCCCCATCTCATCCTTTGTAAAATCCATCGCAACAAAGCGGACGTTTGGCGGAATGTTCCAGGCAAGCCGGCTGATCCTCTTGAGCTTATACCGCTGCGTATCCGGATGGTCCAATTCAAAAGTCCTTATAGAGGGATCTTCATTGCGAAACGCAAACGTATCCATTCCGGCGCCCAAAATGACGTATTGGCAGAAACTGTGTTTCCCGGCAAAATCCTCCAGTTCCTGCTCGGCATAGGCAAGCCTGGATAAGGGAATGGGGGAAATATATTGGTTGAGCAGCGGATAGACTTTCTCACCTTTGAACCCGACGGTGGGAATCGTCCGCTCGGGAAAAAAAACGCGCTCGATCAACTGTCCGATTTCCCCATATTCCTCTTTGCCCATGATGTCATAGGCAAGGTAATCATCAAAAATCTTCTGCTTTTCGGAGTTGGAATGGTAAGCCCGGGCGAAGGAGCATAGCTTCGCCGTGACGCTTTCCTTTGTTTTGACCATATCGGTTCGCCTCGTTTCTTCCATACATCAAAAACCCCGCACCATCGCTTTTGCATTCTCCTTATGAGAAGAATCTGCGGCGGACAGGCGGGGGATGGGTCTTTTCAAAACTTTTAAAAACTTAAGTCAGGAAAAAAGCCCTGCCGCCTGCATCTTATAACAAGCGGTACAACAGGGCCTTGGTTGAACGGCAACGCGTTGAAACGGGCGGACAGCCCTTTTGGCTCTACCCAAGCGACTCGGAAAATACATTCGGTGCATTCGCGATCTCATCATAAACTCCCATTAAAACTATCTGAATAATAGGTATTATATTCTGCCGCCACCCGGAATGTCAATAACAATATCATTTTATCTTCCTTGACAAACCGCCTGACGGCGCATAGAATAACAAAACATAGCGATCCCATAGGTATTCATATAACTTTTCAAGCAAAGAAGGCGGCTTTTTTGGATCAGCAACAGCATATAGGAAAGCCGGAATGGCTGAGGGTCCGATTCAGCGATACGACCGAAAGCATGCAGGTCGTTCGCCTGTTGCGGCAACTTTCCCTGCATACGGTATGTGAGGAGGCGCATTGTCCCAATAGGGGAGAATGTTTTCGAAACAGAACCGCGACCTTTATGATACTGGGAAACCATTGCACGAGAAACTGTACCTTTTGCACGGTCACCAAGGCTCTCCCATGCGCGGTCGATCCCGGCGAACCCGCCAATGTGGCCGCCGCCGTCAAAAATCTCGGGCTAAAGCATGTCGTTATTACCTCTGTGACGCGCGACGACCTTCCCGACGGAGGCGCGGCGCATTTTGCGAGCGTTATCCGCGCCATCAAAGGCGCGTATAAGGCGGATGCGCCCGTAGTCGAGGTGCTGATTCCCGATTTTCAGGGAAACGAGGACGCGTTGTGCGCCGTCATTACGGCGAAGCCGGATATCGTCAACCATAATGTCGAAACCGTTCCGCGCCTGTATTCCGAAGTACGGCCGATGGCGGTTTACGCGCGTTCGCTGGAATTGATAGACCGCGTCAAGCGTTTTGCACCACAGATGTATACGAAATCAGGCCTTATGGTAGGCTTGGGCGAAACGCACGGCGAGGTATTGGACACGTTTCGCGACCTTCGCAAGGCCGGCTGCGATATTTTGACCATCGGCCAATATCTGGCGCCCAGCAAGGCCCATCACAGGGTAGAAGCATACATCACGCCCGAGGAATTTTCGCAGTACAAAAAAGAGGCGGAAGCGATGGGATTTTTGTTTGTCGCAAGCGCGCCGCTTGTCAGAAGTTCCTATATGGCCGGAGACGCGTTCCGATTTGTTCGCAAGGGAGCCGAATGATTTATTTTACGCATATTAGCGAAGACCCATTCTTCTGGTTCGGGCTGGAACGGGATCTGCTGCAGAGTAAGGGCCTTCAAGACGATATCTTTTTATTTTGGCGCACGAAGCCCTCGCTCATGCTTGGCCGGTACCAAAATGCAGCGGCTGAAATCGACGAAGCCTATGCGAAACAACGCGATATCTCTATTGTCCGCCGTTTAAGCGGCGGCGGTACGATCTATACCGATCCGGGAAGCTGGCAATTCAGTTTTATCCGGCGCGAGAAGGAAAAGCGCATCGATTTTGAGAGCTTCGTGCAGCCCGTTCTAAATGCGCTTCGGCAACTGGGCTTCGATGCGTATAAGAGCGAAAGAAACGATTTGCTGATCGACGGCAAGAAATTTTGCGGAAATGCACAATACCACTGCGCGGAGCGCGTGCTGCACCATGGCTCCCTTTTGTTCAGCACTGATCTCGAGGAAATGGCGCGCACATTAACGGTAGGCAGCGATAAGCTTCGCGTAAAAGGCATCCGCTCCGTCCGCCAGCGCGTTGCAAACCTAAGAGATTATATAGCCGAGCAGACGGATGCGAATGGCTTCCGCGATCTCCTGCTTGCGCAATTGCTGCCCGGGTCTGTGGAGCGGCGCGTGCTCGCGCCGGGGGATGTTTCAAGAATAGAGCGGGAACACGCAAGCATGTTCCGCAGTTGGGACTGGGTGTTTGGCGAATCTCCCGAATATGAGATCGTCAAGAGCAAACGTCTGCCCGGGGGGGAAGGTGGAGATCCGTCTCAATCTGGAAAAGGGTATCATTCAGGATTGCGATATCACAGGAGATTTTTTCTTCGCGGGCGACCTTCATGCGATAACCGATCCTTTATGCGGATGCATATTCGAGCGGCAGCATGTCAGGGAAGCGCTGATAAAGGCGCAGGGAAGCGGCTCGTTTTACCAAATCGATTTGGATGAATTGCTGGCGTGCATGTTCTGAACCTTTGCCATAAAACTGCCCGTAATTATATCCTACTAAACATATTGACATAGTGGACTTTATCTGCTATACTTGCCAACAACCAACACGAGAGGTATCAAAGGATGCGCAGTATATCCCCGGCAGCAAAGATGATGTGTCGTCAGATGTCCATGGCCATGTTTATGTCCATGGCTATGGTCATGCCCGACGAACCTATCTGCTGCGCGCGTCCGGGGCCTTGCTAAGAGGCCTGTAAAGGGAAGTATTCGGAGCGTGCCGGCCGGCCCGCTCTTTTTTTATACAAGCAAAAGGCATTTTCGCTCCGCCGACCGACCGTAAACCCAAAAATTCAAATAAAAAGGAGTCACAAACAATGAGAAGGAAGATCTTATCCGCACTGACCGCCGTACTGCTGAGCAGCACATTGTTCCTCACGGCCTGCACGGCCGCGCCTGTTTCAGAGACGGCCGCACCGGCCTCGGCCGGGCCCAAAACAACGCCCGAGGCAACCTCGGAAGCGACGCCGGCTGCCGGGCCGCACGTGCTGAACTGGGTCGCCTCCGGCGAGGTGACCACGCAGGATTCCGGCAAGAGCTATGATACCATCAGCTCCGAGCAGATCGATTTCCATGCCGATCCCCTCTACCGCATCAACGAGAACAACGAGGTGATCCCCAATTTGGCGGTCGCACTGCCCACGGTAAGCGCCGACGGCCTGACCGTAACGCTCGAGATCCGTGATGACGCCGCCTTCTCCAACGGGGAGAAGATCACGGCGGCGGATATCGTATACGCCGCGCAGCGCGTGGTCGATCCCGCGACCGGCTCTCAGAGCGCCAATAACCTGACGTACCTTAAGAACGCCAAAGAGATCGTCGAGGGCACTCTGCCCGCAGATCAGCTTGGAATCAAAGCGCTTTCGGATGCCGACCTGGAATTTACGCTCGTCGCGCCCAACAGCTTTATAGATTTTGAGCTTTCAACCACGCTGCTTGCTCCCGTCAACCGCGCCTTTGCCGAGGCGCAGGGCGATCAATACGGCCTTTCCTCCGAAAATCTTCTGGCCAGCGGCCCATACGTGCTGACCGGCTGGAGCGGCGGCGCCACCTCCTGGAAATACGTGAAGAACCCATATTATTGGGATGCCGAAAACATCTATTTCGATGAGATCAACATTCAAATCGTCAAGGAAGTGGCCACGGGCGTCAGCCTTTATGAAGCCGGAGAGCTCGACGCCACGGCAATAACGGGCGAGTATATCTCCCTCTACCGCGGCACGGAAGACCTTGTAAGCGTACAGACGCTTCGTATGACCAATCTCGAACTGGGCATCAGCTCCAACAAGTACCTGCAGAATATCAACCTGCGCAAGGCGCTGATCTATGCGCTCGACCGGGATGAGCTTTCCGCCTCCATCCTCAACGGCGACGGTATTCCCGCCGTGGGCGTTATTCCGGACGGCATTGCGGTGAACCCGGTGAACGGCAAGAGCATCGCTGAAGATTTCGGAAAGCTTATCTACACCGACGTAGCGCAGGCGCAGGCATACTTTACAAAGGCGCTCGAGGAACTGGGCGAGAGCAGCATCACGCTGCGCCTTGTTACGAGTGATACCGACGAAAGCATCAAGGTGGGGCAGTATCTGCAGGGCGTGTATGAAACGAACCTGCCGGGCCTGAAGATCGACCTCGCCAACGTGCCCGCTTCCGTGCGCTTTGAAGAGATGATGAGCTATAAATTCGACCTGGCTCTTGGCGGCTGGACCGGCGACTTCAACCCGACGTCCTACGTTAAGCAGCACGAGACGAGCTACGAGCACAACCACAGCCAGTGGAAATCCGATGAGCTCACGGCCTTGGTCGCGGCACTCGAAACCACCGACGGTACCGATTTCGCGCTCCGTTGGGAACATCTGCGTCAGGCAAACCGATATCTTATAGACAACGCGGTGCTCGTGCCCATCGTACAGGCCGCCAAGAGCTATTTGATCAACCCCGATCTCAAGGGCTACACGCTGCATGTGCTGGGCACCCCCATCGACATCACGCGGGCATATTTTGAGGATTAAACCCCGTAGGGCGGCATGCCCACATGCCGCCGAACCGACTTTTGCGAGACTTACGCGGCGGGATGTGGGCATCCCGCCCTACACAATGACAAACTTGATTAAGAGGCTTTGGATGAGAAGATGGCTGCGGTTTATTGCGCAAAGATTGATCTATATGGTGACGACGCTGTGGCTTATCGTCACGATCACGTTTTTCCTCATGAATTTCCTGCCCGGCACGCCCTATAACAACCAGGCCGAGCTTACCGCGGCGCAGATAAAGGTGCTCGACGAGAAATATGGGCTCAGCCAGCCGGTCGTACAGCGATACTTTACCTATATGGGCAACCTCTTGCACGGCGATTTCGGCATTTCGCTGCAGTTTTCCGACCAAAAGGTCACAACGCTTCTGAGCGAGCGCATGGGCGTATCGGTACAGCTTGGCCTGCAGGCGATCGTATTCGGCACGCTTGTGGGCATCGTTCTCGGCACCGTCGCCGCCATGCGGCACAATACCTGGATCGACACCTTTTGTTCGCTCTTTGCTATCGTGGGGCGCTCGGCGCCCAATTTCATCGTTGCCGTGCTGCTGCAGTTTATCTTCGCCATCACTTTGAGTCTGCTGCCCATCGGCCTATGGAACGACGGCTTTCGATCGAGCATCCTTCCGACGCTTGCACTGTCCATTTCTCCCATGGCCGATACCTCGCGTTTCATACGTACGGAAATGCTTGAGGTATTGAGCAGCGACTACATGGAACTGGCCCGCGCCAAGGGCATGAGCGAAACCCGAGCGGTGTTTTCCCATGGTCTCCGGAATGCCTTGATCCCGATGATCACCATACTTGGGCCCATGACGGTCTCGCTCATGACGGGCTCGCTGGTTGTGGAAAATATCTTTGCGGTTCCCGGGATCGGCGAGCAATTCACCAAATCGGTCTTGACAAACGACTATTCCACGATCATGGCCGTAACGATTTTATTTTCGGCATTGCTCGTTACCGTTTTGTTCCTTACGGATGTGCTTTACCAGTTCATCGACCCGCGCGTACGCATAGGAGGTGAAAACTGATGGAGCAAAATCTCCGTGATATCCCCGACGAACTGTTTCGTTTCAAACCCAATATTCCGCTTAGGGACAGCCCTTCCGGGACGGCGGAGGCGCAGACCTTCCTGCAGGACGCGTGGCGGAGGCTTCGTAAAAACAAGGCGGCCGTCGCGTCGCTTGTGCTGCTCGGCATCATTGTGGCATTGGCTTTTCTTGCGCCCGTGCTTGCGCCTTATGATCCCAACATGCAAAACATACCCCACGCCAATTTGCCGCCGCGCATCCCCGGGATACATATCAACGGGTTGAACGGCTATGCGAAGTTGCGCGGCGAGTGGACGGACCGCTATGCGCTTTCCAATGTGCCGGAGGATGTAAATTACATTTTCGGAACGGACGAGTTTGGGCGCGACCTAATGTCCCGCGCGCTGTACGGCACGCGTATTTCCCTGGCCATCGCGTTTATCGCGGCCGCCCTGGATCTGACCATCGGCGTAAGCTACGGCCTTATAAGCGCCATGCGGGGCGGACGCACGGATAACCTGATGCAGCGGTTGCTCGAAATTCTTACGGGCATCCCCAGCTTGGTGCTGGTTGTGCTGATGCTGCTGATTTTCGAGCCGGGCCTGACCTCCATCGTCTTTGCGCTGACGATTTCGTCATGGGTCCCCATGGCGCGCATGGTGCGCGCGCAGACGCTTCGCATCAAGAATTTGGAATATGTGCAGGCCGCGCAGGCATTGGGGACATCCTGCATACACATCGCGCTTTCGCACGTGCTCCCCAATATCGCCGGCATCGTTGTTGTGCGCGCTATGTTTTCCATCCCGAGCGCGATTTTCTTTGAGACGTTTCTGAGCTTTATCGGTGTGGGCATGAAGATCCCCAACGCCTCGCTCGGCACGCTTTTGAACGGCGGCTACAAGGTGTTCCGCATCCATTCTTATCAGATGTGGATACCCGCGGTCATACTGTGCATCATTATGCTGGCTTTCAACCTTTTTGCCGACGGTCTGCGCGACGCGCTGGATCCCAAAATGAAAGATTGATGTTACCTATTAGGAAAGGAAGCCCTGTGTCATGCCCGACAAACGATTGGAAGTAAAAAATCTGTCCGTTTCTTTTTCCACGCAAGCCGGTACGGTGCGTGCCGTACGGGATGTGGATTTTACGCTTTACGCAGGTGAAACGCTTGCCATTGTAGGCGAGTCCGGCAGCGGCAAGACCGTTACCTGCCGCTCTTTGATGCGCCTGCTGCCCCAAAATGCTTCGATCGACGCAGGCGAGATCCTTTTGGACGGAACGGACTTGCTGAAATTAAGTAACCGGGGCATAAGGCATGTACGCGGCAACGATATCGCCATGGTTTTTCAGGACCCCATGACGTCGCTCGATCCTACGATGCGGGTGGGCCGCCAGATCGAAGAGGCTATTACGCTGCACCGGCGGGTCGGGCAGCACCGGGCAAGAGAAAGGATGCTGGAACTGGTGCGCCTGGTGGGGATAGAGGACCCGGAGAGGAGAAGCCGGCAATACCCGCACGAGTTTTCCGGCGGCCAGCGCCAGCGCATCGTCATCGCCATCGTGCTCGCCTGCGACCCGAAGGTCTTGATCGCCGACGAGCCCACCACGGCGCTTGACGTAACGATGCAGGCGCAGATCATCGACCTCTTGAAAAGCCTTCAACGCACGATCAAGACATCCATCGTATTCATAACGCACGATTTGGGCGTGGTAGCTAACGTGGCCGACCGCGTGGCGGTGATGTATGCGGGGAAGATCGTGGAGATCGGGCGCAGTGACGAGGTGTTCTACGACCCGCGGCACCCCTATACCTGGGGGCTCTTGTGCTCCATGCCCGCGCTTACAACGGATGCGCCCGCGCTGTACACGATCCCTGGCGCGCCGCCGAGCCTTATCGATCCGCCGCCCGGCGACGCCTTCGCGCCCCGCAACGAATACGCGCTGGCGGTAGACACGCTGTATGAACCGCCGCTTTTCCGCATCAGCGACACGCACTACGCAGCCTCCTGGCTCATGGACCCGAGAGCGCCCAAGGCGGAACTGCCGCCCCTATTGAAAAAGCGCCGGGAGGAATATTTGGGGAGGATCCATCATCATGTTGGGCTCTGAATACATTTTGGAGGTTGAAAACCTCGTACATGTTTACGGCGAGGGCCGTTCCAAGGCGAGGGCCGTGGACGGCGTGAGCTTTTCTATACGCGAAGGCGAGACGTTCGGTCTCGTGGGGGAATCGGGCTGCGGCAAAACGACAACGGGGCGCATGATCGTGAAGCTTTTGGATATCACTTCGGGCGCCGTCCGCTATGACGGGCGCGATATCACGAAGCTACAAAGCAAACAGGAGCTGATGCGCTTCAGGCAGGAAGTGCAAATCATCTTTCAGGACCCTTACGCATCGCTCGACCCGCGCAAGAAGGTAAAAGACATTATTGCCGAGGGAATAGACGCGCATAAGCTTGCGGATTCAAGCAGGCGGCGCGACGAACTGGTAGAAGGGCTTTTAAGAGCGGTACAGTTGGACAAAAGCTTTGCTTCCCGATATCCGCACGAATTCTCCGGCGGCCAGCGCCAGCGGGTGGGCATTGCGCGGGCTTTGGCGCTTAAGCCGCGTTTTATCGTCTGCGACGAACCCATCTCCGCGCTGGACGTTTCCATTCAGGCGCAGGTCGTCAACCTTTTAAAAGAGCTGCAGCAGGCGCAAAATCTCACCTACTTGTTTATCGCCCACGATCTGTCGATGGTAAGGTACATTTCCGACCGCATCGGCGTGATGTACAAAGGGCGGCTTGTGGAGACGGGACCTGCCGACGAGGTCTATTTCCACCCCATACATCCGTATACGAAAAGCCTTCTGTCCGCCATCCCGCTGCCAGACCCGGAGTTTGAGCGCGAGAGGCGCCGGATCGCTTATGCCCCAAGCAACAACGAAGGCCCTTTTGCGCTTCGCGAGCTCATGCCGGAGCACTACGTTTCCTGCGACGCGGCAGGTAATCTTCAATAGTTCAATAGGAGGAACACAAATGGGAAGACGGGAAATCCTTTCGGCGTTTATCGATAACGCCGGGGACAACTATAAAAGGATTGCATTGGATGTCCACGAGCACCCCGAGGTCAGCAACCACGAATTTTACGCGTGCAAGCGGCTCAGCGAGCAGCTTTCGAGCGAGGGCTTTTCCGTACGTGTGGACGTAGCGGGGCACAGAACGGGCTTCGCCGCATCCTATAAGGCGCAACGCCCCGGCCCGGTGCTGGTATTCTTGGCCGAGTACGACGCGCTCGAAGGGCTGGGGCACGGCTGCGGACACAACTTGTTCGGCGTAACGTCGCTTTTGGCCGCCGCGGCGCTCAAACAGGTGATCGACGAAACCGGCGGCGAGGTCCGCGTATACGGCACCCCCGGCGAGGAGGGGGGCGAAAACGGCAGCGCCAAGGGCAGCTTTGTGCGGGAGGGTTTCCTCCGCGATGCGGATGCGGCGCTGTGCGTGCATCCCGGCGCCGACAAGCATGGCCTGACCGGCAAGTCCTTGGGCTGTGCGCCGGTGGATATAGAATTCCGGGGGCGGGCGGCTCATGCCTCCGGCGCGCCGGAAAAGGGGATCAACGCGCTGGACGCGCTCATACAGGTATTCAACTCCATCAACGCGCTTCGCCAGCACCTGCCCGGCGACGTACGCATCCACGGCATCATCACCCGTGGCGGAGACGCGCCGAACACCGTGCCCGAGTATGCCAAAGCAAAGTTTTATCTGCGCGCGGCCACGGCGCCGGGGTTGGATACGGTATATAGGAAAGTGGAGCATATCGTGGAGGGCGCGGCGCTGGCCACGGGGGCAAAAGGGCGCATGCAGCCCTATCAGAACCGCGTGGAAAACACGGTCCCCACGCCGTCTTTCGACGCCGTATATGCAAAAAATCTTGCGTTATTAGGCGAGGAGATTTCCGTATCAAACGATAAGGGCCCGTTTGGATCGACCGACGTGGGCAACGTATCCCAGGTCGTGCCCGTCATTCAGCCCCATATCAGCATCACCGATAAACCGGTGGCCGGGCACAGCGAGGAGATGAAGGCCGCCGCCCGCTCGGAAAAAGGCTTAAATTCCATCCTCCTCGGGGCGAAAGCGCTCTCCTTCACGGCGCTCGATCTATTGGAGGATAACGATCTGCTGCGCTCCATACAGGAGGAGCACAGGCGTTTGGTTCAAGAGCAGAACTGAGTTAAAGGCACTCCGCCGGATCGTCTGTTTACCGGCCTGTAGCGGTTGACAACACGCGTTCGCCATGGTACGATAACCCGATCGACACAAGTATGTGTATCGGTATCACGGTCCGGCGGAGGAAGTAAAATGGAATCGCTACAAAAGAAATATGAAGTTTTGCAGAACAATCTAAAAGGCTTAGGCAGCGTGGCAATCGCATTTTCCGGCGGCGTGGACTCCACATTCCTGCTCAAGGCGGCACACGATGCCTTGAAAGACAAGGTGATCGCGGTGACCGCCTCTTCGTGTTCTTTCCCGGAACGGGAACTCCGGGAGGCAAAGGCTTTCTGCGAGCAAAACGGCATCGAGCATGTCGAATGCCGCTCGGAGGAACTCAATATCGAGGGCTTTCGCCAGAACCCGAAAAACCGCTGCTATCTTTGCAAGCATGAGCTGTTTGAAAAAATATGGGACATCGCTAAGGCACGGGGAATGAACGCCGTGGCCGAAGGCTCCAATTTGGACGACAACGGGGATTATCGCCCCGGGCTTAAAGCCGTGCGTGAACTCGGTGTAAAAAGCCCGCTGAGGGAAGCGGGCCTTAATAAGCAGGAAATACGCCAGCTATCCAAGGAACTGGGGCTTAAAACGTGGGACAAGCAGTCTTTTGCCTGCCTGTCCTCCCGCTTCGTCTACGGGGAGACCATCAGCGAGGAAAAGCTCGGGATGGTGGATAAGGCCGAACAGCTGCTCATTGATATGGGGTTTCATCAGGTGCGTGTGCGCATCCACGGCATGCTCGCGAGGATCGAGGTAATGCCGGCGGAATTTGAGAAGATCATGCGAGACGATGTCCGGGAAGATATCTATTGGCAATTGAAAAACATCGGTTTTACATACGTCACGCTGGACTTAAAAGGATACCGAACCGGCAGCATGAACGAAACGCTGCCCGAGTAGACAGGTGCGGTAAAATCCGATCCGCTTAGGGAAAAACGAAGGAACATTTTAAAATGCGCACCGATTTTATCGGCATTCTCGATTCCGTCCGTCAGGGCTTGCCTGCCATGCTTGAACTGGACATTGACGGCATCCGCTATTTTCGGATCTTTCGTCCGAAAGAAAGGCTGATCCTGCTGGGCGGCGGGCATATCGCCCAGCCGCTTTGCACCTTTGCGGCCGCGCTGGACTTTTCCGCCGTCGTTGTGGACGACCGGCCAGCCTTTGCAAACCGGATCCGATTTCCCGAGGCCGACAACGTCTTATGCGAGGCGTTCCCCCATGCGATACGGCAGCTTAAAATACAGGAAAACGACTATGTGGCGGTGATAACGCGCGGACACAGGTGGGATGCGGATTGCCTCCGCGCCATTCTGCCCGGGACCATGCCCAAGTACCTCGGGATGATCGGCTCCAAACGAAGGACGACGGGCCTATTGCAATTGCTGGAAGAAGAGGGCTTGTCCCGCTCGAAGCTAAACCTGATCCATACGCCCATCGGACTGGACATAGGCGCTCTGACCATACAGGAGATCGCGGTTTCCATCCTTGCCGAACTTATAAAATGCCGCAGGCAGGGGACGGACCGGCACGCGAATAAGACCGTTCTGACGAGCGAGGATATCGACCTTGACCTTTTGAAATTCTTGGCGGAGGACGGAACGCCCAAGGCGCTTTTGCTCGTGTATGATACAAGCGGCTCTACGCCCGTCAAGTCCGGCGCGCTCATGGCGATCGATGTAAATTCGCGAATGGCCGGAACCATAGGCGGTGGATGCAGCGAAAACGCGGTGCTGCGGGACGCTTATGCGCTTATCGGCACCGGCGGCCGCCGCAGCGTGACGGTCGATATGAGCAACGACGTCGCGGAGGAAGAAGGCATGGTATGCGGCGGAAGAATGAAGGTACTGATCGTCGATGTTACGGGAGAAACACCTTAAACTGAAGACTGGGGCATGAGAGTATGCTGAATCAATTTTCAAGAACGGAGCTGCTGCTGGGCAAGGACGGCATGGAATCCCTGTTTCGTGCCCGCGTTGCGGTATTTGGGATAGGCGGCGTGGGCGGTTACACCGTGGAGGCGCTGGCCCGAAGCGGCGTAGGGACGCTCGATCTGATCGACGACGACCGGATATGCCTGACAAACATCAACCGGCAGATATACGCCACGAGGAAAACGATCGGGGAATACAAGGTGGATGTCGCCAAGGCGCGCATCCTGGAGATCAACCCGGATACGGTAGTAAATACTTATAAAACCTTTTATACGCCGGAAACGGCAAGCCAATTCGACTTTTCACAATACGATTACATCGTGGACGCCATCGATACCGTAACGGGCAAGCTGAAACTCGTCATGCAGGCGCAAAGGGCCAACGTGCCCATCATCAGCTCGATGGGTGCCGGCAATAAGCTTGACCCCACGGCCTTTGAGGTGGCGGATATTTATGAAACCTCCGTCTGCCCGCTTGCGCGCGTGATGCGCCGGGAGCTTAAAAAACGGGGCGTAGAAAGCTTGAAGGTCGTCTATTCCAGGGAGCCTGCCATAGTGCCCATAGAGGATATGTCCATCAGCTGCCGCGCCCATTGCATATGCCCGCCCGGCACCGTGCGAAAGTGCACTTTGCGCCGTCAGGTGCCCGGGAGCAACGCCTTTGTACCCTCCGTAGCCGGGTTGATCATCGCCGGCGAGGTGGTAAAGGATTTGGTACGAGCGGGAGGGAATGGGTGATCTGCTTTCGCTATTCCACCATCGCAAATGCCCTTTCAACAAAACGGGGATTGTTCATGTTACGGAAGCCCCCGGCAAGAAGACTCATAAGTGTATCGAAAACGATTTTGCGTGGAATTTCCGTAATTGATTGCCTCAACCGGACAACGATGCAGACAGCGTAAGCAATTATCACATTTTGGAACCTTCCAAAACGGTTTGCCGTCTTTCATCTCAATCGCATGAACCGGACAATCCTCCGCACATAACCCACAATGAATACAGGAGCCGTTCGCGGTAAATGGCGCAGTGGTCCGAGCCCTTTCATATTGGGCATGAACGGCGGGGGTTAATCTTCTGATAAGCCAGTTGCTGTGATAATGTTTTTGCGTCCCTTGTATGATTTTATATAGGATACTTTCCGCAAGCATCAGTTTCTTTTTTTGCGTGTCCAGTGATGGCACATCATGCAATATAGAATAGTTTGTTACCATAACCAGTGAATAAACCGTCGGTTTAGTCAGCCCCTTTTCAAAAAACAACTTTTCTATCGAGGCGTCTGCCCCGCCCAGATATCCGCCGCATGTTATAATTACGACGATTTCGCTGACGTTCCTAAATTCACTTTCCCTAATAAAATATTCTATCCGGTTTGAGATACCCCAAAAACAATTAAAAGTTATGAAAAACAATGTTTCTCCATCCTGCAGAGAAAATGAGGCAGGCTTATCATAGTCACAAACATTGATTAAATCCCCATAAAATGCCTCATGCAGCTTTAAAGCAACATGTTTGGAATTGCCTGTTGAGCTATAGTATATTATCATTGTAACCTCACATCCCCTTCATGCCGCTACTCGTTGACGCTGTTTGGATGACAAGGGGACGGTTCCTTCGTCTTTCACCCATGAACTAAACATCTTCAAACATCTTATGTTACGACGGTTATTCCGCTGTGGTCGCCGAGACCTGTAGGCATAATCCTTACCCGGCTATATTCCGCTGTTGCCATGGCGTCAATATCTTAATATTTTCTCCATCGATTTGCCCTTAGCCAGTTCGTCCACGAGTTTGTCAAGCCAACGGATTTTCTGCATGAGCGGGTCGGCGATTTCCTCCACGCGGACGCCGCAGACCACGCCCTTGATTTTATCGGCTTTGGGGTTCATTTGCGGGGCTTCAGCGTAGAAGGTTTCATGGTCGACAGCCTTTTTAAGCTGCGACCGCAAGCCTTGCTCGTCATAGCCTGTCAACCAGAAAATGACCGCGTCGACCTCTTCCTTTGTGCGCCCTTTGCGCTCCGCCTTGGCGACGAGAGCGGGGTAAACATTTGAAAACGGCATTTTGAAAATGCGCTTGTCAGCCATGCTCAAGCCCTCCGTACCGGATGCCGAAGCACCGTTTTCAACTTCTCCGGCGCGACCTTGCGCGGGTCGGAGAGGTATATTTCGTGGTGGCGGCGAGCGCCGCTCATATCAACGGCATAGCCATTCTCGGCTGCAAAGCCGTCAAGCGCCGCTACCGTGGCGGGTTCGTCGTCATACGAACCAACGTGCATGACCTGAACGCACAAGCCTTCGGCAATTGTTTCAAGCCGTGCTTTTGAAACGTCAAGGCCCGGCTTTTTCTTTGCAAGCGTGGCTTTGGCGGCATTAAAAACCTCCGCCGACACAAAGTCCGGCTGCCGTATGAGCATTGTCCAAGTAAACTTGCCCTTGTCGGTGATTGCCGCTCCGCCGCCTTTGAAATCATCCGCGACTTCCCAATATCCCTCAAGCGGTGGCACGACATACTCCAAGGCCGATTTGTTGCCCATCTTGATGGCGTAGGAAAGACCGTAGAGCAACTCCACGGCTGCGGCATACTGCGCGCTCGTGTTCGGGTCGCCCTTGCCGTCCACGGCGATGAACTTCATCTCCGGTACGTCTATGATGGATGGCGTGGTCTTAGGCTGATAGAGTTCCTTTTCTGTTTTCTTATAATCGATCGGCATAATTCTGCCTCCTCAATTTGGCCGAGTCAGGTGGTATCCGGCGAATTTCCGTTTATCTATTTGGCATCATATCACAACTTACCTCGTCTATCTATGGTAATATGGTTATGAAGAAAAGAGAGGGATCGGTATGAGATTTCATAAAATAGCGGCAATCGATCAAACGGGCATCTCGGAATTTTCCGAAACTGCGTTGTCGAAAATGTGCGATACTTTGGTGATGTATGAGGACGATCCGTCGTCCCAAAGCGAACTGATCGCGCGTGCGCAGGGTGCGGACGCGGTTTTACTGTCGTGGCGGACGCACTTATCCAAGGAAGTGCTTGGTTTTCTTCCGAAGCTAAGCTATATCGGCTTATGCTGCACCTTGTATGATGGGTCATGGTCCAATGTGGATACGGCGGCCGCTAAAGAGCAGGGGATTTTGGTCAAGGGGGTGAGCGGCTACGGCGATAACGGTGTGGTGGAGTTTTTATTCAGCGAGCTGATCCGGTTGATGAGCGGTTCGGGCGAGGTACGGTTCGCTCCGGAGGCGATTGAGCTTGAAGGGCTGAAACTTGGGATCCTCGGGCTTGGCACGGCGGGCAGGATGGTGGCGGATATGGGCGCGGCGTTCCACATGGATGTGCGCTACTACGGCCGTACGCGCCATGCGGACGCGCCGTATCCGTTTACAGAGCTTGGTGAACTGCTGCGCCAAAGCGATGTGATCTCGGCGCACCTGCCGCGCAATGTAGTATTGTTGCAGAAAGAGCAATTTGCATGGATGGGACAAGGCAAGGTGTTGATGAACACGGGGCTGCAGCCCTGTTATGAAAACGAGAGCTTTTTAGAGTGGATCGCTTTGCCAAACAATTACGCCATCTTCGATGCGTGCGCGGTCGCTCCGGATCAGCGCGAGCGGTATTCGGCTTACCCGAACATCATCTTAGGCCGCCATGCGGTCGGGTTTACCCGCAATGCCAGAAGGCGGTTGGCGGAGAGGGTCGTGTTAAATGCGGAGGAGGCTTTAAAGGAGCTTGAAGCGCGAAAGGCATAGCGCTTAATTTTGAATAAGCGGGCTGAATGCCGGGTTTATCGAACTGCTCGCGGCTGCCGTAGCCGGCGCTCCATGCACATTGCGGATTTCGATGCCCTTCGATATACAAGCGGGCTGCCAATCGTCATGGCAGCCCGCCTTTTTCATCTGCTCATCCCGCTGTACAGGGCGTTAAGAAGCGTTCCGTCCGCGTTTTGCGAAAGCTCCCAGATACCGGCGCCGCGAAGCCCTTTTGCTTTGATGTACGCGGCTTTTTCCGCAACCGACTGCGCATCGTCGTAGGAGAGGAACGTACTGCCGTTGTAAAGCCATGGCACGCGCGCGTCGGGGTGCAAATACCGCGTGTAGGAGGGATCGCTCAAATATTGCGCAACGATCACGTCGTAGTTCACCGAGGAAGCTTTGAGGAAGGTTTGATACAGCCCGTCCCCTCCCGCGGTCGCCTTTGTAAACTGCCTGCCGTAAAACGGTATGCCCAAAATGAGTTTTTCTCTTGGGAAGCCCGCGCGAAGCCAGGCGTTTACGGTGTCGTCACAGCTCCATTTATACTGCGGCGAGCTCTCCGAAGGCGTATACAGCGGCGCGTTGAAATCCGTATACTTCCCCGCGCCGCCGTGCATGTCGTAGGTCATGGCAAGCGCAAAATCCACATAGGGCGCCACTTTCTGAAGCTCCATGTTTTTCAGGCAGGCTGCGTCGTTCGGGCCCGCAAACGTCAACAGATACTGTTTGCCCTCTAAAATCCCGTGTGCGTTTAATTTTTCGTGCAGCGTTTTCATGAGCAAAGTGAAATTTTCTTTGTCCGCAGCCCGCGTTTTATTTGCGGAGAGGCCGCCGGAAACGGGGAATTCCCAATCGATGTCGATGCCGTCAAAGCCGTATTTTGCGATGAACGCGGCGGCGCTGTCGGCGAACGCTTCCCTCCGAGCCTGTGTGGAAGCGGCGTCTGAAAACCGGGCCGACCACGTCCAACCGCCTATGGAAAGTATGGTTTTTAACTGTGGATACCGCTGCTTGAGCGCTAAAAGCTCCTGAAAATTGGCCGGGTCCACATCCGGGTCACCCATCGTCACCTTGAGATTGGAACTTATGTTTGCAAACGCGTAAAAGATATGCGTCAGTTGCCCCACATTTTGTAGACCGAGCGGCGTAAAGCCGGAATATGCGGCCCATGAGGCGTAGTACCCGCTTACCACCGTGCTCGTATCCGCATTTTGCTGAGTAGCATCCGCGCGGAGGGACAAATACGACGAGTGAATATAGCCTGTTTTTTGTGAATAGTTGATTTTATACCAGTCACCCTCACGGCCAAGCACGGAATAACCGGCGCCTTTTTTCGCCATGCCGAGCTTTTCATAGCCGGTTCCGGGACCGCCTCTTACATTTACGGCGCTATTACAATTTACGACCGTACCCGTCACACCGGACGTATTGCCCGCAGGGGAATCACCGCCTGAAACGGCGGAAACCGTCATATAGCTCTTGCTTACATAACCGATTTTCCCCCGATAGCTGATTTTATACCAGCCGCTCAGGGCTTGAAGCACGGGATAAACCGCGCCCCGCGGCGCCGTGCCAAGCTTTTTATAGCCGGTGCCCGGCCCGCTTCGCACGTTGACCGCCTGCTTGCAGTTGACGATGGTGCCCTGCTGCTCCTGCTCGTTTCCCGCAGCGAGCGCACTTTGGCTTTCAAACATAAAGCACAGCAGAAACAGAAACGCCGCTATGAGCGCAAATACCGGTTTTGTTTTAAAACACATGGCAATCACTCCCCGATTTGATAATTCGATTCTAACATGCGCAAGGTTTGTGAAACCATGTGTAAGTAATGTATAAGCAGAGTGATTTTTCCATAAGTTGTCGCAAGTATGATCGGTTTGCGGCGCAAACCCACCTGCTTTCTATTTTTTTATTTGGAATCGACGGGAAAAAAAGAGGATAGAAGAAATAAAAAATAAGAGTGCAAAAAGAATCGACGGCCTTTTAACGAAAACCGTCGATTCTTTTTGTCTAAAGGGACAAAGTTTAATACAATTTGGCGTTATTCTATTGGTATCCAACTCACGGATTTGAGCGGCGGTATCATCTCTTAAAAGCATAAACTTTTTGGCGATATCTAAATTCCTTTATTACTGTTATATTTTCTAACCGCTAAGATTGAAGTAAATATTCCCAGAAGAACTTGTGGTGCAAAAATATGAACAACAATCGAAAACAGGTTGTTCAGCACGGCATTCTGAAAGAAAATGCTTGTTTGAACAATGCCTAGTAGAATCAAAGGCCTGTGATCTGGAGCAAGCAGGCTGTAGGGGGATGGAATGAGTATATCCACCCCATAAACCATTGAGTGCAGTAAAAATGCCGCCACGCAAGATATAATACCAATTATCAAGAAACCCCTCCTTGCATTTTTTATGCGGCCTGAATACAGCACCGCACCGCAAGCACAAATTGTTAAGAATAATAGCAGGTTAATGACGCTCTGGACAATGAAGGGCGCTCTATCGATAAATGTTTGTTTCCACTCTGTTGGGTTCCACGGACTTTCCATTCCTTCTGTAGCAAGCGGTACGTAAACAAAACATGCTATTAACAAAATTACTGTGGTTATAGATGCTAAAGCGATGAAGCTCCAAAATTTCCAGCGTGCTTTATCCATATGCATGTTTTCCTCCTCGTGCAAGGCGTTTAATATTACTTAATTATAATAACACATCAATGTGATCGGTAAATGACATCTGTCTTACAGTTTTGCCACCTTAGATCATGTAAACCGCAAAGCAAGGAAGCACCAGCCGTGAAATTGCCTCGGCTGGCGCTGGTTTCCATAATATAGGAGTGTATTTGAGACAGGAGGCGTTATCGGCAGCTAAAAAGGCCGCAATAAATACGCTTCCCCGCTCCGGAGGGGGCAGATTTTAGCCTTGCAGGCTGAAAGTTGAATATTATAGATATTTCAGGCTGTCCGCGCTATGCTACCAGATTCCCATACAAAAAGCAGCAAGCCCGAAAAGCCCTGTATTTATGGGATTTTTCGGGCATAGATACAATGAAAGCCACCCGTGATAGGTGACTTTCATTGTATCAAAAGATGTCCTTTTCTTTGGTGCCGAAGGTGGGACTTGAACCCACACGTTGTCGCCAACAACGGATTTTGAGTCCGTCACGTCTGCCATTCCATCACTTCGGCGTGCTGCGAAAAAGATTTTATCATATCGGCGCAATGTTTGCAAATCCAATTTTACCGGATGGGTGCGAAATCGACAAAAAAGGAAAGGATTCCGATAGTGATATTTATAAATTAACGATAATGCTGAAATTTGTCGGTAAATAATTTAAATATATGGCTTGTAATTTACCATATGTTGGCTTAAAATATACCTCAAAAGACTGTTAAAAAATATAAATATATAACAAAAAAGAAAACGATAATGTGTTATTTGCAACATGTGTCCGGCATATCGTTTTTCAACGCGGGAGATGCGGAAAGGCCGCTTCTCTGAGGATTCGCGCCTTTGAAAAGACTAAAAGGATGTTCTGCCGCCTATGAGCATGAGAGAGTTGACGCTTCATGATGCGTTGATCGCGATTTGGGACCGCATGATTTTTGTTGTTCTTTTTTCACTTGCAGCGGCAGCAGCGGCGGCATTTGTCAGTTGGAACGTCCTTCCGCCGGTGTACACCGCTACGACCACCATGTATGTTTTGAGCCGGACGGCGGAAGGCCCCATAAGCTATAGCGATGTCAGCACCAGCACGCTTTTGGTAAGTGATTATCAGGCGCTTGCTACGAGCGGCCGCGTACGTGCGGGTGCAGCGGCAATGGTGGGGCTCGATAATTTGGATGGGTTTGATATCTCGGTCTATACGCAGAGCAGCACGCGCCTGATCTATGTCGATGTTATCGGCGGCGACCCGGTTGAAACGGCAAACGTTGCAAACGCGATCGCCGAGAACCTGTCCGCTTGCATTCTAGAAGTTATGCAGGTGGAAAACATCAGTTTGATCGATGCCGCCGCGCCGCCCATGAAGCCGTCGGGACCGAACGCATTGCTCAACACCGTTCTTTCCGGGGCGTGCGCCCTTGTGCTGTCGGTCGGCATCATTCTTTTTGCCGAAGCGGTCAATACGCGCATCCGCACCTATGAGGACGCGGAGAAACTTCTGAATCTGCCCGTCCTTGCACAAATCCCTCAACTGGACAAGAAGTAGCGGAATGCACGAAATGGGAGACAGCATGAAAAGCGTGAGCGACGTTTGTGAGATATACAGCGGCAAACCCGGCGTGCAGGAGGCGTTCCGCACCCTTAGGACGAACATCCAGTTTTCGAGTGTGGATAAGCCCATCAAGACGATCGTGATAACGAGCGCCTTGCCGGCGGAGGGAAAAACAACGGTGGCGCTGGCGTTTGGCATTTCCATGGCGGATGCGGGCAAAAAAACGCTTCTTTTAGAAATGGACTGCCATCGTCCGATGCTTGGAAACGGGCTGAATCTGAGACCCAAATACAATTGGATGAATGTCCTTTGCGAAAACATATCCGCAGCGGAAGCGGCGGCGCCGACAAAAATCAAAAACCTGTATTTCATGGATGTCGAGCCGCAGATGGCGCATATAGCCGAAGTGATCGGTTCCAATAAATTCAGCGCGCTGATGAACGAGCTGAAAAAAGAATTTGACATGGTGATCTTTGATACGCCCCCGCTCGGGAACTTTATTGAGGCCGCCGTTCTCGCGAACCGCGCGGACGGCACGGTGCTCGTGATCCGCCCGGGCAGGGTCGATCTCAAAAGGGAGCGCGAGACGATCACCCAACTTAAAAAGGCGAATGCGCGGGTCCTCGGCGTCGTGCTCAACGGGGTAAAGGCCGGCAAATATGAATATTACCGCTATTACAAGCCGGAAAGGCGTAGCAAACGCAAAAAGAAAGAAATCGCACAGCAACCAGGGTAAGCGGGAGGAAGCATGCTGGACCGGCATTGTCATATCCTTTATGGAATAGATGACGGCGCGGCGGATCGCAATGAATCCATCGCGATGCTGATTGCGGCAAAAGCCGCGGGGATCACGGATATTGTGGCAACGCCGCATGTGAACGGTTCACGCTTTGATTTTCCCCTTGTCCAAGAAAGAAAAGACGACCTTGCGGCGTGTGCAGGCTGTTTGGGAATCCGGCTTCAGATGGGCAGCGAGGTACGGTGGAGCGCGCTTTCGGAGCTTTTGATCGAAGGGAGCCTTATACGGTACTGCAGAGAAGGCACAAATGAGATCCTGGTCGATTTCGGCCTGAAGGGAGAAATGCCGAGGGATATGATCAAGAAGATTTTTGCCCTTCAGCGGCAGGGGCTGCAGGTCGTCATTGCGCATCCGGAACGGTATGAGCGCGTTCAAAAAGAAGTCCGGATCGCCAGGGAATGGCTGGATATGGGATGCAATCTCCAGCTCGACGCCAATGTGCTGCTTTTACCGGCGTTCGACCGAAGCAGACGAAGCGCCGTCGCGATGCTTAAACAGGGGATGTACGAAAGCTTCGCTTCCGATGCGCACTGCGTCCGTGATTATGAGCGCTTTTCAAAAGCGGTCGCATGGATCAAGGAAAGGTATTTGGGCTCCGTGGCGGTATGAAAAAGAGCGGCGTAAAAAAGAAAAGGCCCGTTTTAAAGGTCGTTCTCACGGTAACCGCCGTCGTTTGCTGCGCCGCACTGTGCTTTTGCACTTACATCTATTGGAATATGCAGAGGATGCAGACTGCGGCCGTGCAGGTGGTAAGTAAACCCCCGGAGCTTCCCGCACAAACGCCCGCTCCCATGCCGTCGCTATCGCCCATAGAAGGCGTACCGGACGACATCGGCGAGGACCATGATGATCCCGTGGAAGATCAGCGGATCTCCGACGATCCCATCTATGGGCTTAACGCCATTGACGAAAGCATCGTCAACATCCTGCTCGTCGGCGAGGACACGCTTCCGGAGGAAAACGGGCAGGGGCGCTCCGATACGATGATGCTGCTTTCCTATGACCGCGAACACAACGAGGCAAAGCTCGTTTCGTTCCTTCGCGACACCTATGTGCATATACCGGAGCGCAACACGTGGAACCGCATTAACGCGGCGTATCGGTTTGGGGGTATTGGCTTGACCGTCAATACCATCAACGAAAACTTTGGGCTGGATATTCGGTATTATGTGGCCACCGATTTTTCGAACCTCGAAAATATCGTGGATACGCTCGGAGGCTTGGAGTTAAGCCTTACGGAAGCGGAAGCGGCCTACATCAACATTTACACGCCGGAACATGCGCTTCCCGAAGAGGACGGAACGCATTTGCTTTCAGGCCCGCAGGTGCTCGCCCACTGCCGCAACCGCGATACGGGCGATGGCGATTGGGGGCGCACAAACCGCCAGCGTCAGGTTATGCTCGCTTTTTTCAACCGCGCCAAAGAGGAGCGCAATGTGGAAACGCTGATCGCCTTGGCAAACAGCCTTTTGAAATATGTGCGGACCAACATCGATGTGGAAACGCTCATACAGCTGGGCGTCGAATCGGTATTTTCGGATGGTTTCGTATTGGAAGGCTGGGCCGTTCCGTTTGAAGGAACATGGAAGTATGCAAGCGTAAACGGGGCGAGCGTTATTAAGATCGATACGGCATCCAACGAAAGGCTGCTGCATCAATTTTTATACGGCGAAGAGCAGTGAGGAGAATGACGGCGCTATGGGTGAGATGAAAACGGCGAACGCAGGTCTGAAGGGGGAGTTTCGCGCAAAAGGGCTGTCTCGGCAATTGGTATTTGTGCCGATCGACGCGGCGTTGATCGCTGCCGCGACCGCGCTGGCGATCCTGCTGCGCTTTGAAACCGACTTCGGCGGGAATGAAGCGGCGCAAAACTTTATCAACTATTTGCCGATAAACTTGCTCCTCTACATGCCGGCGTTTCTGTTCGGCGGGCTTTACCGGGTTTTGTGGAAGTACGCGGGGGTTCAGGAGCTTATCAGGCTATGTGTCTTATCCGCGATCGGCTGCGGCATTACCTGCATCGCCAACTGTGTTTTTACCTTGGGGCTCTCGTATACCGTTGTCGTGATCAATGCGCTTTTGATCACTTTGCTCGTAGGAGCATCGCGCCTGCCGGCGCGCGCCGCAAAACCCATACGGATCAACGCCGGAAATTCCGACGGGACGGACGCAGGCAAAAAAAGGCTGATGATCGTAGGCGCGGGCGCCGGCTGCACCTATGTGCTGAACCTTTGCAGAAGGAACAAAGGGCTGAATTCAGTTCCGGTCCTCATCGTTGACGACGATCCGCGCAAGCAGGGGATGCGCCTGATGAACGTGCCGATCCTCGGCGCCGCCAAAGATATCCCGATGCTTGCGGAAAAAAATAAAATTCAGGAGATTATCATCGCCATTCCCTCGGCCTCCATCCGTGACGTTGATACGCTGATCGCTTTGTGCAAGCAAACCCTGTGCCGCGTACGCATACTTTCTGTTACGCAAGGCTATGAGGCCCCCCGTGTCAAACAAAAATTCCGGCTCAGGGATATAGACGTTGCGGATTTTTTGATGCGGAGCGAGGTGCATCTCGACCTTGCGGGAACAAGTGCCTACTTGACCGATAAAACGGTGCTCATAACAGGCGGCGGCGGTTCCATCGGCTCGGAGCTATGCAGGCAGGTCATGCGCTTTTCCCCCAAGATGCTGGTGGTATACGACATTTATGAGAACAGCTCTTACGAGCTGGAGTGCGAACTGAAGCAGACGTACAACGGCGAATGCCGCATGGAGGTCGTGATCGGCTCCATCCGCGATAAAACCAGGCTGAACGAAGTGTTCACGCAGTATAAGCCGGAAGTGGTTTTCCACGCCGCGGCTCATAAACACGTTCCCTTGATGGAGCAGTCCTATGGGGAGGCGATCAAAAACAATGTTTCCGGCACGCGAAATCTCTTGGAAGTATCGGAGCGCTTCGGCGTGGAACGCTTTGTTATGCTGTCGACGGATAAGGCGGTAAACCCCACGAGCATCATGGGGGCCACGAAGCGCATCAACGAAATGATGGTGCAGGTGTTCTCAAAGGACAGCCGCATGAAATGCATGATGGTGCGGTTCGGCAACGTTTTGGGCTCGTATGGCAGCGTTTTGCGCCTGTTCGAGGGTCAAATTAAAATGGGCGGGCCCGTGACCGTCACGCATCCGGATATCGTGCGCTATTTTATGACGATCCCTGAGGCCGCGCAGCTGGTGCTTCAGGCGGGCGCGTTCGCCCAAAGCGGCGCGATCTACGCGCTCGATATGGGGGAGCCGATCCGCATCATGGATCTTGCCGAAAAGGTGATACGCTTTTACGGTTACGAGCCGAATGTAGACATGTTGATAAAAATTACGGGGCTCCGCCCGGGTGAAAAGCTGTATGAGGAACTGACGAGTGAGTCTGAAAACGCGCAGCTTATCACAACGCAGCATGAGAGGATATTTGTGGTTCCGGCGGCCGACGTCGATAAACGGTGGTTCCTGGAACGTCTTTCGCTCATCGAACGGGAGGCAGGGAAAGGCTTTTTAGAAAACCGTGGGGGAAAGCAACTGATACAGGCGCTCATAAAAGAGCTCGTGCCGAATTACTTCCCGTCCGACCTCCCTACCCATCAGACGTGGGACGCGGGAAGCGCAGCGCTTGGCCAGACGATAACGGGTTGAGCGCGGGGAGGGCTTTAAAATGCTGACGGCAGAAAAAATATGGCTTTCCTCCCCCACCATGCATGGCGAAGAGCAGGTATTTATAAAGGAAGCGTTTGATACAAACTGGATAGCGCCCTTAGGGAAAAACGTAAACGAATTTGAAAAAGAGATGGCTGCGTATGTGGGATGTAAAGCCGCTGCGGCGATGACGGCCGGGACCCACGCGCTGCACATTGCTTTAAAGCTCGCAGGCATCGCGCCGGGCGATATCGTCCTTTGCTCGGATCTCACATTTGCGGCGACGGTGAATCCGGTGTCCTATGAAAAGGGAGTCCAGGTTTTCATCGATTCGGAGCGCGAAACCTGGAACATGAATCCGGAGGCGCTGGAAGCGGCATTGAAAAAATACGGCGAAAAGGTAAAGGCCGTCGTGGTTGCAAACCTCTACGGCACGCCGGCGAAGCTCGACGAGATCGCGGCGCTTTGCGAGCGCTGCGGGAAGATCATGATCGAGGACGCGGCGGAATCCCTTTCCGCACAATTTAAGGGAAAACAGACCGGCACGTACGGAAAGTATAACGTGCTCAGCTACAACGGCAACAAGATCATCACCACATCCGGCGGCGGCATGCTGCTTTCCGACGACGAAATGGCGATCAAAAAAGCGCGTTTTTTGATTACACAATCACGCGAGCCGGCGCCATGGTACCAGCACAATGAGATCGGCTACAACTACCGCATGAGCAATGTTGTTGCCGGCATAGGCCGGGGGCAGCTTTTACACCTTGACGAGCACAGAATGCTCAAAGAAGCGATCTACCGCCGCTACGAGGCCGGCTTTCAAGGCCTGCCGGTCCAAATGAACCCCTATTTAGCGTGCAGCCGCCCGAATTTCTGGCTCAGCTGTATCACACTCGATCCCACGGCGATGCCCCGCGTGACGCCGGAAAAGATCCGCCTAGTATTGGAAAAAGAAAACATCGAGTCGCGCCCAATCTGGAAGCCCATGCATCTGCAACCCGTGTACGCCGATTATGATTACATTACCGTGAACGGGGAGGATGTCGGGAAGGATATTTTCGAGCGCGGACTATGTCTGCCCTCGGATATCAAGATGACGGCGGAGCAGCAATCCCGCATTATTGAGATCGTCAGAGGGATGTTTCTATGAAAAAAGGAAAGGACGGGTTTTACTGCCGGTATATAAAGCGCGTATTGGACACAGCCTTTGCATTGTTAGCGATGATTGTCTTAAGCTGGCTGTATGCTCTTATTGCGGTCGCCATACGGGCCCAAATGGGCAGCCCGGTGATCTTCAGGCAGGAACGCCCCGGAAAAAACGAAAAGATTTTTAAGCTCTACAAATTTCGCACCATGACGGAGAAAAGGGATGAAAACGGAAATCTAATGCCGGATGAGATAAGGCTAACAAGGCTTGGGCTTTTTTTGCGCAGCACAAGCCTTGATGAATTGCCGCAGCTTTTAAATATTGTTCACGGGGATATGGCGATCGTGGGCCCTAGACCATTAATGGTGCGATATCTTCCATATTATACAAAGGAAGAGCGTCACCGGCACGACGTCCGTCCGGGCCTTACCGGGTTGGCGCAAATCAACGGCCGAAATTCCGTTAAATGGGAAGAAAAGTTCGATATGGACCTGAACTATATAAGATGCGTGTCCTTCACCAACGATTTCCGGATCATCGCCGCCACGATAAAGGCCGTCGCGACAAGGCGAAATACCGATGTCGGGTCATTTATCGAGAAAAATGGCATCGCATATCGTGCCCTGGACGTTGAACGGATCCATACGGCTTCGGAACTTCCCAAGGGAGCATAGTGCATATGGATATCTATTTTTTGCCTGAATACGGAAAACTGTGCGAAAAAATTGAAGGCGGCAACAGCGAGATTTTTGAATATCGGTGCGATTTTGGAGCCGTTCGCAATATGTATATTAAGCGCCCGATCCCGTGGTTGATCGACGGCGTTCAATATTACGACATCATAACCCCCTACGGTTACGGCGGGCCTGTCGTCATAACGGCGAAGACGGACAAGCGGCAGGAACTATGCCGCGGCTTTGACGCAGCTTTCGGGCGGTATTGCCGTGAAAACGGAATTGTGAGCGAATTTGTCCGCTTTCACCCTCTTTTTCGAAATGCCGATGATTTTTCCGAAACGTATCATCCTATCTGCATCCGAAAAACTCTGGGGACCAATTTAAGGGATTATGACGACCCCGTCCGGAGCGAGTTTTCCAAGCACTGTCGTAAGAATATTGGGCAGGCACTCAGGGCCGGCGTCACCTATCGTATCACCGAGGCGCCCAAGGACCTGAGACGATTTCGGGAGATTTATTACATGACAATGGAGCGTCATAACGCCGCAGATTTTTACTACTTTGGGGACGAGTATTTTAACGGCGTCCTGAAGTATTTTAAAAAAAGTGTTCTGCTGGTTGAAGCAGTCTATGAAAGCAAGACGATTGCCGCTGAATTGTGCTTTGTTTCAGACGGCGTGATCCATTCGCATCTTGCCGGTACTTTAAGCGAATATTTTAACCTTTTCCCCGCTTGTATTCTGAAATATGCGGCGGTGCTATGGGGCAAAGAACATGGGTTCCGGCTCGTTTATTATGGGGGTGGGCTGTCGAACGACCTCAATGACTCCTTGTTTTTCTTTAAGAAAAAATTTTCGAAAAATACGGAATTTGAATTTCATGTCGGGAAAAGAGCATGGATGAAGGATGTGTACGCACAACTCTGCCAGTTTAGAAACATACAGGAAGAAGGCGGCTTTTTCCCGGCCTACCGTGCGGGGTGAGGAAGAATGAAAGACGTGCTGATGATAGCGCATTTTACACATACGCCTTCTGACCCCGGGAACGATCGTTTCGTTTACTTAGCGAAACTTCTTGCAGAACGGGATTGTCGGGTAGAGCTGGTCACAACCGGCTTTTCACACAGCAAAAAAACGCAGAGGGAAATTCCCGAAGAGCGATTGTGGCAGCTGCCATATAAACTGACCTTGCTTCGAGAGCCCGGATACCGGAAAAACGTTTGCCTCCGGCGCTTTTATAGCCATTGGGTGTTCGCAAAGTCCTTAAAGAAGTATCTTTCCCTGCGAAACAAGCCGGACGTGATTTACTGTTCGGTTCCGTCGCCGAATGCCGCAAGGCAAGCGGCCCGATATGCCGAAAAGAATGGGGTAAGGTTAATTCTGGATGTGCAGGACCTTTGGCCCGAGGCGTTTGAAATGGTATTTCATGTACCGGTCCTAAGCGATCTGGTTTTTGCCCCTATGAGGCAAAGGGTAAACCGAATCTATGCGACGGCGGATGAAATCGTCGCGGTTTCCGATACATATGTCAAACGGGCGCTTCGCGTAAACAACAAAGCATCGGAAGGCACAGTAGTATTCTTAGGTACGGATCTTGAAGAGTTTGATCGTCTGGCGGAAAAGAATCGAAGCGAGAAGCCGAAGAACGAGATTTGGATCGGGTATATCGGCACTTTAGGGCATAGTTATGATATTCCGAACGTTATTGACGCACTCGTGCTGCTGCAAGAGAAGGGCTATGCCGGTCTCCGATTTATTGTGATGGGCGACGGACCCTTAAAAGAGCGGTTCGAGGTTTATGCAAATGCGCGCGGTATACGCGCGGCTTTCACCGGCAGGTTGCCGTATGCCCAAATGGCTGGGAAACTTTGTACCTGCGACATAGCGGTTAACCCGATAAGGGCAGGTTCAGCGGGAAGCATCATCAACAAGGTAGGAGATTACGCTGCAGCGTGCTTGCCGGTAATCAATACGCAGGAATGCCCGGAATATAGAGCTCTTGTTGAGCAATACCATATGGGGATCAACTGCAAAAACGGCGATCCGGTCGATACTGCGGACGGCATCCAAATGCTTATTCAAAATACGGTATTGCGAAACGCTATGGCGCAGGGTGCCAGACGCTGCGCGGAAGAATGCTTTGACCGCGGGCGTTCCTATAAGAAAATTGCCGAAAAAATATGGGGTCAAAACGCGACCGCATCGGAAGAGGCGAAAACGCATGTTCCCCGCTGCGGTACAGAGATACACCTCGAAGGATAATGTTGATCATGAAATTAAACATGAAAATAAAACAGATCTACGCCAAAAACAAAGATATCGTTTGGAACTTCGGCGCTTTTGCACTGTATATCGGCGTTCAGCAAATCGTTATCATGCCCTTCATATCCGCTTTCTTTTCAGAGAGCGAATATTCGCGGATAGCGGTCTTCTTGACGGTTTTCAACATTTTGGTCTGCATCGGCGGCGACGAGATCGGGAACACCTATTTGATCCGTAAAAAGGAATATGACAGCAAAAATATAAAAGGCGATTTTATTCTTTTGTTTCTCACAGTACTGCTGTTTTTGCTCTCGGCAGCTACCTTCGTGAATGCGCTCGTATTGCATATAGGCCTTAAAACCTTTATGCAAATGCTCGTGGTGCTGATATGCGGCTCCATTAGGTATTTTTTTACGGCGTATTTGAGGGGGAACCAGCAATTCGGGCTGATCTTTTGCGCAAATATCCTTTATGCCGTGGGCGCTTTGACGGGCATCCTGCTTCTTAGAGCGAGCAACAACTTCCTGCTGCCGTTTTTGCTGGGAGAGTTGCCCGCCGCCGCATTCATCTTGGGTGTCGTCATCTTTAACAGATCCAACAACGTATCTTTGCGCTTAAGTCCCGAATTTGGGAATACGGCAAGGAGCTATTTGAAATTAGGGCTGGTCTCGAGCCTTCAGCAGTGCGTCGCGTATCTTGACCGTTTGATCGTATATCCCATGCTCGGCGCGGCGGCCATGTCCGTCTATTATAGCAGCACTACCGTATCAAAGCTTTCGGGCCTCGCCATAAACCCTGTCGGCGGCGTACTGATGGCGAGATTATCCGGCAGGGAGAAGGACGATAGGCGGGACGTCACGAAGAAAATGCTGAAATATTACCCTTGGCTTCTTATTGCTATATTTGCCGTCAACTTTATTTTTATATGGCTGGCCGCGAAGCTCCTCTACAGCCAATATTACAATGACGCGGTGATTCTCTTTTTGCCGATTTGCGTCGCGGAGGCGTTCGGCGGGGTAAACTTCTTAATGAAACCTGTTTTGCTGCGCTTCTTTTCAACGAGTATGTTCGTTGTTGTGAACCTGATCTATGCCGCTGCTTTCATAGCGGGAATTCTGGCTTTTTCGTCGCTTTGGGGATTGCTGGGATATGCGCTGTCCATAGCGCTTGCGAAGATCATCCAAAGTTTGTGTTATGTGGCGGTCTTAACGCGGAGCGATAAAACCGATAGGAAAAGGCGAACGTATGTATCGGCATTTCAAACAAAACACGGAAGCTGATTTTTTGCAGGGCGGCAAGACATATCCGAGGGCACTTTTTGCATGCATTCTTATCATGCTGGTTCCCGTGATTATAAAGTCAACAGTTTATCCTTCCGCCAATTATACGGCCCTGATGGCGGCGGCATTTGTTATGCAGTGCGCAGCCGTTATTTTCACTTTTGGGAAAGGGTGGAAGCTGATTCCGTCCCCGATTATTATGATCCTCATGATAAATGCCATCGTCGCAATGATGAGCAACAGCCTGCATTTAAGAAGCATAGACTCCCAGGATTTCATCAATCTGGCGGCTAAGATGCTGTGCATATTTCTGTTTTATGAGGGAGCGAAGAACCTGTCGCTTTCCTCTGCCCAATTGAAGCAGTATGCGAGGCTGATGGCAGGCCTGTCGGTCGTTGCCTGCCTTTATAACATCTTCGTAAACGTTTCGGCGATTCCCGCCGTATTTTCCTCAGTATCGTCGTCCTATTTGCTTTCTTTTAAAAGCTTTTTTCTCAACCGCAATCAATTCGGCATGTTCCTTGTCGTGAGCATGGTTTTGACCGAATACGCGTATGCGGGCCAAAACGTGAAAAGAAAGGCGTGGATCCATTTCCTGCAGATCATGAATATCGTTTTAACGCTCTCCCGGGGTTCCATGGCTGCTATGCTTGTATTTCTGGCGGCAAGATATTTTTTACCTTCCAACAAAAAGAACATGGTTTTAAAAAGCATCGCCCTTCTCCTGCTTGCGACCGTCGCGCTTATTTGTGTATTTCATGTACCTCTCCTCTATGACTATATTTTCGAGGATATCTTCCGCGTCGATGTAGGGCTTACGGGGAGGCCGGAAATATGGAAGATGGGGTATGACGCAGCCTCTCAAAATTGGATAAACGGGGTAGGTACTTTTACCGGTATAAGAATGGCGCGAGAACACGGGTTTGCGTTTGACCAGTTCCATAGCTTTTTTGTCGATACGTTTGTCAGCGGAGGCCTTGTCGAGCTATGCACTATGCTGTTCTTGCACCTTAGCGTATACAAAAGATGCGTCAAAAAAATGGAGGACGAGGAGATCCGATCGACCTACCGAGCCTCTTTTTATGCGCTGCTATGTATGGGGGTGTTCGAAAGCGTATCGTTTTTCTCGATCGGTTATGTGGACACGTTTTTTACGATCAACTACATCATGCTTCCGATGATGCTGTCCAATCATACATGGGAGAAGCCCTCACCTTCTATCCGACAATCCCATGATATAGGCAGCCCACAAATCGTAGCTGAAGGGCAGCGTTTTTAAATTGCCGTTCGCTATTTCGCTTGCCAAAATGTTATGGATTTTATCTGTTTTAAAAAGATGAAATTTCTCGGAACTGTACTCGTTGTCTATCAGGTAAATAACGCTTAATCCGGGGAAGTGAAAAACAGCAACCTTTGGCATTTCGCAGTTTAGAACGATGACTTTTTCGGGATTGTCCAAGTATGCGTCATATCTCGAAAGATAGGAAATGCGCTCCTCGGGCGGGATATCGACCGTCCCCACGAGCGGCACGATCGCCTTGCCGGTAGCGGCAAAACTCATCATTGCATCTATGGTAACGCAAAAGGAAGTGCCCTTGGTCAGGATGCTTTGGAAAATCTTCAGCATCCATGCTTTTATCGTTTCGTTCCCACCTATCTTATCCAAGTCTTCTTTTTTTACCAAATGCCCTATGGAAATAAAATTGTATACTGCCGCAAGGCCTTTGTTAAGCAGCATATCCATATACGCGGCGTCGTCTTGCAGCGCGGCGACAGCCTCACCCCTTGTAAAACTGCTCTTTTCGGCTCCCTTTTTCAGGAGGGAATTGTAAAAAGAAACAAGATAGCCTTTGTGGGTGATGACGGTCATGAGCGGAGTACCGTCCATTTGCATGGTAAAAAGTATCAAAAACCGGCCTTTTAACAACAAAAAGGAATGTTCTATCGGCTCTTTTGTCGTCCATAGATTCAAATCCGCGTATTGTTGTGCTTCGGCAATCGAGGAAAACATACCCATATAGAGCATGCTGCTGCAGGATTCAAATTTGGATAGGTTAAAAAAATGGTGCAAAAAAAGATTCGTTCTTTTCTCGGGACTGATGATCTTTATCCGTTGAAAAATGTCCGGATAAAGGTTGCCGAACATGGGGAGCGCGCTGTAGAACTCTAAAGGGATATCCTTTTCGCCTGCGATAGGATCGGAAACAAGTATACAGAACATATTTAAACTTGTTTTTGCCCCGAGAAAGCTTACTTGCTGATTGAGAGAATCGAAATCTTCGTTGTTATCTGAAGAAAAATCCTTATCCAGCGCATATTCGATCGCATGCGTCAAAAACAATTCCAACTCATATTTTGAACTGAAATCGTATATGACCGGAAATATTTTCCAAAATCTCATATAGCATTTGTAGCTGTATATCGTTTCGCTGAAAAAGCTCGCGGCTTGCTTGCTGAACATCTTCTTCTCTTTTTGAAAAGGAAGTCGTTTACCTGTCAAAATTTTGCTTAGCCCGCTCGGCGTCATATGCATGCTCAGCGCAAAGTCCGTCTTTGGCTTCTGTGCAATGCTGATAAGTTCCTCCAGCAATATGCCGGTCTTCATCATATTCGTCCCTCGCAGGCGTGTAAGAATAATTTTTTTTATTATATACCATTTTGCTGTCCGCCACTTTCCTTCGCAAGAAATATTAATATTTTCGTTTTCCTTTTTGTGCAAATAAGCGGATGCCGGTTTATGGAACTTTCAAGCAAGCGGCTGTGTTATCCGTTAAAATCCTTATGGAAATAAGAATCATTATCATATTTACAGGAGGAACTTACTTTGTTGCACTTAAAGAAAAAAACGGGCCTTTTGCTGGTCGCTGCGATGCTACTGCAGCTCCTGCTGCCCGCAGCCGCGCTGGCGGATATGGTGCCCCCTGACGAATTAAACCATGGGGACGGGTTCCTTGTCATACATGGAACACAACCCACTCCGGATACCCATATCTATGACGCCGTCGGCGGCTGGTCGTCCATCGAGGTGAAGGACGGGGCAACTTCCATTCTTCCCAGTGCTTCCGGCATATACGAAAACGTTCCAGATGGCGCGTCCATCAAGATCAAATACGCGCTGCACCTCGAGCCGATGAACGAGGATGGAGACGTAATCTATGACTACTCTACCAAGGCCCATACCTTTAGGATCGTGCTTCCTGCCGGAATCCGTTTCACAACACCTTTGGATTCCTCGATTCCTGGAGATTCATTCAACATCATAGCCGAAGGCGGTTGGATATGGGCTATGGGTCAACTGCAGCCGGACGGCACGATTTTAATCACGCTGAACAACACGGCAATCACCGCAGAGAACAGCAGCGATCTTTGGGCTTCACTGGAGTTTAACGGCATTTTCCTGCCTCGTTCGGAGGGCAACGGCAACGACACCCAAATTGTGCTCGGAACGCAAACCTATACCTTCGTGCGTGAGGAGCCCGATTATTCCGATATTGGCCTTCAAAAGTCGGGCGTGGTCTATGACCCGGCAACCGGCCAGCTCGTATGGACAATCACCGTGGACCCCGGTGAGGTGGCGCTCGACGGCTTGGAGCTTACGGACAGCTATTCTTTGAACCAAAGCTATGTAGCGGATTCCTTCTATGTCAAGAAGGGTTCGGCGGATCCCGTTAAGATCAACGAAAGCAATATTGAGAAGGGATCAAACGAGATCACCTATACCTTCCCGTCGGGTTCTGCGGGCGTGCATGTGATCACCTACAGGACCGCGCCTGATTTCGGTGCTGAAACCGGGGCGGATACAAATGCGGAATCCGTTACGTTCACGAACGTAGCGAGCTTGATAGACCCGCTGGACGGCAATAGGATTCTCGTGACGGATGATGACCGGATCACCGCCAACTGGGTCAACAAGGCCGTTTCCGACAAAATACAAGAAAGCGATGGCGAGATATATTTCGACTGGACGGTCACGGTGAACGTGCCGGGCAGCGGTACGGTAAAAGGGGCCTCTATTACCGACGCCATTCCCGCCGGGCTGGAGTTGGTGGCGGGTTCAGTCACAATCACGCATAACGGCGTAACAAACGGAACCGTCGGTACTGTTTTAGACGCGAACGGCAAATATGAAATCTCGAGTAGCAGCCTCATATATACTTTCCCCGGCGCCGATCAGGCGCTGGTCAATACGGCCACGCTGAAATACCGTACCAAGGTGACGGATCGCGATGCGGGCGTAAATAACAACGGTGCGATCGAATTTAATAATACCGCCGGTCTCAGTTGGACCGGCATGACCGGCGACGCGCCCAAGGATACCGCCACGGGCATCGTCGGAGCAGGCGGCCTTGTGAATAAAAGCGCAGCGGGCGGCACGGTAAATTACACTTATGATACAAACGGCACCTATATCCAATGGGTCATTACTGTAAACGAGAACAGGGTGAATATGCCGGGCGCAAATAGCATTACCGATGAGACTGGCAGCGGGCAGGAGCTTTTCATCGACAGCGAACACCCGTTTGTCGTCACGCGGTATACGAACAGTACGTCCGTATCCGGCGACAGCATAACAAGCAAAGCGTCGATCGACGACTTCACATACATCGCCTCGCCGGAATCGTTCAGTTACATATTACCCAACGATATCCCCGCTGCCGACCACTATACGATAAGCTATTATACGAAGCTTACTGAGGACGGCATAAAGGAACTCTACGGGCAGGGCAGCATCGGCTTTGGCAACACGGTCGACCTGAACGGCACAACGGCCTCCGGTACAAAAATGTTCAACAGCCAGCTGATCGACAAGTCGAACGGCGTACACGATTACGATACGAAGGCGACCACATGGACGATCCAGGTAAATCGCAACCAGCTGCCGCTTAACGGCGCCGTGCTTACGGATACCCTGCCGGCGGGCATCGTGCTCAGCGGCGAAAGCCCCGTTACGGTATCTCCCGCGCTCCCGGCGGGAAGCATTACCGCGGCGGACGGCGGAAACGGCTTTTCGGTCAGCTTTGGGAATATACCCGCGGGGCGGGCGTACACCGTAACGGTTACAACGAGGTTCACCGAAGAGGCGCTCAAAGCGGCGAACAAGAACGACATCACGCTTACAAATATCGCCGAGCTTTCCTATAAAGATAATACGGGAGCGGATCGTTCGGCCAATGACAGCGGCACGGTGACCGTTAAAAACCCCGTGCTCAAAAAATGGCATGAGGGAACCAACTCCGAAATCAAAGAAGCGGGCATTATCGGCTGGGGAGCGTATCTCAACTTGGGCAGGATCACACTCAACAATGCCTCGGTAAGCGATACCCTCAACGCGGGCATCGGCTACGTGGCCGGCTCCGCAAAGCTATATAAGCTCCCCAACGCCGCTTTCAATGCGGATGGCACGATGAGTACGGAGGGCGTCAGGCAAGAGGTCGCTTTGGCGGCGGGGGATATCACCTATACGGGCAATGTCCTCACTGTCAAACTGCCCGGTGGCGAGGGAAGCAATGTGGTTTTCCTATTGGAGTTTGAAACCGAGGTGATCGACGATACGCTCGACATCCAAAACACCATAAGTCTCACCGGCGCAACAAACGGTACCGTAAACGGATCTGACGGTGCCAGGGTGCAGATCAGCGGCTATCTGGCGATAGCGGGCGGCGGCAGCACCAGCTTCACCCTTGTAAAGACCAGTGAACAAAACGGGCAGGGGATCCCCGTGTCAGGCGCCACCTACCGGCTCGTCAACGCCAAGGGCGTTCCCATAACGAGGAGCGGCGCCAACATTGAAGTGGCGACCGATGCGAACGGCCGCGCGGTGTTTATCAACCTGCCGAACCGCACGTTTTATGCTTTGGAGGTAGCCGCGCCCGCCGGCTATAGCATGAGCTCGACTCCGATCCCGCTTGTACAAAACGGTACGGTGACGACCTACGACGAACCGCTTGAGACGGGCGTTACAACGGTAGCGATCAACAAGGTTTCCGCCGGAGGGCAGGATTTGAACGGCGGTTCCTTCGGCATGTATACCGTGACGCCGGGGGAAGACGTCATGATCGAAACGCTCTGGAAGTCTGCGCAGAGCATCGGCGGCAAAGTGACGTTCACAGGCGTCCCCGTAGGAAACTACGTCATTCGGGAAATCGCCGCGCCGTCAGGTTATTCCAAAACGAGCGACGCGATCGGAGTGACGGTAACGTTTGCCGATGGCAGCGCGACGGCTGAATACCACTATATCGGGGCGGGCGCGGAGCTCGATGGTAAAACCCTCGTAAACGCACCCATACCCTACACCCCAGGCCAAGGCGCCACCGTCCGCATCTATAAGGTGGATTCCGTAAACAGCAAGCCTCTTGCGGGCGCAGAATTTACGCTGTACGATTCCTTCGGCAAAGCGGTGAAAACGACCGTGACCAACGAGAATGGCTATGCGTGGTTCATGAGCGTGCCCGCCGGCAGCTATACCGTCAAAGAGACCAAGACGCCGATCGGGTATATGGCCTCGGCTGATCCTCTCGCCGTTCAGGCGGCCGACGGCGGCAATTACGAGTTTACGGTACAGAATGCGCCTACAAAGGCAGGGGTACCGGCTACGGGCGATGCGGGAAGTATGTGGGGCTATGCGCTGATAGGTTCTGCGCTGCTTTTGGGCACGGCGGCTCTGCGTAGACGCCGTACGGACGCATAGGATCGATTGAACAACAAAAAGGCAAGACGGCATCCGTAAACGGGGGCCGTCTTGCTTTTTCATTCGCCCCGTTTCATATTTGCAACCGCGGCGGCGTCAAATACGTTATAATGTTAGAAACGGATGGGAGGGTATGGAAATGAAACGCTATTTGAGCTTTGCGCTCGTGCTCTTGTTGCTCCTCTTTGCGGGCTGCGCCGCGTCTGCCCCAAATGAAGCCACCTATGATAGCGCGGCGGCCACGTCTGCGCCGGCGCCGGCGCCCGATAGCCTGCGAGGCTCCGCCGGTTCGGGCGAGGCGGAGGACGAAAAGCCCAAAGGCGCCGCCGAATCGCAAACGGATCTGCCGGATTACGGCGGGCATAAGATCATCCGCACATTTTCCGTGTCCTTTGAAACGGATATCTTCGACAGCGACCTTAGCGCCCTTATAAAAAGCGCCATGGATATGGGCGGCTATGTGGAGAGCTCGCAGGTCAACGGCCGGAAGCCTGAGGTTTACAGCGACGCGGGCCGCAATGCCTATTTGACGCTGCGCATCCCCGCCGAAAAGGCGGACGAATTTGTGGAAGGGGTAAAGGGCTACGGCACGCTCATTTCCGCCAACGAGAACGCACAGGATGTGACGGAGGCTTATTTCGATCTGGAGACGCGCCTCGAGGTGCTGCACACGCAGCTCGACAGGCTCAAAAGCATACTTGTGACTACCGATAACCTCGCGGATATCATCGCGCTCGAAAAAGAGATAGCGGATGTGACGCTCCGGATCGAGCAGCTCACCACCGAGGTCCGCCGCTACGACGGGCTCATCAGCTACGCTACCGTGAGCGTGAGCATAGAGGAACTTCGCCTTAACGAGGGGCCTGCCGCGCAGGCTACGGTAGGGGAACGCATCGATCGCGGGTTTACCGATACGCTTTACGGCGTAGGCACCTTTTTCGTGAATCTGTTCGTATTTCTTGTAAGCGCGCTGCCCGTGCTTGTGGTGCTCGGCGTAATTGCGCTGATCGTGGTGCTCATCGTGCGCGGTTCGCAAAAGCGCAGAAAAAAGAAAGAAGAAAAACCTATTCAGGCTTTTACGAGCAATAAGGAGGAAAATAAGGATGACAAATAGAATGAAGCGGATCGTTGCTGTGCTCGCGCTCGTGCTGGCGATCGTCGTCGCCGCGACCGCCTGCAAGGCCGATCTGCAGCAGAGCAGCGATCAGCAGCCGCAGACCGTCGTTCCCAACGTGATCATCAACGAGCCTGGGGAAGAGCAAAAGAACCTCATCGCCGTGAACGGTTCCGGCAAAGTCACGCTCGAGCCCGATCTTGCAACCGTGCAGCTTGGCGTTTCCACCACAGCGGATACTGCGGCCGACGCGCAAAGTAAAAACAACGAACTCATGGAGGCCGTGCTCGCCTCCGTCAAGGCCAACGGCATTGCGGATAAGGATATCGCCACCTCCTACGTGAGCCTCCATGAGGTCTACAATTACGATAAGTCGCCTGCCGTGGTGGTGGGTTACGCCATGGAGAACACCATCACCGTGAAGGTGCATGCGCTCGATGCGCTTGGCAAGATCATCTCCGACGCCGTTACGGCGGGGGCCACCTCCACAAACGGCATCACCTTCAGCATCGAGGATACCACGGAGGCCTACCGCCAGGCGCTCGCCGCCGCCCTTACGGATGCGGCTGCCAAGGCGCAGGCCATCGCGGATGCCGTGGGCGCAACGCTCGTCGCCGTTCCCGTGAGCGTGAACGAGCTTGGCTACTCGAGTCCCGCCGTGGAAGCGACGCGGTCTGAAATGGCCGCTGTGGCCGATGATGCCGGTTCGCCTGTGCCCGTAAGCGCCGGCGAGATCGTCGTGACCGCCCAAATCAGCGCGCAGTATGAGATCGTCGCTCGGGAGGGTTGAAGAAAGAATATTATGGCATAAAAAGGCGCCCGCTCAAAAAGCGGGCGTCTTTTTGTGCCGCAATATAAGCTTTTTGTATTGAACCCGGTTGTTAAATACCATTTAACCTGCGCTTTAAATAGGGTTGACAGTCGAAATGGATAATGGTATATTGTATCCAATGATACGAAATCCCATTTGCGGCCACGTCGCCTGATCTGAATCACGCGCCTTTCCGATGCGCAGCTTCTCATGACCGCAAGCGATAAAACCCCCAATAATATTGAAAAAATACAAGTTTTTCATAGTTTCCCCAAAAACTGAAGGAGGAATATTCGATGAAAAAGACCCTAGCGATCCTGCTCGTGTTTGCGATGATGTTCAGCGTCGTCGCATGCGCCGCGAGCGACACTCCCGTGGAACCCACGGCTGCTCCCGCAACGGAAACACCCGCCGACGTATCCACGGAAGAGACTCCTGCTCCTACCGAGCGTCAGCCGGTGGATTTCTCCACCAACGTGAACGTGGCGCGTGCCTCGGAAGCCGCAAAAACCACCATTGAGCTTCCCATCACCGGCATCGGCACCAACGTCGCTACCGACGTGAAGGCCAAGGGCGACTACACCATCTGCGTCATGACCAAGAACTCCACCAACCCCTACATGAACGGCATGTGGAAGGGCGGCGAGGCTGCCGCCGCGGCTTTGGGCATCAAGGTCGTAACGCTCGCTCCCGCGCAGCAGGATTCCATCGAGGAGCAGATCGCCATCATGGAAGCTCAGATCCAGCAGGGCGTTGATGCGTTCGTCATCCACCCGTCCGACTCCAACGGCATCATGCCCGCTGTGGACGAAGCGAATGCCGCAGGCATTCCCGTGATCTCCATCGGCACGGCTGCCGCTTCCGGCTCGATGATGCGCACCGGCGTTGACTATTACGAGACCGGCGCGGTCGTTGCCAAGTACCTGTTCGAGAAAGCCGGCGGAACCGGCGGCGTCATCATCCTTGAGGGCCCTCCGGGCGCACAGAACGCGGAAGAGCGCAAGGCCGGCATCACCGACATGCTTGACGAGTACACCGGCTATGAGCTCATCGACTCGCAGACCGCCAACTTCAACCGCGCGCAGGGCATGACCGTTATGGAGAATCTGCTCCAGCGCGAAGGCGTGAAGGACAAGCTCAAGATCGTCATCGCCTGCAACGACGAAATGGCGCTCGGCGCGATCCAGGCCCTTAAGGCTGCCGGCGTCACCGGCGTCATGGTAGCTGGCTTCGACGGCTCCGCCGACGCGGCGCAGGCCATCAAGGACGGCGACCTTACCGTTACCTACAACACCGATCCGTTCGGCTCCACCTTCTATGCGATCACGATGCTCGTTCAGTACCTCGACGACGGCACCCTCCCCGAGGAGTACTTCATTCCCTTCCCGTCCGAGCGCCACAATCCGCTCATCGACGCGAGCAACATCGAGGATTACACCGCGAACTTCGCATGGTTCAACTAATCCTTATTTAAGAACATCTGTTGACTACGCGGGAACGGCCGCCTTAAAGCGGCCGTTCCCGCAAAAACGGCTTCTTGTATCAACACTCAGGGGGTAACCATGGAACAACCCATTTTAACGGTCAGGGGCCTGTGCAAATCGTTTCCCGGCGTGCGCGCGCTCGACCATGTGGACTTCGACCTGATGGCGGGCGAAGTGCATGTGCTCGTGGGTGAAAACGGCGCGGGCAAATCCACGCTCGCCAAATGTGTGCTCGGGCTTTACCAGCACGAGGAGGGCGAGATCAAGCTCAACGGCGAGACCGTCGCCTTCAAATCCCCGAAAGAGGGCTTGGAGCACGGCGTGGTCGCGGTATATCAGGAGCTGACGATGGTGCCCTACCTCAACGCCGCACAGAACATCTTCCTTAACAGGGAGCCGCTCATCAAGGGAACGCCCTTTATCGACCACAGAAAAATGCAGAGGGAAGCGAAGACGCTTCTCGTCTCGCTCGGCTGCGCCGATATCGATACGAAAATACCCGTAAAGCTCCTCGACGTTGCGCAGCAGCAAATGATCGAGATCGCCAAGGCGCTTTCTTACCGCCCCAAGATCATCGTGCTCGACGAGCCGACGGCGCCGTTGTCCGAGCGTGAGATCGAGCCTTTCTTCGAGCAGGTAAAAAAGCTCCGGGATCAGGGCATCGGCATCATCTACGTATCCCACCGCATGCAGGAATACCACCGCATCGGCGACCGCATCACCGTGCTTCGCGACGGTAAGTTTATCCGTACGCTCAAGGTAGGCGAGTTGACCGATGAGGAACTTGTAAACCTCATGGTCGGCAGGGATATTTCCCAGGTCTATGTACGCACCAAAAACGATTATAGCGGCGAGGCGCTCAGAACGGAAGCGCTTTGCGATAAAAAGGGCCGCGTAAAGAGCTGCTCCATCACCTTAAATAAGGGTGAAATCGTGGGCGTGGCGGGGCTCGTCGGCTCCGGACGCACCGAGATGGCGCGCCTCATATTCGGCATCGATAGACCCTCGTGCGGCAAGGTGTATTTGCACGGCAAAGATATCACGGGAAGAAGCCCGTCCTACGTTGTGGCAAACGGACTCGGCCTTTTGCCGGAGGACAGGAAGCGCTTCGGGCTTGCGGTCAAGGCCTCCATCGCGTGGAATACCGTCGCGGTGAGCTTGAAAAAGATCTTTCCGCACGGCATCGTTTCCGAGAAGAAGACGCGAAAGATCGCCGAGGACTACGTAAAACTTTTGAAAACCAGCACTCCCGACGTGGTGCGCCCCGTTTCCCAGCTTTCGGGCGGCAATCAGCAGAAGGTAGTTTTGGCGAAATGGCTGAGCGCCGAATCCGACGTGGTCATCTTCGACGAGCCCACGCGCGGCATCGATGTGGGCGCGAAAATGGAAATCTACGCGCTCATGGATAAGCTTGCCTCCGAGGGCAAGGCGATCCTCATGATCTCCTCGGAAATGCAGGAGGTCATAGGCATGTCCGACAGGCTCTATATCATGAAGGACGGGTGCGTGATCGACGAAGTGAAGCGCGGCGAATGCACTCCGGAGGAAATCGGCCGCATCATGGTGCTTGGGAAGGAGGCGCTCGCATGAACACAGTGTCGCTCAAAAAGCGCGTCGCCGCGATCCCGCCCGCGATATGGCTGATCCTCGTGATGGTGGCGTTTTACGGCTCCAATACGAAGAACTATTTTTCCATGAGCAACTTCCTCAATATCGTCGTGCAGGCGTCGCCGCTGTTCGTGGTGGCCTGCGGGCAGACCATCATCGTTTTGATGCAGGGCACCGATCTTTCGCTCGGCGCGTCGCTCAACATGATGACGGTCGTTTGGGTGGTGCTCATGCAAAAATCGCTCCCGTTGGGCGCGGCGCTTGCCATAGCCATAGCGTGCTCGACACTGGCGGGGCTCCTGAACGGCGTGATCGTCGCCAAGATGAAGCTGCCGCCGTTCATCGCCACGTTGGGTATGCAGAACATTTTAAACTCCATCGCGCTCGTTACCTCGGACGGTTCCTCGGTGTACTTCCAGCACACGATCTATAAAACCATCTCCAAGGGCATGGCGCTGGGTATCCCGTACATCGTATGGATCGCCATAGCCTGCTTTCTTCTTACCTTCGCGCTGCTCAAGTATACGCGCTTCGGCGCGCGCGTCGTCAGCATGGGCGGTAACCCGGAATCGCTCAAGGTCGCGGGTTACAGCATCGATACCGCTACCATACAGGCGTTCACCTATACCGGCTTTATGACCGCCGTCGCGGGCTTCCTGCTCGCCTGCCGCGTGGAAAGCGGCAACCCCATCGTGGGCAATGGCTTCGAGTTCAACTCCGTCGCCGCGGTGCTTTTAGGCGGCACCTCCATGCGCGAAGGCAGGGGCGGCGTAGCCGGCACGGTGTTCGGCGTGCTCCTCATTCAAATACTTAAGAGCGGCCTTGTGATGATGAACGTCTCGTCCATCTACCAAACCGCCATCATCGGCGTTGTAGTGCTGTTCGCCATCGTCTTGGACGCCTACATCAAACGCAGGCAGGAGGCGAGGTTATGACGCGCAAAATCGGCAATTATCTGCTGCAATCCAAATACGCCATCAGCGTGGTGGTGCTGGTGCTTGTAATGCTCGCCGCAACGCTTTTGAGCTCCTCGTTTTTAACGGGCGATAACCTCATCACCGTCTTGCGTCAGGCAAGCGTGCTGTTCATCTTAAGCTCCGGCCTCACCGCCGCGGTGATCACGGGCGGCATCGACCTTTCCGTCAACAACACGGCGGCGCTCGTGGGCTGCACCGTGGCGCAGCTTCTTCTCCTGAATGTGCCCATCCCGCTGGTCGTGGTCGTCGGCCTTCTCGTCGGCCTGGCCGTGGGTGTTTTGAACGGACTTCTCGTTGGCGTGCTGCGCCTGCCGCCGTTTGTGGCGACCTACGGTACCAACCTTCTCGTATCGGGCATTTCCGTGATCGTCATGCAGGGTAAGGTCATCTACGATCTGCCCCGCAGCTTCACCCCTATCGGCGTGGGCTATGTGGGCATTATCCCCATACCGGTCATCATCGCTCTCGTGCTGGTGCTGGCGCTTTACTTCCTGCTCCAGAAGACAACGCTCGGGCGTAACATCTACATGCTCGGTAGCAATCCCTACGCCGCAAAGTACAGTGCCGCGAAAAACGTGCTCGTCACCGTGCAGGCTTACGTGATATGCGGCCTTACGGCCGCTATCGGCGGCATCGTGCTGACTGCACGCCTCAATGCGGCGGACGCCAACATGGGCAACTCCTACGGCTTGCAGATCGTGGCGGCGGTCGTCATGGGCGGCACCTCGCTTTTAGGCGGCGAGGGCGGCATCTTCGGCACCGTGATCGGCGCGCTCGTATTGACCATCATCATGAACGTCATTAACGTGGTGGGCGTCTCGAGCGACCTGCAGTCGATGGCGGTGGGTATCGTGATCATCCTTATGGTCTGGCTCGATATCTTTACACGCAGCAAACGCGAGAAACTCTCTCGCTAGCGATTCCCCGCCTTTCAGGGCGGAAACGATTTTATTGGAGGTTACCGACATGGCAAACTTTACCGTTCGTCCCATCAATACGGGGTTCATCCCAACGTACCCCAAGCAGTACCATTACCATCATTCCGTGCATAAGTACATCCCGGGCATCAAGGAAGAAAAGGAAGCTCTGCCCGATTTTACTTTCCTCATCGAAGGCAACGGCAAGAAGATACTCGTGGATACGGGTATGTCGTGGACGGAACGCGCCAACGAATACCATCATCCCGGCTCCTGGCAGGACCCCGGCCAAGCCATTCATGAGCAGTTCGCAAAGCTCGGCATCCCCTGCGAGGATGTGGATTACGTGCTGTTCACCCATATGCACTGGGACCATATTTTCTACATGGATCATTTTAAGAACGCCACGTTCATCGCACATGAGCGCGAGTACGCGTTTGCGCTCGATCCCATTCCCCTTTACTACAAGAGCTACGAGCACCCGTTCTTAGGCGTTGTGCGCCCGTTTGAAAACATCAAGATCGATACCTGCCGCGGCGAAGCGGAGATCGTCCCGGGCGTTCGCGCGTTTGAGACCTTCGGCCATTCCCCGGGACATATGTCCATCGAAGTGGATACGCTCGACGGCCGCTACATACTCGGCGGCGACTCGGCCTTCCGCCTGGCTAACTTCAACCCCATCCCCGAGATCGGCTACGACGTAACGCCGCCGGGCCGCTTCGCGAACATCATCGAGTGCTGGAAGAGCCTCGAGATCACCAAGGAACGCGCCGAGAACCTCGATAACATTTTGCTCTCGCACGAGACCGCGCTTTTGGACCGTATAGAAAAAACCCCGGTGTTCGGCCTCGGTAACAAATAACTGCCGGAAAGGGCGTCTGCCGCCATGAAAAAGACCATCGCGATCATAGCTTGTGCCAACACGAAAATGGCCGAAATGGAGCTTTTGCGCGACATGATAGAGCGCGGAGGTTTCAACGCGCTCACCATCGACGCGTCCTCGCGCGGAGGCTATACCTATACGGCGGGCGTGAGCGCGGAGGAAGTCGCGCGCGCGGGCGGCAGCACCGTTGAAGCGGTATGGAACACCACCTCCAGGGCGGAAGCGATTTCCGCCATGGAGGCGGGCGTTACCAATATCGTAAGCTTGCTTTACGCTAAAGGCCGCCTCCACGGCGCCATCGGCATAGGCGGGCTTCAAAATTCCACCATGGCTTCGAGCGCTTTGAGGCTCCTTCCCATCGGTATTCCTAAATTCATACTTTCGACCGTCGCGTGCGGCAACCGCCCCTTCGAGATGCTCGTAGGGGAGAAGGATATCGCCGTGATGCCTTCCGTGGCCGATATCGCGGGCATCAACCCCGTTACGGAAACGGTCTTAAGAAACGCCGCGGCTGCGGTGATGGGCATGGTCCTGTTCGCGGGCGAAAAACTCTCGCCCAAGGGGCCGCTTATCGCCGCCACCATGATGGGCGCCACCAACGACGGCATCGTGAACGCCGTGAAGCTTTTGGAGGATGCCGGCCGCTCGGTCGTGACCTTCCACTCTACGGGCGTAGGCGGGCGGTGCATGGAGAGCCTCATCCTCGACGGGATGATCAGCGCCGCGCTCGACCTCTGCCCGCATGAGATCATCTCTGAGGATGTGTTTGGCGACGGTTTCTCCGCAGGCGCAAAAAACCGCCTCTGCGCCGCCGCAAAGATGGGCATACCGACCGTAACTGCCCCGGGCGGCATGGATTTTGTGGACTTTCCCGCAAAAGAGTTCTTCGGCGGGATCATCGGCGAGCCGGCGAAACGGAAATACGTTTTGCACAACAAGGATACCGCGCACATCAAACTAAACCCCGACGAGGCAGCGCGCGGCGCAAAGATCATGGCCGAGCGCCTCAACGCCCATACGGGCAAGCTCAGCGTGATCTTCCCGCTTCGCGGCATGCGAAGCGAAACGCGGGAAGGCGAGCCGCTTTACGACCCCGAGGTGGATTCGACGGTATTTGATACGCTCCGCAGGGAGCTTAAAAAAGACATTCGGCGCGTGGAGCTCGACGCGCATCTGTTCGACGCGGCGTTCAGCCGCGCCGCGGCCGACGAGCTCAGCGCGATCCTATAAAGAAACGGAGAGGGCTTTATGTACTTCGAGCTTCCGTTCGACAACGAGGAAAATATCCTTTCGGGCGATTATGTGATCGCCACCTATCTGGTATCCGGCATCTCCGAAACCGACGCGCTTTCCCGTGCGGGCAAATTTGCGATCGGTCAGACGGTGGGTACATGGATACAGCTTCCGGGCATTACCGAGGCGATGGTGGAGGGATATCAGGCGCGGGTGATTTCGCTTGAATTCGTTCCCGCGGAACCGCCTGCGGCGGTTTTGCGCGTGGCGTTTGCGTCGCACAATTTTAAGGATAGCTTCGCCATGATGCAGACGGCGCTCGTCGGCAACGACGTTTCGACCGCGCTCATGGTCAAACTCATGGATATCGCCTTTACCGAGCGTGCACTTAAGGCGTACCGCGGCCCCGTACTTTCCGTGGAGGGCGTACGCGCGACAACGGGCGTTTACGGGCGGCCCATGGTTTTGAACATGATAAAGCCCTGCATCGGCTATACCGCTTTGGAAGGCGCAAAGCTCTTTTTTGAGACCGCCATGGGCGGGGTCGATATGATCAAGGACGACGAGGTGCTTTCGGAAGTGCCGGTCTTAAGCGTATTGGAGCGCGTGCGCGCCTACAAAAAGGCGGCGGAGCAGGTGAAGCGGGAAACGGGCCGCGCGCCCGTTTACATCCCCAACATCACCGCTCGGCCCAGAAAAATGCGCGAGACCGCGCGGCTCCTTATCGAGGAGGACGCAAAAGCCTGCATGGTCAATTTCGTGACCTCGGGCGCGGATGCGCTGTATGAGCTTACAGAGGAGTTTGGAGCTAACCTTGCGTTCCTCGGCCATTACGCGGGCGCGGGTATGATGAGCTCCCCTTGGCTCGGCTATGCAAACCCCGTGCTTTTGGGTACGCTGCCGCGCCTTGCGGGTGCGGACATGGTGATGACCATGTACCCGGGCACGCCGGAGAGCCGCGGCTATCTGGAATTTTTAAAGACCGTGCAGAAGCAGAAGCTTAAGCTCGGAAATGTAAAACCCATCCTCACCGTGGTGGGCGGCGGCGTGACGCCGCTGAACCTGAGCGCGGTCGTGAAGGAGATCGGCGTTGACGTGGTGCTCGGCGTGGGCGGCGCGATACAAGGCCATCCCATGGGTGCGCGCGAAGGTTCAAAGGCCGTCATGGCCGCTGTGGACGCCGCCGTTTCCGGCGTACCGGTAGAGGAAAAAGCCGCGTCCTGCCCGGCGCTTAAAGCCGCACTGGACGCGTGGAAGAAATAGGAGGGATTTATTATGGTAAAACCGATCGTGATCGGCTGCGACAACGCGGCGGTGGAAATGAAACATACGCTTGAAGGCGTGCTCAAAGAGATGAACATCCCCTTCGAGGATGTGGGTGTTGAAAGCGACAAGGACGGCACCGTATACCCCG
>JAEXEN010000015.1 GCA_023400985.1 Bacillota bacterium
GCGGGCAGGAGCATCCGGCTCACGGCGGCCGTGACGGGTCTTTCCACGGCAAACAAGACGGTCGTGTGGGCGAGCGGCGACACAGCTGTCGCGACGGTCAGCGGCGGCACGGTAACGGGCAGGAAAGTTGGTTCTGTGACCGTCACCGCTACGGCGGCGGATGGCAGCGGCGTGAGCGGCAGCGTAATAATCACGGTAAAAGCGGCCGCCGTTGCCTCGGTTGCGATCAAGAAGGATGATGCCGTCGTAACGAATCAAACGTTCAGCCTCGACCTCGGGGGCGAGGATACCATCGATTTTGACGGCCTCACGGGACCGGACGGCGCAAGCCAAGGCGTTGAATGGGTATCGAGTGCGCCCGCGACAGCAACGGTGGATAAGGAAGGCCTCGTTACAGGCTTTAAGACCGGTATGGTCACCATTACCGCGAAGGCGGCGGACGGCAGCGGCAGGACCGCTACGGTCCGGGTTAACGTTACCACGCTCGTGCATAAGATTGAGCTGACGGGGCCGGATGCATCAGGAATCGGCACGGTCACCGGCGCGGGCACGGTCACGGGCGGCAAAACCTATCAGCTTAAGCCGGTCGTTACGGCAACGGGGACGTTTATACCCGTCAATAAAAACGTGACGTGGACGATCCAAAACGGCTCGCTCGCGGCCACGGTCAGCGCGGCGGGCCTTGTGACGACGCGCTATGTGGCTAAGGATACGAAAGTCACGGTCATCGCGACCGCGGCGGATGGAAGCGGGATTACAGGTACCTTTGAACTTACCATAACACCCGCTTCGTAGAGGGCAGGTAAAACACATGCGCCCGCACGGAATCCACCTGCGGGCGCTTCCTTGTTAAATGGCATATCTTCCTTCCCATCTGTCATTCTGAACGGAAGGCATAGCCCGAAGTGAAGAATTCCCTTCGGGCTGTCATCCAATGCGCCGGCACGCGCTATTTGTATGCTGCCCGCGCATTGACTTTCTTTCCGTCATCCCCTATAATCGAAAAATACAGGAAAGGCTTGGATGCGAAACAGTAGAGGGTATTGCGCTTTTTAGAGAACCGCCGTTTGGTGCGAGGCGGCAGGCAGCGCCTTCGAAGCTCGTCGCGGAGCCCCGCGCTTGAACTTGAAGTAGAGCGCGGCGTTTTCCCGCGTTAAGGGGCTTAAGCGGGCGCTTTGCGCCAAAAAGAGTGGTACCGCGGAATTCGGCTTTCGTCTCTTTCATAAGGGACGAAGGCCTATTTTTATATCGTTAGGAGGCATTTTCCATGCTGGAACGTTACGAACACGGCCCGATCGAGGCAAAATGGCAAAAAATATGGGAGGATGCGCGCTGCTTCAAGGCAGGCTGCGATCACTCTAAACCCAAGTTTTATCCGCTCATCGAGTTCCCGTATCCTTCGGGCGAGGGGCTTCATGTGGGACACCCGCGCTCCAACACGGCGCTCGATATCATCGCTCGAAAGAGGCGCATGGAGGGCTATAACGTGCTCTATCCAATCGGGTACGACGCGTTCGGCCTGCCGACCGAGAATTACGCCATCAAAACGGGCATCCACCCGCGCATCGTCACCGAGCGCAACGTGGAGCGCTTCAGAAGCCAATTGAAGCGCATGGGCTTCTCGTTTGACTATACGCGCGAGGTCAACACCACCGACCCCGATTATTACAAATGGACGCAGTGGATCTTTTTAAAGCTCTATGAGCACGGCCTCGCGTACAAGGCGGAAATACCCATCAACTTCTGCACCTCGTGCAAGGTCGGCCTCGCCAACGAGGAAGTCGTCAACGGCGCGTGCGAGCGCTGCGGCGGAACGGTGGTGCAGAAGGTGCGCAGCCAGTGGATGCTCAGGATCACCGCTTATGCGCAGAGGCTCATCGACGACCTCGACACGGTGGATTTCGTGGAACGCGTTAAAACCCAGCAGCGCAACTGGATAGGCAGAAGCGAAGGGGCGCAGGTGCGCTTTGAACTTAGCTGCGGCGGCGAGCCGCTTAGCATATTCACCACCCGCGCGGACACCATGTTCGGCGCGACGTATATGGTCATCTCGCCCGAGCACCCCATGCTCGAGCGCTGCGCAAAAGAGATCGAAAACATGGACGAGATACGCGCCTATCAGGCGGCAAGCGCAAAAAAAAGCGAGTTTGAGCGCTCCGAGCTTAACAAGGAAAAGACGGGCGTTCGCATTGCGGGCGTTGCGGCGATCAACCCCGCCAACGGCGCGCATCTGCCTATCTTCGTATCCGATTACGTTTTGATGAGCTACGGCACGGGCGCCATCATGGCGGTGCCGGGGCATGACGAGCGCGATTTTGCGTTTGCGAAGGCCTTTTCGCTCCCCATCGTGGAGGTGGTGGCGGGCGGCAACGTGGAGGAAAACGCGTATACCGATTGCGAGCACGGAAAGATGGTCAATTCCGGCTTTTTGAACGGGCTCGAGGTAAGTGCGGCCATCGAAAAAATGATGACGTGGCTCGAGGAAAAGGGCTTAGGCGAGCGCAAGGTTAACTATAAGCTGCGCGACTGGGTGTTCTCCCGCCAGCGCTATTGGGGAGAGCCCATCCCCCTCGTGCATTGCGAGCATTGCGGCTGGGTGCCCTTAGAGTACGATCAGCTTCCCTTGACGCTGCCCGAGATCAGCGACTACGCGCCGGGCGACGACGGCTCCTCTGCGCTTTCCCGGGCGACGGAATGGGTAAAGACCACTTGCCCCAAGTGCGGCGGATATGCCGAGCGCGAAACCGATACCATGCCCAACTGGGCGGGCAGCAGCTGGTACTTTTTGCGCTATACCGACCCGAAGAACGATCATGAACTCGCCTCCCGCGAGGCGCTCGATTACTGGATGCCGGTGGATTGGTACAACGGCGGCATGGAGCATACCACGCTGCATCTATTGTACTCCCGCTTCTGGCACAAGTTTTTATTTGACATTGGTGCGGTTTCTACGCCGGAGCCTTATATGAAGCGCACCAGCCACGGCATGGTGCTCGGTGTGAACGGCGAAAAGATGAGCAAATCGCGAGGGAACGTCATCAACCCTGACACGGTGGTGGACGAACTGGGCGCGGATTCTTTGCGCCTCTATGAAATGTTTATGGGCGCGTTCGACCAGCCCATTCCCTGGAGCCTCACGGGCGCGCCGGGCTGCCGCCGCTTCCTCGAGCGCGTATGGCGCATGCAGGAGATGATCGTAGCGGGCGATGGCATCCGCGAGGAGATGAAGGCCGCCGTGCACGGTACCGTCAAGAAAGTGAGCGAGGACTACGAACGCATGAAGTTCAACACCGCCATCGCCTCCATGATGTCGCTCGTGAACGACCTTTACGCGGCGAACGGCGTCACCAAAGAGGAGCTCCATACGCTCATCACCATACTTTCGCCCGCCGCGCCACACATTTGCGAGGAGATCAACGAGCGCCTGGGCTATAAAAAGTGCCTCTATGAGACGGAGTGGCCGCAGTATGACGAGAGCGCGCTCAAAAAAACGGAGATCGAATACGGCATTCAGGTGAACGGCAAGGTGCGTACGCGCATTTTGCTTTCTGCGGAGCTCAACAACGCGGATGTCGAGAAGGCCGTTCTTGAAGACGCGGAGATCAAGCCCTTTATCGAGGGTAAGACCGTTCGCAAGGTGATCGTTGTAAAAAATATCGTGAACGTAGTGGTCGCGTAAGGTTCGGCTTCCCTGGCCCTTGCCTCAATACCGGTTTTTTCCGGTGGAAAGCCTCAGCGTTATGTTGTAAGATGGAAAAAAGAGTGATTTTCGGGGAGTAAAAAAGAATGGAAGCAATAAGGGATCGTCGTCCGTCGCAGCAAGAAGCACGGGAGAGTAGCGTACTTCTGGGGATTATAGGTTCCATTTTGGGCGGGTTTGTTGGGTGCATTCCCTGGATATTGATCGCGCTCGCCGGCTATGTGGCCTCGCTGGGCGGAATGCTCATCTCGTTTTTGGCATACTACGGCTACAAGCTTTTTCGTGGCAAAACGGACCGCATCTCCACGGTGATAACCGTGAACGTAATCACTGTGATCGTGATGACCTTTATCGCCACGCTGTTGGGCGAGTGCACAATCTTTTACAGAGACGCGGTCAAGGACGGCTACGAAGTTGTCATACCCGCGCTTCTCAATTTCGCGTTTTCCCTCCCGTTCGACGCGGAGCTTGCGGCCGAATCGGGCATATGGACAAGCCTCGCCATGTCGTATATGTATGCGGGCATCGGCGCGGCATTCGTTTTGACCTCCGTGGCGAAAAAGCACAAGCAAGCAAAAGTGCCGTCTTTCTCCCAAATCGAGGAAGCGGTCGAGTCGCAGGAAAAAAGCAAGCGTTAAAAGCGCGTAAAACGGGCCGACAAAACGCTTGCATTTGCGCATCGATTGCGATAAAGTAATAAGGGCACCACTTAAGACGGTAACGCGAACGCCTCCCTTGAACAAGGAGACGTTCGCTTTGTTTTATTATTTTTAGGAGGTACTTATGACAAAATTCGTATTCATCACGGGCGGAGTGGTATCGTCGCTTGGAAAAGGCATCACGGCGGCGGGGCTTGGAAGGCTTTTGAAGAGCCGCGGGTATAGCGTATCCGTGTGCAAGCTCGACCCTTATCTGAACGTGGATCCGGGTACGATGAACCCCTATCAGCACGGGGAGGTGTACGTGACCGACGACGGCGCGGAGACCGACCTCGACGTGGGGCATTATGAGCGCTTTATCGACGTGGCATTGGGCCGCGTCAACAACACTACCTCTGGGCAAATTTACAAAACCGTCATAGAGCGCGAGCGCCGCGGCGGCTACGCGGGCGGTACCGTGCAGATCATACCGCATATAACAAACGAAATACGCGAGCGCGTACTTCGCGCCGCCAAGGCCACCAACCCCGACGTTTTGATCGTGGAGATCGGCGGCACCGTGGGCGATATCGAGGGCCAGCCCTTTTTGGAGGCCATCCGCCAGATGAAATGGAGCGAAGGAGCGCAAAGCTGCGCCTTCATCCATGTAACGCTCGTGCCCTACATAGGTGCGGCGGGCGAATTGAAGTCCAAGCCCACCCAGCACAGCGTCAAGGAGCTTCTCTCCATCGGCATACAGCCCGATATCATCGTATGCCGCGCGGAGCGCCCTATCGGCAAGGAAATTGAGGGGAAGATCGCGCAATTTTGCAACGTGGAGCCGGATTGCGTTATCGAAAACCTTTCGGAAAATTCCCTGTATTCCGTGCCGCTCATGCTTGAAAAGAACGGGCTTTGCACAGCCGTACTCCGCAAGCTCGGCCTCGAGCAGCGCGAGCCGCAGCTCGACGCATGGCGCGAGATGGTGCGCCGCGAGCTCGAGCCCAAAGCGGCGTGCTCCATCGCGATCGTCGGCAAATACGTAAGCCTGAAGGACGCGTATCTGAGCATTGCGGAATCGCTCAAGCACGCGGGTATATCAAACCTCGCGCGCGTCGATATCCGCTACATCGACGCCGAAGAGGTCACATCGGCTAACGTCGCCGAGCTTTTGAGCGGCGTACAGGGCGTTTTGGTGCCGGGCGGCTTCGGCGAGCGCGGGCTATCCGGCAAAATCGAGTCCATCCGCTACGCGCGCACGCATAAACTTCCGTTTTTCGGCATCTGCCTCGGCATGCAAATGGCCGCCATCGAGTTTACGAGAAATGTTTTGGGCTTTTTGGATGCGGATACCACCGAGGCGAATAGGGACACCGCGCATCCGGTCATCGACATCATGCCCGATCAGCGCAAGAATATCGTCGACAACCTCGGCGGTACGCAGCGTCTCGGCGCCTACGCCTGCACGCTCCGCGAGGGCAGCTTCTCGCGTGAGCTTTATGGCAAGACGGAAATACAGGAGCGCCACCGCCACCGTTACGAGTTCAACAATGCCTACATCGAGTCGTTCGAGGCGCACGGCATGCGTGTCGCCGGCGTCAACGAGGAGAGGAACCTCGTCGAGATCATCGAGTTGAAAGACCATCCCTTCTTCGTGGGCGTGCAGTTCCATCCGGAGTTCAAGTCCCGCCCCGACAGCGCACATCCGCTCTTTACCGGTTTCGTCGCCGCAGCGCTTAGGCAGGAAGGTGCGAAGGAGCTGTAAAATCATGACCCGGGATGAAAGGTTTATGTCGGAGGCGATTGGGGTCTCCGCGCTTGCCGCAGAGCATGGGAACGAACCATTCGGCGCGGTACTTGTAAAAGACGGGGAAATCGTTTATTCCAACGAGAATCAGATCTATACCGGCTCCGACCCTACGTTTCACGCGGAAGCGGGGCTCCTTAGGCGGTTCTGCGCGGAGACGCATATCACCGATCTAAGCAAATATACGATGTATGCAAGCTGCGAACCGTGTTTCATGTGCTGCGGCGCAATGGTTTGGTTTAGGCTCGGGCGATTGGTGTATGGAGCGGGCGATATCGATTTGTGCAGTCTTTTGGGTGAGACCGGTACGGAATGCTGCAGGATCGTGTTTGAACATTCCGCATGGAAACCGCAGGTCACATCCGGCGTGCTCAGAGATAGGAGCATGGAGGTTTTGACCGGTTATTTCAAAGATCACAAGAAGGGATAAACTTCATAAAAATACGCCGTGCGGAGCATGCTCCGCGCGGCGCTTTTGTTTTGGCGTAAAGCCTTTATTCTTCGTCCTCTTTGGCTTTGCCTCCGGTGACCTTGTTCAAAAGGGTCACAAAGCCCCATATTACAAAGAACACCGCAAAAATGCCGACGAGGCCTGTTGCCGTAATCTCGAGGGCCTGCAAAAGCGTAATGGGCTGCTTTGCAGCTTCGCTTATCGTACCGACTGCCAATAACAATGACATTTCGATTACCTCCTTTATTTCCAACCGAGCACGATGCTCATAAGAAGTCCGCCCGCCAGCACGGAAGCGATCTGGCCGCTTACGTTCGCGCCGGCCGCGTGCATGAGCAGGAAGTTATACGGGTCTTCTTTGAGGCCCATCTTGTGCACCACGCGGGAGGACATCGGGAACGCCGAAATACCCGCCGCGCCGATCATCGGGTTCATCTTCTTCTTGAGGAACAAATTGAGGAACTTCGCAAACAGCACGCCGCCGATGGTGTCGAAGATGAACGCAACAAGGCCGAGCGCGAGGATGAGGAAAGTTTGAAGCGTTACGAACTTATCGGCCTGCATGCTCAGCGCAACGGTGAAGCCTAAGAACAGCGTGATGAGGTTTGCAAGCACGTTCTGCGCGGTGTCGCTGAGGCTATTTAAAACGCCGCACTCGCGGATAAGGTTACCGAACATGAGGAAGCCTATGAGCTGCGCGGATTCCGGCGCGATCGCGCCGGCGACGATGGTCACGAAAATGGGGAAGAGGATCTTCGTCGTTTTAGTGACCGCTTTGGGGTTATACTCCATGCGGATGAGGCGTTCCTTTTTGGTGGTCACGAGACGGATGAACGGCGGCTGTATGATGGGCACGAGCGCCATATACGAATACGCCGCCACCATGATGGCGCCGAGGTAGTTGGACTGGAGCTTCGTGGCTGCAACGATGGAGGTGGGGCCATCCGCCGCGCCGATGATGGCGATGCTTGCCGCGTCGTTGAGCGAGAAGCCGAAAATCGTCGCAAGTATCAGCGTGAAGAAAATGCCGAACTGCGCCGCCGCACCGAAAAACATCATCTTGGGATTGGAGAGCAAAGGCCCGAAATCGATCATTGCGCCGATGCCGACGAAGAGGAGCAGCGGAAACAGCTCGCTCGAGATACCTGCGTTGAACAGCGTTTGGATCGCGTCGGTGTTAACGCCCGGCAGGTTGACGAGGATCGCGCCAAACCCCATCGGGAGGAGCAACGAAGGCTCCATATCCTTGGAGATGGCGAGGTAGATGAGGGCCGCGCCGATCAGGATCATGAGACCCTGCTGCCAGGTAAAGCCCAAAACGTTGCCGAACAAATTGCCTAACTGGGTCAGAAATTCCAAAATAAACTCACCCCTTGCAGATAATTATATGGAGAAGGCGCCGAGAACAAACATGGCTTGTACTTTGTTTGTGCGGGCCGAAAGCGACGATTGGTGGAAGCGCGATTTGTATAATATATATCTGCAAAATCGCTTTCTCCCACAAATACATTATAAGACAAACTTATTTCTTCTGTAAACAGGCTTCCGCGCTTTTTTAAAGGAAAAACACGGAATTTTGCCGATGCAAGTTTTTGCCTTCCCCCCCAAGCCGGGGGTTTGTCAAGGGCGCACTCTTTGATTTGAAGAAGGCCGCTCCTTTCGGAGCGGCCTTCTTTAGCGCCATAGTGGAAATTACAAACGGGTGTTTACCTTTGTGCCTGCAGCTTACTGGAGCAGCTGGAGCACGCCCTGCGGGGCGGCGTTGGCCTGGGCCAGCATCGCGGTGGAGGCCTGCACGAGAATGCTGTTCTTCGTGTACGTGGTCATTTCCTTCGCCATGTCGAGGTCGCGGATGCGGCTCTCGGCAGCCTGCAGGTTCTCGGCGGAAGTGTCGAGGTTGTTGATCTTGTGCTGCAGACGGTTCTGGTAAGCACCGAGGTTAGCGCGCTGGGTGGAAACCTTGTTGATGGCGTCGTTCACAGAAGCGATGGCCGAGCTGGCAGCACCCTGGGTGGTAATGGCAGCGGCGTTGATCGTAAGCGCCGTGGAGTCCATGTCGCCGATCGAGAGCGTGAGCGTCTCGCCGCTGTCCGCGCCGGTCTGGATGACGGCGGCGGTGAGAGTGCCGTCGAGCAGAGTCTTGCCGTTGAACTTGGTCGTGTCCGCGATGTTGTCGATTTCATCGATGAGCTGCTGGAACTCAGTCTGCAAAGCAGCGCGGTCGACGCCGTCATCATTGGTGTCGGAAGCGGCCTGCACGGCGAGCTCGCGCATACGCTGCAGGATGGCGTGGGTCTCGGTGAGAGCACCCTCGGCAGTCTGCACCAGCGAGATAGCGTCCTGGCTGTTCTTGGAGGCCATGTTGAGGCCCTTGATCTGCGCCCTCATCTTTTCGGAAATCGCCAAGCCGGCGGCGTCGTCGCCCGCGCGGTTGATGCGGTAACCGGAAGAAAGCTTTTCGGTGGAAGCAGCCACGTTGTTGTTATTGATGGTGTACTGCCTGTGGGTGTTGATGGCCGTTGTGTTGTTAGCGATACGCATGAGTAAATTCCTCCCTGATAATAATTCGGCATCCTTGCCTGTTTTTTTGTTTCACAGGAGAATCGTCCGCTTCCCGGGCGCCTTCGGGAATCTTAGGCGGTTCTCTTTGCGTCTACACTATAATATCGGGATATTTTTCCATGACTTTAGCGCAAAAAAAGATTTTTTTGAAACAAAAAACGCCATTATACAGCGAGAATACGAGCTTTTTACAAAATAAAGTATTGAAATCCATCATATGGTGGTATACAATAACTTTAATACATAATATTGTATAAATTGCGCAAAACTTACATTTTTCCACATGCGATATTGCACGGGCGTCCCGATTCGCATTACGCAGCCGGCGTGGGGCCGGACTTAATAAGGCAACGGGTGAGCGAGTTTTGGCGGATTTTTTTAAGAAGACCTTTCAAAAGATCATTGAGCGGTTCAAAAGCCTTTCGAAAGGCCAAAAGACGCGGCTCATCGTGCTGGTGGCGCTGGTTGCGGCCATCATCGTAACGGCATCGGTGTTTTTGAACCGCAAGTCCTACGGCGTGCTCTACAGCGGCATGGACGCCGCAGATGCGGGCGAGGTGATGAGCCTTCTTAACGAGATGGGCGTGGATGCGAAATCGCAGGGCACGGACACCATCTTGGTGGAAAGCTCCAAGGTGGACGGCGTACGAATGGAACTCGCGGCCGAGGGTTATCCCAAGAGCGGCTACGATTTCGATATCTTTGCCATGGCTTCGGGCCTCGGCACCACGGACGTGGAAAAGCGCGTTTATCTGCAGTTCCAGCTGCAGGAAAACCTCCGTCAGTCCATATTGAGCTTCACCGAGGTGAAGGATGCGGTCGTAAACCTCTCCCTTGCCGAGGAAGATACCTTCGTGCTCAGCCAGGACGAGATCCCCGCCACTGCGAGCGTGATCCTTACGCTTCGCGAGGGCGCCGTGCTCACCAACGCCAAGGCGCGTACCATCGCGGAGGTACTGACGAGCATCCGCGGTCTCAAGGTCGAAAACATCCGCATCATGGATTCGGAAATGAACCTTTACGACCTTACGGAGGAAGAGGACGACTATACCGTCGTCACCGACCGGCTCAGTTTAAAAAAAGCCGTACAGGACGGGCTCAAGGAGCAGGTCGTGAACCTCCTCACTCCCATTTTCGGGCAGGACGGAATTTATGCGGCCGTCAACGCTACGCTCGCTTTCGACGATGAAACACAGGAATCCACGGTTTTCAACCCGCCCGTGGAGGGGATGAACGAAGGGCTTGTGGTGAGCATGCAGGAGCTCGCCGAGACCGTGAAAGGCGACGCTGCCTCAAACGAGATCGTTGGCACCGAAAGTAACGGCGCCGGCGTTTCCACTTACCCGGACGTGACGATCGACGAGGATACCGTTTACGGCAAGACTACCCGCGAGGCGAATTATGAGCTCAACGAGATCAGGACCCAGATCACGCGCGCCAAGGGCTACATCAGCGACCTTTCGGTCTCGGTCATACTCGACAGCTCTGTGTTGGAGGAGGATTATACGGAAAACGTGAGAAACCTCGTTGCGAACGCCATAGGCGTAGACATCGGGCGCATCACGGTGGAGCGGCTTCCGTTCTTGCGTCTCGATACCGGTACCGATGTCTCCGCGGCGCTTGAAGCGCAAAAGGAGATGCTCGCGGCTACCAACCAAGCGCAGCTAATCAAGACCCTCATCACGGCGGGCACGGTGATCATCGTGTTTTTGCTGCTCCTCGCCGCGCTTCGTATCCTTACACGCCCGCCGAAGCCAGCAAAGGAAGAAGAACCTGTGGCTCCCGATTGGGGCGAGGGCGAAGGGGCTTATTATGCGCCCATTTACTATGACGAATATCAAGAGCCCGTCTACGAGGAGGCATATGCCGCCTTCGGAGGCGAATCCGATGTGAAGGAAGAAAAAACCGGCGGCGGGCCATCCGGCGCCAAACTGGACCTCAGTGTCGGCGAGGAAAACGAGCTGCCTGAAAAAACGGACGAAAAGAGCAAAAAAGTCGAAGCCGACGACAAAGACAAAGAAGAGAAAGAAACGGAAGAAAAGGCCGAAAAGAAAGAATTGGACGAGAAGAGCGAAAAGGAAGATACGGAAGAAGAGGACGAAAAGGAAGAGGAAGAAGAGAAAGACGAAAAGGGCGTAAAACGCGTCAAGAAAGCAAAGTGGCTTTGGGGCAAGGCCGCTAAGCAGGCCGCCAAGGAGGCGGAAGAAGCAGCCGAAGCGCAAGCCGCTGCTGAGGCAGCCGCCGCCGCGGAAGCTGCTGCCGCGGAAGCAGCCGCCGCGGAGACCGCCAAGCCGAGACCCCTCTTGACCGAGATAGCGATCAAAGAGGATACCAACCTTACGCAACTTGAGAATTTCATCGAAAAGAATCCCGAAACGGTGGCGCTGTTGCTGCGCAGCTGGCTTTCGGATGAAAAGTAAGGAAGCGAGCTGCTTCCCCACCTAAATCGTGAATTTAGATGGGCGAGGATATTTGCCGTCAGGCAAGGAAAAAAGCGCAGGCATACCGGTATGTATTCCGAGCATTTTTGACGCAGACTGGCGGCAAATAGACCGCCAAGATATTTCATGATTTAGGTGGGGGGAGCAACCATGTCGGGTGGAACTGAAACGCTCACAAATAAGGAAAAAGCGGCTGTCCTCATGATCACGCTCGGCAAGGAGCACGCGGCCAAGCTCTACCAAAGCCTCAACGAGGACGAGATCGAGCAGCTTACGCTCAGCATCACGAGCATGCGCCGCATCACCTCTGAGGTGAAGGAGGCCGTAGTGGCCGAATTCCTCGAGGTTTGCATGGCGCAAAAGTTCATATCCGAAGGCGGCATCGATTACGCCAAGGAAATTTTGGAGAGTGCATTCGGTTCGGACCGCGCCAATGAGCTTATCACCCGCCTTTCCTCGTCGCTGCGCGTACGCCCGTTCGATTTTATCCGCCGTGCGGACAGCACGCAGGTCTACAACTTCCTGCAAAACGAGCACCCGCAAACGATCGCGCTGATTCTTTCCTACCTCGATCCCAAGCAGGCGGCGCCCGTGCTCGCGTCGCTGCCTTTTGAAAAGCAGGCCAACGTCATCACGCGCATCGCCAATATGGGCGCCACCTCGCACGAATACGTGAAGGACGCCGAGCGCGTGCTTGAACATAAGCTTTCCACGATGATCTTCGGCAACCAAACTATCGTGGGCGGCGTGGACAGCCTCGTGAGCATCATGAACAGTGTGGATAGGGGTACGGAAAAGCACCTCTTGAGCGTGCTCGAGCAGACCGACGCCGAGCTCGCCGAGGAGATCAAAAACCGCATGTTCGTGTTTGAGGACATCACCACCCTCAGCAATCAGGCCATCCAACGCGTGCTGCGCGAGGTGGACAACCGCGACCTCGCCGTGGCGCTCAAGGGCGTCAGAAGCGACGTATCCAAGGTCATTTTCGAGAACATCTCCAAGCGCCTGCAGGATATGCTCCGTGAGGAGATCGATTACATGGGGCCTGTACGCGTGCGCGACGTGGAGGAAGCCCAGCAGAAGATCGTCAACATCATCCGCAGGCTCGACGACGCGGGAGAGATCATCATCGCACGCAAGCAGGACGACGCGCTCATCCTGTAATTCTCATCGCCCGCCCGCCGATGGCCCCGCACGCCGCGCTTTTGCGCGCCGTTCAGCTTTCGGCGGGTTTTACGTTATTTATAAATAAATGAAGGGAACGGCTTTGACCGTTCCGTGTTCCGCGCTCCAAAGGAGGTATCCCCTTGATCCGCATCGACAAAGAAAGCTACCTGAAACTGGGCGCTGCGGAGCTCAACTCCAGCGTCATCAAGAGCTGGGAATTGTCCGAGTTTACCTCGGAGGAAAGCGTGTCTCCGGAGGAGCTTAAGAGCTTTTTGCAGGAACACCTCGGCGCGGACCATTCCGCCGTGACGGCTGCCGCCGCGAGCGACGAGGAACATCCGCTCAGTGCGGAAGCCTGCGAGGCACTTTTAAGGGCTTTCGACCCGCGTGCCGCCGTGGAGGAGGAGATCGCGCGCGCGGCGGCACGGGCCGCCGCGAAAAAACCGCCCGAGCCAGAGCCTGAACCGGAGCCTGGGCCGGAACCTGAACCCGAACTCGAGCCTATGAGCGAGGAGGAGGCGGAAAACCTCGCGGAGGAGATCATGCGCGAGGCGGAAGAGCAGGCCGAGGAAATGCTGAGTTCGGTGCAGTCGGAGGCCCAGGAAACGCTGAGTTCGGCAAGAAAGCAGGCTGAGGAAATGCTCGGCGAAGCGCGCAGCGCGCTTACGGCGGTGCGACAACAGGCGGAAGAAACGGCTAATGCCGCCCGGAGCGAAGCGGCGGCTTTGGTCGCTTGCGCACAGCGCGAAGCGGAAAACTTGGTCGCCTGCGCGCAGCGCGAGGCGGAAAATTTGCTCATCGCCGCGCATCGGGAGGCGGAGGGCATCGTCGGGGAAGCGGAATCAAAACGGCAGGCGGTTTACGGCGCGGCGACCGAGAAGGGCTATTCGGAGGGCATTACGGCGTCGCGCAATGCAATTTTGAAAGTGCGCGAGGATTACGAAAGCCGTTTGAGGGATCTTTTCGAGCAGGTGCAATCGTATAACGATATGCGAAACGCGGAGCTGGAGCAGAATGTGCTTGCGCTGAGCCTCGACGTTGCCGAAAGTATATTGGGCATAACGCTCGACCGCGATTTCGAACCGTTTTTTGACCTTGTGAAAAGCGCTGTGACGCAGCTCAACGCGAAAACGCGCTTTGTCATGCGCCTTAATAAGCGCGAGTACGACAGGTTCATGGAAAAAGACGAGGTGACGAGGGCCGTGCTTTCCGAAGTTCCCTTCTCGGTTATTTGCGACGGCTCTTTGGAGCCGGGGGCGCTTTTATTGCAGGCCGACGAGGGCACGGTGGATGCGGGCGTAAAAACGCAGCTGAGCCGCGTCAAAAGAGTGTTCGGCATGGCGAATGAGGATACATGACGAAGCGTTTCGAGCTTGAAAAATACAGAGATTTATTGCACAGCGCCGACCTTTACAAGTATTCCGGCAAGGTGACGCAGGTCGTCGGTTTGACGGTTGAATGCACGGGGCTCAACGCGCGCATGGGAGAGATATGCCGCGTCTATACGGGCAAGGGGAACGACTTTATTTACGCGGAGGTCGTGGGTTTCCGCGATAAAAAGGTGCTTTTGATGCCGTTGGGCGTTTTGAGCGGCGTGGGTGCGGAAAACTATGTGGTCTCCACGGGCGAGTCGCTCCGGGTACCCGTCGGCATGGACGCGCTCGGGCGCATACTCAACGGCCTCGGCAAGCCCATGGACGGCAAAGGCGACTTCATGCCGGATTGTTTCTACCCCATCGATAACATGCCCCCGAACCCGCTCGAGCGCACGCGCATCCACGAGGTGCTGCCGCTCGGCATCAAGGCGATCGATTCGCTTCTCACCGTGGGGCGCGGACAGAGGGTCGGCATCTTCTCGGGAAGCGGCGTTGGAAAAAGCACGCTTTTGGGCATGATCGCCCGCAACGCCAAGGCCGATGTAAATGTGATCGTCCTCATCGGCGAGCGCGGCAGGGAAGTGCTCGACTTCATGGAAAAGGACCTCACGGAGGAGGGACTCAAGCGTTCTGTGGTGGTGGTGGCCACAAGCGACCAGCCGGCGCTCGTGCGCCTCAAAAGCGCCAGCGTAGGCACTTCCATCGCGGAATATTTCCGCGACCAAGGTCTCAACGTGCTGCTCCTTATGGATTCCATTACCCGCTATGCCGCGGCGCAGCGCGAGATCGGCATGGCCACGGGCGAGCCGCCCGTTTCGCGCGGGTATACGCCCTCGGTGTACGCCATCCTTCCCAAATTGCTGGAGCGTTCGGGCACCTCGTCCAAGGGGAGCATCACGGCGCTTTATACGGTGCTTGTGGACGGCGACGATATGAACGAACCCATTTCCGATACCGTGCGCGGCATTTTGGACGGGCATATCGTCCTTTCGAGAAAGCTCGCCAACGCCAACCATTATCCCGCCATCGATGTGCTCGCGAGTATATCTAGGCTCATGCCCGACATCACGGAGAAAGAGCATTACGCGAGCGCGGGACATGTAAAAAACATGATGGCCACCTACCGCGATGCGCAGGATCTCATTTCTATCGGCGCGTACAAGCGCGGGAGTAGTCCCGAAATCGACCGCGCGATCGACCTGCATAAGCCGATCGACGATCTTCTTTTGCAGGGCATCGGCGAAAGCTACACGTTCGAGGAAACCCTCGAAATGCTCCGTAAGCTTGGCTGAGGGGAGCGAAATTAAAGGATATGAAGAAGTTCGTGTTCACGCTGCAGGCGGTGTACGATATCGCCCTTTCCAACGAAAAGCAGCAGAAGAACCTCTTAAAGCGGGTCGAGGAGCGGCTTCGTTCCCTTCGCCTGGCACTCGACAGGATGCTTGAGCGAAAGGAGGAGGCCCGCATCCAATGCGCCAAAGATGTGGACGAGGGGACGGATGCAATCCGCATGACGCAGTATGCCCGCTATTTTGAAAGCCTCGACGATATGATTTCGGCGCAGAAAAAGGCAATTGCAGCGGCCGAAGGGGAGCGTGAAAAGGTCGTCGCGGCGCTCGTGGAGATCCGCAAGGAAATCAAGTCGCTTGAAAACCTTAGGGAAAAACAGATGGAGGAGTACCGTGACGAAGTGAAGCGCGAAGAAGAACAGGCCATCGGAGACGTGGTCTCCTATCAGGTGGCATCAAAGTAATAAGAACGCATCATTTTATTCTGGGGGAGCAATATGGAAACACCTGAAAGACCCATGCAGACGACGCAAGAACCCGAACTGGACAACGGCTTGCCGCAGGAAGCGCAAAAAGCCCCGCAGATACAGAGTCCCAAACAGGACGCAAGCATTTTGCCAACGACCTCGCAGCCGACGTATCCACAGCAGGGCGGGACGCCGCCGCAGGGGGCGAGACTTCCGCAACAACCGTATCCCCCGCAGGGCGGAAGACCGCCACAGGGGGCAAGGCCGCCGTATCCGCCGTATCCCGCACAGGGCGGAAGGCCGCCGCAGCCGCAGCGTCCCATGCAGGGCTACCCGCCGCAGGGCGGAAGACCGCCGCAAGGCGCAAGAGGCCCCATGCAGCCGCCGTATCCCGTGCAGGGTGGAAGGCCACCGCAGGGTGGGATGCCCATGCAGCCTATCAGGCCACAGCAGGGCGGAGCACCCGCAAGGTGGGGCTATATGCCCGTACAGCCTCAAAAGCCAAGTAAGAAGATGACATTCAGCGGCGTGATGTGCGTGCTGCTTCTTGTCGTTATGATCGCGCTGGCAGGGTGCTTGTATTTCGATTTCGGCGGCGCGCGCGATCTTTTTATATCCGCGTTCGGGCTCGAAAAAGCCACCCGCGCGCAGTACGATGCCTTGGAAAAACGCGTCGAAGAGCTTGACGAACGCGAGGCGGGCATCGACGCGAGGATCGCGGAGCTTGATGTCCGCGAGAGCGGTGTGGAAACGGCGGAGGACACCTCCGACGCGCGCGTGAAGGAGCTTGACAAGCGCGAGAAGGAGCTCGACACGCAGGAGGCCGATCTTAAATTGCGCGAACAGACTTTAGAGGCGCGCACGGACGAGGTGGAGGCTCTCGCACAGGAGGTCGAGTCGTGGAAGACGGACATCTCGGCCGCCGCGCAGATGTACGCAAAGATGGACGCGAAGGTCGCCGCGCAGACGCTCGCCGTGGACGCGAACCCCGCGCAAATCGCCCGGCTCCTCATGAAAATGGATAGCACCAAAGCCGCCGCCATTTTGGAAAACTTCACGAAGGAACTCCGCAAGGAAGTCACGGATGAAATGGCGCCATAACGCGCTTTCGCATGCAGTGCTTTCGAGCCATGCGCGCGAGGGTCGCTGCGGCGGGTCTTGCACGGTTTGCCTGAAATGCTGCGCATTTCAGGCAAACCACGAGACGGATGAAAACCTCTGGTTTTCATCCGTCTCGGCGCACGCAAGGCCGCAGGCCTTGGCCCGTAGGGCTCCGGCTCCGCCGGACGCGCATGTCGCCGAAGCCGGAACAAATTAAGGGGCTGTGGCCCCTTAATAATCCCTAGAGCGTCGGGGGCTTACAGCCCCCGAACCCCTGCGCCGCCCGGGGGCGGCCCGCATAAATGCAACGTAATGCCGTATGTAGGGCGGGATGATTTTCATCCCGCCGCGTTTTACCGCTATGGTAACGTCAACCCGTTGTAAGGGCGGCCTCCGTGACGGCCTGCTTGTACGCACGGCAGTTTGCGTATATCCTTTTTGCGGGGAAATTTGCATAGAAAATCACCAACTTAATTCAAATATACCGCGCAAAAATCGTGAATTCATAATTATTTTTGCGCGGCTCCTTTATTTTTTCGCGAAAAGTTACGATACATAATATGATTGTATTTTTTTAAAGGAGGTGAATGGATGGTAAATGCAATAGCAAACGTACAATTAGAGCTGCCTGTTCCCGTGCAGATCGCGCAAACGGCATCCTCCACGCCTTCGACGGGCTTTTCAAAAGTAAAGGATGGCGTGTTTGCGGCCTTGGGACTTAAAAAAGAAGATCTGAGGGCTTCGGAGACCGGATCGGTGGACGCAGGGTTAGCGAATATGCTCTCCATGCTCGCCGCGGCGGTACAAAACACGGACAGCGCAGAAACACAACTACCGCAAATCAGCAAATGCAGCGACCCCGCCGCGGGGATTGCGAGCATTCTCGAAGGATTCGGATTGCTGAATGCCGAGGGGAATTTAACTTCGGAAGCGTTACAACTCCTGCAAGCGGCTTACGCTGCGGCAGACGGCGCTGAAGTTCAACCCGAGGCGGAGCAGGCAGGGATGCCGCCGGTACAGCCTGACATTACGGAACTTTTGAACGAATCTTCCGGGGCTGACCGCTTGAACGTTCCCGCGCAAAACGGGGTCGGGCGCACAGCGATTTTATCGCAGCTTGTGCCGCTCGTAAACGAATACCTGAAATCCTTGGAGAACGCGCACAGTCAATCCGGTACGCCGACCGCTCCTTATGAGGGCATCGACACGGCACAGGCCGCTCTCTTTGAATCCGCTCCCGCACTTCCCAACGCGGAAACCGTTTCCGCGCAGACCGCTGCCGAGGCGTTTCAAAAGCTTGTTGCCGCGGTGGAGGATGCGCTTCAGGGAAAAGGCGTTCAGGATCCCGCCGCGCTCCCCGAGGAGGAGGAGCCCTTAAAGCCAGCGCAAAACACGGCGGACGCCGCACTGCCGGGTACGTCAAGCCTTACAGAGGTTTTTGAGCCTCTTAAGGGTACGGTCCCCGCAGAACAAACTGCGCAGACGGATACCGCGCAGACTGTTTTGGACCTTGTGGACAGCATGAGCGTAAAGGCGCAAGGCGGTGCGACCGAGTTTGAGATAACGCTCAAACCGGAGCATCTCGGCAAGCTTTCCATCAAGCTCACGCAGGACGCAGACGGCCTTAAGGCAGAGATCAAGGCGGCGGACGCAACGGTCAAGACCCTCCTTGAAAACGAACTCAGTTCCTTGCAAACTATGCTCAAGGAAAAGGGCGTGGAGATCCATAGGATCAACGTCGCCTACGAGGCGGGCGCACTCGCGTTCGATAACCGGCAAGGACAAAAGCAGAGCGGCAGCGCTGAGGAAAGCAAGCGCCGCCTGAACGTTTTAAGCGTTTCCCGGGCTTCCGCCTACGGCGCGGTCACAGCAGAGGCCGCAACGGCCGCTCCCGCCGTGCAGGATGACGCAAGGCTTGCCCTGCAGGGAAGCTCCGTGGAATTTTCCGCATGAAAGGATGAAGTCATACCATGGCAAACGTTGATGCAACTACCTCAACAAGCGGCCTCCGTACGCTTGATGATCTCGCAAGCAGCAAGCGTAACGTAACAAAGGAGCTTGGGCAGGAGCAGTTTATGGAGCTACTGGTACAGCAGATGGCCAATCAGGACCCGCTGTCGCCTACGTCCGATACGGATTATATCGCGCAACTCGCACAGTTCTCCATGCTCAACTCGATTAACTCGCTGTCCGACTCCATGGTCCAGACGCAGATGTACAGCCTCGTCGGCAAGGAAGTTTATGTGTATACCGACGCGGCCCGTACAAATCTGGCGGTCGGCGTGGTGGACAGCGTCGTGAAGCACAACGGGGTGAATTACCTGATTATCGGCGGCAATGCCTTCGAACTGAGCGATATAGCGGGCGTAAAAAACACCGAAAATTCGAACACGGCCCCCGCCAATCAGGGCGCCATCAACAGCACCGGCCTGCTTGGTAAATCGGTAACGGCGACCGTCGAGGAAGACGGCGAGTCCGTAACGGTCTCCGGCACGGTGATTAAGCTCTTTACCAAGGACGGTATGGCTTACGTGACCATCAGCAACGCTGAAACGGGCAACAGGGACGTTGCGGTTTCCAGCATCGAAGAAATCTATTCCTAAAATGCAGGAGGAACTTCTCATATGATGCGCTCTCTTTATTCCGGCGTGACGGGCCTTCGCAACCACCAGACCAGGATGGACGTTATCGGCAACAATATCTCCAACGTCAACACTGTGGGCTATAAAAGTAGCCGCGTGATATTTCAGGACCTCTTCAGCCAGACGCTGAGCTCCGCCACTGGCGGCAGCGGAACCGTCACCGGCGGCACCAACCCCAAACAGGTAGGTTTGGGCTCCGCGCTCGCCTCCATCGATATCCTCAATACCGAAAGCGCCACGCAGTACACAGGCAATACGCTTGACCTTTCCATTACGGGCGACGGCTACTTCGCCGTTACCGCCAACGGGGTCACCACCTACACGCGCGCGGGCAACTTCTATACCGATGAAAACAATTATCTCGTGACCGCTACGGGCGCGTTTTTGCAGGGCTTCACGCTGCAGTATGACCCCGTGCTGGACGCCGACGGCGATCCCGTAATGAATCCGGACGGCACCCCCGCCATGCAGGTGAGGGTGGACGGCGAGGGCAACCCCGTTTACAGCAACACGCTTACGAGGATCCAGATCGATCCCAACCTTAAGAGCGTCTCCATCGGAGACACGGGCATCATCACCGCGCTCAACGGCTCCGACAAGGTCATCGTCGGCCAGATCGCCCTTGCGACTTTCTCCAACAACAACGGCCTTGAAAAGGTAGGTTCCAACACCTACCGCCCGAGCGATAACTCGGGCGCCGCCACATACACCACCCCGGGCGATGGTGCCGGCAAGCTTTCCTCGGGCACGCTTGAAATGTCCAATGTGGATCTTGCGGCCGAATTTACCGACATGATCGTTACCCAAAGGGGTTTCCAGGCCAACTCGCGCATCATCACCACCACCGACACCATGCTTGAGGAGCTCGTAAACCTCAAGAGGTAAGTAAGGTAAGGGTATAAACGAACGCGGCGGGCGTGGAAACTTCGCCCGCCGCAGCAGAACTTTTCGTTGCCGCTTTAGACGGCGCAGGGGTTGGCACCCCCCGCTACATGGAGGGATACTATGATTAGGGTCAGTCGGCTTAATATGGAACATTTTTTCGTCAACAGCGACCTGATCGAGTTTGTGGAGGAAACCCCCAACACCATCGTTTCGATGGCATCCGGACGCAAGATCGTGGTTTCCGAGTCCGCTGACGAGGTCAAGCGGCTCATTATCGAGTTCAAGCGTCTCACCAACGGTGTGGACGAGTTTCCCTGCGCGAAGGAACCGGAACCGGCGCCTGCGCCGGAGGTGGAGATCGCGCCGGACCCGGCGCTTTGAGCCACGAAAAATAACCGCAGCCGCGAAGCTGCCTATCCTAGGTGAGAGGTGCGAAATTGGCTGAGATTTTATCGCAAAGCGAAATAGACGAGTTGCTTGTCGCGCTTGCCTCGGGGCAAAGCGCTCAAAGCAGCGGCGACAATAAGGCAAAGCAGCAGGACGACAAGGTGCGCGTCTATGATTTCAGGAGCGCGAACAAGTTCTCAAAAGAACAGATCCGCATGCTGAACTTCATTTACGACAGTTATGCCGGCCGCCTTGCTACGTTTTTATCGGGCACGCTCCGCACCGCATGCGAGGTGGAGGTGGTTTCCGTGGAGGAACAAACCTTCTCGGAATTCACGAATTCCCTGCCTGTGCCCGCGTTTTTGGGCATCCTCAATATGCCGCCCTTGACGGGCAGCGCGTTGTTCGAGCTGTCCTCCGCCGTGGCATATGAGATCGTGAGCCGCCTGCTCGGCGGCACCGGCTATTTGCACGAGGAGGCCAACAAGCCCTTTACGGATATCGAGATATCCATTCTGTCGCGCATCTGCCGGCAGATGATTGCCTATATGAACGAAAGCTGGGAGCGCGTGGTCAACATCGAGGCGGATCTCGAACGCGTGGAAACGAGCGCGCAGTTCGCCCAGATCGTCAATACCAGCGAACCTATCGCCATCATCACCATGAACGTGAAGATCGGAGAGGTGTCCGATATCATCAATCTTTGTATACCGCATCTTGCGATACAGCCCATCGCCAAGCAACTGGCGATGAAGAAGTGGTACAACGAAAGCAGCACCGCTACGGACAACGAAAGCAACATTCTTCCCTACATGAGCCCTAAAATCGCGAACACGCCCGTAAGCTTACGTGTGATTTTCAACGCGACGGAGGCTACCGTGCGCGATGTGCTCAACCTCCAGGTGGGGGATGTGATCCGCGTCGAGCATCAGGTGCGCGAACCCGTTACGGCAATCGTTGAACATATCCCAAAATTCAAGGGTTATATCGGCACGAAAGGCCAAAAGATGGCCCTGATGATTTCGGAGATACTAGAAGGAGGCACTAAGAATGAGTGACCTTTATGCAGCGGATGGCGCGACCCTTGCTCCGTCTATAGAACCGTCCGGTACCGCCGAGTATGCTCTGACCGCCGAAGAAAGCGATGCGCTCGGCGAGATCGGCAATATCTGCATGGGTACCGCCGCCACCACGCTCTCGACGCTCCTAAGTAAGGCGGTGAGCATCACCACGCCGCGTGTAAGCGTGTGCACGAGCGCGCGCGACTTCGTCGGGGACTATAAAAAGCCCTTTTTGGTCGTGGAGGTTTCCTATACGGAGGGGGTGGATGGCTATAACATCCTTTTCATCAAGGAAGACGATGTGCGCATCATCACCGACCTGCTCCTCGGCGGCGACGGGAATCTCAATACGGAAACAGCCATCGACGAGCTTCATTTTTCCGCTATCAGCGAGATCATGAACCAGATGGTGGGCTCCTCCTCCACGTCGCTGGCCGACCTTTTGATGAAGCCCATCAACATCTCTCCGCCCGTCGTCAAGCAGATCACGTTGGAGGAAGACAGCCTTACCCAGCTCGCCTGCGGCGACGACGTGACCATCAAAATAAGCTTCGCTATGGAGATCGAAGGGGTCTTGAAGAGCCGGATCATGCAGATCATGCCCTTCAAATTCGGGAAAAAGCTTGCGCATACGCTTCTCGGGAGCGTTATGGAGGCGCCGGCGCCCACTTCTCCCGCCCACAATGAACCCGCGCGGCCCGCGCCGCTCCCGCAGAGGCAGCCGGAGTACGCGCAGGCCGACAGGAACAACGACAGAAACCGCGTAGGGGTGAAATCCATGCAATACCAATCTTTTGACGCGCCGGCCCGTTCCTCGCGCGAGAGCTATCACGCGGAAGAGGGGAGCGACAACTTCGGCCTCATCATGGATGTGCCGCTTCAGGTCACGGTGGAATTGGGCAAGTGCCACAAGAGCATCAAGGAGATATTGAACTTCAACCTTGGCTCCGTGGTGGTACTCGACAGGCTCGCCGGCGAAATGGTGGACGTCATGGTGAACGGCAAGCTGTTCGCGCGCGGCGAGGTCGTGGTGATTGACGACAACTACGGCGTGCGCATCACGGAGATCGTTTCGGCGCCGTAAGTGCTTACGCACTTTCGCGCGCATGGCTTGCGAGCCATGCGCGCGAGGGTCGCTGCGGCGGGCTTTCCACGGTTTTGCTGCGCCTTACGGCGCGGCCGCAAAACCGCGAAAGGAACGAAAACCTTCGGTTTTCATCCGGCTTCGGCGTACATGCCGCCGAAGCCGGAAGGAAGTCAAGGGGTGCACCCCTTGACAATCCCGGAGCTTCGGGGGCTCGGCCCCCGGACCCCCCGGAACGGCCTTGCCGTTCCGCAAAGAGTTGGGGCATACGCGATGTAACGTTGCATTGTAGGGGCGGATAGCATCCGCCCGTGATAACCGCGGTGGCGGCGAAGACCAAAATCGAACAGGCCTTATACGATAATACGCTTGTAGGGCGGGATGATTTCATCCCGCTTTGTGTTACTAACGCATAAGTCGGAAAAGGCGCCGAGGAATCCGACGCCTTTTTGCGCTAATATTGTTGCAGCATGACCTTACAAATTCACCAATTCCACAATGGTCGTATTTAAGGTGCTGTGATCTTCCGCCAGGTCGATGTAGGTGGAGGTAAGTTTTCCGTCCTTGATCACGCGGATGATGGGCCTTAGGCGCGAGTGCTCGTAGTTGCCCACCACGATGCCCGTGACGCCGGAGCTTAAACGCACGCAGGTGCCCACGGGATACGGCGCGATGCGCTTGGTGAACGCGTCTACGATATCGGGATCGAACATGGTGCCATAGCCGCTCATGATGTACTCGAGCGCGTCGGAAGGGAGCATGGCGCGCCGGTAAGGCCTGTCGGAAACGAGCGCGTCGTATACGTCCGCCACGCAGATGATGCGGCCGAACAAGGGGATTTCCCTCCCCTTGCGGCCGGAAGGATAGCCGTAACCATCGAAGCGCTCGTGGTGGGTGAGCACCGCCATCTTGGACGCATCGGAGATACCGTCGCTGTTGAGGATGTAATCGTAGCCGAGCCGGCTGTGACGCCGCACTTCCTCCAACTCGTCGTGCGTGAGGCGGCTTACCTTGTTGATGATGCGCTTGTCGATGAACACCTTGCCGATGTCGTGCACCAGCGCCCCCGTCACGAGATCGTTGAGGTCCTTGCGGTTGAGGTTCAGTACACCGCCCAGCACGCCCGCGATGACCGCCACATTGAGGCTGTGGCTATAGGTATAATCGTCATAGGAGCGGATATCCACCACGTTGACGATGGCCTCCCGGTTGTAGATGACCTCTTCGACAATGTTGGTCACAACGCCCTTGAGTGTGTCGACGTTGCGCACGCCACGCCTGAGCGTGGGCGCTTCCACGTCCGTAAACATAGTTCGAACCTCGCGCTTCGCCTTTGTCTTGAGCTCGTCGCTTATGACGTTGGCGATGTGGAGGTCCTCCGAGATATCATCGTCGATATAAACGCCTTGAAAGCCGTAAGCGTTGATGTTTTCGATCAGCGCATCGGTAAGGCGCACATTTTTGCCGATGAGTATGCGGTTTTTGTTAAGCACAAGGTCGGATGCCAGCACCTGACCCGTACGAAGGCAGTTCGCGGGAACAAACCTCATAGATGTCGGCCTCTCGAAAAACGGGAAAAATCACATAATTCCCAGTATTTTATTATTATACAGCATACAACATATTTCGACAACCGCAAACCGCAAGGTAAGGGGAGTCGAACCCTTGCGGTTTAGAGGATAGAGGGCAGGGAAGCACGCCATCGCTGTATTGCCGGTACTCGACGTAGGCACCCCGCACGCTTGGCCCGTAAAGGCCCTGGCTCTGCTAGGCGCTATGCCTGCGCCCGGCGCCTTACGCTGACATGCTCTCCGCCCCCTAAACTCTGCAACCTAAAAACTGCCGGTTTGGATGCAGGTCGCGAAAGAGGAAGGCGCCGTAACGTCCGGCGAAGCCGGAGCCCCTTGGGCCGAGGCCTGTGGCCTCGCGTGTGGGGCTACGGCGACCGACGATGGCAAAGACGTGCGCCAAACCGGCGGTTTTTAGGCGCAGGGCTAGAGTTCCCTTACCTTAAGGAAAGGAAATGCCATGAAAAAGGGGCAGTAGCGTTTGCCGCGACTGCCCCTAGATAAAGCGTACGATTCAGTTCGAGTATAACCCGTTTATATCCACGATCAGACTCACGCCGCCGTCGCCCAATATGGTGCAGCCGGCGATGCCCTTGGTCCAGGTGCGATAGCGGGAGATATAGAGCGGCAGCGGCTTTATGACCGTCTGCTGTTCACCGATGAGCTCGTCCACGAATAAGCAGCAGCTTTGCTCGTCGGCGTCGATCAAAACAAGGATGCCGTCTTCGAGCTGCGTCCGGGCGCTTTCAATGTTAAAAAGCTCATACAGGCGCACGACGGGGTAGCACTTGCCTCGCACGAGGATCATTTCATGGCCGTCGGGATCACTGAACACCTCGCCGGACTTAGGCTTGAAGGACTTTTGAATACTCAAAAGAGGCACGATGAACACCCTTTCGCCCACGCCCACTTGCATGCCCGCGATGATGGCGAGGGTGAGGGGGATGCGCATCTGTACCGCCATGCCCTTGTGCGGGGTGGAATCCACATTAAGCGAACCGCCCATCTTCTCGATGCTGCGGACGGCTACGTCCATGCCCACGCCGCGCCCGGAAAATTCCGTTACGTTTTCGTTGGTGGAAAAGCCCGGCGCAAAAATGAGCTGATAGGCTTCCTTGTCAGTGACTTCCGCCTCCGGCTTTTTGATGAGGCCGCGGTCGATGCCTTTTTTCACGAGCAGGTCGCGGTCGAGGCCCGCGCCGTCGTCGCTGACGGAGATGATCACGTCGCCGCCGGTATTGCGCGCCTCTACGATGATCTTGCCCACGGGCGGCTTGCCGAGCTTTACGCGCTCTTCGGGGGGTTCGATGCCGTGGTCCATGGAGTTGCGGATCAGGTGCATGAGCGGGTCGCCCAGATTGTCTATAACGCTCTTGTCCATTTCCGTGTCCTCGCCGATGATGACAAGATCCGCCTGCTTGCCGGTTTTGCGGCACATATCGCGCACGATGCGCTCAAGGCGGTGGAAGGTGGCGGAAATGGGGATCATGCGGATGGACATCACGGTATCCTGCAATTCGTCGGTGAGCTTTCGGAGCTGGCGCGACGCCTTGTCGAAGGAATCGAGATGCAGATTCATCACCTCGGGGTTTTTCGTCACCGTGGTTTCGGTGATGACGAGCTCGCCCACGAGGTTCATGAGTTTATCGAGCTTATCGAGCTTTACGCTCATGTAATTTTGCTTTTGCTGTATGCTCTGCGCGTCCGCGGCGCTCTTTGCGGCAGCCTCGGCCTCCTGCACGGCCACGGGCTTTGCGGCGGGCGGTTCCTCCTTAACGGATGAAGGAGAAGCGGCGGCTTTTTTAGAGGATGCTGCCGGTGCGGCGGGTTCGGGAGCGGATTCGGGTTCCGGATCGAAGGCCGTGAGCTCGGAAAAATCGAGGGATTTGATGAAGAAGTTGGAAAGGATCTTCTTTCTGATCTCTTCCTTGCTTGCGGCGCTCTCAAAGAAAAGCGCAAAGCCGTTTTCGATGATCCAGTCCTCGCTTTGTTCCTTCAAAACATCCTCCGGGACGGTGCGGATGTTCTTGCAGATGTTTTCGATGGATTTGATGACGCCAAACGCGCGCACATTTTCCATCTTGCAGCCCGGATCGAAGAAGAGAAGCGCCCTGTAGGAAACGGCGCCGTTTCCGGCCTCGGCCTTAGGCGCGGCCTTAGCCTCCGTCTTTGCCTCAGGCGCAGCCGCCGCTTCCGCTTTTTTCTTCTTTGCCGCCTTCGGCGCAGCCGCCGTTTCACCGCTTTGGAGGATCTTGCGGTAGGCGGTGATCTTTTCGATAAGCGCGTCGGCATTGCCCTGCGGCGGCGTGCCGCCCTGCAATAGCTCGATCTCGTTGCGGATGAAGTCCTGCGCAGCGAATACGAGGTCGAATACGTTTTGGTGGTCGTAAGGACGCTCAGGGTTTTCGCGGATGAGTGCAAAAAGATCCTCGACGGCATGGGAAAGACGCATAAGCGCGTCATAGTTCATCATGCCGGAGGAACCCTTGATGGTATGAAGGATGCGAAAGATCGCGCCCACCTGTTCCGCGTTGAAGCGGTCGCTCTTTTCCGCGGCAAGAAGAATACCTTCAAGCTGCTCAAGAAGCTGCAGGTTTTCAAATACATAAACGTCTAAAAGCGAATCGTTTTGCGACATACGAGCACCTCCCCAAATGGGCGCTTAAAGCGCTATGCTCAAACGTTGATGTTGTTGAGGGCGCTTATGATAACGTCTTCCTTGAACGGTTTCACGATAAAGCCCTTCGCGCCGGAAATAATGGCTTCGCGCACCATGCTTTCCTGCCCCATGGCGGAAACCATCACGACGTTCGCCTTGGGGTTGAGGGCAAGTATTTTCTTGAGGGACATCAGCCCGTCCATTTCGGGCATCGTGATATCCATGGTCACAATATCCGGGGCAAGCTCAGCGAATTTTTGGAATGCCACTTCGCCGTTTTCGGCCTCGCCGCAAACCTCGTAGCCGTGCTTGGTGATGGTATTTTTGATGGAAACCCGCATAAAAGCGGCATCATCCACCACGAGAACCCTTTTCATAATCCTTGAACCTCCCTGTATCTGGCCTTACTGATATAAATTCGGTATTTTACCAAAAAACTTAAGAAGCGCCGCTCCCTAAATATTTTTTTCCGTGCGCGGCCATGCCGTACGTACAGTAAGAGAGCCGGTTTCGCAGTCGAGCACGATGGTGCGGCCGTTTGTGCCGCCCACGTCCTCCGCAAGCACGGCGATGGCGTTTTTTTCAAGCGCTATTCGGCTGTGTTCCACGTTGCGTTTGCCGACCTGCATCACATCCGACTGCTCGGTCGCGCCGAACATATGCGCTCCGCCCGCGATCTTTGCGGTCAGTAGGCGCGGGTTCGCGCCGGATGCGGTCATGCGGCGGACGAGCTCGTCCACCGCCGTGTCGGCGTATTTTGCGATGTTCACCGCCTCGCCCGTGGGCGAGGTTGGCAAAAGCACATGTGCGAGGCCGCCTATCTTGTGTATTCTGTCGTAGAGCACGATGCCCACGCAGGAACCGAGGCCCAGCGTCGTTATGGTTTCGGGAGAACCGGCGACAGCCATCTCCGCGATTCCAACTATGGTGTTGGACATATCAAGCAATCCCCATCTTTTGCATCAGGATATGGTGCGACTCCACCTCGGGTATCAGGAAAAAGTGGCCGGTAATCAGCCTTGCGTCATCGGAAAACACGGTTTCGAGCAACAGCACCGTATCGCCGTACTCCCCGTAGATCGTTGCGGGCAGGTTCATGATGGCGCCCGCCATATCGATCACGAGGCTCGGCACCGTGCAGCTCACGACGAGCCCCGTGAGAGAGCTGATGGCGTTGATGTAGGAGCTGCACAATATGTTGGCAAGCTCCATGAGGGCGGATTGCTGCATTTCGGTAAGGGAGTCTTCAAAACAGGTCTCTTCTATGCCCATCGCGGCGATGACCGCGGCGGTGAGGTCGCTCGCGTCCTTCATGGTGAGGATGAAAAGGATGGAGCCGTTAAGGTCCTGCGTCATGCCCACGAGCATGCCGGCCACGAGGTTTTCGGGGCCGCCGAGGAGGTCGCAGACGCTGTTGAAATCACACAGCTTTGCGGTGGGTACGTTGAGCCCTATCGGGCGGCCGAGCATGGAAGCAAGCGCGGTTGCCGCGTGGCCCGCACCGATGTTCTCGAGCTCTTTGAAAAAATCAAGCTGTACGGGAGAAATATCTTTGATTGTTCCATACCTGCCTTTCGTATTTTTTGACAAAAAAAGGAAAGCCGCTCCAGGCAGTTTTCATTATAACGGGAGCATGCTGCTTCTGTCATCACAAATATCGTGTTTTTTCGTGTAAAACATTAAGAAAATCGCCTAAAAAACCGATGCTATGTATATAGGGGGCCACGGACGGCCCCCTCGTACGCCCTTTATAAGGGCAAAACTGCAAGGAGGCAGCAAAATGAAGATCGTGAATTCGGGTGTGGCGCTCAAAAGCAGCCACACGCTGGTCTCACGTAAGTCGCAGCAGACGAGCCTTACCCTGTGGGCCGGCAACGCGCGCCTATCCGGCGCGCGGGTCGAGACGGGCGATACTGCGCGCGAGCGCGCGTTCAAGGCGGAGATTGGCACGCGGCGCTTTTCCCCCTTAAAGCTTTCGGCCGCGCACAAAAAGCACAAACCGAAGACGGAGAAGGAAGCTTATTCCGATGCGCGTTTGAAGCTCATCGAGGAGATGCTGTACTTGCTCACCGGCAAGCGCATCCGCGTCAAGGACCCGGCGGACTGCATGGAGGACGTATCAAGCGGCGATGCATCGCTTGATCTCGGGCAGCCCATGCAGGACTTCGGGGTCATTTTCACCCACACCGAGACCTTCTTTGAGGCCGAAAGCGTGAACTTTTCGGCCGCAGGCTCCGTGCGAACGGCTGACGGCCGGAGCATCGAATTCGACCTGAGGTTCGCCATAGAGCGCTCGTACTACGAACAGCACCGCCTGGAGATACGCATGGGCGACGCTGCCGTAGCGGACCCGCTCGCGATCAATCTGGGCGGCGGCACGATCGGCCTTACGGGCGCGAAGTCCCCCTTCGATCTCGACGGCGACGGCTCACCGGAAAGCATTTCGTTCCTCACCGGTCAGGCGGGGTTCCTCGCGCTCGATAAAAACGGGGACGGGAAGATCAACGACGGCACGGAGTTGTTCGGCACACGCTCGAGCGATGGTTTTAGGGACCTTGCCGTTTACGATGAAGACAAAAACGGCTGGATCGACGAGGCGGATCCCGTGTTCTCTAAGCTCAAGATGTTCAACATGAACGCCGACGGATCCGCAGCGCTTATCTCCTTGGGGGAGGCGGGCGTGGGGGCGCTGTATTTAGGCGCCGTCAGCTCGCAGTTTTCCTTCAAGCAAGGGCAGACGCTTCAGGGCGAGCTTCGAAAAAGTTCCGTGTATTTGAAGGAAAACGGCCAGGCGGGCTTTTTGCACCATATCGACCTCGCCATTTAGTTTTTAGAAAGAGCATGATATACGATGAGGATCGACGGAATCGGCATCCAAACAGCGGGGGCGCAGAATGCGAAAAGCGCTTCGTCCGTATCGTTTGAAACGGGCGATGTGTTTATCGCCGACGTCCAAAGATCCGAGGGCGACGCGGTCATATTGAAGCTGCCGGACGGGCGGCTCCTCAACGCGCGCCTTTCGGAAAACGCGGTCCTCGACCGAAATGACCGCGTGGAGTTCATCGTGGCGCAAAGCGGCGAAAACGGGCTGGTGCTCCGCATCGCCTACGTGGAGCCAAAATCGGCGGAGGCTGTGCCGCAGGAGGCTTTCAGCGCGGCGGAGGCGGCGCTTCTGGAGCTCTTCGAGCAGTCGGGCATACGGCCGGACGCTCGCGCGCTTGCTTCGGCCTTGCGTCTGATGCAGCAAAACGGCCTCACGCCCAAGGCGGCGCTCTTTTTTGCGCTCAACCGCATGGAGGCGACACCCGAACGCCTCGCGGCCTATCAGGCGCTCACCTCGGGCTATGGCATGGGTGAGGCGCTTTATGATGCCGCTCAAACCCTGAATACGCTCTTGCGAGAAATGCCGGACGCAGCACAAACGCAGGCGCTTTCTCCGGTGCAGGCTCAGGCGCAGGCTCCGGCACAAGAGCAGATACAGACGCAAGTCCCGATACAGGATCAAACGCAGACACAGGCTCCGGCACAGCTACAGCCACAGACGCTTTCTCCGGTACAGGATCAGATGCAGCCGCAGGCGCGGGCCACATGGCAAAACGGCGCCGAAGCTCCGGCGGGGGAAGCGAATGCGTCGGGCGCGCAAAACGGACAGGCTGCGGTGCCTCCCGACGGCGCGCAAAGTACGGCGGGAGACGAAAACGCTTTGGCGCAAAGCGCGCAGGCAACGACACAACCCGCAAGCGCCAAACAAAACACGGCGGCCGTCCGACCGGGTGCGCCAAACGGCGGGGGACAAGCGGCCCGGAAAGGCGGGGTTACCGCCCCCGCGCAAGCGGCTCCGCAAGCCGAAGCGGAACGGGTACAGGCGCAGACGGTACCGCCGGAGGAAACGGCCAAGACCGCGCAAACCGCTCCGAGGGGGGAGACGGCCATAGCGGCACAGGCAGCCGCTACGGGTGGCACGCCGCCCGATGCGGCCGAGCTCAAAGAGCTCCCCAAACGCATGCTGGACCTGTTCTTAAGGCTGACGGGAAGCGAGAGCGGCGCGGACGTCAAAAAATTCGTTTCCGGGTCAAATGAAAGGCTTGCGGCGCTCAAGTTTATGACCGGAAAATACGATGAAGAAAGCATACGGCTCGTGCAGCCCGAGCTCACCCGGGCGGAAAACCAAGCAAAGCTCGCGCAGGATGTGACGCGCTTCGTTTACTATCAGATCCCTGTGTACAACGGGGAATACGGCACGGCGGAGCTTTACGTATACCGCCGCGCGAAAGGCAAGGGGAAGATCGACGCCGATAACGCGTCCGTGCTTATCTCCATCCCCACGAAAAGCTTCGGCAGGGTGGAAACGCTTTTACGCACAGAATCAAGGACGCTTTCCGTCAACTTTTCCGTGGAAAGGGAAAGCGGGATAAACGCGCTCAAAGAGGGCGTGAGGGAGTTTCGAAAAACGCTCGCCGCGAAAACAGAGTATCACTTAGGCGAAATGCGGGTAGGCGGATTGAAGGAGCGTACCACCGTGGAAAACGCGGAAGCCATTTTGAGCGGCGGCGCAAAAAGAGGCGGCGCTATCGATGTGAAGATATGAGTGAACGGGAAAAGAAACAGTTTGAGCTCAGCGCGGCCGCGCTCAAATATGACGGCGGAAAAGACGCGGCGCCACGCGTGGTGGGTATCGGCCGGGGATATCTGGCCAAAAAGATGCTCGAAACGGCCAAAGAGCATTCCGTTCCCGTTAAGGAGGACGAGGCGCTTGCGGGAAGCCTGATAAAGCTTGATATCGGGCGGGAGATACCCGAGGAACTCTATGTGGCGGTGGCCGAAATCCTTGCGTTTTTATATCGCATGGACAAGGGCGTTATGAAACACCGGTAATTGTGAGGTAACATGGACGGTATAATTCTAAACGAACTTTATCCGCTTTTATCCGCGTCCGCATCGTCGGGCAAAACTTCCGCGTCATCGGATACGGCGTTTTACGAGATGCTTAGCGCGCAGCTCTCGGGCGGCTCTGTCCTCGGCTCCTCCGGGGAGGAAGACGGCTTTTTTTCAAGCTCCTCTTCGGACTCCCTTCCCGCCATAACGGCGCTTCTTTCCACGCTGGGAGGGGACAAGGGAAACGACATCGGCGGGGCGCTTCAAAGCTTCTTGATGCTCCTCAGCTCCGGCGTCTCGGGCGCGGGCCTGGGCGCGGCGGTCGCAAGCCTTTCTTCGGCGCTCAAAAACGCGCCGGAAGGTTCTCTTGAAAGCATCCGTTCCGCGCTTTTGTCGAGCGATTATTCGCGAGGCGTTCTCACGCAGGCCAACGATGCGTTTTTTTCTTCCAACACATCGGATCTGAACTATCCTTACAACGCTTCCAAAGCGGTGAACCCGCTCGTCACAAGCGATACAAATAACCGCAGCGCCGCGCTCTATGAAAAGGTCGTCGCGCAGTTTAAGGTAGGGAACAACCCACGCTACGCCGTTACCGAAAGCGGCAGCACCTACTGCAACATTTTCTTGTGGGACGTGACCCGCGCCATGGGCGCGGAGATCCCCCATTATGTGGATCCCGGCACGCTTGAGGCCCGCTCCTATCCCGATGTTTCGGGCGCGAAGGAGCTCAACGCCAACGGCATCTACGACTGGCTTTCGAAAAAGGGCGGAGATTACGGCTGGAAACGGGTGACCGCCGCGCAGGCGCAGGCGCTTGCAAACGAGGGGCGGCCCGTGGTGACCGCGTGGAAAAACCTCGCGGGGGGGCACGGGCATGTGCAGGTGGTGGTGCCAAGCAAAGACGGCGCTTACAATCAAGGCCGCGGCGTTGCGATCGCGCAGGCGGGAAGGCGCCTGTTCAGCTACGGCTACATCACCGATGTTTATAATGAAAGTCTCGATCAGGTCGTATATTACGCGCACGCGTGAAGAAATCGCAAGGATGTTGTGTGTCAAAAAAGTGCCCTTCGCCACTTTTGTGAGTTTACACGCTTTACCTGAAATGCTTCGCATTTTCGGGCGGTAAAGCGTGAAAGGTACGAGAGCCTACGGCTTTCATCCGTTCCGGCACGCAAGGCCACAGGCCTTGGCCGTAAGGGCTCCGGCTTCGCCGGACGCGTACATGCCGCCGAAGCCGGAAGTAAGTCAAGGGGTGCGCCCCTTGACAATCCCGTGGCTCTTTTGACAACATGGGGAACGGTCTCGACCGTTTCATCCATTAGGAGGAAATACTAGATATGTATCCCAATCAAAATCCTGCGGACGCGTACATGCGCCAGGGCGTGCTCACAGCTTCTCCCGCGGAGCTTATCGTCATGCTTTACGACGGTTGTATCCGCCAGCTTAAACTCGGCGCACTCGCCACGGGGAAAAAGGACTTCGAGCGCGCGAATGCGTGCTTTCAAAAAGCGCAGAACATTTTGGGCGAGCTGGCCGCGAGCCTCGATATGAGCTTCGAGCTTTCCGAAAACCTTTTGGAGCTTTACGAATACATGATCGGCGAGATCGTCGCCGTCAACGAAAGCAAAAACACGGAGCGCCTCGACGGCGTTTTGTCGTTGCTGCTCGATTTGAAAGCCGCGTGGGTGCAGGTGGCGAAAAACGGCGCGGGTTCGGCGGCGGAGGCGCAGGCATGATGGATACGGAAAAAAGCGAATTGTTGAAAAACCGCGAGGCGCTTAAGACCGCGGCCGAGAAGCTATGCGGGGAGGCGCAAAACGGTGCCGCCGCACTTGAGGCGAATGACGCCTCGGCATATTTAAGCTCGATCGAAGCGCGCGATGCGGTCATCGCTCATATGGACGCTCTGGAAAAGCGGTATGTGGCGCTCACGGCAAGCATTATCGAAGGCGAGAGGGCCGAGCTTCTAAAAATCAAAAGCGAAACGCAGGAGATATTGCAGCGCGTTTTAAATACGGACGCCGCCGCGAGGGATAAGGCGAAGGCGCTCATGGACGAATACCGGAAAAAGCTGAAGGAGCTAAAAAAAAGCGGCAAACAGGTAAGCGGGTATACGCAGATGTATACGCAATCCGACGGTATATTTATTGACAGAAAGAGATAAAGGCCCGAAAAAAACGGGGCGGAAAGGAAGCAGTATGGCAATGGATGAAATGGAGCTTCTGGAGGAGCTCGAGGATGCCCAGCATGGAAGGTATTTAACCTTTATTGTGGGCGAAGACGTGTTCGGCATCGAGATTCGCTGCGTTACGGAGATCGTCGGCTTGCAGCCTATCACAAAACTTCCGGAAGCGCCCGAGCACATCAAGGGCGTTATCAACCTGCGCGGCAGGATCATCCCCGTGGTGGATGTGCGCCTGAAATTCAAGAAGGAGTCTCTTGAATACAACGACCGCACCTGCGTGATCGTGGTGGAGCCCGATACGCTTGTCGCGGGGCTCATCGTAGACGAGGTGGCGGACGTGATAAGCATTGCCGATGAAGACATCGTACCCCCGCCCGAGTACAGCGCCTCGGTGCAGAACAACTACATCAAGGGCATCGGTAAGGCCGACGGCAAGGTGAAGCTGCTGCTCGACTGTGAAAAGCTGTTCCGCCCGGACGAAGAGGCTGTGTTGCGCTCGGCGGTATAGGGTGTTTTGCGGCGTTTGCCGTATTGTATTCGAAATTTCAGACGGAAGAAACGATTGAGGATTATTTTGCAATGAAGAAACTTTTTAACGGGCTTTTCAACGGTACTACCATTGCGTTTAAACTGAACATAGTTTTCGTGTTTTTTATGTTGCTTTTGGTCGGAACGACCGCGTTCTCCGCCACTATGCTCGCAAAAGCACATGAAACCAGCGAATCGATCTTTAAGAACTACGGCATCTCCCAAGGTTATGTGGGCGATATGATGGGGAGGTTTGAGATGCAGCGCGTTTATCTGAGCGATGTTGTGCTCAATCCCGACAGCAACGCGCTCAACGGCACCACGCTAAAGATCAACGCGCAGAATTGGAGCTTCAAACAGGACCTTGAAAACCTGCGCGCGGCATGCATCGACTCGCAGGGCGTCGCGCTTTGCCAGAATATTGAAAATGCTTCGGTTGCTTTCGATAAAATGCGCGACGACATCTTGGCCGCCGCGCAGACAAATTTGCAAAAGGCGGGAGAGCTGCTGATCTCCGACGAGACAAAGACTTCCGCTTCGGATATGGAGCTTGCGCTGACCACGGCTATGAACTATCTTCAGAATCATGCCACAATAAGCCTTTCCTCGCAAAAGGAGAACGTGCGCGTCAACACGCTGCTGCTGTGTATCGTATGCGGTGCTGCGCTCCTTGTCACTTTTGCGGTCGGTATATTGCTGAACCGTAAGATTGGCGTTCCCCTGAGCAAGTTCGCCGCGTTAGCCTCGCAGATGGCGGGAGGCGATTTGAACCTTCCCGTAGAACGGGACGGAAAATACGAGGGCAAAGACGAAGTCGTCCGCATCAGCGGCGCGTTTGTGCAGGTGCTGGGCGTGTTCAAAAAGCTTGAGGAAGATGTAAGCATGCTCACCGACGCCGCAAGGGAAGGCGAGCTTTCCGTTCGTGCGGATGCGAGCGTTCACGAAGGCGCATTTCGCGACATCGTGGAGGGCATCAACAAAACGCTCGACGCGGTGATAGCGCCTGTCGAGGAGGCGTCCGCCGTACTCAACGAACTTGCGCTTGGCAACCTCAATACGAGCGTGCAGGGCGAGTACGAGGGGGATCACGCCATCATCAAAAACGCGCTCAACTCCACGCTCGAAGCGCTTCGCGCGCAGATCGGCGAGGTGAGCTCGGTACTTGAAGGCGTTGCCGCGGGCGACCTTACAAAGACCGTCGAAGGCGAGTTCGCGGGCGACTTCAATACGCTCAAGGTATCCGTCAACCGCATATCGCAATCGC
>JAEXEN010000022.1 GCA_023400985.1 Bacillota bacterium
CGGCCTTGCCTTCCTTCGCCAGCGCCATCGTGATCGCCGCCGTCAGCGTCGTCTTGCCGTGGTCCACGTGCCCGATCGTCCCGATGTTTACATGGGGCTTTGTGCGTTCGAATTTTGCCTTTGCCATTTCGAGCTTTCCTCCTGCAAATGTTTGCTGTAGTGGTGCATGTCGCTTTATTGCGCGGTGTCTTTGGAGCGGGTGATGGGAATCGAACCCACATTACCGGCTTGGGAAGCCGACGCTCTGCCACTGAGCTACACCCGCGTCGCAACACCTTTCGCTTATTTTGCGATATAGCATTACTATTCTAATTCAAGGCCCTGTTTTTGTCAACGGCCCTATGCGGGTGGCAGCCCTATGCAGGCGGCAATGTTTTCGTTTTAGAAGATGGAGATCGAAGTGAAGCGGCTTGACAGAAGATACAGAAAAAGAAGCGGCGTAAAACCGCTCCTCTTGCATATGCATACATGCGAGGTCATGACTATACCGCTTTGCCTCGTTTTACCTGCTCGAACTCTTCCTGCAGCTCTTTGGAAGGAGGCGCGGTGAGAAGCGAGACGATCAAAATCAGCGCGCAGGAAAACAGGAAGGCCGGCAGCAATTCATAGATGTTCCATGCACCGCCCAAGGGACGGACGACGAGTTTCCAGAAAAACACCATGCCGCCGCCCCCCAATACGCCTGCGATCGCCCCAAAGCGATTGGTGCGCTTGAAGAACAGCGAAAACAGCATCAGCGGCCCGAACGTCGCGCCAAAGCCCGCCCACGCAAAGGAGACGATGGTGAAGATAACGCTCTTTTCGTCAAGCGCGATCAATATGGCGGCGAGGGTAACGCAAAGGAGCGTTATGCGGGAAACGCGCATTACTTCCTTATCGGAGGCGTTCTTCTTGATAACGCCCTGATAGATGTTCTTCGCGAGCGAAGAGGCCGCGATCAAGAGATACGAATCGGAGGAGCTGATGGTGGCCGCGAGTATGCCGGACATGATGAGCCCGGCCAAAAGCGGCGGCAAAAGCTTGGTCGAGATGAGTATGAATACGTTTTCCGCCGTCGTCGCGCTCGTAAGCTCCGCCGGATACAGCGCCCTGCCCACGATGCCGATGAACACGGCAACCGACAGGGAGATGACGACCCAGACTACGGCAATATGTCTCGAGCGTTTGAGCTCCTCTTCCCTGCGGATGGCCATGAAGCGCAAAAGTACCTGCGGCATGCCGAAATAGCCCAAGCCCCAAGCCATGGTGGAGACGATGGTGATAAAGCCGTAAGGCTGCGCCGCGTTGAATACGGGCGCGCCGTTTGCGATGATTTGAGCGCCGGTTTCATCTACCGCCGGGCTCGCGACGCCGAAAAACTCCAAAAAGCCGGGGATGGTTTTCGCGTTGTCGAGCACGGCGTTAAGCCCGCCCGCGGCGATGATGCCCACCGCAACAACGGTCACAAGGGCTGCGATCATCACGATGGCCTGCATAAAGTCCGAGGCGCTTTCGGCCAAAAAACCGCCGATGAACGTGTAAACAAGCACAAACACCGCGCCCAGGATCATCATGGAAATATAAGGCGCATTAAAAAGCGTTGAGAACAGCTTGCCGCAGGTGACGAGGCAGCTTGCGGCATAGACCGTGAAGAACACGAGGATGAACAGCGCCGAGATCGTCATCAGCACTTTTTTATTCTCGCGGAAGCGGTTGGAGAAAAACTCGGGCAGCGTGATCGCGTTCCCCGCCTTCTCGCTGTAGCGGCGGAGCCTTTTGGACACGATCAGCCAATTGAGATAGGTGCCGATCGCGAGGCCTATGGCCGTCCACGCCGCGTCCGCAAGGCCGCACCAGTAGGCAACGCCCGGCAGACCCATGAGGAGCCAGCCCGACATATCCGAGGCTTCGGCGCTCATGGCGGCGACCCATGGCCCCAGCGTGCGCCCGCCCAGAAAATAGTTCTCCGAGTTCTGGTTCGCCCGCTTGGCAAAAAAAGCGCCGATCCCGATGACCACGGCCATATATATGGCCATGGCGATCAAAACTTGTATCGATCCCTCGTTCATGGGAGCCCCCCTATCCGCGGCCGCACATCGCGGCGCAGGTAAATTTCGTATATTATATATGATTGGGAAGCAAAGCACAACGTATATTTTTGCAAAAAAACAAATAGCAGTTAACCTCTCAAAAAAGGCAATGCGGTACAGTCGCATTGCCTTTTTTGAGAGGTTAACTATTAGCATAAAAATACATAATACTATCCCAATGTCAGCGCGGGGACTGCGTTGAGTGAAAGAGTCGAGCTTTCGCCGTTTAAAAGCGCGTAGTAGCCCGCGCAGCCGATCATGGCGGCGTTGTCGGTGCAGAAGCGAAATTCCGGGCAATGGAAGGAGATGTCCGCTTTCTCGGCGAGTATTCGCATGGCCTCGCGCAAAGCGCGGTTGGCGCTCACACCGCCCGCGAGCGCAAGCTTTTTTTGTTTAAGGCTCAGCGCGGCGCGGACGGATTTTTCCGCGAGCGCGTTCACGACGGCGCGTTGGAAGGAGGCGGCAACGTCCGCGTAGGAGAGCGTTTCTCCCTTCTGCTCCGCGTTATGCAGGAGGTTCACGACCGCTGTTTTGATGCCCGAAAAGCTGAAATCGAAGCTATCCCCCTCGTTGAGGGAGGAATGGAAGGCGTAGGCGTTCGGATCGCCGTTTAGGGCAAGCTGTTCCAACTGGGGGCCGCCCGGGTAGGAAAGGCCGAGAGCGCGCGCGGCTTTGTCGAAGGCTTCGCCCGCGGCGTCGTCGCGTGTTTTGCCGATGAGCGAGAATTTGCGATAATCCTCCACCAGCACGATATGGCTGTGCCCGCCGGAGGCGACAAGGCAGACGAAAGACGGTTCAAGCTCCCCATAGGAAAGATAGTTGGCTGCAATATGTCCCTCGATGTGGTTCACGCCGATGAGCGGGATGTCCGAAGCGAGCGCGACGCCTTTTGCATAGCTCACGCCGGTGAGGAGCGCGCCCACAAGGCCGGGCCCGTAGGTGACGGCCACGGCGCCAAGGTCAAAAAACGTGCAGCCCGCCTTTTGAAGCGCGTCCGAAACCACAGGGCCGAGCCGCTCCACATGGCTGCGGGAGGCAAGCTCCGGAACCACGCCGCCGAACTCTTTATGGAGCGGTATCTGTGTGTGGACGCTCATGGAAAGAACGCTGCGCGGCGCGCTCAAAACGGCGGCGGCGGTCTCGTCGCAGGAGGTCTCTATGGCGAGAAGAAGGCCGCCTTTATTCCGGAAGGCCTCCGATTTTTCCCGCATGTTATTTTGGAGCTTGTATATGTCAGCGCTCATGTCCGTACCTTGCTTTATCTTTGAATTTTGCCCAAAACGCCGCCAAAAGCATGAGCGCGAAGCAAAGAAGGAAGCGCGACGCGAAGCGCAGCACGATGTCCGAAAAAAGCTGCTCGGGGCAGATGAGGATCATGCGGTCGGTCGCGGGATCCAACAGCCACAGGTCGTTGGTGAAAAAGAGATGGTGGAACGCCGTCCAGAACGCGTTGAAGTCGATAAACGCAAAGAGGCCTATTCCTATAAGAAGGATGCCAAAGGCCGCGGACGCGCGGAGAAACCCGTGCGCGAGGGTAAATAGGAATTTTTTTTTGCCGAGAAAGAATGCGCCGAAAAGGAGCGCGAGGGCGAAAATCGCGCCGTAGGTGCGCACGAAGCGCCATGCCTGATATAGGGCTCGGACATCCGTCATATGCTCCATTTCGCGTTCGTTGTACATGGATTTGGCAACGCCATTTTGGTGCACGGTGAGCTGTATGCTGTTTTCACGGCCCTCCATATAATCGATGAGGCGCATGATGGCGTCGGCGCTGTCGCTATTCGGTATGCCGATCTTTTCCGCAAGGCCGAGTTTCTCATATTCGCGCTCGAACCACGCGCGGTCGTTGATCGAAAGCTGCAAACAGGTAAACAGTACGGAAACGATCAAGAGGAAAGATGCGACGGCGGTCAAAACAAGCGCGGCGGTGCGCTTTATGCTGTGTTTCATAGATTTCCCCTTACCTTTTATGTCCTGGGTATGCACGAGAGCGCGCGATCGAGCGCGTCGACGGCCTCGGCTTCGAATTCCTGACGGCCGAGCGTCAAAAGGCGTGCGATACGTTCGCGGGGCTGTGCGTTGAGCGCTGTGAGCGCCGAGAAAAGAACATGCGCGTGATCGGCGGCAAGATCGCCCCTCGCGGCGGGCGCGGGATAGGAACCGAGCATATCATAGCGGAGTTTCGCGCGCACGGTGAGGATGCGGCTGCCGAAAAGCGTCATGCGGTAGGTCTCGGCGGAGGCGGCTTTCGCCTCGAGCTGTGTTTCCACAATAAAATACGAAGCTGCCGCAGCGTCGTCACCGGCTTTTGGGTTTGGCGAACCCATGGGCGCGACTGCGTAATGGCCGACGCTTATGACCCGCGTGCGCGGGTCGCGGTCCACCGCGCCAAACGTGCCGAAGGGGCGGAGCGTAAGGCCCTCTATGCCCGTTTCTTCCTGCAATTCGCGTGCCGCGGCGTCGATAAGCTCCTCACCGGGTTCGACGAAGCCGCCCGGAAGCGCGTATTCGCCCAGATACGGGTGTCGCCCGCGCTTCACGAGGAGCACTGCGAGGTTAAAGAGCCCCGCGTTTTCCAAAAGCGTGAACAGCGCGATATCCACCGTCACCGATGGGCGCTGATATTTGTTGGGGTCGTATGCGGCCAAAAATTCGGCGAGCGTTTGCCCGTGTTCGTCCCGAAGTTCTTTCATGTTCGCCTTTCTTTTTTGCGTGCGCCATTTTTCTTTATTATAGCTTAAAAACAGTCAATCTTACCATACATAATTCCCGGCCGCACTTTCATATATATGAAAGGAGGGAACCGGGCGCCGCACGGAGCAAATTGACGGCACGCGCGCAGCGGGGCTCATCCGCCTCGCGGCCAAACCGCACGGCGTTCGGTCCACCCGTCGAGCAGCTAAAAAGCTTCCTTTCGGTTTCGCGCGCCCGCGTGAAGCCCGCCTTTTTATTGCTCCCCAACAAAATCCTGAAACATCTTGGCGGTCTATTTGCCGCCAGTCGGAATATGTCCCGGTATGCCTGCGCTTTTTTCCTTGCCGGGCGGCAAATATCCTGGCCAATCTGAATTCATGATTTTATCGGGGGAGCAATACCTTTCGGGAGGCAAAAATGGAAAAGCTCTTCATACTGACCGGAAACATTGTGGGAACGATGCGCGTGCGCACGGAAAAACAAGGCACTTTTTTGGAGATACTTCTGCGCAGAGCTGCGGAAGGCGCGTTTACGGTTTATCTGGTGGACGGCCGAGGTGTATTGTGCGAGGTGGCGCTTGACTCGAAGCTCCGCGGGTCCGTTTCCCGCCCGTTCGACGTGCATGCGGTACTTCTGGTCGCGGATAAACCGCACGAAACGGAGTTCATGGCCGAAGGCGGCTTTATCGGAAGGGCGAAACTAAGCGAGCAGGCCAAGCGCGACGTTCGCATTTTAAGATTGGCCGCGCCGAATAAAACGGAGGAGCGGGCTGCGGCGTTCAAACCCGAATTTTCCGTCGTATCGCGCGCGGAGGAAGTAAAAAAGCCCGCGGAAGAAAAAGCGGAAGCGGTTGCCCCCGCCCCGCGTGCGGACGAGGCGGAAAAAGCGGTGCAAAATGCGGTACAAAAAGTGGATACGGAGCCGAAGCTTTACGGAGCCGGAAACGCTGCGGAGGCGATCAACGAGCAAGCGTACCCTGCCATGGAATACGCCATCCGTGCGGGAGAGGCGCGGAAGGAAGAGGAAAACGCGTTCGGGAACGCCTTTCGTGCGCCCGAGGGGACGCAAGGCGCGCGCGCGCTGGACGAGATACTCAAGAAAGCGGATGAGCTTTTTCGCCCGCTTGACGAGCAGTTTAAGGAAGAAGCTGATGGATCTCCGCCTGAGAACGCCGTATACAACCCATTTCCTGATGCTTTCCCTGCCTCGCATTGGAAGAAAGTGAACTATCCGGGCACGAGCCGGTTTTATCTGGAGGGCGAGATGGAGAAAAACGGCATGAAGTTTACGCTTCACGCATTGCCCGGGGAATACTCGCCCGTAGCGCCCATGCGCCGCCGCGGCTTCACGCATTTTTACCGTGCGGCGGACGGCAGCGGGTATTGGGTACGCGTACAGAAGCGCTGACGCGCTTTCGCGGAAATGTCTTTTCGCCATTTCCGTGAGGGCCGCTGCGGCGGGTTTTTCACGGTTTGCCTGAAATGCTGTGCATTTCCGGGTGGCAAACCGTGAAAGGAACGAAGAGCTTCGCTTTTCATCCGTTTCGGCGCACGCAAAGCCGTAGGCCTTGGCCCAAAGGGTTCCGGCTTCGCCGGACGCGCATATCGCCGAAGCCGGAATAAATCAAGGGGCTGCGGCCCTTTGATAATCCCTGGGAGTTTCGGGGGCTTTGGCCCCCGGCCCCCCGGAACGGCCAAGGCCGTTCCGCAAAGGTGCGGATGCATGCGCTGTAACATTCCGTTGTAGGAGCGGATATTATCCGCCCGCGTGAGCCGCCGTTGTTGCGTTACAACTCTTATAGGGAACGGTCTTGACCGTTCCGTTTGGCGGCTTGCGGCCGCTTTTTCTTTGCTTGCAAAACGTTGCGCTTTGGGGTAGGATATTCTTCGCAAAGAAAATGTGAATAATATATTAGGAAGAAACCGCATATGGGGTGGGCGCGGCGTGATCGGCCACAACATATGCCATAATTTGAAATTCCTTCCACAAGACCGAAAAAAAACTTGTCCGCATACGCTTTTCAGGCACTTTTTTCATTGACACATAGCTTGGAGTTGTGATAGATTGTTAGAGCAATCCCCCGGATGGGGGGTTTCTTTAGGTACGTTCAACGACTATTTGTCGGCGGTCGGCAAAAAACCGGTCGTTTACATTGCAGGAGGGAAGCAAAATGCGCGTCAAGATCACACTTGCATGCTCGGAGTGCAAGCAAAGGAACTACAATACCTTCAAGAACAAGAAAAACGACCCCGATCGTCTCGAGTTCAACAAGTATTGCCGTTTCTGCCGTAAACAGACACTGCACAAGGAAGCCAAGTAAGGCGGAGGCATGGGGATGGCAAAGAATACGAACGATAACGGCAAGCTCGAAAAGAAGAAAGATCGCGGCCCCAAGAAGGAAAACATCTTTGTCCGCATCGGCAGGTTCCTTCGCGAGGTCGTGGGCGAGCTCAAAAAGCTCACATGGCCTACGAAAAAGGAGCTTGTATCCTATACCCTCACGGTTATGGGCTTTATCCTGATTCTCGCGGTCATCATCTACGCGCTCGACTTTGTGTTCGGCAGCGGCCTTGGGCTGATCGCCAACATCGGCAGCGGCGCCGCCGCCACGCCTACCGCATCTGCGGTCGCGTCGGCGAGTCCCACTGCCTTTTTGACCCCGACCCCCACTCTTCCCTCGTAAAGGAGCGATTATGTCGGAGGAAGCCAAGTGGTATGTGGTACATACCTATTCCGGTTACGAAAACAAGGTAAAGGAAGACCTTGAAAAAACGGTCGATACGCTGAATCTGCGCGATCAGATCCTCGAGGTGAAATACCCCACCGAGGAAGTGGTCGAGGTGAAGGATTCCAAGCGCAAAACCGTGCAGCGCAAGGTGTACCCCGGTTACGTTATGATCAAAATGATCATGAACGATAAAACCTGGTACGTCGTGCGCAATACGCGCGGCGTGACGGGCTTCGTCGGCCCCGGATCCAAGCCCATTCCTTTGACTGACGAGGAAGTGACGGCGATGGGCGTGGAGCACATCGCCATCAAACTCGATATCGAAGTTGGCGAAAGCGTCCGCGTGGTGGCGGGCCCCTTGGAAAACTTCATCGGCACCGTGGAGGCGCTCGATCCGGAACGCCAGAAGGTGAAGCTCGTTGTTTCCATGTTCGGCCGCAACACCCCCGTGGAGCTCGACTACATCGAGGTACAAAAACTTTGATCCGTGTGTGACCTCGCTTTGAGGTTTGCATAGTGGGAGGCAAACGGGCGTTATGCTTAAGCTTGCCGCTCGCACCACATCATTTTTAGGAGGAAACGTATCATGGCAAAGAAGATCACCGGCTTGGTAAAGCTGCAGATCCCCGCCGGTAAAGCGACGCCCGCTCCCCCGGTAGGCCCCGCGCTCGGCCAGCACGGCGTCAACATCATGGGCTTCTGCAAAGAGTTCAATGAAAAGACCGCAAAGCAAATGGGCCTGATCATCCCCGTGGTCATCACGGTGTATCAGGACCGTTCTTTCACCTTCATCACCAAGACCCCTCCTGCGCCGGTGCTCATTAAAAAGGCCTGCGGTATCGAGACTGCCTCCGGCAGACCCAATACCCAGAAGGTCGCATCGATCACCAAGGCGCAGATCAAGGAGATCGCCGAGCTCAAAATGCCCGACCTCAACGCGGCAAGCCTCGAGGCGGCCATGAGAATGATCGCCGGTACCGCCCGCAGCATGGGCGTGACGGTCGCGGACTAAGGCGATTGAGCCTTTGACAAATGTGGGAGGCAACAGCCGCTATCACCACAGGAAGGATTGAATGTAAAATATGAAGCACGGCAAGAAATATCAAGACAGCGTTAAGCTGATAGACCGCTCGAAGCTCTACGATGTGCGCGAGGGCTTGGAGTTGGTGGTCGCTTCCGGCAAGGCCAAGTTCGACGAGACCGTCGAGGCCTCCATCCGCTTGGGCGTAGATCCTCGCCATGCCGACCAGCAGGTTCGCGGCGCGGTCGTTCTCCCGCACGGCACGGGCAAAAACGTACGTGTGCTCGTTTTCGCCAAGGGCGATAAGGCCAAGGAAGCCGAGCAGGCCGGCGCCGATTTCGTGGGCGATGACGACCTCATCAAAAAGATTCAGACCGAGAACTGGTTCGGGTTCGACGTTTGCGTGGCCACGCCCGATATGATGGGCGTTGTGGGTAAGATCGCGCGCGTCCTCGGCCCCAAGGGCCTTATGCCGAACCCCAAGAGCGGCACCGTTACGATGGATATCGCCAAGGCCATTGCGGATATCAAGGCCGGTAAGGTCGAGTACCGCGTGGATAAAACGAGCATTGTGCACGTCCCCGTGGGCAAGGTAAGCTTTGGCGTAGATAAGCTTCAGGAAAACCTCACTACGCTTATGGACGCCATCGTCAAGGCAAAGCCTGCCTCCTCCAAGGGTACCTACCTTAAGAGCGTGGTGCTTTCGAGCACGATGGGCCCGGGCATCAAGTTCAACGGCACGAAGTTCTAAAAACGTTGACAAGTGCATCGCGTACATGATACACTTTCGCATGGAAATGAATACTGAGCCAAAGACAGCAGGCAGCCCGGGTTTTCGGGCATAAGTCCAGCCGAGGCAAAACCGATGCTTTATCTGTGTCGCTTTGTCCCCTGTCTGCTTGGCAGGGGATTTGTTTTTAGGTAAGAATCGCCCGTTTTGTACGGGCACGCGGGTTTAAGCGCCCGCAGCAACGAAGGAGGTGAACCCATGGCAAACGCAAAAATTATCGAAGTCAAGGCGCAGCACGTAGACGAAATACGCGTCAAGATCGCGAAGGCGCAGTCCGTCATTCTTTTTGACTACCGCGGCCTGACGGTGGAGCAGGTGACGGAGCTGCGCAACGAAATGCGCAAGGCCGGCATCGAGTACGTGGTGCTCAAAAATTCCATCGTGGAGCGCGCAGCAAAGCTGGACGGCATCGACGAAAAGGTCCACGACTATCTGAAAGGCCCCACCGCCTACGCGTTCGGTTACGACGACGCGGTAGCGCCCGCGAAGATCCTCAAGGATACGATCAAGAAGCTGAAGAAGTGCGAGATCAAAGGCGGCATCATCAACGGCAAGGTTTTCAGCTCGGACGAAGTGAATACCCTTGCAGACCTGCCCTCCCGCGAGCAGCTTATCGCCCGCCTGCTTGGCAGCATGATGTCCCCCATCTCCGGCCTCGCGGTCGTGCTCGACCAGATCGCCAAGAAGAACGAAGCGGCCGAATAACCGGCAAAGCAATCACCAAATTTTTACAGGAGGAATTCAATCATGAACAAAGAGCAACTCATTGCCGATATTAAGGCTATGACCGTTCTCGAGCTTGCCGAGCTCGTGAAAGCCCTCGAAGAGGAATTCGGCGTATCCGCCGCTGCCGCCGTCGCCGCGGCTCCCGCCGCCGGTGGCGCCGCTGCCGCCGCCGAGGCTGTGGAAGAGAAGACCGAGTTCGACGCCATTTTGAAGGACATCGGCCCCAACAAGCTCAACGTCATCAAGATCGTGCGCGAGCTGACCGGCCTCGGTCTCAAGGAAGCCAAGGACCTCGTGGACAACGCGCCCAAGCCCATCAAGGAAGCCGCCTCGAAGGAAGAGTGCGAGAAGATCGCCGCTGCCCTAAAGGAAGTCGGCGCGACCGTCGAGATCAAATAAGTCCGTTTTTGTTATGAAGGAGCCGCAGCGCGGTAAGCGCTGCAGCTCCTTCGTTTTCTGGTTTTATGAAAAGAAAAACGGATCGCAGACGGCCTCGGGCCCGCAAAGCGCCGCGGCCATCCTATACATAGCCTTTGCGTGGATGCGGTCATGCCATACGAACCTGCGGCATACCTTTCGCAAGCTCCACTGCTCCCCATAGCTCCCGTTATAGACCGCATTGCTTAAAAAATCCGGCTGCGTTTCCAGCGTTTCGAAAGCTTTCGCCCTGCAGGTATAAATGTCGGGCTCGTTTTCCGCCTCCACCTTAATCTCGCGGAAATAGTAGCCGTTTACGTTTTTTGTGTGCTCGTACATTTCCCGCGCGGTTATAGGCACACGCCCGTAAAAAGTATCGCGCGGGGTAAGCGAGGAGCCTGCCTTATCGGGCACGGAGCGGTAGAGCATCAAAAAGTCCTTTGCGGATTTCAGCGCCAACGCTTTTAGCGCCTCGTATTCTTTTTGCGTGAGCGGCGGGATCTCGCTCGTGAACAGCACATCCGAATCGGCGTCGTGCACCTGCAATTCGCTTCGCTTTTCCTGAACGATGGCGACGGAGCAGTCCGTATGAAAAGCCTCCGCGCCGAGCCACCTTAAATACCGTCTGATCTCGGACGTGAATTTTTGCAGAGCTTCCTCTCTTGTTTTGCCCCTTACATATGCGCCGACGAAGTTTTCGGCATAGATCAAATGCCCTTTCCCGTTGTATTCGTCGACGGCTTTGATCTCCATACTATCTGTTGACCCCCTTCTTCTCCTTTACCCCATGAACTCTTTCAGCCTTTCCTCGCGTTCGCGGGCGAGGTGGGCTTCCAAATCGGCGAAAAAGCGCTTTTTGTCGCGGCTGCGGCGAAAGATGAAAACGCGAAGGCCGGGGTATTCATGAAGTTTTTCGAAAAGCTCGGTCTGTTTGAACTTCCAGATATACTTGACGAATTTCATATCGAACCCTCCGCGGTCCTCGTCTTTTTTTGAGGCGCCGGGCAAAAAGGGATAAGCGAGCAGGCGGCGAAAATAGCTGAAAAGACAGATCAGGCGCGGCAGGTCGAAGCAAAACACCGTATCGGCGCGCGAGAGGCGCAAACGCATCGTGCCGTTATAATTGCCGTCGAAGATCCATTCGTCGTCCTCGACGGTGCGTTTTTGCCACTCCACAAAGCGCTGCGCTTCGGCTATTTCCCATTTGCCCGCGTCGTCCGGCCGGAAATTGCGATCGAGGCGGAACAGCGGCAAGCCCGTACGGTAAGAAAGCTCGGCGGAAAAATGGCTTTTCCCGCTCCCGGGCGAACCTATCACCATGATCCTTTTTCCGATGAATGCTTCCATAAGGTAACGATAGCACAGCGATTATCCTTTTTCAATGCGACGTTTCTAGACGCATTGTTTGCAGAAGATTAAATAATTTGCCCCGGGGATTGTCAAGGGGACACGACACCTTGACTTTATTCCGGCTTCGGCAGCATGCACACGTCCGGCGAAGCCGGAGCTCTTACGGGCTAAGGTCTATGGCATTGCATGGGCCGAGGCCTGCGGCCTTGCGTGCCGAAACGGATGGAACCCGTAGGTTTTCGTTCCCGTCGCATCCGCCGCGCGCAACCTTAATTGTCGCCGCAGGCGACACCAGTAGTACCCGGAGGGTGGGAGCGCTCGCAAGCGCGAAAGGCGGATGTGCAAAACTTCTCCTCGCGTGCATAGCGCGAGACATGCACGCGAAAGGAATGCGTTTGCGTCGAGCCGTTTCTTATGCTAAGATGTACGCAGTATATTACGCGGAAAGGCAGCGTCTTTTCCGCTTGCCGGAATTCGGCAAGTTTTATTGAGGGAGCAATTTTCATGCGCAACAAATACGCCATTGCGCGCCGTTCGATTTGGTATGTTTTGCGCGCCCTGCTCATTGCGGCGGCGGTCATCGCGCTTGCGTTCGGGCTGTTTCTTACGGCCATGAACGTAAGCAATCTTTACATCCTCACCACCGAGGGCATGGAACTGAGGGCAAAAACCATCCTCAACAACGGCTCCGCGCTCGATCTCTCGCCATATTTCACCGAAACGTTCATCCAAAACGACCCTTCGCTTTACGCGGGGACTTACGGCGGCTTTACCATCAAAACCTATAATTACCGCATTGACGTGGAGCGCTTTTCCGTTTTGCCTTGGGGCAATAAGGCCACATTCCGCGTCACGGAGCGCATGCTCGACGTTTCGGCCGTGCAGACGGATACCTCGGAAACCGCCGAAAAGCTTACGCTGCCGGACTGGACGGACGCCCGCTACGACGTGGTGTTTGAAAAGGTGGACGGCCGCTGGTATATTTCTGCGCTTCGCGTGATCGAGCTTGATCCGGCCGAGGGGGCAAAACCCACGCCGAACATGAGCCTGATGCCCTCCATTCTCCCCACGGCATCGCCGACGGCGGCGCCTACGGTATCGGCATCGCCCGCGGTCTCTCCGTCCGCGTCTCCCGAGAGCTGATGCGATCGATCCGCGACATCATCGGGCGGCCGGGCGGCGGCGCACCGGTTTTACTCGCGCCCATGGCGGGTGTTACGGACCTCCCCTTTCGGGCCATATGCGCTTCGATGGGGGCGGATTTTACGTATACGGAAATGGTGAGCGCCAAGGGATTGTCCTTCGGCGGCAAAAATTCCTATGCGCTTTTGGAGACCGCCGCAGTTGAACGCCCCTGCGGCGTTCAACTTTTTGGAAGCGAACCGGACGTGATGGCGGATATGGCGCGCATGCTATGCACACAATACTGCAATCAGCTTGCGCTCATAGATATCAACATGGGCTGCCCCGCGCGAAAGATCACCGGCAACCGCGAGGGAAGCGCCCTTATGCTCGATCTTACGCATGCGTCAAAGATCATTTCCGCGGTCGTGAAGGCGTCGAGCCTGCCCGTTACGGTGAAGTTTAGGAAGGGCTACGACGAAAAGCATGTGAATGCGCCCGAGTTCGCGCGCATGGCGGAGGAAAACGGTGCCGCCGCCGTGGCGGTGCACGGGCGGACCCGCGATCAGATGTACGCGGGCAAGGCGGATTGGGACATAATCGCTTCGGTAAAGCAGGCGGCCAAAATACCCGTCATCGGAAACGGCGACGTTTTTTCCGGCGCGGACGCGCTCGCGCTTTTGAAGTATACCGGCTGCAATGCTGTGATGGTCGGCCGTGGCGCGCAAGGCAATCCCTTTTTATTTGCGGAGATCAAGGCCGCGCTCGGCAATACGCCTTATAAAAGGCCGTCGGACGAGGAGCGCATAGAAACGGCGATCGTCCATGTAAAGGCCCATGTAAAGCATAAGGGGGAGCGCGCCGTCATAGAAATGAGGAAACATGTGGCGTGGTATGTGCGCGGCATGCGCGGCTGTACGGCATTTCGCACAAAGCTCAACGCCTGCGCCGACGCAAACGAGCTTTGCACTCTGCTCGCGGAATATAAGGAAACGCTGCGGGATTGATGGCGAACCCTGTTCAAATTTCTCAAAAAATGTTGAAAGCTTCTTTCTTGACAAAGAATAGAGGCTTACATATAATAGCATGTAACCTAATTAAGGGGAGGGTACTTTTTTAATGGCAGAAGTACGTCTTACGTCGGAAGGCGTTGCAAAATACGAGAAAAGGCTCGAATACTTAAAAACCACCGCGCGTACGGAGATCGCCGAACAGATCAAGGTCGCGCGTTCCTTCGGCGACCTGAGCGAAAACGCGGAATACGACGCCGCCAAGCAGGAGCAGGCCCGCATCGAATACGAGATCGCCGAGATCGAGGCCATGCTTCGAAACGTGGTGCTCATCGACGAGGATAATATCGATACCGCCGTGGCCAACGTGGGTACGCAGGTCGGCGTGCGCGACCTCGACAGCGGGAAGGAGATCACCTACCGCATCGTGGGCAGCGCCGAGGCGAATCCGCTCCAAAACGCCATATCCAACGAGTCGCCCGTCGGGAAAGGGCTTATCGGGCATAAAGCCCGCGACGTGGTGGAGATCACTACCCCGCGCGGCGCGATACGTTACGAGGTGCTTTCCATCAGCAAGTAAGGCAAATTTGCGGGGGCGGACGTAAGTCCGCCTCTTCCATTGTCCCCCAACGAAATCCTGAAATATCTTGGCGGTCTATTTGCCGCCAGTCCGCGTCAAAAATGCTCGGAATACGTGCCGGTATGCCTGCGCTTTTTTCCTTGCGAAGGCCGAAAGCCAAGTGCCCACGCGAGGCCATAGGCCTCGGCCCAAAGGGCTCCGGCTTTGCCGGACGTGTAGGCGTCTCCCGCCCGCAAGGCCGTAGGCCTTGGCCTGAAAGGCTCCGGCTGCGCCGGACGTTAGGCCCTGACGCCAAATATCCTCGCCAATCTAAATCCATGATTTAGTTGGTGGAACAATACTTAAAAGGAGATTACCATGGACGAAGAAAGGAACGCAAACGCCCCCGAGCAGGAGCTCACCGAAGCGGAATTGAACGAACTTGTGCGCATCCGCATGGACAAGCTCAAGTCGCTTCAGGACGCGGGCAAAAACCCGTTTGAGATCGTTTCCTACGATCAGCAGTATTATAGCCAAGACGTGATGACAAATTACGACGAGCTTGAAGGCAAAACTGTCCGCGTCGCGGGTCGCATGATGTCCAAACGCATCATGGGTAAGGCGAGCTTTGCCCATTTGCTCGATTATAAGGGAAATATTCAAGTATACGCAAAGCGTGATGATCTTGGAGAGGAAGCGTATTCTGAATTCAAGACGCTTGATATCGGCGATATCTTAGGTGTGGAGGGCACTGTGTTCAAAACCCGCACGGGTGAGGTGAGTATCCACGCGCAAAACTACACGCTGCTTTCAAAATCCCTTCGCCCTCTGCCCGAAAAGTACCATGGGCTCAAGGATATGGAGCTTCGTTATCGCCAGCGCTTCGTGGACCTCATCGTCAACCCAGAGGTCCGCAAAACCTTTATAAGCCGCAGCGCCATCATCGCAAACATACGGTACATGCTCAACGAAAAGGGCTTCATCGAGGTGGAAACGCCTGTATTAAACTCCACCGCGAGCGGCGCGTCGGCGCGCCCGTTCATCACGCACCACAACACGCTCGATATCGATATGTATTTGCGCATCGCGACGGAGATACATCTCAAAATGTGCATCGTGGGCGGACTTGAAAGGGTGTATGAGATAGGCCGCATTTTCCGCAACGAGGGCATGGATGCTACGCACAACCCTGAATTTACCACCATCGAGCTCTATCAGGCGTATACCGATTATAACGGCATAATGGCGCTTTGTGAGGAGCTTGTTTCGGGCTGCTGCAAGCTTGTGAACGGGACCACGAAAATTACCTATCAGGACATGGAGATCGACCTGAGTGCACCGTTTGAGCGCCTCACCATGAACGAGGCTGTCAAGCGTTACGCGGGCGCGGATTTCATGGCATGCAAGACAGATGAGGAAGCGCGTTCTCTTGCCAAGAGCATCGGCCTCCATTTTGAGGATAAGACCATCTGCCGCGGGCTCCTTCTCGCGGCGGCGTTTGACGAATTTGCTGAGGATAAGCTCGTACAGCCTACCTTCATCATCGACTATCCCGTGGAAAACTCGCCGCTCGCCAAGCGCAAGCCCAGCAATCCCGTGCTCACCGAGCGTTTTGAGCTTTTTATCGCCGGCCATGAATATGCAAATGCGTTTACCGAGCTCAATGACCCCGTTGATCAGCGCGGCCGCTTCGTACAGCAGGCAATGGAACGGGCAAAGGGCGACGACGAGGCAATGATGATCGACGAGGACTTCTGCACTGCGCTCGAGTATGGGCTTCCGCCTACGGGCGGCATAGGTATGGGCATCGACCGGCTCGTGATGCTTTTGACCGACAGTGCCACCATCCGCGACGTGCTCCTGTTCCCGACCATGAAGCCGATCGTTAAATAATCAAATTTAAGTATACGAAACGGCGGAACGATTTTCGTTCCGCCGTTTCGTATACTTCATTCCATATGTCCCGGGAACCCCGTGCCGTTCTCCTCCGTTCTATTTTGTAGGGCCAAAATTCCACAAGGTGGCGGTTCTGTTAAATAATTATGAACTGCCGCCGGCGGGCTTTGCCGCTAAAGTGGATTTATGGTATGATACATGCGATATGGAAAAGCACGGATTGGTGCATATCAGGAGGAGTAAGAATGAAAAAAAGTCTGGCGCTCATTATGGCGCTGCTTGTCCTTTTTGCGGTCGGCTGCCAAAAGCCCGACGACGGCGCGATCGTGATCGGGACCGAAACGCCCGCTCCCACACAGCAAATCGATGAAGGGAACTCTTTAACGCTTTCGCAGTTCACCGGCTCCGGCATGGTGGCAGCCGGCAGCGTGCACAGCCTCGGCGCCCGCAGCGACGGTACGGTCGTTGCGGCGGGACATAATACCGAGGGGCAGAACGCCGTTTCGGCATGGTCGAACGTGCTTGCAATCGCCGCTTACGGCGAGCTTTCCGCCGCCGTCACCGCCGAAGGCAAGGTGCTCCTTGCCGGCAAAAATGCCGATAGTTTGAGCGCGGCGCTCGAATGGACGGATATCTGGGCCGTCGCCGTGGGCGAAGGCCATATCTTAGGGCTAAAGTCGGACGGTACCGTGGTCGCCGCGGGCGATAACACCGCCGGGCAGACCGACGTGAGCTCGTGGACAAACATCGTTGAGATCGCCGCCGCGGGCAACCAGTCCCTCGGTTTGAAATCGGACGGCACCGTGGTCGCTGCGGGTGACAGCGCAGCCAATGAGGGTGTAAGCGCGTGGACCGGCGTCGTGAAGATCGCGGCGGGAAAAACCGCAAGCGCCGCCATTACTGGGGAAGGCAAGGCGCTTTCCACCAAGGATGATCTTTCTTCCTGGGCGAACGTGAAGGATATCGCCGTCGGCGATACCATGACCGCAGCCGTCACCAACGCCGGCGCGGTGCTTTGCGTGCCCGAAAATGCCGACGCCTCCGCCGTCACAGATGCGGCCGCCATTGCGGCGGGCGCAAACCATGTACTCGTTTTGAAAGCCGACGGTACCGTTGGGGCGTTCGGCAGCGACGATGATCTCCAGCTCTCCGTTACCACGTGGCAGCTTCGTCCCTATATGGAGGACGGTTATGTTCTCGGCTTTGCGCCCGGCGCGACCGCCGCGCGCGTGAAGGCCATTTTATCTGCAGAGACCGGCAGCCAGAACATCGCGCTCAAGGCGAACGGCGCCGACCTCGCCGACGGCGATGCGGTGTTTACCGGCGTTGAAGTGCAAAAAGACGGTGCTGCCTATGCCACGCTCGTCATCCTCGGCGACGTCAACGGCGATTCCCTCGTCAACGCCGCCGATGCGGAGCTTATAAGTAAACATCTGGACGGCTCTTCCGCGCTCGAGGGCGCCGCGCTTTGCGCCGCGACCATCGTGAAAAATGCGGACGGCAGTATCGCCTCCACTTCCGTGGATATGCTCAACAACTATACCTTGGGTCTTACCGCGCTCTCGCAGTTCCGCATTGCCGCGGCCGCTTCCGTGTATGCGGATAAGATTGCCGCCGCAACCGCAAAAAACAAGGACGTTGTGGGGTACATCACCATCCCCGGCACAAACATCGATTACCCCATCCTGTATAATCCTACAGTCGCATGGTACTACAACGATCATAACATCGATAAAGAGAAATCCGACAGCGCGGCGCTGTACCCTTATTACAACCAACTGACCCAGAACATCGTCATCACCGGGCATAACGCGCGCGTTTCGGGCACCATGCTCCATCAGCTCCACCACATTCAGGAGTATAACCTCGGCAATACCAAGTGCGCGGGCAGGAACTGCAAGGACGGGCAGAACGAGCTTACCGACGCGCTGCCCGATCTCAAAACCTATAAAGGCCGCGTGTTCACCATCAGTATCTATGGCGACGAGTCCCAATGGGAAGTGTTCTCCATGTATGAAACGCCTGCGGACAGCAAAGTGAATGACGGTCCGTCGAACGATCTGCTGTACTACAACACATGGTTCCCGCCCGAGAAAAACTGGAGGGATAGCCCCGAGGAAGTGCAGAAGTGGATCAACACGCAGCTTGAGAAGTCCGAGATCGATTTTGGCGTGACACCTGCGCCGGACGAGAAATTTGTGACCCTGTTTACCTGCGGCAACGAACATGAGGACTCGGACAGGGGTTCAAGACTCTACTTCTTCCTGCATAAGGTAAGCTGACAAATTTGCAATATTCAGGCGCGCGCGGAAAATCCCGCGCGCGCCGCTTTTTTTACACGTTTTTTTGCCTCGCATTCTCTGAATTACACGTATTGTTACCTGAAGTGGAAAAAATTGTTATAGAAACGTAAACTAATTTTAAATCGCCATGAAAAGTTAAGAATTTGATAGAAATACATAAAATGAACAGAAAAAATAAAAATAAATGCCTATCAAGCCGGTAAATTATAAATAAACGCGCATATATGCAAAATCGTGAATTGTGTCGAACAGCCTTTTTTGCTAAAATAGCAAAGTGCTCGCAAAACGGCGGGATAAAAGGCACCTTGAAAACTGTATAGTGCAAGCAAAAAGACGCAAACAAAAAACGCTTGAGGCGCCGTGGAAACGGGGCCGAAAAGCAACGACCGGCGGCGGACCTTTTCACGGGTCCGCGTACAAACAAAGTAAAAGAGCGGTATTGATATAAAAGTCGATACAGCAGGAATT
>JAEXEN010000036.1 GCA_023400985.1 Bacillota bacterium
GGATACCCATAGGGGTGGGCGTCGGCACGGGGGTGGGGCTAGAGGTGGGCGTAGGAGGCGGGGTGATGGAAAGCGCATCGGGCGCGGGGCTTCCTGTGCCGGCGGAGAGCGTCTCTGTCCGCACCCCGCCCTGAGCCGCTTGCGCGGAAGGCCCCGGGAGGGTGATAAGGAGCGTAATGACGACCGCCAAAATCACGAGCGCGCCCGCGGACGCGCCGATATAGCGGGCGTCGCGGCGCTTAAAGCCTGCAGAAAGGTCGGAAAAAACTTTTTTGAAGCCGCCGTTTCTCGAAAAACGGCGCACGTTGCGGCGCAGCCTTTTGATGCCGGTACGGAAAAATTTTGATTTTTGATTTTTCATACTGGTAAGCCCTCGCTTGCGGTTCCGGCTCTTTCGTTTCTTGAATTAAGAATGCCGTCTGTTCTCTTAGGATACGAATGATTATATCATAAGGCGCAGCAAAGGTGGTTGAACAAAAAATGAACACACAGTATTTTTCCTTGAATTTCACATTGTGACGCGTCAAATTATGTTAGAATAGAAAAAAGCATTGCGTTTTCTGCGGTATTTTCCGCAAATCTCTTCAAAAAACATGAAAAAGCGAGGTCTGTTATGTTCAAGAGGAAGGACGGAACCATTTCCATCGGCAAGCTGTTCGTCTCTGTCATCGCCATCATTCTTGTTTTAAGCGTTGTGTTCGGCAGCTTTATCGTGATCCCCGCGGGGCATACAGGCGTGGTGGTCACGTTCGGCAGCGTGAGCGAGAACGTATTGCAGGAAGGCATCCATTTAAAGATCCCCTTCGCGCAGAGCGTGGAGCAGATCGATAACCGCATCGTGAAGCTCGAGGTATCCACCGAGGCGTTCAGCAAGGACCTGCAGACCATCAGCACGGTGCTTGCCGTAAACTACCGCATATCCAAAAGCATGAGCTACTCCATCTATAAAGAGGTCGGCAACGGCTTTGAGGACGTAATCGTGATCCCCGCGGTGAACGAGGTATTGAAGGCCGTCGTGGCGAAGTACACCGCGAGCGACCTTGTCGCCAACCGCTCCGTCGTGAGCTCGGAGCTCGACGCGCAGCTTGACGAGATGCTCAACAAGCGCGGCATCTTTGTGGAGGATTTCAACATCATCGACTGGGATTTCTCGCCCGAGTACATCGCGGCGGTGGAAGCCAAGCAGGTGGCCGAGCAGAATCTCATCAAAACGCGCACCGAGCAGGAGCAGCAGACCGTGATTGCGCAGGCGGAGGCGCAGCGGCAGGTGATCACCGCCAACGCACAGGCTGAAAGCGCGCTCATCGCCGCCGAGGCCGAGGCCAAGCGCATTGTGATGGAGGCGGACGCGCAGGCGGAGGCGAATCAAAAGCTCTCCGCGTCGCTGAATGAAAACGTCATCGAATATCAGAAAATATTCAAATGGAACGGCGTGCTGCCGTATGTGACGGGCGAGGCTTCCCCGTTTGTGGACATAAGCGGCGTGGTCGAGTAATACGGACTGTGAGCTTCTCACACAGTATGCTTAACGTATTTTGGAGGATACTATGGTCATCGTAGGTATTTGCGGCGCGAGCGGCAGCGGAAAAAGCACCCTCGCGCGCGAGATCAGGGACAGCCTGAACTGCAACGCCGTCATCATCGGGCAGGACTGCTATTACCGCGATTATTCCGTTCTGCCGTTTGAGGAGCGCATGCGTATCAATTACGATGAGCCGAATATCTTTGACTATGACGAGATGCTCGCGGATATCACGGCGCTCGGCGACGGGGAAAGCATTACGAGAAAAGGCTACGACTACGCCAACCATATGCGGGCGGATACCGACGAGGTCATTGAAGCGCCGGACGTGCTGATCGTGGAGGGCATCCACATGTTTTACGACGATCGGCTCAAGCAGGCGATGAGCCTCAAGGTGTACATGCATGTGGACAAGGATATCTGCCTGCTTCGGCGCGTCAAGCGCGACATCCGCCAGCGCGGACGCACCATCGAAAACATCGCTACACAGTACCTTACGACCGTGAAGCCCATGTACGAGGCGTATATCAGCAAGTATATCAACGACGCGGATTTCGCAGTGATGCGCGGCGGCAAGAATCGCATTGCCATCGACGCTATCGCGGCCTATATCTCCGCCAAGCTTTTGGCGGAACGCTTTGAAAAGGAAGAACAGGGACGTTTAATTGAAGGAGAAGATCGGGGTATTTTATAAGCGCAATAAGCGGCTTATCGGCGTGGTCGCCTTCGGCATATTGCTGTATGAGTTCCTCGAGAACTTTTCGGCGATCTGGGAAAGCGCCGCGTTCGTGCTGGGGCTTATAAAGCCCGTGTTCATCGGCATAGGGATCGCGTTTATCGCCAATATGCCCATGCGCTTTCTCGAAAACCGTGTGTTAAAAAAATGGAAGGCGCAAAAAATAAAGCGGCCCGTGTGCATGCTGCTCGCGGTGCTCTTTATTTTATCCATCGTGGTGGTCCTGATCTTCGTGATCATCCCCATGCTCGTCCAAAGCGTGCGGCTGCTCGCTGAGAATCTCGACGAGTACATGGCCGCGCTCTCCTCATGGGCGGACGGGGCGTGGCATACGCTCAATTTGAGCGACGGCGTAGAGGAAAAGGTGCGCACCATCCTGCAGGGCATTTTGTCCAAGCTCGACACATGGCTTGCGACTGCCGCCGCGGCCGCGCTCAAGGTCACCGTCAACGTGGTGACGGGCGTGTTCAACGGGATCATCGCGCTTATTTTCAGCATGTATGCGCTGTTCCATAAGGAAAAGCTTCTTAACCAAATCAAAAAGCTCATCCATGCGGTGTTCAGCCAAAGGGCGGCAAGCCGCATACTGGATGTTTGCGCGCGTACGAACAATGTATTCAACCGCTACTTTTTCGGCATGATGGCGGAGTGCGCCATTTTGGGAATCTTATGCTTTATGGGCATGCAGATACTCGGCTTCCCGTATCCGCTTCTCATAAGCTTTATGGTTGGCATCACGCAGATGGCTCCCATCATCGGCCCGTGGGCGAGCGGCATTTTGGGCGCGCTCATCATTTTGATGGTGGACCCGCCCATGGCGCTGTGGTTTATCGTGTTCATCGTCGTCGTGCAGCAGATCGAAGAAAACCTGTTTTACCCGCGCGTCGTGGGAAACGCCGTGGGGCTTTCGGGCATGTGGGTGATCGTGGCGATGCTTTTGTTCGGCGGGCTTTTCGGCATCACGGGCATCGTGCTGGCGGTGCCGGTGATGGCCGTGCTCTATACCCTCCTTTCGGACTGGGTGAACGCGCGGATCAAAAGGAAAGAGGCTGAGCAAATGCAGGAAGTGCCCGCGGAGGAAGAGCCTCCGGGGGAATAACTCAAATTTTCTTAATTTAATTCTATATCGAACGCGACGCCCTCATACGGCATAAGCCGCAGTATGGGGGCGTATTCGCGTACACCGTGCGTAGAAAAAATGCAGCTTGCCTTCGCCGCGGGAAGCTTTGCTTTTGCGGGCCTGCCCGTAAGGTTGATCGCGACAAGGAGCTTTTCTTTTTCGTCCGCGCGGGTGTAGGCGATGACGCGGCGGTTCTCTTTATTGACGGGCGCATACAGGCCGTAGGTAAGCGCGTCGTGCGCCTTGCGGAATGCGATCGCTCTTTTATAAAAATCCGCCACGCCGTCTTCTCGTAGCTCCGCTTCGAGGTTTACTTCTTCATAATTGGGGTTTACCTTAAGCCACGGTGTGCCCGAAGTGAAGCCCGCGTTCTTATGGGCGTTCCACTGCACGGGTGTGCGGGCGTTGTCGCGCGTCATGTTTTGTATGATGTATCGGGCGATGGTCTTTGGGACGTGCATCATGCTCTGCAAAAGCGAATAGGTGTTGATTGCCTCAAAATCCTTCCACTCGCCTTCCTCCAGGCGGCAGTTGGTCATGCCGATCTCCTCGCCCTGATAAATGAATGCCGTGCCCCGAAGCGTAAGGTTCAGCAATGCCAGCGCCTTTGCGCTTTCGCGGCGGAAAGTTTTGTCGTCGCCGAAGCGCGATACCTGCCGCGGCTGGTCATGATTGGACAGATAGTTGCCCACCCAACCGTCATTTTCCTGCATGGAAACTTGCCACGAAGAGACCGTGTTCTTAAAATCGAGAACGCTCCAGCGGTAGAGCTTTCTAAAATCGAACTTGCCGAGCGGCCCGCAGCCCAAAAGCGCGAGGTCGAACTGGAACATCATCTCAAGCTCCCCGTTTTTGGGGTCGGTGTAGCGCGCCACCGATCTTTGTCCCGTTAAGGCCCCTTCGCCCACGGTGAAGCAGTTGTAGGGCTTTAAGACCTCGCGGTTCATTTCCTTCAAAAAGTCGTGCACGCCCTCGAGATCGCAGATAAGCTCTCCGGGGAATTGCAGGCCCTTTTCCCCGGGGTCCTTATCGGGAAACCCCACGGGCTTTTTGATGGTGTTGATGACGTCCATGCGAAAACCCATAACGCCCTTGTCGAGCCAAAAACGCATCATGGCGTAGATGTCTTTTCGAAGGTTTTCGTTTTCCCAGTTGAGGTCGCACTGGTTGGGCGTGAATGTGGTCAGATAGTATTCGCCGCTTTTTTCGTCCTTCTGCCAGGCGCTGCCGCCGAAAAAGGACATCCAGTTGTTGGGCGCAGAACCGGACTTGCCTTGCCGGAAAATATAATAATCGCGGTACTTGGAGTTTTTATCCGCGATCGCTTCCTGAAACCACGCGTGACGGTCGGAGGTGTGGTTTGCCACAAGGTCCATCACGATGCCTATGCCGCACTCTTCCGCCTCGCTTAAAAGCGCGTCAAAATCCGCCATGGTGCCGAAATCGGGATGGATGGCGTAATAGTCGGAAATATCGTAGCCGTAATCCGTATCCGGCGAGGCGTACACGGGCGAGAGCCATAGGACGTCCACGCCGAGGTCTTTAAGGTAAGGGAGTTTCGTTCGTATGCCGTTGAGGTCGCCGATGCCGTCGCCGTCAGAGTCGCAAAACGAGCGTGGCCAGATCTGGTAGACGATGCTCTTCTTGTGGTCAATCATAACTTGTCCCTCCAAAAAAAGATGTGTGAAGAACTCTCTCAACCTTTTGAATTTACGAAAAACCTTATTACAAAGTCAAATCGGCGAACAGAACGGAGCTATGGTTTTTTCAAAATGCTCGATCATTTCTTTATACTCCGTTTGGTCGTAATAATAATGCATAGACTTAGGCAGCACACGAACGGAAACATTCGAATTGTTACGCAGGTATCCGCACGATTTCATGGATACGATCTCGTCTCTGCCGGATTGGAAAACGACCGTTTTAAGGGAAAGCGAGCCTGCGGCGCTTCGTGCGCGCCGCGCTTCGGAGAAAAGCTCGAGATAACGCGGTATGCCTGCGATATGCTCGCATGGGTTTTTTGTGGGCGCTATACTGCAAGCCGCTTTTGCGGCCGCCGCAATTTTATCGCAGGGATGAACGCGGTTCAACATAACCTTGAACGAATTGAAAACCGCAGGGGGTCTGAGGGCGATTTTCAAAGGAGCGGCAATCAAAAAGAGCTGTCTTATCTTATCGTGGAAATGGGGTGCAAAATCCATGGCGAGCAAAGCGCCCAAAGAATGTGCCACGATAATGATGTTTTCATAGTGCATGGATAGGCGGCTAAGCTTCAAAAAAACAGTCTGTTTCCATAGGGAAAGAGAGCTTTTTGAAAACTCCCGAAATGTTTCGCCATGGCCGTCGAGCAAAATGTTATGCACCGAAATTTGCTCCGGTACCCTTTTTATAAAATCGGCGAAATGGCAGGGTGTTCCCAATATCCCATGGATAAAAAGGATCACCGTTTTACTTTGAGGCACATCTCGGATATATGCCTTGTGAATGGGTGCTTCCATACTTAAAAGGGACTTGTGAAGAACACGCGGAACACCAGTTGATCCAAGAGTATAAGCACACCGAGCGCCGCCGTATACCACGCGAAACCGACGAGGCTCTTTTTCACGATAAGCCGTATCATGAAGCGTATGGCGAAATAGCCGCTCACGCCCGCGACCAGCACCCCGAGAAAAATGGCCCCCCACGGCTCGTTATGTATGCCCGTTTCGAGCACGTCGGGGATTTGCAGCACTACGGAGCCCAAAATGGCGGGGATGGAGAGCAAAAACGAAAACTCGGCGGCGTCCTTTTTTTTGAGGCCGAAAAAGCGGCTGCCCGCGATGGTCGCGCCCGAGCGGGATACGGCGGGCAAAACGGAAATGCCCTGCATAAGGCCCACGCCCGCCGCTTGCAAAGCCGTCATCTGGGGAATGGTTTTTTTGCCCTGCGCAAATCTTTCGTTGAGAAATAAAATGGCGGCCGTGATCAAAAACTCCACGCCCAAAAACGCGCCGCCGAACGACGCTTCAAAGAAATCCCTGAAAAGGAGCGTGATCGCCACCGTCACCGCCGTGGAAATGAGGATCAGCCCCACTTTTTTCTGGATGGGCTTTTTGAGCATATCCCATATTTCCTGATAAAATACCACGCACACCGCAACGAGCGTGCCGAGGTGCAGCATGGTATCAAAAAACAGGGAGGCCGCGGTATCAAGCCCCAGCACCTTTTGCATCAGTACCAGATGCCCCGAGCTTGAGACGGGCAGAAATTCCGTGAGCCCCTGTATGAGCCCCAAGAGCATAGCGTACCAAATGGACAAAACGATCACCTCGCTTCTATTCTATGCGAGTTACTTTCAGCTATCAAGAAAAATATATGCGCGCAGCCAAATGGGTTTTTGCATTTACGCTTTGACATAAATGTACGTAAATTTATAACTTTATAGTGTGATATCATACATAATGTTACATTCTCTTTTCAAAAAAACCAGATTTTATCGGAGAAATCTGTTGAAGCCCTTTTGAACTTTACGCTATAATAACAATATGAAGTTTTTCAACACGCTCAAAGACGTCTTTTTATCCTCGCTGCCGCTGGCGGCCGTCATATTGGTGGTCTGCGGTTTTATCGCGCCCATGAAGAGCGTCTACGATTATGTAAAGCTTCTGATCGGGTATATCGGCGTGGTTCTGGGACAGGCATTGTTCTTGGGCGGGCTCGACCACAGCATACTTCCCATCGGCAAGCTTGTGGGGAGCTCCTTGGTCAAACTTGAAAAGGCGATATTCATCATCCTTACCGGCGTGGTGTTCGGGCTTGTGGCAACCGTCGCCGAGCCCGCGCTGACCGTGCTTGCGCACCAGACCAACATGATCATGGACGGCGTGAACGAGAGGACATTCGTATGGGTGATGAGCGCCGGCATCGGTATTTTTGTGGGTTTCGCGCTCTGGCGTATCATAAAGGATCTCAACATCAAAGTCGTTTTCGCGGCGCTTTACGTCCTTGTTTTTCTCGTGGTGATCTTCGTGCCGGAGCAGTTTATCGCCCTCGCGTTCGACGGCAGCGGCGCCACCACGGGCGACGTTTCCGTGCCCTTTATTTTGGCGCTCGGCTTGGGCGCATCCGCCACCATGTCCAAGCATAAGACCAACGACGATACCTTCGGCATCATCGGCCTAGCCTCCGTAGGCCCTATCCTTGCGCTTTTCATCTACGGTATTATCCTAAACCATTCCTATGGCGGCGAGTTCCCGCCCGCGGGTGTTTACGACCCCGGCGCGGTCGATAACCTCGGGGCGATCATAGCTTCTAACCTCGGCGGCGTCGCGCTCGCGCTTCTCCCGGTGCTGGCGGTGTTTTTGCCGTTTCAGCTCTTTTTCATCAAGCTTTCCAAAAAGGAAATCGTCGAGATGATCCTCGGCACGGTGGCCGTGTATGTGGGGCTTCTCTTTTTTCTCACCGGCATCGATTACGGCTTTGCCTTTGCGGGGAAGTACATCGGGGAAGTGTTTCTCGATCCCTCCCGCCCGGACTGGTTCCAATATCTGCTGCTCGTTGTGAGCTTTATTTTGGGCATGGCCATCACGCTTTCCGAGCCCGCGGTGACGGTACTGGGCGAGCAGCTTGAGGAGATCACCAACGGCCACATCAAAAAGTTCACCATCCGCCTTACCCTCGCCATCGGCATAGGGTTTGCGGCGCTACTTGCCATGGTGAAAATACTGACCGAGATCAACATACTTTGGTTCCTCGTGCCGCTTTACGCTATTGCGCTTATCATGATGCCGTTCACTTCCAAGCTCTTTGTGGGCCTGGCGTTCGACTCCGGCGGCGTCACGGGCGGAGCGCTTACGTCGGCATTTCTTACGCCGCTCACGCTCGGCGCTGCACAGGCCGTCGCGCAAAGGGCCGGGGCGGGCGCACAGTCGGTATTGACAAACGGCTTCGGCATTATCGCATTTATTTCCGTGACCCCCTTGATTACGGTACAGGCATTGGGTATAATCTATGACGTTCGGCGCAAGCTGGAGCAAAAACGCATGGAAGAGGCCGAACTTCTTGAGATGGGAGAGCTTCAATCGCTTGCCGAATTTACCGGCGAGGATGTTGACGATTTGAACGCTGCCGCGGAGGAAGCGGCCGCCGCAACGGCGGAACTTACGGATGCGGCGTCCGAGGCGGACGCCGAGCAAAACGATCCTGTGCCCGAAGCCATGGACGCACAGGGCGCGGACGCCGAAGAACCCCCCGACGAAACCACGACACTTTCGGAGGTATCGCAAAGTGAACTGTAATCCTTGCGGCGGCATCGTCTATTTATCGATCATTGCCGGAAGAAAACAAAAAGAAGCCCTCTTGGACGCCGTCTCGGAAGCGGGCGGGCGGCTCGTCAAAGTGATATACGGCAGAGGCTCCGTGGAATCAAGCTATCTTAAGGATATGCTGGGGCTTGTGCCGGAGGAGCATAAGGTGCTCATCACCTGCTTAATGCCGAGCGAAAAAACCGAGGCTGTGTTTAAAATGCTCGTCAATAAATTCCATTTCGACAAGCCGAACACCGGCATAGCCTATACCATACGCGTGGATAGGCTGTCTATAGGCTGACGCATGCCACGAAAGTGCCCTACGGCACTTTCGCGAGGGTACAGAAAGTACCTGCCCGTGCCTCGCGGCCGGCACTTTCTGCAAGGAAAGCTTGCTGCGCAAGGCTTTCCGCCGCCGCACATGTCGTCGTCGGTGGATTAGAGCCTCCGGAGGGCGGAGCTGAGCGCCGCCAGTGGCGGATGAAGCGAAGCGGAAGCCCTGTGAGGCCCTCGGGCAGGAGACGCCTTCGGTCACTAGCCTGCGGGCGTCGCAAAGAAGTATTGCGACCTAAAGAGCAATACGACTATTGCAAACTGCGTATAACGGTCCCCGAACCCCAAGCTATCCGAAGGATAGCCGCATACTATATAGAAACAGGAGAACAGGCAAAATGGAAAAGAGCACAAATATCAGGGCGCTGTTCATCGTGATAAATGCGGGTTTTGCCGAGCAGGTCATCGAGATCGCCCGCACTGCGGGCGCGCGCGGCGCAACCATTTTAAACGCGCGCGGTTCCGGGTCCGTCCATAAATCCATCTTGGGCATTTCCGTAGATACCGAAAAGGAAATGGTGCTTTGCCTCGTCGATAAGGAAACCGCCGACAGGGTGATCGACGCCGTCAGGGAAAAAGCCGGCCTTGGCTCCCCCGTAAACGGCATCTGCTTCACCATGCCCGTAGAGCAGGTGGTGGGCGTGAACAGCTGCCTTACGGAAGAAAAACCGGAATAAGGCACAACGAAGGATTACTTGGGGGTTGCCGTGCTAAAAACGCCGCAACCCTTTTGTTGTCTTTAACCGCCACTCCCGGTTTTTGTTTACATACGCGCTCTTGCACTTTTTTGCGTTTCGGGTATGATTATATCCAAGGATAAGGGGCTTAGGCTCCCATATGCTTAAGCAAGGAGGAAATTCCGTGCCCGTTGAAAAGAAAAAAACAGGCTTTGAATTAAAAGAGAATCTCATCACGCTTTTACTGATCGCTGCCGTCTCGGCGGTGCAGGCGGTCGCCATCAACGGTTTTTACGTGCCGCATCAATTCCTTTCGGGCGGCATTACGGGCGTTGCGCTGCTTGCTGAATATCTGTTTAACGTTCCCTCCTGGATCCTCATCATCGTGCTCAACATCCCGGTCTGCATCGTCGGCTGGCGCTCGCTCAATTTCAAGTTCGTGTTCTTCAGCCTTATCGCCACGGTGCTTTTTTCCGTTGCGCTCGCGCTTACGCGCGGTATAAATTTCGGCATTGAAAACCCCATCGTCAGCGCGCTTGCCGGCGCGGCGATTATCGGCGTCACCGCCGCCCCCGTCGTGAAGCGCGACGCCACCATGGGCGGCATGGACGTGATAGCCGCCGTTATCAGCCGCAAGTATTCCATCCCCATGGGCACGTTTTCCATTTTATATAACATCGTCATCATGGGCGTGCTTGCCGCCGTGAGCGGGCTTGAGCTGGGCCTTATGTCCATGCTCGCTATGTTCGTATCCAACACCGCCTTCAACGGCGCCATGGCCGGGCTCAACCGCACTGTGACGGTGTTCATCATCTCCGATAAATGGGAGGAGATCGCCCCCCTGGTCATTTCCGAGCTGCACCGCGGCGTCACCTATATCCCCGCCGAGGGCGCCTACACCGGCCAGCCGCGCAAGCTCGTGTATATCATTCTCAAGACCACCCAGCTTGCTGCCGCCAAGCGCATCGTGAAATCCGTGGACGAGCACGCGCTTTTCTCCATCATCGAAACCAAGGAGGTTCTTGGCCGCGGCTTCGGTTCGCTGAACTAATGCAATAGCTGTTTCAAATTGCAAATTTTTCCGTTTTGCCTTATGATAGAGAAAACAAGTTTTCCTTTACCTTAATAAGGAGGATATCCGCATGAATCCCGCCGTAGATAAATGGATTGACGAGCACCAAAGCGAGATCGTCGCGTCGCTGCAGAAATGCGTACAGGCAAAAAGCGTGGAAACGGCTCCCGAAGCCAAAGCACCGTTTGGATCCGAGGTGAAAAGGTGCCTTACGGAAACGCTCGATCTGGCGAAGAGCCTCGGCTTTTCCATAAGGGATATGGACGGCTACATCGGCTACGCCGATTATGGCGCAGGGAAGGAGACCCTCGGCGTGATGTGCCACCTCGATGTGGTGCCCGAGGGGATCGGCTGGAACTACCCGCCCTACGGCGCGGTGATCGAAAACGGAAAAATGTACGGCCGCGGCACCCTCGACGATAAAGGCCCGGCCATCGCCGTGCTTTATGCGCTCGCCGCGATAAGGACGTGCAAAATCCCCTTAAAGCGCAAAGTGCGCGTGCTTTTAGGCTGCGACGAGGAAAGCGGCTGGCAGTGCATGGCGCACTATACGGCGCACGAGAAAATGCCCGAGCTGGCGTTTTCGCCGGACGCGGAATATCCTCTGGTTAATTCCGAAAAGGCTATTTTCCGTGGTACCTACAAAAAAGAATTCGCTTCCAAACTGAAAATAGAAGCGGGCACCCGCCCCAATGTGGTTCCGGGTCTCGCCGTGGCCACGGTGCCGTTGAGCATTGAGCGCGTGCAGCCCGTGACGGACGCCTACACATGGGGCAGCGTGTTCTTCTTTGAGGTAACGAAAAAGGGCGATACCGCTTGCGAGATCGTAGCCAAGGGCTTAAGCGCCCACGCCTCCATGCCCGAGCAGGGTAAAAACGCGCTCCTGGCGCTTATCGATGTGCTCACAAAGCTCCCGCTCGAGGGGGAGGACGCCGTCACCGTAAACGCATTGAAAGAGCTCTTCAAGCTTGAGACCGACGGTAGGAGCATAGGCCTTGAGGCGGCTGACGATTCCGGTACCCTCACGCTCAACGTGGGCATCATGAACTGGGATGAGACGGGCATTCGCGAGCTTACGCTCGATATACGCGCGCCAATCACCCTGCCCAAGGCGCATATCCTGGAAAAACTTGACGTTGGCTTTGCCGGCGCAGGTCTCGTCCGCGACAGCTTCAGCTATACCGCCGGGCATTATGTGGACCCCGAAAGCGAGCTCGTTCAAAAGCTTCTGAAGGTATACGAGGCGCGTGCTGGCGTTTACCTGCCCCCGCTCAAGATCGGCGGAGGCACCTATGCCCGCGCCATAGAAAACGCCGTGGCCTTCGGCTGCGAGCGCCCGGGTGTGGAAAGCCCGGTGCACATGCCCAACGAGTTTATCAGCATTGAGGACCTTATGTTCAACACCAAAATGATGGCTGACGCCATCCTCGCGCTGGCCGCGGAATAAATTGTAAAAAACATATATAAATAGTATTAAGAAGCGGGGGCCGTAGCGTTAAAGCGTTGCGGTCCCCGTTTTTTTGCTGTTATAAAAAAAACAGATAAATTTCCAAAATGTAACTGCCCTGTAACCGGCATGGTTTATGCTGAATGCATATTACGGCGTATATGGTAAAGTAGCTTCGAAAACGGCCGCCCGCACGCGCGGGAACGCGATTTAAAGCATGACAAAAGCTTTTGAAATACGAAAGTGAGGGTAATCAAATGTTGAAGAAGGTATTGGGCCTGCTCCTTGCCATCCTTATGCTTACGCAGCCGCTGTACGCGATCGCGCAGGCGGAGGGGGAGAACCAGGACCCCGTAGAGATCACGTTGGAGGGGCTGCAAGAAAGCCCCGACCTTATACTTGATACCGACGGCGAAGGCGGCGGAGAGGATCCCGACCTATTGAACAGCGAAGATCCGGAGGAGCCCGCTCCTACGCCCGACCCCAATGACTTCTTCACAGTCGTCTTTTACGACGGGTTCAACGATCCCGCAACCTCGCTGAGCACGCAGACGGTCCTCAAAGACAACCCTGCCGCCGCACCGGCTGCTCCGGCGCATGACGGCGTTCAATTTGACGGCTGGTATACGGCGCAAACGGGCGGCGAGAAGGTCAGCGATTTCACCATTACGGGAAACACAAGCTTTTACGCGCAATATACGTCGCTTGCATCCTATACCGTCACCATCTACTATAAAGACGCGGACGGTAAATTGCTTGCGCCCACTTTTGCGGCGACCGTGCTTCCCGGCGAGTCCGTGAGCGAGAACTCGCCCTCCGTCACGGGATATACGCTGCGGAATTCGTCCGACAGCACCGTGACTTTTGACAATGTCGGCGCAGATGACGAGTATACGGTCGTTTATGAGCTTACCGCCGAAGTCAATTATACGATTTGTTATTACCTGGAGGAAATCGACGGTTCCTATCCCGCGGATGCGGTAAAGACCGTGACCGGTACCGCCCATACCGGCACGGTCGTCGTCGCGCCGCGCGAAGCCTTCTCGGGCTTTTCGGGACCCGCGAGCATGCCCTCCTTTACGGTAAACGCCGAAGGCGACGCATTCAGCGTGCATTACATGCGCAACAGCTATTTGCTTACCTTCGATACCGGAGAGGGCAATCCCCTTGCACCGGTTTCCGTACAATACGAAGCCACGATCGGCTCCGCAGCCGGCAGCGCAACTCCGATCCGCGCGGGGTACGAATTCCTGTACTGGTCCGCGAGCGAAAATGGCGCGGCATACGACGCTGACGCGCTCATGACGGGCGATACCACGCTGTATGCCGTCTGGAAGGCCGGCAGGGCAGATTACACAGTCATATACTGGCTGGAAAGTCCCAATTCCGAGGAGTATGACTTTGTTGCCAGCAAAATCATGAACGGTACTACCGAAGCTTATGCTACGGAGCCGCCCGCGAACCAAATGCCGGCCGGTACGGGCATTTTCACAAACAATGCTACCAAAAATTACTACCAAAAGAAGACTGTCGGCCAAGTCGCTGTTAAAGGCGACGGCAGCACCATTCTCAACGTTTATTACGACCGCAACACCTATACCCTTATTTTTAACTTGAACGACAGCGATGTAACTATGTGGCTCAACGGCGCCCGTTACACCGGCAGTCAGTTTTCTTTCACAGCCAAATACGGAGAGTCCATCGTAGATAAATGGCCTACCGGCGCGACATTTACGGAAACGTATTGGGAATGGGATTGGTGGCCGTTTACCGGGCATTATGAAACGAGAGACGTAACCCAATATTTTATCGGCTGGGGCGGAGATCTCTATGCGTCCACCCAGTATGTGATGGATGAAGGTTTAGCCGGGACGAGCAACGGAGCTGGAAAAACAAAGACCCTGACCGCCGAGTGGGCAAATTGGACCAAAACCGTTACCGTATACTACTACTTCGAGAATGTCGAAGGCGCTGGGTATGGTTCTCCCATTACGCAGAGTGTGACTGCCGATGTAGATACAGGGTATTGGCAGCCCAAAACCTTTACGGGCTTTACGGTCAAAACCGATAATCTAGTGAAATCCGGTTCTAATAAAGGCACGTATAAAATCAATAACGGAAAAGCCGAATTCTATTATGCCCGCAACAGCTATACCCTCCAATACTGGTGCAACGGCGTAAAGTGGGGGAACGATATAACCCTGAAGTATCAGCAATCTCTCGTGCAGCCCGCCGTCCCGACCGCTCCCGCAGGTTACCGGTTTGCCGGCTGGTATACATCTCCCGCCGGCGGCACGCTTGTCGATTTCGGCACGGCCAAGATGCCCGCAAGCAACCTCATGCTTTACGCGCATTTTGAGGCGTCGGCTTATACGGTCGCTTTCATTTCCAACGGTGGAAGCGCGGTGGATTCGCAGGATGTAGCGTACAACGGCAAAGCGGTAAAACCCGCCGACCCCGTTTACACCGGTTGGGAGTTTGAAGGCTGGTATTTGAACAACGCACGGTACAACTTCGCCGCACCGGTCACCGGGAGCATTACGCTTGAAGCACGCTGGACCGCGAAGAACGATATCTCCTATACCGTGAACTATTGGAACGACGATGCGAAAGTGCTCTTGGGCACGAAGACCGTTGAAAACAGAACCACGGGGACCAAGGTCACGGAGTTTGCGCCGTTCTTTGCGGGCTTCAGGGTGCTGGAATCGTCCCTTTCCATCGAAGCGCTCTCGGGCATTTCGGCGGATAACGTGATTGAATTCCGCTATACGGCGACGGGCCAGTTCAAGTACATCGTCCGGGCCACGTTTGACGGTGAAACCCCGGCGGGCTATGTGGAGCCTACGGTGCCCACCCTTACGTCGAACCGCGTAATCACGGTGAACTTCACCCCTTACGCGGGTTATCTGCCGACAGTATATCAGCAGACGGTCACGTTTACCGATACGGAATTGGTGACTGTCACGTTTGAGTATAAGAAAACGCAGACCACCTGCTACACCGTGAAGCATTACCTGCAAAACGTTACGGGCCCTTACTACACGGCAGAGCTGGGCGAGGTCGTTTCGGGTGTTTACGCAGGCGGCATGACGGCGCCGGTACAGCCCAATACCTACACGGGCTTTACCTACTCCCATCAGGAAGCGCCTAAGCCCGTTGCCGACGGCGGCGGCACCGTGATCAAGGTGTATTATAAGCGCGATACATGCACCGTGAACTTTTTGAACAAAGACGGTTCGCCGTTTGATACGCAGGAAATAAGGTATCTTGGCAGCGCGGTGGTGCCGGAAACGACCCCCACCACCCTCGGCTACGCGTTTGCAGGCTGGAATTTGATTGAAATGAGCCTCGATAACATCACCGAAGGTTTTGATGTGGAAAGCCTGTGGGAGATGGAGAATTACACGATCACCTATAACCTTGCGGGCGGCAGCAAACTCTCCGGCGGGAACTATCCGGACAGTTATACGGTCGAGACGGAGACGTTCGGCATCGGCAACGCGGCACGCGCCAACCACGTCTTCCTGGGCTGGAAGATCGGCGAAAACGCGGCAGCCAAGGACGTTCAGATCATGCAGGGCAGCACGGGGGATCTCGTGCTCACCGCGCAGTGGCAGCTGATCTACATTCCCGCGAGCGTAACGCCGACACCGATTCTTGTGACGCCGGCTCCGACCGTCGCGCCGAGAGCCGTGGTTACGCCCGCGGCTACCGAGACGCCCGCGCCCACCGCGAGCCCGTCCCCGGCGCTCACGGTGATCCCCGAGGAGAGCACGCCCATGAACCCCTCACCCGATGCCGGCCTTACGGATATTCCCGATGAGGCGGTGCCGCTTGAGGCGCAGCCCGAAGGCACGGACGCTATGACGCTCGTTAACCTTATCGCCATGGTCCTCACTGTGATCGGCGCGGCGCTCCTGATGTTCAGGAAATCCAAGAAAGACGAGGAGAACGGCTTCAAGCGCATCGGCACCAAGGTGATCGCCCTCGTTGCGGCGGTCGGTGGCATCGTGCTCTTCTTCCTCACTCAGCCGCTTACGGGCATGGATATCTGGGATAATTTCTCCGTCTGGCAGCTTCTCATCCTTGCGGTGTACGCCGCGATGGCGATCATCGCATACGTGAAAAAGAAGGCGCAGGATAAAGCGCAAAACGCCGACGCATAACGAGAAGGACAAATCATAAACATGCGGCCCCGGAAAGCTCCCGGGGCCGCATGTTGTTATATGGAATCTGCGCTATCCCGTCCTCAGCTTTTTCCTCCGGAAAAACGCGTAATATACTGCAAACAAGGTCGAGGTAATAAGCCACGATACGGGATAGCTTGCGACCACAGTAAAAAGGCTCCGATCCTGAGGTACCACGAACAGCACCCAAAGTATCCTGCATGCCCAAGTACCAAATAGCGTGATAAGCATGGGCATGAAGCTCTCCCCCGTGGCGCGTATGCCGACCGCTAAAAGCTCGCCGAATACGTAAAGGAAATAGAGCGGCGCAAGGAAGCGCATAAGCTTGCCCACGAGGGGAAGTATGCCGTAGTCCTCGGACTTGATGAAAAGCTTCCCGAGAGGTTCGGACCAAAAATAGAGCGCCGCACTTAGGACGAATACAACGAGCAGAGTCATAATAAGGCCCGCGCGGAGGCCCTTTCGTACGCGCGCGATAAGGGTCGCGCCATAGTTTTGCGCCGCAAAGGTGGAAACGGCAGCAGCGAGGGCATCGATGGCTACCCACAGGAAAAAGTCGAGCTTGCCGCACAGCGCCCATGCCGCGATGCTGTCCGTACCCATACGGTTGATGTTCGATTGTATGATTATGTTGGCGATAGGGTACAGCGAAGCCTGTAAGCCGATGGGGAGCCCCACTCTGAGGATGGATCTAAGTATAGGCGCGTGAATTTTTATATGCGAGGGGATAAGCCTGCACCCAAGCGGCGTTTTGATGAGCGCGCGGATTACGAGCGCGGCGCTTACAAGCTGCGCTAACACCGTAGAGAGTGCGGCGCCGCCTGCACCCCAGCGGAAAAGGCCCACAAACAGAAGATCCGTGGCCGTGTTGACAACGCTCGAAATTATCAGCACGAAAAGCGGGGTTTTGGAATCTCCCACGGCGCGGAGTATCCCCGCCCCGACGTTGTAAAGCATGGATACCGAAAGGCCGCCAAAGTAGATGCGCACATAGGAAAACGCCGTCGCAAAAATATCCTCCGGCACTTTGAGAAGGCGTAAAAATTGCGGCGCAAAGACCACGCCTGCGACCGAGAGCAAAAGCCCGCCCGCAAGGGCGAACGCTACGGCCGTATGTACGGCCCTATTCAGCTCTTCTTCGCTTCTTCTCCCGAAATATTGGGAAATGAGTATGGTCGCACCCGTGGAAAGTCCCATGAAAAAGTTGATGGGGAGCTTTATCAGGTTGTAGACCGAATCGATGGCCGCAAGCCCCTGCTTTCCCGCAAATTGCCCGATCACGACCGCGTCTGCCATAGTATACAACTGCTGAAAGAGGCTGCCTAAAAAGATCGGCAGGAAAAACAGCAGCAGCGTTTTCACTATCGCGCCCTGCGTTAAATCGATGTTTCTTGCCCTTATTTTCATATGTGCGCGCCTCCTTGTATGCTCGGTCGCTTTACGAGGATAGCATTGCATGATATATTTGTACAGAGAATAATATAAATCACTTCTATTCCAATTTCCGATAGAAAAGAGGCTGGCGAATTGCATACGGAGTATTTAAAAACCTTTTTAACGCTTGCGGAGACGAAAAGTTTTTCGCGCTGTGCGGAGAGTATGATCGTGGCGCAGTCCACGGTGAGTAAGAGAATACACGAGCTTGAAACGGAGCTCGGGCAAAACCTGTTTGAGCGTGGTCGCTCGGGCGTGCGGCTGACGGCGGCGGGACGGTCGCTTGTGGAGTATGCGGAGCAGATCGTAAATACGGAGGAAAAAGCAAAAAGGCAGCTCGGGCGAACGGATATGTTCGCAGGCTACCTGGTGCTCGGTACGGCGTATGCCTATTTCGACGTTTATCTTCGTAAAAAACTGCGCGAATTTTTAGAGCGGCGCAAAGATATCTCGGTTATGGTGCGGTTTTCGCATACCCCGCGCATGCTTACGGACGTGCGGCGCTCGGCGGTGGATATCGCATTCACGCATTACCCTCTGGAGCATCCGGCGTTTATCTGCGAGCTGATCGACGAGGACGATGTCATTTTGGCGACCGATGCGAAAAACGCAGAGTATCGTGATGGTATCATGCACGAAAAGATACGGGAACTGCCGTTTTTATCCTCCAACTTTCTGTATGGCGCGACGCAAAGCTGGTTGTTTCCGGCGGGGATGCGGTTTCAACTGGAAATGGATATCGCCAAATATGCCGTTCCTTTTTTAAAGGGCAGTAAATGGTATACGCTGCTTGCCAGAAGGCTTGTGGAGGAAGAGCTCAAAAATGGCGAGATTATCGAAATACCCGTTTTAAATGCGGAGCTGCCTCCGGTAAAGTATTACAGGATATACCGCAAGGATGCTATGCGGCAGGCGGGTGTGCAGGCGTGGCTGGAGATGTAATAGCTCCTATTCCACGCTCTTGAGCGAGGATACCATGTCGATCTTTTTGAAATGCCCCAGCATAAAAAGGTTTACGAGCATGGCGAAAAGGAACGTCAACGCCGCGGAAAAAAGGTAGGTCTCCGGGAGAATGTCGCGGCTGAACATGAGCATGTTCACCTCGGTGGTAAAAAGCACGTAACGCTCGAGACCCACGCCCATCAAAAGCCCCGCGCCGATGCCGAGCAAGGTAAGCCACACGTTTTCGCGGTAGATGTAGGCCGCGAGCTCCTTGTCATAAAAGCCGAGCACCTTTAAGGTGGCGAGCTCGCGCGAGCGCTCCTCGAGATTGATGGTGTTGAGGCTGAACAGAACCACGAATACCAGCGCCGCCGCGGAGAAGATGAGCACCAATATGATGGCGTTCATAGCGTCCATCACCTTTTGCATGTTGCTCCGCGCAAGGCTGGCGGAGGTTACGGCGGAAACGCCGTCCAAAGACAAAAGCCGCTCGGAAAGCTCCGTGACATTTTCGGCGCTTGAGAGGTTCAAAAGTATCGTGTTTTCTTCCGCGGGCTCGCCGAATACCCTTTCGTAAAGCACGGGGCTTACGTAGATGTAGTGCGCCAAATAGTTTTCGGCGATGCCGCTCACCGTGAAGGAAAACCGGTTTCCGTCGCCGTCCGATGCCGTAAAGGAATCCCCTACGCCGACGGAAAGGATGTCCGCAAGCTTTTCGGTAACGATAACGCCGTCGTCGCCGATTGTGAGCGGCGCCTTGCTTTCGCGCTCGCGCAAACGTATGACCCCGTTAAATTCCTCCTGCGACAGGGGGACGGTGAGCACGGCGGTCACGATGGAGCCGTTCTCCGTCACGTCCATGTTCTTTTGCGTGAGCGGCGCGCTAAGCGCTGCATCCGGCTCGGCTTGAAGCGTCTTGTAAAGGAGGCCGTATTCCTCGTCGGAAATATCCTTGTTCAGGGTAAGCTTCATGTCGTAAAGCTGAAGCTCCTCAAACTGCTTCGGGATGATGAGCTTGATGGCGTCGTTGAGCCCAAAGCCCGTAAACATCAGCGCCGTGCATGCCGCCACGCCGAAAACGGTCATTAACAGGCGCTTTTTATATCGGAACAGGTTTCTTAAGGATACCTTTTCGCTAAAGCTCACGCGCTTCCATAAAAACGCGATGCGCTCGAGCAAAATACGCTTGCCGGGCTTTGGCGACTGCGGGCGGATGAGCTCCGCGGGCGCGCTTTTAAGGCTCTTGAGGCATACGAGAAACGCGGGCAGAACGGCGCTCAAAACGGCGACAAGCACCGAAAGCGCCATGAGAGAGGCGTCGTATTGTATCTTGAGCTCCGGCAGCGTGTACATGGCCGTATAGGCATTGAACACGATGCGAGGGAACAGCACCGGTCCCCAAAGCACCCCCAAAGCGCAGCCCAAAATAGACGCGGTCAAAGCGTAGAGTAAATAATTGGAGGCGACCGCGGCCTTGGAATAGCCGAGCGATTTGAGCGTGCCGATGTGGGAGCGGTCGCTGTCCACAAGCCGGGTCATGGAAGTCATAACGACCAGCGCTACGACAAGGAAGAACACCGCAGGCACCACCTGGCTTAATGCGTCCATGCGCCCCGTGTCCTGCTCGAAGCTGTTGAAGCCGAGGTTTTCATCCTGATCGAGCACATACCATTCGGGCACCTTTAGGTCGCGAAGCGCCTGCTCGCCGTCCGCGATTTCTGCCCGCGCGTCCTTTAACTCAACCGTAGCCTCCGCGCTTTTTTCAAGGTATTCCGCATTGCCGTCGGCGTATTCTTTTTCGCCGTCCGTCAGTTCTTTTCTGGCATCGTCGAGCTCGGCCTGGCCTTCACGCTCCGCCTTTAAAAGCTTTCTTTCGTTTTTTACAAGCGTTTCCTTCGCTTCATCAAGCTCTTGCTTTGCTGCGTCGAGCTTTTGCTTTGCGTCGCTTAACTGCGCGTTCGTCTCCCGCCGTGCGTCGCCCAGTTGTGCGGAACCGCTGTCGAGCTCCTGCTTTACCGCATCGAGCTGCTGCTTATTTTGCGCCAGGGAAGCGCCAAAGCCGTTTACGACCTGCGACACCTGGTCATAGGCCATATATCCGCCCGCATAGGCGTTGAGCGCTGATGCAAGCTGCGGGTCGATCGCATCCGCGGCCGGCGCAAGGCTGCCTATCGCCGCGCGGGTACTCTCCGTATCGCCGCCCGCGAGCGCACCGGCGAGCGCGTTTTGATATTGCGCCGCCTGCTCATATGCGGCAAGGCCGCTTTGATACTGCGCGTCGCCTTGGCTCAATTGCCGAGCGGCGTCACAAAGCTGCTCGGCTGCATCCTGCTCGGCGCTTTCGTATTTAAGAAGGCCCGTCTCATACTCCTTAAGCCCGTCCTCATACTGCCTGCGGCCCTTTCTGAGCTTGGATTTGGCATCCGCGATCTCTTTATGGAAGGCCGCCTCGGCGTCGTGATATTCTATCCAGCCGTCGTCCAGCTTTTTTCGGGCGTCCGACAACTCCTGCTGAGCGTCAGAAAGCTCCCGCCCCGCGTCGGCGACCTCCTGTTTAGCGTCGGCGATCTCCTTCTCTCCGTCTGAAACGATCTCGGCATAGCGTATCTCGCTGCGGCCGGCGCCGGCAGTTTCAAGCGCGTCCTCGATGGGGGAAAGGAACGCCTCATAGGCGTCGGAATAGCGGTCGAGCGAAGCGTCGCGTTCCAATACAAGGTTCAGCTCCGTGTATGCGGAATAGGCGAAGTCGAAAAAGGGGATAAAGCAGTACGCGTCGGCTGCGCCGCTTCCAACGGTGCTTGCGCCGCGGTCGAAGGAGATATAAAGGGGCGAACGCGCAACGCCCACAACGGTGAAGCTGTCGGTGCGGAGCATGTCTGCAAGCTCCGTATCGCCGCCCGCGACAAACTGCACCGCATCGCCCACGTGGAGGCCGGCTTTCGCCATAAAGGCCGGGTCCATCAGGCACTCGCCGCTTTTTTGCGGCATGCGCCCCTCGGTAAGCGTGGGCAGGTTCATCGTTTCTGCGCCGTCGGGCGCGAGGGAGTGAAAGCGCACGGCGAGCGTTTCGTTGTCAAGAAGCGCCAGCGCCTCGCCGGAATAAGCGGGCAGCGCTTCAAAAACGCCCTTAACGCTTTTGACCGTATCGAGATCATCCTCGGTAAAGCCGCCCGTGGAGAGTATGCGGATATCCATAAAGCGCGTGTCTGAAAAATAGGTTTGCGCCGTAAGCCGCATATCGGCCCCGATGGAGCGTAGCCCCGCGAAGAAGGAAATGCCGAGCATCGTGATGACTACGATGGAAAGATAGCGCCCGAGCGAGGCTTTTACCTGCCGCAAAAACAGTACAAAGAGCCTCCCGCGGCGCGCAGGCTTTTTCGTTTTTTCGGTTTTGTATTCGCTCACCATTCTATCTGCTCCACGGGTACGGGCCGGGGATTGAGCGTGCATTTTTCGGCTTTGCCGTTTCGTACGGTGATCATGCGGTCGGCCATGGGAGCAATCGCCTGGTTGTGGGTGATGATGACCACCGTAACACCGCGCTCGCGGCAAGCCTTCTGCAAAAGCGAGAGGATGACTTTACCAGTAGCGTAATCGAGCGCGCCGGTCGGCTCGTCGCACAACAAAAGCTTGGGATTTTTGGCCAAGGCGCGCGCGATGGCCACGCGCTGCTGCTCACCGCCCGACAGCTGCGCGGGAAAGTGGTACGCGCGTTCGTGAAGGCCTACCTCGTCGAGCGTTTCGAGCGCATCGAGCGGGTCTTTGCGGATTTGCGCGGCAAGCTCCACGTTTTCAAGCGCCGTTAAATTCGGAATGAGATTGTAAAACTGGAATACGAAACCGATGTCGTTGCGCCTGTACGCGGTAAGGCGCTTTGCGTTAAACCGGCTTACCTCCTCGCCGTCTACAAGTATGAGCCCCGAATCCGAGGTATCCATGCCCCCCAGTATATTGAGCACGGTGGTTTTTCCCGCGCCGCTCGGGCCAACGATCACCGCGAGTTCGCCTTTTTCGATTTCAAAACTGATGCGGTCCGCCGCATTTACCGTGACTTCGCCGGTATTGTAACGCTTGACGACGTCCTTAAGTTGAATGAATGCCATTTTTCCCGCCTTAAAGCGGCGCAAACTAGTCGCGCCGACGTTTTCACATATGTTTATTATTATAAAAATGCAGGGGGGATTGCAACCGGTAAATCAAGTTCGATCTGCCTGTTAGAAGGCGCTTTTTTAAATAATGTCTGAAAACGCCGTGGCGGGCTTGTGAAAAAACGGTGAAGGAAAAAAAGCACCACATAAAGAGCATCTGTAGGGGCAAGGGCTTGCCCTTGCCGATTGCCGGGCAACCAGAAAGGATATTCCCGTCGGCATGACCGAAAGCAGCTCGAGATCCTGATCAATCGTAATCTTTCATGTGCAAATATTCTTTTATGGTTATATTTCCGGAATTACTTACGAAATACGTTACTTCGTCAATACCAATTGTGTTATGTGCTCCGATGTAAGGGAAAACGCGGAATTTTATATAGTATCCGTCCGATGCGTGAGAGAGGGATAAAACTTCCCCGAAATAGCTGGCTACCGTGACGCCGGGCTGGCTATCATAATAAGAATCCGCAGCTTGCTGCAGCTCATCGCGAAAAACCGTAAGTATCAGTCCGTCACGGAGTTTAGCTTCATATATTTGCTGTCTGTATAGCGCTGTCAGTATCCCGATTATTGCTAAGGCGGCCACTATTTTGAGAATTATAGCAAATGCTTTTTTCATAGTCGGGACCTCTGCTTGTTGAATTTGCTTTGGTATATGATACTGTCGGCAATCGTAGAACAAGATGCTTTCATAAGGCCGCTATGCCGTCTTCGCGAAAATAAAAAGGATTGCCGCACTTTCTTCGGTGCGGCAGCCCTTACAGCTGCTAAAATGTTTTCCCGGGAAATACCTCCGGTATCATTTTATTTCATTTTCGGCGGAATACGGCCGTACATTGCTGTTGAACGACGGATCGACGCGGCGAGCGCGCCGGTGCATTCATGGGGGTAAAGCCGCCACGCCCAGTTGCCGCCAAGCGTGGACGGGCGGTTCATGCGGCAGTCCGATCCGAGGCCGAGATGATCCTGCATGGGTGCGATAAAAAGCGCCGCCACGGAGGAAAGCCCGCCGCGCATCACGCCGTGCGCTAAACCCTCTTCGCCGTTTAGACCGAGATATTCCTTCATAAACGCGCGGTCATGCTCGCTTGCGCCGTATAGCCAGCCCGCAAGGGTGTCGTTATCGTGCGTGCCGGTGTAGCAAACGCAGTTGCGCGTATAGGTGTGCGGCAAATAGTCGTTTTCTTCGCCTGTGTCGAAGGCGAACTGCAGCACCTTCATGCCGGGAAAGCCGGAAGCTCGAAGGAGCTCGCGCACGGCGTCTGTCATGACGCCCAAGTCCTCCGCGATGATGGAAAGACGGGGGAAACACAGCTTAACGGCGTCGATCAGCTCGAGTCCCGGGCCCTTTTCCCATGTACCTCGCTCGGCGGTCACATCCCCGTAGGGCACGCTCCAGTAACTTTCAAAGCCGCGGAAATGGTCGATACGCAGCGTGTCAAAAAGCTCCGCCGCGGCGGCGAAGCGCTTCACCCACCACGCGTAGCCGGTTTTTTTGTGGTGATCCCACGCGTAGAGCGGGTTGCCCCAAAGCTGCCCCGTAGAGGAAAAATAGTCTGGCGGCACGCCCGCAACGAAAGTGGGGAACGCGTTTTTGTCAAGCCGGAAGCAGGAGGGGTCGGCCCAGACGTCCGCGGAATCGGGCGAAACGTAAATGGGCAGATCGCCGATGAGCTTTATGCCGATTCCGTTCACATACGTGCGGAACGCCTTCCATTGCTTGAAAAACAGGTATTGCAGGTAGGAATAAAACCGTATCTCCTCGCTTAAGAGCGAGCGGTAACGTTTTATGGCACAGGGCTTGCGCAGGCGGATGTCGTCATCCCACGTGTACCACGAGCGCATGTCAAAATGCGCCTTCACCGCCATAAAAAGCGCGTAATCATCTAGCCAATCGGCGTTTTCTTCAAAGAATCCCTCAGCCTCCGAAAAGTCGCGCGTTCGCGCGCGGTCAAACGCCCTCTTCAAAATCGCAAAACGGTACTCGTATATGCGCCCGTAATCCACCGCGCGCGCGTTTTCGCCCCAAAGGACGGTGCCGAGCTCGTCACTTGTCAAAAGCCCGTCATTTTTCAGTTCGTCGAGATCGATGAAGTAGGGGTTGCCCGCAAACGTGGAAAAAGGCTGGTAAGGCGAATCACCGTAACCCGTTTGACCAACGGGGAGCATCTGCCAATAGGTCTGCCCGGCAGCCTTCAAAAAGTCCGCAAAGGTGCGCGCTTCCTTGCCCAGCGTACCTATGCCGTAGGGCGAGGCTAGCGAGGAAATATGAAGAAGTATACCGCTTGACCGTTCCATAGGGCCTCCGCTAATTTTCCGTCCAGATGGCGAGCTGCATTTCTACCGTGCGCTTCAGCATGGTAAGACCGTTGACAATGCGGCAGCCGCGTTTTTGCGCCGTACTTAAAAAGCGCGTCGGCGAAGGGTCATAAACCGCGTCAAAGCATACGTGCGAAGGGAGAAACGCGTCTTCTGGGAAGGGCGTATCGTTGACGTTCGGCCACATGCCGCGGCCCGAAAGGTTCAATATCACGCCGCAGTGCGGCGCCGTGGCAAGATAATTTTCGTCGCTTGCCGGCAGGGCAAAAAACACGCCGGGGAAGCTTTTGTTGAATTCTTCCGCAAGCACAAAGGAGCTTCTGGAGCGGGAGGAAATATAGACGCGCTTTGCTTTTTGCTGCGCAAGTTCAAAACACATAGCCCGTGCGGTCCCGCCCGCGCCGATGCACAAAAACGTTTCGCCCTCTACCGTTACACCGCCTTCTCGGCATAATGCTTCTACGCCCGCGACGCCGTCGGTATTGAACCCGTGCCATTTCCCGTTTCGGTCTGCCGCGGTATTGCACGTGCCGGAGCGCGAAACGGAGGCGTCAAGCTCATCCAAATACTTTACGATGTCGGTCTTGTACGGCTTGGTGACGGCAAAGCCCTTTATGCTTGCCGCACGAAGTCCCTTTATGACCGTATCGAGCTCTTCCTTCCGCGTTTCTATGGGGAAATAGAAGTAAGGCAGCCCTTTTTTTATAAACAGTTTGTTCAGCATGCGCGGCGAGAGTGCCTGCGTGAGCGGCGCGCCTAAAAACGCGAAAAGCGCGGTATCGGACAAAAGCGCGGAAAGGCCCGCCGCCTGCGCTTCAAAATAGGTCCTATGAAAAAGCCCGATCGTCGTTTTCGTGCTTGGGGCGCTCAACTGGCCCGGGTCGGTTTTCATTTGTGCGGATGCAAACGCGGCTGCGGAGCCGAAAGCCGAACCGATGAGGCGGCTTAAAACACCATTTTCGCCGGGCGCCATCGCAATGAGTACGGTTTCGGGGAATTCTTTTTGAAAGCGCGCACAAGCCGCAAAAAGCTCTTTCAAGTTCCCCGCGGCGAGCTTTACGGCGCGCGCGCCTGTAGCCTTCATGTCGCATAAAAGCGCATAAAGCTCCTCGCGCGGCGGTAAAAAATCCGGCACGTGGCGGGAGCACAACGTTTCGCAGCCCAAAGCGCGTATTTTTGCTATGAGCATTTGGGTTTGCGTAGGAGAAGAACTGTATTCCACGTCGATGAGGTCTGCGCAGCCGCTTTTTGCGGCAGCAAGGAGTATTTGGGTTCCTTTCTCCAAGCCGCATTCGAACCGGCCGCCCTGCTCTAAGCTTCTGAGCGTAAAAAGGAGAGGCGTTTTTTTAAGCGCCTCGCGCAACGCAAAAAGCGCGGCGTTTAGGGCGCCGGGGTCGTTGACGCCTAAAAAAAAGTCCGCGCGCCATTCCACGATATCCGCGCCGCTTTCAACCGCCGTACGCGCCGCTTCGAGCACGCCCAAAAGCGTTGGAGCCGCCGCGGGAACGATGACCTTCGGAAGCCCTTGGCCGAGCTTCACGCCGCGCAGATCGAGGAAAGTTTCCATAAAATCTCCGTCTCCGTCAGTCGAGCGCTTTTTCGATGTCCTTCAAAATATGTTTGTAGCAGCGCACCGCGGCGTAAAGCGCGGAAGCGTGGATGTTTTCGTTTGCCGCGTGTACGGAGGAAAACTGCTGCTGCGTCATGCGGATGGGGGAAAAGCGGATACAGTTTTCGGATAGGACCTCGTAGTTGCGCGCGTCGGTGCCGCCCGTCATCACAAAGGGCGCCGCACCCGCGTCGGGAAAATCTTCCCGCGCACAATTCTCAATATACTTGTACATCTTTCCCTCAATATCCACGAGCGCGGAGGCGTCGTGCTCGGATTGGACCTCGAGCGTCAAGCCGTGCTTTTGGGCGATTTTTTCAAGCGCCTTGAGAGAAGCCTCCAAATTCTGGTGGTGCGACAAGCGGAGGTTCATAAGAACCGTGGCCTTCGAAGGCAAAACATTGGGCGCATCGGAGCCCTTCGCCATGGTGAACGCGCAGGTTGTGGAAAGCAAAGCCCCTGCGGCGGAGGAAACGGCGGGCATAAATGCGAGCGCGAGGGGCTTGAAGAGCCATAGGTTGCCGAGCAAAAAGCGCATGGGGAAATGCATGGAGGGCGCGACCGCTTCGAGCATGGCGTGCACCTCGCGGCTCATTTCGCGGCGGAAGGGGAAACGGCGCTCAACCTCCGCCATAAAGCGGCCGAGCCGTACGAGCGGCGTGTTGCGCGGCGGCATGCTCGAATGCCCGCCCGCAGCCTTGGCGGTCACAAGCACATCCGCGTAGCCCTTTTCGGTGATACCGATCATAGAGTAGGGCCTGTCCACACCTGCCATGGGTTCCTCGAGCACCGCGCCGCCCTCGTCGAGCACGAGCGCGAAACGGACGTTCTTTTCCCGCAAGTACTGTACGATGCGCTTTGCTCCGTTCCCTTGCGTTTCCTCGTCCACGGCGGTGGTCAGATAAAGGTCGCGGGGCGGTTCATAACCTTCCTTAAGAAGCTCCTCCACGGCCTGAAATTCCGAAAAGACGGTGCATTTGCAGTCGAGCGCGCCGCGCCCGTAGAGCACGCCGCCCTCGATGATACCCGCAAACGGCGGGTGTTTCCATTCCCCCGCGGCGGGCACAACGTCCTGATGCCCCATCAACAGCACCCCGTCCTTTTCGGGATGTGCGCTTTTGAGACGGTAAACAAGGTTGCCGTCAAGCTCCGCGCGCTCCATTTTTTCGTGCACGAGCGGAAAAAGCGTTTCGAGGGTTTTATGAAGCTCGTGAAATGACGCAAGCGCTTCGTCCGATGAATCTTTTGCCGAAGGGGTGGGGATCTTAATCATTTCGGCAAGGCGCCGCGCGTAATCAAGCGCGGCGTTTTCGTCTTCCTCGGGCCGCGGGGCGGGAGGAGCGGCTTTGATGCGCGCCGCGCGTACGGCGGCGACGGCAAGAAGGAGCAATAAAACACCCAAAAGGTATAACAATACGATCCCGACGGTTCCCATACCTGACCCCCCTAATCTTTCGCGTATTTTGCCGGAAATACGCATAAATCCATATTCTACATGATATTGCGCCGCCGCGCCGCTGTCAACAAACGCTGCCGTACGGATGTGGCGCGCGCTTTATCTGTGCCGTTGCGCATAGGCTCCATGCAGGAGATTCTTCGCCTGCGACGCCCGCAGGCTAGTGCCTGAAGGCGTCTCCCGCCTGAGGGCCGGGCTCAGAATGACAGTGCTTTCGGGCGCGCTCTCGTTTTTACTGTCATTCTGAGCGCAAGCGAAGAATCCCTTTCGAGCTATAGCTTAAATGGAGGACGTTGATGCTATCCGCCTTTTACAACATCCGTACCATCACAAAAGGAGCCCGATATTTGGGCTCCTTTTCGCGAAAAGCATAGGCTCTCTATTTTTATAAAGTTCTTTTGATTCTTGCCCGCAGTTCGCAATAGTCGTTCCGCTCCTTGGGTCGCGTTACTCCTTTGCTCACTGGGCTTCCGCCTCGCTTCTTCTGCCACTTTCAGCGCTCGGCTCCGCTCTTTCAAGAAAAGTAACGTCCCCCTACTTCCCCATCCGTGCGGCATAGTAGTTCATCAGGCAGCCGTCGAGCAGGATCTGGCGCTCGTCGGGCGTGAGGCCTTTGATGTGGAGCATGATATCGCTTACCTTGCCGGCTTTGGTCACGACCTTGGCGGGGATGTTTTCGATGCCATCCTGCACGGCTTTGCGGATGCCGGGCACGAATACCATATCGCCCGGTTCGTAGTCAAACGGCGTGCCGGCGTCGAGTGTGAAGGGGAGGATGCCCCAGTTGATGCAGTTGCTGCGGTAGCGCTTGGTGGCGTACTCGTAGCAGATGTTGGCGAGGCCGCCGAGCACACGCTGGCTAGAGGCAGCCTGTTCGCGGGCGCTGCCGTCGCCGGGTTTCATAGCGAAAAGGCAGGAGCCGATGCCCGTAAATTTCACAAGCTCTTGGGCGTTGCCGACGAAGCTGAGCGCATCGAGCACATTCCTTGCGGCGTTGCCGTCGCGGCGGCCTTGCTCGAGTTCAGCGATCTCCTTGGAGCGGCCTACGTATTCGGGCACGCGGCGGGAAAGGGTGAACTGCGCGAGCTTAATGGGGTTGGAACGGTAGGACGAGGTCTCGCCCGAGGGGATGAGCTCGTCTGTGGTGGTAACCGCGTCGCGGATGACGGCGGCGAGGGGAAGGAGCACGTTTTCGGTGAGCGGGTACATCTTGGGCCAGTCGGCAATGTTGGGGCCGAATTTCAGCTCCACGGCGGGGTCCGCCTTCTTGTAGCCGTTGTAAACGCGCTTTTCGTAGATGCTGCCGTCGAAATGGTATTCGACGTCGGGAATATCATAATCAATCTCCGTCGCGGCGGTGATGACGCCGCCGTTTTTCGCGGTGGCCGCGATGGAGCGCGCATCCATGAGCGCCACGGCGGCAACCTGTCCGTCGCCGGGCTTGGAGCCCTCGCGGTTGGGGAAGTTGCGGGTGGTGTGGCGGATGGAAAGGCCCTGGTTCGCGGGCACGTCGCCCGCGCCGAAGCAGGGACCGCAGAAGCTGGGTTTCATGATGGCGCCCGCCTTGAGGAGCTTCTGGGAAGCGCCCACGCGGGTGAGGTCGAGGCTCACGGGGACGCTCGTCGGGTAAACGGAAAGGCTGAAGTAGCCGTTGCCGATATCGCCGCCGTCCAAAATTTCCGCGGCTTCCACGATGTTGTCGAACAGTCCGCCCGCGCAGCCGGCGATGATGCCCTGCTCCGCGTGTACGTTGCCCTGTTCGTCGATCTTGGATACGAGATCGAGCTTCGCTTTGCCGCCGAGCTGCTTTGCGGCGCCCTCTTCCACCTTCTTGAGGATCTCCTTGGCGTTTGCCTTGAACTCGCGGATGGTGTAGGCGTTGCTCGGGTGGAAGGGGAGCGCTATCATCGGCTCGACCTTGTCGAGCTCTATGGTGATCATACCGTCGTAGTACGCGCCGTCTTTGGGAGCGAGTTTCTTGTACGCATCCTTGCGGGCGTGTATCTCATAGAAGCGCTCCACTTTCTCGTCGGTCTCCCAGATGGAGCTTAAGCAGGTGGTTTCGGTGGTCATCACGTCGATGCCGTTTCTGAATTCCACGGGCAGGCTGTGTACGCCGGGGCCCGCGAATTCCATGACCTTGTTGTTGACAAAGCCGTTTTCGAACGTGGCCTTGACGAGCGCGATGGCGACGTCATGCGGGCCTACGCCGCGCCTGGGCTTGCCGGTGAGGTAAACGAGCACCACCTCGGGAACGTTGATATCGTAGGTATTGTTGAGAAGCTGCTTGGCGAGCTCGGGGCCGCCCTCGCCCACGCCCATGGTGCCGAGTGCCCCGTAGCGGGTATGGCTGTCGGAGCCTAAGATCATGGCGCCGCACCTTGCGAGCGCCTCACGCGCATAGGAATGGATAACGCTTTGGTTTGCGGGCACGTAGATGCCGCCGTAACGCTTGGCCGCGGAGAGGCCGAATACGTGATCGTCCTCGTTGATGGTGCCGCCCACCGCGCAAAGGCTGTTGTGGCAGTTGGTCATGGCGTAGGGCATGGGGAATTCCTTCATGCCGCTCGCGCGCGCGGTCTGGATGATGCCCACGTAGGTAATATCGTGGGAAGCGAGGCTGTCGAAGCGTATTTTGAGCTTTTTCGGATCGTTCGACTTGTTGTGCGCGCGGAGGATGGAATAGGCCATCGTGCGCTCGCGGCCCTCGTCGGGCGAAAGGTTATAATTTTCCTGCGGGACACCGTTTACAAGATAAACGCCGTGGTTCTTCAGGGTTATCATGCTGCACCTCTTACTGCTTGATATTGGGGATCGGCGAAAGAAAAGCTGTCTGCGGATTCATCTTAAACCAAAGCACGCGCGGTTGCAAGGAAGGCAAAGGAAGAATACCTGTATACATCAATTTTGTATAAAAACCGGTACGGAAACCGCAGGGAAATGCCGATAAATAAGATAAGGGGTTAATTTCCCTTACCCAAAAGCAAACACCGTTTATATTTTTTATAGGAGGAACGCTTATGCCTTGGAATCCCATACTATCAATCGGCGTGGAGAAGATCGACAAACAGCACGAGGCGCTGTTTCAAAAAGCCGAAGCGCTTTTTGAGGCCGGAAAAAACGGAAAATCGAAGGAGTACATCGGCGAGCTTTTAAGTTTTCTGGGCGAATATACGGTGACCCACTTCAGGGATGAGGAAGCGTATATGGCCGCGATCGGCTACCCGGGGCTTGCGGAGCAAAAACAGCAACACAAGGGCTTTATAGACCACTTCACAGCGCTCAAGGGGGAGTATGAAAGAAGCGGCGGAAAAATCCTCCTTATCTTAAACGCGAACAAATTCATCATCGACTGGCTTACGCAGCATATCTCCGTGGAGGACAAGAAAATAGGGGAATTCGCGAAACAAGCGGGAAAATAGCGCTTTCACCTTAAACCAAAAATAGAAGGAGGTAATTTTCATGCCATGGAATCCTTCGCTTGCGATCGGCGTAGACGCGATCGACAAGCAGCACATGACCTGGTTCGACAAGGCCGACCAGCTTTTCGAGGCCGGAAGGAACCACAAATCCGCCGAGTTCGTGGGTGAGATGCTGGATTTTTTGGACGACTACACCAAAAAGCATTTCCACGATGAGGAAACGTACATGCTTTCCATCAACTACCCGGGGTATGCAAACCAGAAGGCGCAGCACACAGCGTTTTTGGAGAACCTCAAAAAGCTCAAGGCGGACTACGCGCAGTCCGGCGGGAACATCCTTGTGGTACTCAATGCCAACCAGCTCGTGGTAGACTGGCTCATCAAGCATATCTCCACCACGGACAGGCAGCTCGGAGACTATGCAAAGAGCATAGGGAAGTAGCGGTTTCAATAAAAAGCACGGGCGTATGCCTGCGTTTTTATTTCGCAACCTGCGGTATACAAAAAAGAAAAAGCAAGGGCATGGTATGCGCCTTATCGCCGTGGTATGCTGTTTCTGAGGTGAACGGCATGGATTTTCAGGAAAAGCTGCAATATTTCAGAAAGCAAAAAGGCCTTTCGCAGGAGGTGCTCGGGGAAAAGCTAGGCGTCTCGCGGCAGGCGGTGGCGAAGTGGGAAACCGGCGTTGCGCTGCCGGATATAAATAACCTCGTGGCGCTGAGCAGCCTTCTAAGCATAACGCTCGACAGGCTTTTGAAGGACGATGAAAACGAGTGCCATATAGAGGCCGGTAAGAACGGCTCGTCCTCGTCGGAGCGTCTGAAGGAATTTTTGTGCGAGGCAAAGAAGCGCACCTATGCGGCGAGCGGTCCGCAAAACGCGCCCTCGCGCCCCAATTCGCACGATTTTTTGTATGAGCGCGGCGAATTTATCTATATAGATACCTATCTCGGCGGCGAGCGTTTCGCGGGGGAGGAAGCCGTATGGGAAAACGGCGTTCCCGTCTGGGTCATGAATTACGCAGGACGCGTACTCGAGGAGCGTTTTTCGGTTAAATTTCTGTGCGAGGCGCTGCTGCTCGTTCCGGAAGCATTCCCCTGCCGCGGCCCCGCGCTCCATAAAAACGGCGATTACACCTACACCTGCCGCACGCAAGGCGATTTCTCGTGGTACGAGGGAATTGAAGAGATCTTCTGCCTCGATACGAAGGTATACGAATGCCGGTTCCACGGGGGAAGTCTGGTGTAGTTGGCCCAAAGCGGAACAATGCGGACGCGTCCCGCGCAAGCGGCATTCCACCAGCCAAGATAAAAAACGCGGCGGCATGAAAATCATGCCGCCCTACATTTGTAATACAATCCCCTGCAAAAACACGCGGGCTACCTTTGCGGTATACACGGGGGGATGAGGCATTCCGCCTTACAACAGAAACAATATACCCGCACCCACCCTTGCGAAACGGCCAAGCCGTTTCGCTGGGGGCCGAGGGCCGAGCCCCCGAAACTCCGGGGATCAATAAGGGGCCACGCCCCTTATTTTATTCCGGTTTCGGCGACATGCGCGCGTCCGGCAAAGCCGGAGCCCTTCGGGCCAAGGCCTGCGGCCTTGCGCGCCAAAACGGATGAAAACCGTAGGTTTTCGTTCCTCTCACGGTTTGCCGCACGGAAATGCGCAGCATTTCAGGCAAACCGTGAAAACCCGCCGCAGCGACCCTCGCGGAAATGGCGCAGCCATTTCTGCGACCGCGAAGCGGCGTCAGCCGCTATACACCTCCGGCTTCATCACCCCGATGTAAGGGAGGTTGCGGTAATAGTCCTCGCAGTCGAGGCCGTAGCCTACGACAAACTCGTTGGGGATCACGAAGCCCACGTAGTCGGGCCTGATATCGCACTCGCGGCGCTCGGGCTTATCGAGGAGGCACGCGATCTTTAAAGAGGCAGGCTCGCGGGAGCGCAAAAGCGTGGTCAGGTGGTTTAAGGTAAGTCCGCTGTCCATAATATCTTCCACGATCAGCACATGTCTGTTGGTGATGCTCGTATCGATATCCTTGGAGATGCGCACGATGCCGGAGGTTTTGGAGCTGTTGCCGTAGCTCGAGATGGACATGAAGTCCATTTCGAGGTGACAGGTCATCTGGCGGCTCAGGTCGGAGAAGAAATGCACCGCGCCCTTGAGGATGCAGATGAGGATCACGTTTTTGCCCTCGTAATCTTCACTCAGCTGCTTCCCGAGCTCCGCGATGCGCGTCCTCAACTGTTCCTCGCTTAAAAGCGTGTACTTGATGTCGTTGTTCATGTTGGTCTTTTCAGCCATTACTACCTCCGGTTTTGCCGTAAATTTTTATATCGAGGAACTTTATGCGCAACGTCTTTTTGGTGCTTTCGTCCACCTTCACGGTTTCCGATATCGCGTGTCCGGGCACGAACAGCACCTCGTCGGAGCAGATGAGCGGCAGGTTGCGCTTGTCGCGCGGGACTTTTTTATCGATAAAATACTGCTTGAGCTTGCGCCTGCCGGGCGAGTTGACGGGGTAGAAGCGGTCGCCGTCCTTCCGGGTGCGCACGGTGAGGGCGACGGGGTCGAGCTTATTTAAGTCCATGCAGGCGACGGAAGCGTCCTTCAAAAAGCCGCCGCCGTCCACAATCTCCGAAACGAAGGTGCCGAGGGGCGTCACGGTCTCGCCGGGAACGTTGAGCTTCGCGGAAAATTCCGGCAGCTCCTCCGTAACGCCGAACTGGATAAGGTCGTAGCTTGTCCACGCTTCCACAAAAGGAAGGTGGAGCCGCGCGCCCGTGCGCGCCTTCAAAAAGGCGATCACCTTTTCCACATGTACGCGCTCGATATCCGCCTCCGCTCCGGCGTCCTTCAGGGCGATGCGTATCGCGCGGGTGAGGATGGGAAGGGGGAGCTTAGCTAGCGCGCGCCTGTCATAACCGCCGTCGCGCCTGCATTCCTTGAGCTCTTGTTCCGCTTGGGCCAAAAGATATTGCTCATCCCTTAAAAGGAGCTCCGCCATGGAACAAAGCGTGGGCACGATGGCGGGGTTGATATGCCTTTCGATATAGGGAAGGATGTCGAGGCGTATGCGGTTTCGCGTGCCCTCCGGCTCGAGGTTGGTCTCGTCGATGCAGTAGGCCAGGCCCTCGCGGGAAAGGTAGTCTTCGATCTCTTCGCGGCGGACGAACAAAAGCGGGCGAATGATCCTGCCGCGCTTGGGCTGCATGCCCGTGAGGCCCGATAATCCGCTTCCGCGCGTCATGTGCAGGAGCACGCTTTCGGCCTGGTCGTCCATATGGTGCGCGACGGCGATCAGATCGGCGTTGAAATTTGTACGCGCACGCTCCAAAAAAGCATAGCGCTCTTCGCGGCCGGCCTGTTCGAGCGTGAGCTTTTGCTTTTTGGCGAGCGCGGGGATGTTGAGGCGTTCGCAGTAGAGCGGCACGCCGTAAAACTCGCAAAGGTCGCGCACGAACTGTTCGTCGTGCTCGGCGCCTTGGCCGCGTATGCCGTGGTTTAAATGCGCGGCGCAAACCTTGAATTCCATCTGCGGGGCAAGCGAAAGAAGCGCGTACAAAAGCGCCACGGAATCCGCACCGCCGCTCACGCCGCACACCACCGTTTGGCCGCGTCCGATAAGTCCGTAAGTATGAATTGCTTCCGCCGCTTTACTCTGCATAAAACAAAACCCTCCGCCGTGCTTTGCTCAAAAGACGCCGCAATCGCGGTGCTGCCGTATGCGAAAAGCAAATAGGTTCATGTCGAAAGGTATTATCAAGTATACTCGCATCGGCACGATTTGACAAGGGCACGGGGCCAACCTATAATAAAACAAGGCTGGAAATCTCTTGAGATGCGGGCCGAATCCAAGCTGTAAATCCGGGAGCGTATGCTTTTATGAAATTAGGCGTCGTGGGCCTTCCCAACGTGGGCAAGAGCACTCTTTTTAACGCGATCACGCAGGCGGGGGCACAGGCCGCCAACTACCCGTTTTGCACCATCGAGCCCAACGTGGGCATCGTGGCGGTGCCGGACGAGAGGCTTAGGGTACTCGCGAAGATGTACGATCCCGAAAAGATCACGCCGACCTCCATCGAGTTTGTGGATATCGCGGGCCTCGTGCGCGGCGCGTACAAGGGAGAGGGCCTCGGCAATAAATTCCTTTCGCACATCCGCGAGGTGGATTCCATCGTACATGTGGTGCGCTGCTTTGAAGACGATAACATCGTGCATGTGGACGGTTCCGTAAACCCCGCGAGGGATATGGAGACCATCAATTTCGAACTCATTTTCGCGGATCTCGAAACGCTCGAGAAGCGCATCGACCGCGCGCAGAAAAACAGCAAGTCGGGCGATAAAAAATACGCCGCGGAGCTTGAAGTTTTAAACCGCATTAAATCGCATCTCGAAAGCGGCAAGCCCGTGCGCAGCATGGATCAGTCTGCGGAGGAGCGCGAGTTTATTAAAACGCTCTTTCTGCTTACGGATAAGCCCGTCATCTACGTGGCGAATATTGCGGAAAGCGATATCGGCAAGGAACTTCCGGCCGTGCACGCGCTCTACGAGGCCGCAAAACAGGAGCATGCGGGCGCGCTCACCATCTGCGCCAAGGTGGAGGAGGAAATGGCGAGCCTTACGAGCGAGGAAAAGGCGATGTTTCTCGAGGCTTTGGGCATAGGCGAGAGCGGGCTCGATAAGCTTGTGAAGGAATGCTATAAACTCCTCGGGCTCATAAGCTTTTTGACCGCCGGCCCCAAGGAAGTGCGCGCCTGGACGGTGGAAAAGGGCGCGAAAGCGCCGCAGGCCGCCGGCAAGATACACAGCGATTTCGAGCGCGGCTTCATCCGCGCGGAAATCGTTCATTACGATACGCTCATGGAGCATAAATCCATGCAGGCATGCAAGGAAAAAGGCCTCGTCCGCTCCGAGGGCAAAGAGTACGTGATGCAGGACGGGGATATCGTTTTGTTCCGATTTAACGTATAGCGTATGCGAAGCGAAAAGGAAATGCTCGAGCTCATTTTGGGTGTCGCAAACCGCGACGCGCGCGTGCGCGCGGCGTATCTGAACGGCTCGCGCGCCAACCCAAATGTTAAGCCGGATATTTTTCAAGATTACGACGTGGTGTATGCCGTAACGGAAACCGCCTCTTTTTTGCGCGACGGAAACTGGATTCGCGTGTTCGGCGACATCCTCGTGATGCAAGAGCCCGATAAGCTCGACGCGCTTTTGGGCGCGGATATGGATTTTGACGCGCATTATGCCTATCTCATGCAGTTTACGGACGGCAACCGCATCGATCTGACGCTTATCAGCGTCGAATGGATGAAAAAGGAATACGGAACCGACGGCTTGACGGTCCCGCTTCTCGATAAGGACGGGATCTTAAAACCGATCGAAGCGCCGACCGACGAGACGTTTTGGGTAAAAAAGCCCTCCGAGGCGGAATACCGCGCCTGCTGCAACGAGTTTTTCTGGGTCGCGCCCTACTGCGCCAAGGGGCTTTGGCGAAACGAGCTTCTGTATGCAAATGAAATGCTGTTCCACTATGTTTTGAAGCAGCTCAAAAAGATGCTCGCATGGTACGCGGGCATCCAGACGGGCTTTTGTATGAGCATGGGCAAGGCGGATAAGCTTTTGAACGAATACCTGCCGGAGGAGGCATGGAACCGATTGACGCGGGTGTTTTGCGCCGACGGTATTGAAAACGCGTGGGGCGCGCTTTTTGCCGCGTATGAACTGTTTGCGGAATACGCGAAAAAGGTGGGGGCAGCGCTTTCCTATGCCTATGATGCCGCTGAAGCCGCAAACAGCCTGAAATACGCGCGGCGCGTGAAGGAGCTTCCGTGCGGCGCAGCGGAAATATTTTAATTTTCGGGAGGAACGCTATGCTAGTCACCGCGAAGGGGCGCTATGCGCTCCGCATGATGCTCGATATCGCCGCGCTGCCCGAGGGCGTATGCGTTTCGCTGCGCGACGTTTCCGCGCGGCAGGAGATTTCCGTGAAATATCTCGAGCAGGTTGCCGCGCAGCTTGTGAAGGCGGGGCTTTTAAAAAGCGTGCGCGGGGCGCAGGGCGGCTACCTCATGGCGAAGCCGCCGCGGACATGCACCGCGGGCGACGTGCTCCGCGCCGCGGGGGGTGGGCTTGCCCCTGCCGCCGAAAAAGAAATGCCATGCCAAAGTGGCGCGGCGTGCGCGGCCGCGAGCTTTTGGGAGGGTTTCGACCGCGCCGTAAACGGTTATATGGACGGTGTGAGCTTAAAGGACCTTATCGACGCACAGATCGAGCGCGGCTACGATTACAGCATCTGATAATTTATAGAAGCAGAAAATAAGCTTGCCTTACTTTTTTGCGGGAGGGCATTTTTATGTGCGACACCCTTGGCGTACTGCAATCTGGCGGCGCGATCTTTGCGAAAAACAGCGACCGCAGTCCCAACGAGCCGCAGGTTTTGGAATGGCATATGCCGAAAACGCATACGGAAAAAACCGTGAGGGCCACCTATGTCGAAATAGAGCAGGCTAAGGAAACGCACGGACATCTGCTGTCGCGTCCGGTCTGGCTTTGGGGCGGCGAGATGGGCGTGAACGACTGCGGCGTGTGCATCGGCAACGAGGCGGTGTTCACGAAGGGACCGTACTCTAAAGCGGGTCTCACCGGCATGGACCTATTAAGACTCGCGCTGGAGCGCGGGGGAAGCGCGAAGGAAGCGCTCGAGGTCATCCTCGAAAACCTAGCGCGCTACGGTCAGGGCGGCAACTGCGGTTATGACCACGACTTTTTCTATGACAACAGCTTCCTCATTTTAGATAAAACAGCCTTGTATGTGCTGGAAACAGCGGGCAAAAAATGGGCGTATAAAGCCTATGATCGCGCGAGCATTTCCAACCGCCTTTCCCTCGGCTCGGACGCGGACGCGTATTTTGGCGGAGCGCGCACCGACTTTAAAAAAGCCTATTCCGAGCCCGTTTACACGCATTTTTCCGGTTCCAAAAACAGGAAATTTCAAACGGAAGCGTGCCTTAAAGAAATACGAACGCCGAAGGACGCGATAAAAGCGCTTCGTACGCATGAAAAGGGAATCGATAATCCCCTTGCGAGGGGAAGCGTGAAAAGCGCCTGCATGCACGCGGGCGGCCTCGTGGGAGACCACACCACCGCGAGCATGATCGTGGAGCTTAAGGGTCCTTTGCCGCACATATGGGCGACGGGCAGTTCTACGCCCTGCATATCGCTTTTTAAGCCGTGCGCCCTTGCCGTCGCGCCGCCCGTGAGCGAACCGAACGACCCCGAAGCGCGTCGTTATTGGGAGGAACGCGAGGACTTTCACCGCGCGGTCATAGGCAGGCGGCTGCCAAAAGAATTCTACACGGAACGCGACGCGCTTGAAGACGCGTGGTTTACGAAGGCCCACCAACATGCCGATGACGCGGCGTTTCGCGCGCTGCAGGCCCAAGCCGTAGAAGAGGAGCGCGCGTTTTACGAAACATGGAAAACCCGCGTGCCGGAAGGGTATGAGGGCGGTCCGCGCTTTTATAAGTACTGGACGGAAAAAAATAAGGCCCGCAAATAAATTCGGAGAGGTCTATGCATGGAGCAAGGGGAGAAAAGGGAAAAGAGGTATCCGATCTTCAAAGTCATCCGCCGCCTTTTGAAGATCGCGGCGGAGCAGGACAAGGTCGTTTTCGCGCTGTTTGCGGTCTACACGCTTACGGCGGGCGTGTATCCGTTCTTTGCGGTGGCGCTGCCGAAGTTTGTGCTCGGCGCGCTCACGGACGGCGGAGAAAACGCCGTGCAAACGATCCTTCTCATAGCGCTCGGCTATTTCTTGGCCTCGGGGCTTTTCAACTATTTGAAAAACGTCTCCTACGGGCATGGCTATCCGCGCATGACGAAACTGCGCATGCATTTTCTGCGCAACGTCTATAAAAAAATACTGACTGCGGATTACTGCAACGCGGAGGACGCCACGTTTTTTGAGAGAAACGACAAAACGCTGGAGGCGACGAGCAGCAACAACCGCGGCGTAGAGCAAATGTACCATATGCTCTTCGAGGCTCCCTCGGTGCTTTTTTCCATTTTGGCGCTTTCGGTGTTCATCGGGCTTTTGGATGCCTGGGTGCTTTTGGGTCTCATCCTCAACATCGCGGCGACTGTATGGGTATCCAGCCGCACGCACGCGTACCGCTACAATCTACGCGAAACGATCTCGCACGCGAGCCGCAAAAAAAGCTATTACCAAAGGACCTCTTACGACTTCGCCGCGGGCAAGGATATACGCCTCTACGATCTCAAAGGCCGTATCCTCTCGAATTACGACCGCGAGATCGAGGCGTACAGGGTACTCATGCAAAGAATCGCAAACCGCGAGTACGGCCTTGGCTTCGTTGGGCTCTTTGCGCTTCTTTTGAGCAATGCGCTCACCTACGGGATACTCATCTATAAAGCCGTGAACGGCATGAGCATCGCGGATTTTACCATGTATCTTTCGGCTGTGGCGTCGCTTGGCATACTTATGAAGACCTTTGCCGAAAACGTGGCGAGCCTCTACAGCGAGGGCCAGTACGTAGATGATTATTTCCGCTTCATGGAGACGGACCTGAACCCGCGAAGCGGTACAAAAAAGGCCGTAAAAGGCGATACGCTCCGCGTGGAATTCAAAAACATGAGCTTCAAGTATCCCAACACGGAGCGCTATATTTTTAAAAACCTCGATCTCTCCATTGAAAAGGGCGAAAAGCTCGCCGTGGTAGGCGTGAACGGCGCGGGGAAGAGCACGCTTGTGAAGCTTCTCACGGGCCTTTTCGACCCGACCGAAGGCGAAATCCTCTTAAACGGCATACCGACCACGGGCTATGCCCGCGTGGAGCTCTTTTCCATGTTTTCCGCCGTGTTTCAGGATGTGAACACCCTTGCCTATACCATACGGGAAAACGTAGTGTGCACGCAGCACGGCGCGGATGATGAACGCGTTACCGATGCGCTCAAACGCGCGGGGCTTCTTGAGAAAGCGGAGGGCTACGAGAAAGGCCTCGACCAGATGCTCTTAAAGATCATCGACGAGGGCGGTACGGAGCTTTCGGGCGGCGAGGCGCAAAAGCTCTCTATCGCCCGCGCGCTCTACAAGGACGCAAACATGGTGGTGATGGATGAGCCTACCGCCGCGCTCGACGCGCTTGCCGAGGCCGCCATCTACGAAAGCTTCAACGACCTTATCAAGGGGAAAACGGCCATCTTCATTTCGCACAGGCTTGCAAGCACCAAGTTCTGCGACAACATCGCATTCTTCGACGGCGACGGATTGAAGGAATACGGAACGCACGAGGCGCTCATGCAAAAGCGAGGCGCATATTACGAGATGTTCACCGTGCAGGGCAAGTACTACAATATAGAAAACGGGGAGGCGGTCCATGCGTAAGAATTTTAAAAAACTTGCCGCGTTTTTCCGGCTTTCGTGGCAGGTGTCGCCGTCGTACATCTTCCTTGTGGCGCTCAACACCGCCGTCGGCTTTTTGCAGATGCTCTCAAACGTACTGCTTCCCAAATACCTCGTGGATGAGCTGATGGGCGCAAAGGACATCTCCATGCTCCTTCTTTGGGGCGGGCTCATCGTGGGCGCAAACGTGTTCTTCGCTTTTCTCAACAACATCTTGAAGCGCTTCATGAGCGTGAAAAACGAGCTTGTAAACGATAAAATGCAGGAAGCGCTCGGCAAGAAGATCATGAATGTGGCGTTTTCGCATCTCGAAACCCCGTATTACCTCGATTTGAAAGAGCGCGCCGCGTTCGTGCTCGTCAACCAGGGCGTTCTGCCCACGCTTGTCGATACGGCTGCGAACACCGTTAAAAATGTGTTTACGGTGGCGGGGCTCCTCGCGGTGCTTCTCACATTCAGCCCGCTTCTCGTAATGTTCCTCGTAATCACCATCGTGTTGACGCTCCTCGTCAACGCCTCGTTTTCCAAATATCAGACGAAGTTCTTTCAGGAGCTCATTCCCGTCAACCGCAGGTACGGCTACTATTTCGGCCTTGGCTTCGACGAGAAGCTTCAAAAGGATGTAAGGCTTTACGATATGAGCGAAATGATGGTTCATAGCGTGGAGAAGGAAAACGATACCATCAACGCATGGTTTTCTACATTCTGGCGCAAGCTCGGCGGCATTCAGGGGCTCTATGGCGTCATCAACGATCTGCAGGCCGCGATCGTGTACGGCTACACGGGCCTTCGCGCGTTTTCAAATGCGTTCGGACCGCAGATATCTTTGGGTTCTTTCACCATGTATATTTCCGCCGCCATTTCCTTCACCGCCGCCGTCACGCAGACGGGCGGGCAGTTTGTAAGGCTTTGGCAGAACCTCACCTACCTCGAGCCGTTCATGGAGCTCATGGCATTGCCGGATGAGAGCGGGCAAAAGGGAGACCCCTTCCCCGAAACGGTCGGCTCCATCGAGTTCAGGGACGTAAGCTTCCGCTACCCGGGCTCCGAAACGCTCGTGCTCGGCGGGATATCGTTCAAGATCGGTCGGGGCGAAAAGATCTCCGTGGTGGGTTTGAACGGCGCGGGCAAGACCACGCTTGTAAAGCTCCTTTGCAGGCTCTATAAGCCTACGTCGGGGAGCATCCTCATAAACGGCCGGGATATTTTCTCCTACGACAACGAAAGCTATCGCACCCGCATCGCCGCCGTGTTTCAGGACTACAGGCTTTTCGATTTCACCATCGAGGAAAACGTTACCTGCGGCGAGGCCGGGGCGGACACCGCGCGCGCCATGGAGCTTCTCGACGAGGTCGGCTTGAAGGAGAAGGTCGAAAGCCTGCCAAACGGCATACGCTCACTTTTCGGCAAATCCTATGACCCCGAGGGCATCGAGATGTCCGGCGGGCAAAACCAGAAGGTCGCCATCGCGCGGGCGCTCTACAAGGACGCGTCGCTCATCATCCTCGACGAGCCGACGAGCGCGCTCGATCCGCTCGCGGAGGCGGAGATCTATGAGAATTTCAACGCGCTTGTGGGGGACAAAACGGCGCTCTATATTTCCCACCGCATGTCGTCGAGCGTGTTCTGCGATCGCGTGCTCGTGATAGAAAACGGCGCGGTGCGTGATTTTGATACGCATTTCAACCTCATGAAAAAAACCGACAGCCTCTACTATAAGCTGTTTATGGCGCAGGCGGAAAATTACCGCACGCAAGCAGCCGCCGTATAGGCGCGGACGGAAAACAGAAAAACCGCAAAAATGAAGGTGAAAAATCGCACTTTTTACCTTCTTTTTCTTTGGGATAACGCAATTGCATGGTATAATCAAACATATATATTTTGGAGACATTTTTTCCATTGAAATCATCGTGCGTGGGGGTACTGTCATGGACTATCAAAACGTCGAGAGGCTGTGCATGGGCTGCCTTTCTCAGTTGAAGGAAGGGGACCGTTTTTGCTCGCAATGCGGTTTCGATAACGAGCAGCCTAAAGAGCCGCACCACCTCCCGCCGCGGAGTATTTTGGCGGGCAAATACCTCGTTGGCAAAGTGCTCGGCGAGGGCGGTTTCGGCATCACCTATCTCGGTTTTGACCTGAATTTGAACATCAAAGTCGCCATCAAGGAATATTTTCCGTCCGGTTTCGTAGCGCGTACCGGCGGCTCTACCGTCACGCCGTTTACAGGCTCAAGCGCCGAATATTACGGCAACGGCATCGAAAAGTTTTTAAACGAAGCGCGAAGCCTCGCGCGATTCCATAACCTTGACGGCATCGTCGAGGTACGGGACTTTTTCCGCGAAAACGGTACCGCCTACATCGTGATGGAATTTGTGGACGGCGTGAATTTGCGCGACGAGCTCGAGCGCCGCGGCGGGCGTATGGATGCAAACGAGGTGATGGCGCTCTTTAAGCCCCTTGTCGCGTCGCTTGTGAAGGTACATGCTACCGGCCTCGTTCACCGCGATATAAGCCCTGATAACATCATGCTCACAGCCGAGGGAAAATTGAAGCTGCTCGACTTCGGCGCAGCGCGCGATGCGGCCGCAAACAAGAGCGTTTCCGTGGTATTAAAGCCCGGGTACGCACCCGAGGAGCAGTACCGCACCCACGGCGAACTCGGCGCGTGGACGGATATCTATGCGCTGTGCGGCACCATCTATAAGCTTATCACCGGCGTTACGCCGCCCGAAAGCATCGAGCGACTCACCAATGATACGCTCGCGCATCCCGCCAACTTGAGTATCTCCATGGACTTTAAGCAAGCGGACGCGATCATGAGGGGACTGAGCGTACGCAAAGAAGGCCGCTTCAGTTCCACAGCCGAGCTTTACGATGCGCTTTACGGCGACGCGGCAAAGCCTAATGCGATGCCCCGGACCGTGCAGAGCGGCGCCTTTGCGCCGCAGCCCGGAGCCGCCTATACGCCGCAGTATACGCCGCAAGGCAGAGGCTATGCACCTACTGAGGCGCAAAGCGGTACGTCGACCGGCTTCAAAAAGCTTTGGGCGGAAAAGAAAGGACTTCTGATCGCCGGCGCGGGCGGCGCGGCGCTTCTTATCGTGCTCCTTATCGTGCTGATCACGGGGGACAAGGGGACGCCGACGGGCGGTGAAGTGCTCCAATCGCCTTCTAATACGATGCCCACGGCGTCTTCCACGTTCCCGGCCGAAGCTACACCCGTGCCCACGGTCAATTCCGGGGCCGCAGAGGTATCCATAAGCTTTACCGACCCGAAGCTCTTCTTCGAGCAGGCGCCCGAGACGGAAGAGACCGCAGACGGCACGGAATATACCTATGCGGGCATGGATTGGCATGGTATCCTCAACTATCTGGCGGTACTGCAATTCGAGGGGTATAACGTAACGGTAGTTGCCGACGGCGATACCCTCTTTACCGTGAGCGACGCGCAGACGACCATCCCCTTCAGGATGGGAGCGGACGACTCGTCCGTCATCATGATATGCCCGTCCAATGTAACCCTCGACCTTACCGATGCGCCGGTCACCGAGCATTATCTAAACAACAACGGCATTACCGCCGAACAATGGATCGATCTTGGCGCCTCGGACTATTACAGCTATTCGGCTTTCAACTACATGGGTAATTCCAACGGCAATATCCAGAACACATGCGAGGCCGCCCTGCAGAGCACCAGGCTCTACATTGCCGATAATAACACCGGTTCGGGCATCTTTGCGATGGATATCGAATCCGGCGACGTGGTAGCACAGCTCACCAACGACAGCCGCCGCCTCTACTACCTCAACGTGGCGGGGGACTATCTCTATTACTGCGCGGTCGAGGACGGCGACGAGTACGCCTATTACGCTTATCGTGTCAGGACCGACGGCAGCGAACTGCCGGAGCCATTGCTGGACGATGCGAAGAATATCGTGGTATACGGCGATTACCTCTACTATGTGGATTCCCGTACCAACGAGCTTAAACGCATGCATACGTACTCCTACGATATCGAAAATGTTCTTACAACCGCCGGCTACTTTATGAATATCTCGGGCGACCGCATCTACTGCGCCGACTCAGGCGATTCCACGGGCATATTCTCCTACGCGCTCGACGGCAGCGACGAGAAGCTTATAATGGACGTGGACTGCTACAAAATAGTGGTCTCAGGCGGCTGGATCTACTACCTTACCTCCGAAAGCAACGGATTTAACATCCGCCGCGTGGATATAGACGGGGATAACGACCAGCTCGTGGTAAGCGAAAAGGTGCACAGCTTCAATATAAACGGGTCGAACGTATACTACTCCACCTCGGACGGTAATACGCTCAAATGCCTGAGCCTTTTGGATCTCACCACCACGGAGATATTAAACTACGGCAAGTATCCCACGCTGGTCGAGTCCGCAACCAAACTGGTGCTCTTTACCACCGACGAAAACGGTAAGCTCAACATCTACGATTCTGAGGACGGCACCGGCACCGTCATAGACTTGAGCTGAGCCGCGGGCAAAAAAGAAACCGCTTACCGCGCAATCGTGCGGACGGCAAATAAACGGGGAAGGGAAAACGACCATGCAAATGAAACAATGCCAGAACGGACATTTTTACGACGCATCCAAAACATCCGAGTGTCCCTATTGCGCGAACAGAGCGGGCGGGGCGGACAGGGCGCTTTCCCCGCAGAAGGGCTCCACCGTTGCCATTGCGGATCCGCCCAAAAAGAAGGAAGCCGCGCGCACCGTGGCCATTTTGGAAAAGCAGATGGGCTTCGACCCCGTGGTCGGCTGGCTTGTGTGTATCGCGGGCGCGGACAGGGGAAAAAGCTTTCCGTTGCACGCCGATAACAACTTCATCGGGCGCGATGCGCAGATGGACGTTTGTCTGAAGGACGACGATACCGTTTCCGCCCTCAATCACGCCATCGTCAGCTTCGATACGCGCGACCATGTGTTTTACTTCACGGCGGCGGACGGACGCAGCATTGTACGCTACAACGACAAGGCGCATTTCGGCACAACGCCTCTTTCCGCCTACGACAAGCTTGAGGTTGGCAGCACGACGCTTGTGTTCATACCGTTCTGCGGGGAAAGATTCCAATGGGAGTGATCGAAGCGCAGACGGCGCAAACGCAGTTTTTGGGAACGCCTGATTATATGTGGATCGCAGCGCTTCTCGTTTTCATCGCGGTGGTCCTTCTTGTTGTATCTACTCTCAAAGGCAGAAAGGCTAAAAATATGCCCAAGGAGGCAGCCGCCAAAAATAAACCGCGCACGCTCGAACCGCATTCGGCGGACCTTGAAATCGCCAACGTGCACGGCATAGGCAAACGCAACTACCAGCAGGATGCGTTTGCCGTAAGCCCGCTTTCGGATACGTCGCTTTGCATGCGCTGCGGCGTACTTCTCGTGCTGGCCGACGGCATGGGCGGCATGACCGACGGCGGCAAGGCGAGCGCCATCGTCGTGGAAACGCTGATGCGCGGTTTTGCCGAGGAGGAGCTTGCGGCCGATCCTTCCGTTGCGCTCGCGTCGCTTCTTTACCGCGCGGGAAAAGAAATTCAAACGCTCAACAACAGCGGCTCCACCGGCGTCGCGGCCATCGTGCGCGGCGACAAGCTTTACTTTGCCACCTGCGGCGACAGTCGCCTGGCACTTTACCGCGGCGGGGCGCTCATCGCGCTCAACCGCGAGCAGAATTATGCCGCGCTTCTCGACGACCGGGTGGCGCGCGGGGAGATACCCTACGCGGAGGCGATCTCGGACCTGCAAAGAAGCGCCTTAACAAGCTACCTGGGCAGCCCTCATCTCAAGGTAGACAGGGCGCTTATGCCCGTTAAGCTTTGTGAGGGCGATATCGTTTTGATCATGAGCGACGGTATTTTCAACGCGCTCAGCGACGCGGAGCTTTGCGCCTGCCTTTCGCGCGACCTGTACGGTGCGGCGGAGGCGATCGAAGACTCTATTTTACGCAAAAACCTGGAAGAACAGGATAACTTCACCGCCATACTCGCAAAATTTAATGGCTAGACGGGAGACAGGTTATGAAAAAGAAATTTGCCGCACTCTTTCTTGCGCTTTTACTTACGTTTTCCATGCTTCCCCTTGCGGGAGCTAATGCGGAGGGCAACCAAGACGTGCTCAACGCGCGCGACAGCGTGGTGCGCGTCTATACGGGTTCCTCCTACGTGGGTGAGGAATACATCGGCTCGGGCATCTGCGTCGGCAAAGAAGGCGAGCCTATAGAGTACATCGTCAGCAACCGCCATGTAATCCTCGACAGTGACGGCAACATATGCGATTCGATCTATGTGGTGCTCGACAGCCTCCAGAATTTCGAAAGCGTGATCCCCGCCACGGTCTCCTACTTCGATGTGAGCGTGGATTTCTGCATTTTGAAGGTGGAAACGCCCATCACCTCGCGCGTTCCCATCACCATGCTCTCGGCGGAAACCGTTGAGCCTACCCAGAGCGTATATGCGCTGGGCTTCCCCGCCGTGGCGGATGACCTCAATGACATCGGCTTTGTGCTTCCTTCGCGCGTCGACGACGTTACCGTGACCACGGGCACCGTTACCAAAAACCATGCCTCCAGCGAAGGGGCGGATTTCATTCAGATCGACGCCACGATCAACGGCGGTAACTCCGGGGGCCCGCTCGTGACCGAGGAAGGCTACTGCGTGGGCATCAACTCCTTTACGGCCACGCGCGGCCAAACCACCAACGGCGCGATCTATATCGATTATGTGTTTGACGCGCTAGAAGGCCTTGAGGTCGAATATCTGCTTGCGGATGAGAATACGCCCAACGTGCCTGTCGCATCCGCTAACCCCGCCGAGCCCAATGCGCCCGCCGTACGGGTGGAGCCTGTAAGAAGCAACATGCTTCTTTATGTGCTCATCGGCGTCGCCGCGCTCGTGGTGCTTGTGGTGGCGGCGCTTATCATCACCGGCAGGAAGAAACGTACGCAGCAGCCCGTGCAGGCGTTCCCGGGTGCGGCAGGCGCTCCCGCCGCACAGCCGTTCCCGCAGCCTGCCGCCCAGCTTTCGTCGCGGACGGTGCCTCTCATCACGGCGTATTCGCTTGTTGGCACCGCATTTTCGGGGAGCGTGTTCCCTATAAAGGAAAGCGCCGTAATAGGCCGCAACATGGAAAGCTGCAACATCGTATATGCCGAGGGCACGCCGGGCATAAGCTCCGTACACTGCCGCGTGGCTCTCATAAACGGCAATCTGACACTCTTCGACCTCGACTCCTCCTACGGTACCTTTCTTGAAAACGGCACAAAACTCGAAGCCAACCGCCCGTATCCCTTGCAGGAGGGCGAAAGCTTTTATCTCGCCACGCGCGAGAACACATTTACGGTGGTCAAGTAAGGAGATAAGCGTTACAAATGGAAAACAAAACATTTTATGCCCGGGCGGGGCATGAGGCTATAAGGGTAAAGGATATATTTTCTCAAACCTTCAAAAAGCATGGCGCCGGAGACGGTGCCAAGCTTTTTATGGCCGGAACGCCGCTGTCTACACCCACGGAAGCGGAAATGCTCGGGAGCTGGCAGAAACCCTTTGTGTATGCGCGCGTATTCGCCGTGGGTATTGCGTTCACGCTTTTGATGTACATACTGGTTCTGATGGGCGTAAGCATGGCGATCCCCGCGTTTTTGTTTTTCGGCTGTTTTGTGATGCCGATCTCCATTTTGATGTTCTTTTGGGAGGTGAATATACCGCGCAACGTGGCGCTGTATACGGTGCTATTCATCTTTTTGATTGGCGGCGCGCTTTCGCTCGTGTTCACCATGCTCCTGCATAACGTGGTGGGGCTTAACGCCACGGTGCTCGCAGGGCTTACGGAAGAACCCGGGAAGCTTTTTGCGCTTGCGCTCTTTTTGCGTAAACCCGATAAAAAATACATCCTGAACGGCATGCTCATAGGCGCTGCGGTGGGCGCGGGCTTCGAGGCGATAGAAAACGCGGGGTACGCCTTCAGCGCGGATTATCCCACGGCTTCGCTTTTGATGCGCGGCTTTCAGGCGCTTGGCGGGCATATCATGTGGGCAAGCCTCTACGGCGGGGCGCTCGTCATGGTAAAGGGACATCAGCCGCTCAACAAAAAGCACTTTACGGACGTGCGCTTTTTGAAATACTTCGGCGCGGCCGTTTTGCTTCATATGCTTTGGAACTCCGGCATCAGCATTTTGTATTTGCCGCTCGTGGGGGACCTGTGGCAGCTTTTGCTTATCGCCGTGGTGCTCTATTTGCAGTTCGGTATGCTCAAAAAAGGGCTCTCGCAGGTGGTCGCAGTGGCAAACGCCGCATCGGGCGCGGGAGCGCCCGTCTATGCAAACGCCGCACCGGTTGCCGGAGCGCCCGTCCATGCAAGCGCCGCACCGGTTGTCGGAGTGCCTGTTCATGCAGATCCCGCGCCGCGGTATGAAAAGACCGTGGCCATGAACATAGAGCAAAAAGCAATCGCAAGCGTTGCGCTTATCTGTATGGAGGGGGAGCTTAAGGACATGGAGCTTCCGCTCGCGTCCGGGCGCATCGTTTTGGGGCGTGACCCAAGCAGGGCTAACCTCATTCTTACGAACGCGCGTATAAGCGGTGCGCACTGTGCCGTATGGACGGAAAACGGGCACGTTTATGCAAGCGACCTCGGCTCTACCAACGGTACCTTCCTCGACGGGGAACGGCTGCCACCCAATGAACCGCGCGAGCTTTCCCTTTCTTCTGAGCTTTGGCTTGCGGACAGGACGGAGCGCTTTAAGGTAAGGTGAGCGGACCTCCTCGCCTTAAGCCATAATTCGACAGCTTTGTTAACTTTCTGTTGCTTCGGTTGCCCGCCTTTTTCGGGTATGGTATAGTCAAACAGAAAAATATACATATAAGGTAAGGGGTCAGTTCCCCTTACCTTAACAGAAGGTAAATGCTATGAAGAAAATCGCCGTTCTCCTCGCCGTGCTCATGGCGGTCCTGATGGCCGCGAGCGGCTGCGGGGGGAATCTGCAAAACAACGCGCCCACACCCGCACCCGGAGAAACGGGTGCTATACCCGTGATCACGCCCGAAACGGGGGAGGCGGAATCGACCGAGCCGCCCATGCAGGGTACAGGCTTTGCCGCCTATGAGATCAGGCGGGAGACGATCTATTATCCCGAGGGGAGCGATGCCTCCTCCGCAGAATACATGCTCGATGCGCAGCTGCCCTACTTTACCGACGGGGGAGAAGCATCGGCGAGCATGAACAGCGCCGTGGCGATGTACCGCGAAGAGCTTTTGGAGCGCGTGGTGAGCGAGAGGTTCCCGCTTGCCGACCGCGTAGAGGGGGAAGAGGCTCCCTCCACGCTCGTGAGCTGCGAAATGGAGTTTGTGGGCGACTATCTCAACGTCGGTTTTTATGAGGACGCGAGCTACGGCGACAGCGCGGAGCACAGCTTATATACCATCGTTTTCGACCGCACGGGCACGGACCAGAGCCTCGCGGCGCTCACCGGCGTTTTTGACCCGTCCGATCTTGCGGCGCAGCAGGTGCTCAACCAGATCGCAAAAGACGAAAGCCTGTATTTGGGAGACATCACCGCCGAAAACGTGAAGGCGGCGCTCGACCTCTTCAACGGCTTTTTCGTGACCGAAAACGGCTATCTCCTGTACGCCCCGGAAGGAACGCTCGCTAAGCCCGAGCTCGGCATTTTGAGCTTTGCGGCGGAAAAAAGCGCCTTCTACCCCGAGTTTGTGGGCGATATCGTGCCGACCGAACGCTACGGTGCGTTGCAAACGGCCGTCAGCCTTATGTCGCGTGCCTGCGCGGAAAATTATTTAAGCTTCTCCGAAGGCAGCCCCAACGCGCTTTGCGCGACTGGCTTCCTTTCGGGCGTGCTTGCAAGAGATAACGTCAAAACGCTGACGGCGCAGGAATACGAAGCGCTGTTTGCCTCCTATTTCACCGGCACATTCCCGGCAAACATAAACGAGGAGGGCGACGGCACGGCGCTTGAAAACGGCGTTTACACCGTTGCCGAGCCGCCCGCCGCGACCTATACCGTGGAGCTCATGGAAGCGCGGGTCGAGGGCGAAACGCTTACGCTTACCGGCACGCTCTTCTACGGCGAACCCGGTGCCGCCGACGCGTCGCCTGTAGGCAATGTGGAAGCCGTTCTGCAAGCCGATGCAGCGGCCGAAATGGGATACCGGTTCGTAGGGTTTGCGATTTATTGATCTATAGGCAAATAATTAAGAAGGCCCGCGGCATATGTTGTGGGCCTTCGTGGTATAGGAAAAAACCGTTGAGTTGGCGGTAGCGGGCGGATGCTATCCGCCCCTACGGGGTATGTCGCTTCGACGGTAACACGCGGCGGGATGAGGGCATCCCGCCCTACGGGGAAATGCCGAATATCCATAGGGCAAGGGCTCCGGCTTGCCCACGCCGTTGCGGAACGGTTTTGCGTGCCGAAACGGATTGAAATCCGGAGGATTTCTTTCCTTTCAAAAAGTGCCGGCCATGAGGTGCGAACAGGCGCTTTCTGAAAACCCGCCCGCAGGCGCTCCTCACAAAAGTGCCGCAACGCGGCACTTTTGTGACCAAGAAGAAGGCCCGCGGCATATGCCCCGAACCCTCTTCTTTTCAGAGTATGTGCCTGCGCCGTTTACGCCCATCCCGCTATATTGTAAAAAACGGGTCTGCTTCGTCGAGGCCCCTCAAGGACAGACGGGCGGGCGTATAGGGGTCGGGCGGAATATCCTCATCCGCCTCCGCTTCGCGGCCGAGCACGTCCTGGCGCATGTGGCGATTGAAATTGTGCTGACTGCTCTTCGCCATACCATACGCGCGAAACGCGTGGATGCTCATCGGTGGCACCTCCTCGATTTTATTGTTGGATTTTACGCACGGCGTCATGCATGGTAAAATTTTTGTGTATCATGAACATGAAAATGAATCACGGAATAGCGATGGACGAGCGGTCACTCAGGTCGATCAACAGCATCCTATGGAGCTCTTTTTCACACAACACATAGTTTTCCGAAGCAACCAGCGTTTGGAAAATGCCCCTGGCAAGGCGTTCTGTTTCGTTTGTCTTTAGATTCAGCCGCATGGAATCCATTCTGCCATCCGCAGAAATGGCATCGTAATACAGCCAGCCGGAAACGACGCCGGTGAGCCATATCGCGTTAAATTCGTCGGGCAGAGGCACGTCTTTCCCGTTTACATCAATCGCGTGGACGGAATGGTTTTTTTCCCTGTTTTGCATATCGTAATTTACAACATAAAGCGTGCCCGCATAGGGAAGATGCGAGGTGACAAAGACGCCTTCATATACTGGGGTTTTTTTGCCATCTGCAAGACTTAACCGGAAAATCGAAGGCTGCCCCCCGAGTATTTCGTAAACGAAAAGATCGTTGCCGTCTTGCACAAAGTCCAGGCAATTCTCCGCAAGAACCGTAAGATCGGTTCCGTTCATAGCCATCGAATAGAGTTGTCCCGGCGCGTCGCCTTTGGCATCGCTAAAAAGTATCCTGCCGTTTACGATGGCAATGGTATCGATGCAGGCGCCGTGGTAAACCGTTTCAACCTCAAGGGTGCTTAAGTTTATGCGGCGGATGCTGCCTGCGCTTATATTGTTGATATAAGGGTAGGGGATCAAGGCGTCGGTAAGCTCGTAGGAGATAAAATACAGCCAATCCCCCGAGAGAACGGAGCACTTGGCGTAATCCGCCGCGATTTTTTGCGCCTCTCCGTTTTGAACGGAATAAACGCCGCTCGGGCACGCGAAATAGAGCGTATCTTGGCTCTGCACCATGTAACTGCCGACGGAGCCCCGCGCTTTACAGGCGCTCAAAACAAGGCAAAGCAACAGAAGCGGCGCGATTTTTATAAAGTTATGTTTACGCATGTTGACCTCGCTATTTATGATCTCATACTTATACTTTACTTAACTGACGGCCGCATGCAATAAAAAGTGATGATAGTTTGTGAAATTCGTGATTTGTTCATGAAGAGAGCGATTGTAGGTTCCACCATTTTTGGGGTTCCATGCAGGGGATTCTTCACTCCGTTCAGAATGACAGAAAACCCGAAAGGTCGCTTGAAGTTGGATTGCAAGCCCTTGCCCTACAGGGGTATCGAGGTATGAATGCGTCCTCGCGGGCATGGCTCGCAAGACATGCCCGGGAAAGCGCGGAGCGCTTACAATCTGCTCCCTAAAAGCCAAAGCGACAGCGTGAAAAACACGAATACCGAGCAGCAGTCGCTCAAGGTGTTCAAAAGCGGCGCAGCCATAACGGCAGGGTCGAATTTCAACAGCTTTGCGACCATCGGCAAAACGCTGCCGAGCATTTTCGCCACGGTTATGATGACGATGAGCGTCAGGCTCACGGTGAGGGCGATGCCGAAATCGTGATACTGGAACCATATGCGCAGGAAATTAAGTACCGCAAGCGCCGAGCTGCAAAGGAGCGCCACGCGTATTTCCTTCCAGAGCACCTTGAAGAAATCCTTCAAACGGATCTCATCGAGCGCCATGCCGCGAATGACGGAGGTGGAAGTCTGCGTGCCGCAGTTGCCGCTTGTGCCTGTGAGCGTGGGGATGAACGAGACTAAAATCGGCAGCGAAGAAATGGCCGCTTCGTAATGTTCCAACAAAAGCCCCGTAATCAAAGAGCACGCCCAAAGTACTGTGATCCACCCGATGCGATTTTTGGAAATGGTGAAAACCGAGGATTTCATGTACGATTCCTCGCTCGGCGCCATACCGGCCATCCTCTCGAAGTCCTCGGTGTTTTCGGACTGGATAACGTCCACCGCGTCGTCGATGGTGATGATGCCGACAAGCCTTTGCTCCCTGTCCACGACCGGCATGGAGAGCATGTCGTATTTGGAGAACATCCGCGCGATATGCTCCTGGTCGTCGAGCGTGTGCGCGAATATCACGTTGGTGCTCATGATGTCTTCGATACGGCGATCGGGGTCGCTGAGCAAGAGTTCGCGCACGGTCACAACGCCCTCAAGCTTGCGCTCGGCGTTGATGACGTAACAGGTATAAATGGTTTCCTTGTCTACGCCGTTCGTGCGTATCACGTCGAACGCCTGCTGCACGGTGAGTGTGCGCTTCAAGTACACATACTCGTTGGTCATCAGGCTTCCGGCGCTGTGCTCGGGGTATTGCAGATATTGGTTGATCAGGTCCCGGTTTTCCTTGCTTGAGTTTTTCAAAACGCGCATCACGACGTTTGCGGGCATTTCCTCCACGAGGTCCACATAGTCGTCCAAATACATATCGTCGAGGATATAACGGAGCTCCTTTTCCGTGATCGCCTCGATGATACGCTGTTGCACATCGCTTTCCATGTACGAAAAAGCTTCCGCCGCGCCCTGTTTCGGCAAAAGCCTAAAAAGCCGAAGCGTTGTTTCGAGGTCATCGATCCCCTCGAACAGCTCGGCAATGTCGATCGCGTTCATTTCTTGAACGGCTGTCTTAACTTCGGCGTACTTTTTTTCCCGAAGAAGCTCGACAACGCGATTCATCATAGCTGCCCCCTTTTACGGGCGGCCTATGATAAAAGGAAGCGCCGCCCGTTTTTGTATGAAACTATCGGTACTCGGGTACGGACCGGCGTCCATTTTGCGTTCTCCCCTCTTAAGATTTGCAGATTTTTGCAAGGCTAACACACTTGCCTTTTTTATTGTACAACCAAGGTTTTAGGTTGGCAAGCGGGAAATGGGGGATGATCAAATTTGAAAAATACGGAACGGTCAAGACCGTTCCGTACACACAAAACAACGTTTCGCCCGTATGGGCCGATTCCGTATCAGCCCGCACCGGATTGTAAGATACACGCGGGCGGATATAGAATCCGCCACTACAACGGAAATACATTCCAAGGGATTGTCAAGGGGCGTACCCCTTGACTTTCTTCCGGCTTCGGCGGCATGTACACGTCCGGCGAAGCCGGAGCCCTTTGGGCCAAGGCCTGCGGCCTTGCGCGCCGAAACGGATGAAAGGCGCAGCCTTTCTTTCCTATCGCATCCGCCGCCCGGGAGCGCCGCAGCGCGACAGGCGGATGTGCAAAGAAAGCTCTTCGTACCCCTCGCACAAGTGGCCCAGCCACTTGCGTGAAAGGCGTCAGCTTTATAAATCGTAGTATTTCACATACTCCGCGGGGTTCGGTATCCTTGAAAGCTCCGCGACCTCCGCGCGCTTTTTTTCGATCCAGAGGGAAACGAGCCTTTCGGGGAACACGCCTCCGAGCGTTAAATATTCGTGGTCGTTTTCCAATGCGTCGAGGGCTTCCTCGAGAGACTTGGGCAGGGAACCTATTTTCGCCTTCTCGGCGTCGCTAAGATCGTACAAATTGAAATCGTAAGGCCCCCAGCCGTTTAGATGCGGATCGATCCCGTTTTGCACGCCGTCGAGGCCCGCCATCAAAATGGCGGCGTAGGCGTAATAGGGGTTGCAGGTCGCGTCGGGGTTCCTAAGCTCAAAACGCTTATGCATGGGGGATTTTGCGTAGCTGGGGATGCGCACCACGGCGCTTCGGTTCGCCGTCGCGTAACCGATGGTGACGGGTGCTTCAAAACCGGGCACAAGCCGTTTGAACGAATTGGTGGTGGGGTTGGTGAGCGCGCAAAGCGAAGCCGCGTGCTTTAAAAGTCCGCCTATAAAGTTGAGCGCGGTCTTGCTCAAATGCGCGTAGCCCGTTTCGTCGTAAAACACGGGTTTACCGTTTTTTATGAGGAGCATATGCACGTGCATGCCGCTGCCCGCCACGTTGGCGAGGGGTTTTGGCATGAAGGTGGCGGTTTTCCCTTCGCGTCGCGCCTCGTTTTTGATGATATACTTGGCGGCCATGGTACCGTCCGCCATTTTGCAAACTTCGCCAAGCTCCACTTCCACCTCGAGCTGACCGCAGCCGCCCACCTCGTGGTGGTGGTATTTTACCTTTACGCCCCAGTCTTCGAGCAGCATGGAAACGCGGCTTCTGAGGTCGTTGGTAACGTCGGCCGGGAGATCTATATGGTAGCCGCCTTTTTTCGCAACTTGCATGCCGTTGCCGTAGGCGGGGGAGGCGCCGTTCCAATCCCCCTCCGAGGTATCCACCTCGAAGGAAGAGCGGTGTTCGTTGGCTTCAAAGCGTGCGCTGTCGAATACGTAAAACTCAAACTCGGGACCGATTACCATCTCGTCGGCAACGCCGCTTTCACAAAGGTACTGCGACGCGCGCTTGATGACGGTGCGGGGATACTGGTCGAACGGGCGGTTGTTCGGCGCGTCGATCACCATCACGTCACCTGCCATGCAAAGGGTGGGCACGGCCGCAAAGGGATCCACGGCGGCGGAGCTTAGGTCCGGCAAAAACACCATGTCGCTTTTTTCCACCGGCGCGTACCCGTAATTCGAGCCGTCAAACCCGATGCCGTAGCGCATGGTGTCCTCGTTGAAACGACCGATGGGTATGGTGATATGCCGCCAGCGCCCGTAAAGGTCGGTCACCTTAAAGTCGACCATGCGGATGCCGCGCTCCATACAAAAGGCTTGTGCCTGTGCAAGCGTTTCGAACATACTGTGCCCTCCGAAATGTTGAATTGCGGGGATTTGTGCTATTGCTTTCCCAACAAAATCCTGAAACAGATTGGGTCTATTTGCCGCCAGTCTGCGTCAAAAATGCTCGGAATACGTCCCGGTATGCCTGCGTTTTTTTCCTTGTCTGGCGACAAATATCCTCGCCAATCTGAATTCATGATTTCATTGGGGGAGCAATATATACGGTATATTGCAAGAATATTGTCGCCCCTTGCGATGGTAAAGTCAATGTTTATACAATATATAATGCATAATGTCGTAAATACAAGGCCTGTCGAAAACCTTGGATTCTCAAAGCGCACGCCTTGACGCCTTATAGGCGTTCCCTCAGAACGGGTACGGCGAGCACGAATTTGGAGATCATGCGGCGGTCGTGCGGCACGAAGGCCATGACCTCCGTAGGGTTGGGCGCTTCGAAGTTTTCGCCGCAGGAAAAGGGGAGCTTGAACATGTTGGCAAGGGGGAAAGCAAGCGACACGATTTCGCCGTTTCGCGTACCCTCGTAGGTGAGCGCTTCGCGATCAAGGCGCACGACGCCTTCTCCCACGGTGGTATGTGAGAGCGAGCGCGGGTTTAGGTGAAGCTGAAGCTGGGCCTTGGCTGCAACGGAAAAGCTTTCCCCGCTCGCCTCCTCGCGGATGCAGGCACGCTGGTACTCCACCCAGTCGGAAACGTGGCGGAAAACAGAGCAATCGCCGTTTTCCGGATGCAAAAAGCCGTAATTGTCCATCCGTGCGATGTTGCCGCACGCGGTGCAAAAAAGTCCGTCGTCTTTGCTTTCAAGCGTGAATTCGGCTTTGCAACGCGGGCACTTGTACAGCAGAAGGTCCAGTCGTTCCGCCTTTCTTTTGGCGTAAAACGGAACGCGGGCGAGTTCCTGCCACCGGTATTCGTCGTGGCTGATGGCCGCCTGTACACGCGTAAAGATCTCCTCTATGGAAAGCGACTTCACTTCCTCCGCGCGCATCACGGGGGAAAGCGAAGCGCGCACCCGCCCGCGGCGGCGCGGCATGAGCGCCCATTTGGGCTTTGCAAAATAGCTACCATATAGATGCACGGCGTAGACGTTTATGCCCATGCGCTTGATAAGTCGTGCGATGTTTTCGGGGAAGATATCCGTACGGCCCGTGCCGCTCACCTCCCCTTCGGGGAAAAGGAGCACGTTGCCGCCGGAGGAAGTGATCGCGAGCATCTTTCTCACAGAGGCTGCGTCCGCGCGAAACTGCTCGCGCGGGATGCAACGAAAGGCGTTGAGAAGCGCCGCAAGGTATTTGTTGTGGAAAAAGTAAGCCGCCACGAGCGTGTTGGCGCGCTTGGGGTAAAGGGAAAGAAGGGCAAATATGAAATCGAAATTGGAGGAATGGTTACAGACCGCCAAAAAAGGCTCCTCGAGTTTTCGCGCCCCGCGCGGGGAGACGAAGCCGAAACGGAAAAAAGCGAACAGCCTCAAAGCAAAAACGGCCAGCGTATAAAGAAGCCTTCCCGGGCGTTTCGCGGTTCTTTTTCGTCGCATGAAAAAAACCTCTTTCGGCGTTGTATCTTGCGTCTACCAACGGCTGTTTCAAGGCGCAGGCTCCGCTTTTGCGTCCAAATCCCAAAGCTCTTGGCAGCCCTCAAGCCCATCGGGGTGCATCTATACCATGATTCCCCAAAGGAAGCTCGCCGAAAACGTTGTGTTACACAAGCAGCATCAAAAGGGGAATAGCTACAAAGCAGGCAAGTGTGGTAAGGCTCAAGCCCGTGGCCACATAACTTTCGTCCGCACCTACGGACGACGACACAACAACCGATTGGACCATCACAGGCATGGCCGCCTCAAGCGTTATCACTCCACGCTGGATGCCCGTAACGGCAAGTAAATGGCACAGCGCAAGCGTTAAAAGCGGAGAAATGACAAAGCGCATCACGAGCACCGCCGTCATTTGCCTGTCAAGCTTCAAGGTTTTTAAGCCGGTTTCGTAAATGACGAAGCCCACATACAAAAGCGAAAGTGGCGTGACGAGCGCGCCCATGTACTTGGAAAAGCTCAAAATAAGGTGCGGCGGCCTGAAACCCGCAGCAAGAAGCAGCACGCAAACAACAAGGCTTACAAACGGCGGGTTAAGAACGCCCTTTAGGGTTTCTTTTACGGTGAGGCGGACACGACCTTGCGTGCCGCTCTGTTTGAGCATCAACGCGCCGACAGTCCAGAAAAACGAGGTGTTTATGATGTAGAAAATCATCACAAACGGCGTGGCTTCGGTACCGAAAAGCTCCGTGCACATGGGGAGCCCCACAAACAGCGAGTTGGAGAGTGCGCACATTACCACAAAGCCGCCGCGGTGCGGCTGCGAAATGCGCATAAGCCTTGCAAGAGCAAGGGAAAGCGCCATGCTGGCGCTCAGGCTCAGCACCACCACGAGAAACAGCGTTTCTGCGCCCTTTAGCATGTCGAGGGTGATGCTGTTAAAAAAGTTGTCAAGACACATCAACGGCACGCATACGTTCACGATAAGCTTCACAAGGAACGCTTTGTGCTCGTGCTTAAGCCAGCCGGCCTTGCCGCAAATATAACCCACGCAAGCCAGCATTAGAATAAGGGCCACCGCCGAAAGGGAATTCAAAAGCTGTGCCATAGTTCACCCGATGTCGATAAAATGAAAGGGCAGTTGCCGCTGCCCTTTTGAAGTCCTTTTTGATATTCGCTTTACTTTGTGATTTTCCTGCATTCCAGGTAATAACGTTTTTCATGCGCTTCGCCCATGGAGAAGGTCTTGCGAGGGAGCGCGCCGTCGAACACCACGGTTTTGAAAAGCTCGGATTTTTGCATGGGCGGGAGCAGGAACCCGATGTTGCGGGGCGTTGCACCGAGCTCGTACACCACGCCCGCGCCGTGGATGTAATCGACGCTTGTTTTTTTATTCTCTTTCAGATAAGCGTCGACGGCGTTTTGCAGCGTGCCGACGGCAAGCTGTGCAGCGGGTGCGGTCACAACGTAGGCGAAAAAGCCTTTTTCGTTTACGAAGGGCAGGATATGCTCATTTTCCTTCGCTTTTGAAGCAAACGCCTCAAGCGCCGCGCGGGAGGGCAAGCTTTCCACCCGGCAGCCGCCGTTTTGTGCGTTAAGAAGCGCCTTGAGCGCATCCATAGCGCCTTCGGCCTCGAACAGGACTCTGTGGATGGGTTCGAATACGATGCCGCTGTCGTGCACGTTTTCGAGCTCCACAAGGCAGAACCGGGCGGGATGGTCCCTCTTTTCGGCCTCGGTGAGGCCTTCCTTGCAGCGTTCCCAGCTTGCCTTCGCCGTGGCGAAGGAGTGGTTGCCGTCGCCCATGGCAAAGAGCATGGGGGGCTTGTCCGCACCGTATTTTTTGGCGAACGCTTTTGCATCGCAAAGCGCCTCGAGCGCGTGGAGTGCGCCTAGGATATGCTTTTCGCCGCTATATAGAAAGCCTTCGATGTGACCGCCATGCTGCATCAGCTCAAAATCATAAAGCTTTTCGGCCTCTTTTATAGAGGCGGCAAGCGGCTCGATCACGGTGCGGTCAGGGTCATCGATAAGCACCAATATGTGCGGGAGCTCGAGCGGCGCGTCCTTGCGGATGCGAAGGCGCGGGGGTATACGCTCCACGATGGTGCCCTCGGTGGCGCGGATGAGTGTGCTTGCGCCTTTGTTATAGTCGTACGCTTCCAGATCGAGCGTTACGATGAGGCCGTTCCTCGTTTTGCCGTCCACCGTGCGGCGGACGAACACGAAGCCTTCGGGCTTTTCCTCCAGAACGCCCGAATCCATATAGCGGCGCATATGCTCGTTGATGCTTTCGATGCGCTCGGCCTCGCCGGGCTTATCGAGATACATTTCGGGCAGCATGAGCCTTAAGGTGGAGGGCGCCTCGCCAACGATCCGTTCGGTCTCGGCCCAGTAATCGGGCTGGGAGGTAAACTGGTCGCAGGCTACGACCGCCCATTTTTGCATGTCCACATGCTCGTTGGGCAGAAGGATACGGGGTACTTTTACGCCGACGTTGTTTTGGTAATTCGCCATACATGCCTCCAGAGGGAATGTTCTATTTTCTTGGTTTCACAAAAAGAATGCGGCGCGTCATAGAAGATGCGTTTTCGACAAAAGAAAGCGCCGTGCTTACAAATATTGTACAGCACGGCGCGGAGCGGGTCAATGGACAGACGAGGAATATACAAAAAATATTTTAGGAAGAATAATTTTTTTTGTTATAACAAAATCATCAACCGCTGCCCTTCTTCCAGCGTTTCGCTGTATACGGGGTTGAGCGAGAGGAGCTTGGCGCGGCTTATGTTAAAGCGCTTCGCCACGTCGAAAAGCGTTTCGCCAGCACCTGCGAAATACACGATGATGCCATGCGGGACATTGGGCAGTTCGGATTCGGTAATGCCGGTCACCACGTTGGCGTCGCTGAGCTCAAATACCTCGGCGTTGAGATCGATTGCAAACGAAAGCTCCACATTGCGCCCCGCGCCGGAGGCGTGGGTGCAGATGCAATTTGCATTCACGATCGCTTCTGCGTCGTCCGAGGCGGAAACGGGAAGCTCGGCAAGGAAGGGGAGGTCCTCGGTGAACGCGTAAAGGCTATTGTTTTCGCTCCTGTAGATCACGCGGCAGAACACAAGCCCCTCTATATTGAGCCGCCCGGAATTCACCGCGCTTGCCGTCACCACGGGGCGGCCTGCACCGTATATCACGCGATCCGCCGCCACCATGCCTTCGGGCACGTTTACGGTCTCGCGCAAAATATGGCGCCCGTTTGCGTTGCCCGCATAGTTCAAAAGCCTCGCATGCTCATGTGTGCAGTTGAAGGGAAGGTCGGGGGAATAGGCGTCGAGCGGAAGCGTTACGCTCATCTCCTGCTTTTCAAAAAGCTGTATGCCGAGCATTGCGTCTACCGCGAGAAGGCCGAAATCCTCGCCCACGGTCCGTACATTCACCGCCGCCACATTCGCGGTACCGCTCAAGTCTCTCGAGTTTGCGTCGGTCTCGACGGATTGCGAAAACGGGAAGCTTTCAGTGATCTGGGAAAGGTTGCCTTCCTTATCGGCGCAAAGGGCGCTCACGTTAAGCGTGCCTTCCACGTCGGCGTTCGAGCCGTTTGGATGTATATCCTTCACTTGCGCGGTGGCATTGGCGCTGAGCACGTTTTCCGCGTTGGGCGCCGAGATCTCCTCGCGCAGCCGCACGTTTTCATCGGCCACCTCGCGCTTTTTCGAAACCGTGAGCGGGATCTCCTTGAGTTCTAAGTCCTCCACGCCGCGTATGCCCCTGAGCACGCGAAGCTGTGCGCCAGCCTCGACCCTGCAGGCGATATCCACCATCGCATTCATGCTTAGCGCGTTGTTACTGAGGTTCACGTCGAGCGATTGCAGCTGCGCGTTGGCGTTTGCCGCCATGCCTGCCTTCGCTCCCTCCACGTTTACGCCGTGGCGGAACATCGCGCTCGAGGAAAACGCGAAAACGCCGTCTGCCCCCGAAAGTATAAGGCTTACGCTCACGCGGCCGGAGAGCGTCACCTTGCCGTCAAGTACCTCGGTCTCGGTGACCTCCACAAAACCGTTGGAATCAAGCACCTCGGAAGCCGAGCGTCCCTCCGGCATGGGGATGCTCCCCTCGACAAGCGCCTGCGACACGGTGCTGCCCGTCACGCGGCTCACATCCAGATCGTTCCACATTAACTCCATGCCTGTTCTCCTCTCCGAATTCGCATAGCTTTCAATATCCGCCGCCGCCCTCCGGCCGAAAAACGGCGGAAAAAGGGCGCGCAAAGCATCTTATTTCCTTAAAACCATATGAGCCAAGCTATTAAAATATGAATACTTCAACCGAAGTTGCAATAAGTTACAAAACAAAAAATGAAAGAAAAAATGCAGGAAAAAATGTAACCGTAATCATGGAACGAAGGATAACACGGAGTAGGTTGCAATGTATATGCGGTTGCATATACAAGCTCCGTATACGGTGAGTTATCCACAATACCCACAGAGTTATCCACCGGACAGGCGCGTATCGGGAAAAGGCAAGTGTGAATAACTTGGGAGCGCCCCGTGGAAAATCATTATAAACATAAAAGACCACGCAAAAATATGCGCGGCATACTGCATATGAGCGCGGACAAGCTGTCGAAAAATGAAGCAAATGCAACTTTTATGACAACGAAACTTTCATAACAGACATGGCTCCGGGGCTTTAGGCAGGGCTGGCCCAAAGCCCCGTTTTACACAGTGCGCGGCCAATAGGCCGCGCGCCGGAATCCAAATCTTATTATTAAATCACATTTTGTATCTCGCCGCGGGAGCTCTTTTCGCGTGCGTTCTCCATGATGAGTTTATCCGCCACGAGCGCGATGAACTCGCCGTTGGTGGGCTTGTCGTTTTTGGAGTAGATGTTGTAGCCGAAGAGCTGGTTGATGTTTTCGATCTTGCCGCGCGTCCACGCTACCTCGATGGCGTGGCGGATGGCGCGTTCCACCTTGGATGCGGAGGTGGAAAAGCGCTTGGCAATGCCCGGATAAAGCTCCTTGGTGATGCGGTTGATGATCTCGGGCTCAAAGTATACCATTCGCACGGCTTCGCGCAGATAATGGTAGCCCTTGATATGCGCGGGGATGCCGATCACGAGGAACACCGAGGTGATCTTTTCGTCGAGCGTTTTGGGCTGCGAACTCATGGTGCATACCTGGGAACGGTAGTTGTACGTGCTTTCCATCATGTCGAGCATGCGCTTGAACAGCGTGTCGGGCTCGACGGGTTTCACCATGAAGTATTTTGCGCCCAGGGTGCAGGCCTGCCGCACCATATCCTCATGGCGCATGGCGCTTACCACAATGGTCGCCGGCGGGTTTTCCACAAGTCCGGCTTTGAGCCGCTCCAAAAGCTCAAAACCGTCCAGCCGCGGCATGATGAGGTCGCAGATGAGTACGTCGTAGTGCCCGGAACGGAGGGCATCGAGAGCTGCTTGTCCGTCGGACACGGCGTCTACCTGCGCAACCTGTTCCTGCGCGGTAAAATAGTCCCGCACCGCGGTTTGAAACTGTAGGCTTCCATCCGCCAAGAGAATACGGTATTTTGCCATTTGCAGTCCTCCTGATTCTGTTGTATTTTATAAATTGCGTAAGAAATGGGATGCTTTTTGCGGTTTGTTATGGTATAAATTGTAACACCGCCTTTTTCGCAAGGATAGGGCAGTAAAATATGTATTTTTGTCGTTTTTTTGTCAAAACGGCGCAAAGAAGAAGGAAGCATGGCTGCTGCTTGAATGGACGTGCAAAATGGTGCGGATATTGTAACCCGTAAGGTAAGGGGAGGCGCAAGGGTTCAACTTCCCTTACCTTAACGGGTTTTTGAATGAGATTTTTAGAAGGAGAGTGCAGAATGGAAGCATTTTTTGAGGATTGCATTTTTTCGCGCGCCGCCCGGTCGGATGCGGACGAGATCGAGGCGCTTTACATCGCCGTCAAGAAGCATGGACGCGGGAATGGCACTACCGATTGGGATGACGATTATCCAAACCGTGCGTTTATCGACGGAGACATTGCAAACGGCGCGCTGTATACGCTTCGTTATAACGGCGAGCTCCTTGCGGCGGTGTCGATGCTGGAGGAGGACGATCTTGACGAATGCGGCATTAAGTGGACGCAAAAAAAGTCGTGCGTGCTTGCGCGGCTGTGCGTGAAGCCGCAGTACCAAGGACGGCATATGGGCGAGTATATGATGCGCCTTATATCCGAAGAGGCAAAAGAGGAAGGCTATTTGGCCACGCGCCACCTCGCGTCGCTTACGAACCCCGCGAGCCTTCGCCTTTATGACCGCATGGGGTACATGAAGCTCGGAAAAGTACATATGTACGATACGGACTTTTACGCGTATGAAAAGCTGCTGTAAGGGCGATATGTTCCTTATGTTACTTTGTCACATAACGGGGGGAATGACATTGTATTCGCAAAAAAGGGGATTATAATGAAGACAGGAACAAATTTGCCCCGCGGCTTACGGGGCGCGAAAGGAAGAGAAATATGAATAAACTTTATGACGGCCTAAACGAGCAAATGAATTTTGAGCTGGAATCCGCCTATATTTACGCAACGATGGCGGCCTATGTAAATTCGCTGAACATGAAGGGTATGGATCATTTCTTCGACCGTCAGGCGAAGGAGGAAGTGGAGCATGCCGAAAGGTTTAAGAAATTCCTGCAGGAAACGGGCTACGGCATAAAATACCGCGCGCTTGACCCCGGAGACGGTAAGTTTAACTCCATCGACGAGGCCTTCAAGAAGGCGCTTGCCCATGAAAAAATCGTGACCTCGCGCATCCACGCGCTTGTGGAGGAGGCGCGCGAGGCAAAGGACCAGCGCGTGCTCAACATGCTCGCATGGTTTGTGGATGAGCAGATCGAGGAAGAGGATACCTTCACCGTTCTCGTGGAGCGCTTGGAGCGCATAAACGGTCAGTGGACGGGGTTATACATCCTCGACGGCGAGCTGGGACAGAGATAAGCATAAACGGCATAAATAGCGATAGGACCGCAGCTCGCCGCTGCGGCCCTATTGCTTAGGTGTTTAGGACTGAACTCATCCCAAATTAACCGCCTTGATAAGAAGCTCCTTTTCCATCGAAAGCCGTTGCAGGACTTCGCTTTCGGACGGTATGCTCGATATCCCACCAAACCGTTCCGTAGATAGCCCAGCCGCAACGGAAGAGAAGCCTGCAATCTCGATCAGCTCCTCTTGCGTTAATTCCTCCGGTGCTTTTTCCTTAGAAAGCATTAAGCTCAAAGCGCTTCCGCCGAAAATATCCCCCGCGCCCGTCGTATCGATCGGCTTTGTCCGGATACTCTTCACCTCTGCACCGGCAAGTCTGTTTTGCAAATAACAGCCGTTGGCGCCCATCGTAATCAGCACGAGCTTTACGCCGTACTTGTTCAGAAGTATACCGGCGACCTCCTCTTTGGAACGGCCTTCCCAAAGAAATTCTGTTTCCTCGTCGCTTATTTTCACGATATCTGCCTGCTGAAATCCCCAAATCGCCGCATTTTTCGCATCAATACGGTTGTCCCATAGTGTAAAGCGAAGATTGGGATCAAAAGTCAGCAGTTTTCCCAGTGCCTTTGCATATGTCACAGCTTGTATTGTGGTAGCACGTGCCGGTTCTTTCGTCATACTCACCGTGCCAAAGTGGAACGCCCGTGTTTCATCAAGTATGGATAAATCGATTTCGTTCGGGTGCAGCACGGAGTCGGCTCCCGGTTTCCTTGCGAAGCTGAATATCCGTTCCCCATTTTTGTCGAATGTAACAAAAGCAAGTGTGGTGAACACGTTCTCATCCTGCAAAACGCCGCGGGTATTGATTCCCGCTTTTTTAAGGGTATGCATCAGCAGATCACCGAAGGCATCCGCTCCGACTTTGCCGATAAACGCGGTTTTTGCGCCATACGCACTCAAAGCTGCAAGGAAATTCACGGGGGCACCGCCTGGGTTTGCCTGCAAAATCGGGTAGCCTTGCGAATCGCTCTCTCTGGCTGCAAAATCAATTAGGATCTCGCCCATCGCTGTAACATCAAGCATATATTTCTCCACAACTTGCGATCGGTTGCCTGCCTTTTCCCGCTGTTCGTATATGGCTGCACCCGGTACCGGGCGGCCGGCATGTCAGAGCGTCTCGACCGCTGTTTTTTCGACCGCCAGGCCTGCGATATATCGTTTCATGTAATCGGCGAAGCCACAAACGGCTTTTTCTTTCGGTTCCGCTCTGCAACCTGAATAATTCGCAAAGACACGGTCGGACAGATATTCTTCCAGCGATTCGGTATCGTTGCGGAAGACATGATACGCGGCGAGGAGTGCAATTCCCCATGCGCCGCCTTCTCCCGCACTTTCCATCACTGTGACCGGGACGTTCAACGCTGCCGCCATCAGCTGCTGTCCGACGCCTTCTGTCTTAAACAGTCCGCCGTGGCCAAGCAGCTGTTCCAGCTTTACCTGTTCTTTCTCAGTCAGGATATCCATGCCCAGGCGAAGCGACGCCATGGCGGAGAACAGGGTGGCGCGCATAAAGTTGCCCAAAGTGAAATGGGTGTCGGGATTGCGCACAACAATCGGCCGGCCTTCCTCCAAGCCGGTGATCGGTTCACCGGATACATAATTGTAACAAAGCACGCCGCCGCAGTCATCTTCCCCCGCAAGCGCTTCCCGATATACGGCGTCATAAAGAACATGTCTCGGCACTTCCGCATGAACGGATCGAAGCAAGTCGCCAAACACTCTCACCCATGCGTCCAAATCGCTGGTACAATTGTTGCAATGGACCATCGCCACAGGTTTTCCGGACGGCGTCGTGACCATATCGATTTCCGGATATACCTTGGAGAGAGGCTTTTCCAGTACCACCATGGCGAAAATCGAGGTGCCGGCGGAGACGTTCCCAGTCCGCTCGGCAACACTGTCGGTTGCAGCCATACCGGTACCGGCATCGCCCTCGGGCGGGCACAGCGGTATCCCGACACGCAGCGTTCCGGTAGGATCGAGCAGCTGTGCGCCGGTTTCTGTCAGAACCCCGGCGTCCTCACCGGCCCGCAAAACCCGAGGCAGGATGTTTTCCAGCTTCCAGTCAATCCCGTATTTCGAGCAGAGCGTGTTGAACTTCTGCAGCATGCCCGCATCATAGCTGCCGGTATTGCTGTCAATCGGAAAAACGCCGGAAGCATCGCCGATGCCCAGCACTTTTTTATCCGTCAGATGCCAATGCACATAGCCCGAAAGCGTCGTCATGAAATCGACTTGATGTACATGTGGTTCTTCCTTTAGAATCGATTGGTAGAGATGTGCAACGCTCCACCGAAGGGGAATGTTGAAATCAAACAGCCTCGTCAGCTGTTCGGCGGCTTGTCCGGTCATGACATTGCGCCAAGTGCGGAAAGGGGTCAGTAAGCGCTTATCCCGATCGAAAACCAGATAGCCGTGCATCATGGCGGAAATCCCGATCGCGCCGACGGTTTTAAGCGGTTCGCCGTATTGCTGCAGCACCTTTGCCGCAAGATCCGCATATGCAGATTGCAGACCGGTCAAAACATCTTTCAGATGATATGTCCAGATTCCGTTTTCAAGGCGGTTTTCCCATTCGAAGCTTCCCGAAGCAAGCGGCGCGTGATCCTCTCCGATCAATACCGCTTTGATGCGGGTCGAGCCCAGCTCAATGCCCAGAACTGGGCTGCCGCTTTTCAGCTGCTGTTTTGCGTTATTGTTCATAGCCGACTCCTTGTGCCACTACCGGCGTTTCCCTTGCAATTTGCTAAATGCAGGTAAAGGCTCCGTCAACAACGAAATCCGAACCGGTTGTGAAGGAACTGGCGTCTCCCGCGAGATACACCGCTACGGCCTGAAGCTCTTCGGGACGGCCAAGTCTGTGCAGCGGCGCTACTTGGTTCCACTTTTCGATCAGAGGCTTCAGCGTGGGCGAAGCCAGCGTCAGTTCGGTTCCGATATAGCCCGGGCTGATGCAGTTCACACGCACGCCATGTTCGGCCCACTCGACCGCAAGCGACTTTGTAAGCTGGATAACACCCGCTTTGGAGGCATTATACGAGCATTGCGGCTGCGGTACATTTACGATATGACCGGACATGGAGGCCGTATTTACGATACTTCCGCCACCGCCCTGGAGGATCATCTGCTTTCCGGCCGCCTGGGCGGTCAGGAATACGCCCGTGAGGTTGATGCTGATCACGCGGTTCCACTGCTCCGGCGTCATTTCGGATGCCGGGATGTTCATGCAGATGCCGGCATTGCAAAAAGCAATATCCAGCTTCCCGAAAGTTTCTACAACCTTTGCGACCATAAAGTTGACTTGCGCCTGATCCGTAACGTCCGCCTGCACGGCAATACATTCGGCGCCGGTATCGCGGATCGCGGCGGCAGTTTTTTCCGCCTCAGCGATATCCACATCCACCACCGCCACCTTTGCTCCCGCTTCCGAAAGCGCTATAGCTATGTTCTTGCCGATGCCCCGGGCCCCCCCCGTCACAAAAGCGATCTTTCCCTTTAAGCTCATCTTTTCAAGGATTCCCATTATCGTTTCCTTTCGTCTCCATACCCCAGTATTTGCATTGGTAAAAAACTCGGCCGTATGCTTCGGTTTCGACGTTGCCGTCAGGTTACAAAGCCTTCGTCCGGATCAATCCAGTCAATGACCTTTTTGATGTACGGATCCCAGAAGTCAAAATCGTGCACGCCCGGTCCCTCCGCAAAGGTATAGTCGAAGTCCAGCGTACGTGCAAAGTCGCGGAACGCGATGTTCGGTCCGTAAACCGGATCTTCCGTACCGCAGCACTGATATAGCCGCGGCACCTGAACTTCTGCCTTGAGCGCATTTGTTAAAAGCGTGGGGATATCGTCCGTTTCCGGCGTATAGTTGGCAAACCCTGAGCCGAAGGCTTCTTCCATAAACCCTTTGACCGGCATGTTCACAGAGCTGATCAATTCCTCGGAAAATGTTTCCCGCAGACTGGTCAGCGGGGCTGAAAGGCTTGCCATAGCCGAATACTGCGATGGACGCCGCAGCGCCAGCATCACCGCGCCGTACCCGCCCATGGAGAGGCCCGCGATATAGTTGTACTTGCGTTTTGCGGATATCGGGAAGACGCTCCGGACGAACGCCGGAAGCTCATCAAGAACAAAACCCGCGTAATGTGCCCCGCTTGGGAGATCCTGATAAAAGCTGTTCCCACCCGAAGGCATTACAACCGCAAGATGCCGAGCCTGCGCATATCGTTCGATCGCGCTGCCGCGCAGCCAATCGGTGCAGTCGGCAGAAAACCCATGCAGCAGATAGAGTACGGGATATTTCTCACCGTCACGCGGAAGCCTTGCTTTGTCGTTTCCCGGCTCCATACCGGCGTTCGGCGTTGGCAGTATGATGTTTACCGTGACGCTGGAAAACAGCTCTTTTGAAAACATATGACATTCAAATAACGCCATCGGCTTAGTCTCCTTTCGAATGCAATTGTCACTTCCATGGGTCTACCACGAATTTTCCCTTGCTGCGCAGCGTACTGCTCGAAAGAACTTCCGGGAGCCGTTCCAGCGGAATGACTTCGGTGAGCATGGAGCTTACGTCAACCTTCTCCCTGCTGATCAGATCGATCGCGCGGCCGATCGTATAGGGATTGATGTAGGAGGCCTTCAAAACCACTTCCTTACGGAAGATCTCATATGGAAGAATATGCACTTCTTCTTCGGGTTTCGTAAGGCCGAACATCATCACCGTGGAATACTTTCCCGCGATCCCGATTGCCTGTTCGATCGTGGCCGGTTTCCCGACACACTCAATCACAACGCCGACACGGCGAACGCCGTTCTTTGCAAGCGTCTCTAAAATATCTTCCGAAGCGGGATCCATACAAAGATCCGCACCAAGCCGCTTTCCTTCCGCGCGCTTGGATTCTACCGGTTCCACCAGAGCGGTAAATGCCGCGCCGGAGATCTTTGTCAGCTGTATCATCAATAAGCCGATCATTCCGCCACCGATCACGACGACGTTTTCGCCCGGTTTTATCCCGCACATATCGATACCATGGAGGCAGCAGGATAGCGGTTCCGACATGGCTCCGGCACTGAAGGGTATATGCGGCGCCAAGTGGTAGACCGCCCGCTGCGGCACTACACAGTATTGGGAAAAGCCGCCGTCAACCGTTGTGCCGATCCCCGTCATATGCTCACAGAAATGACCGATGCCGCCGCGGCAGTATCCACAATGACCGCACAGTACATTGGGATCCACACAAACGTGATCCCCCTGTGCGTACCCTGTCACTCCGCTGCCGGTCTTTTCAACAGTACCGGCGAGTTCATGTCCCAGTACGATCGGCAGCGGATTATCCGCCGCACCCTTGTCACCTTCAAAAATATGTACGTCCGTCCCACAGATACCGCAGGCGAATACACGGATTAGGATCTCGTCCGATCCGGGCATCGGAATCGGGCGCTCCTCAATCCTCATATCCCTCGATGCATACAAAACTGCACTTTTCATGTTGTTCTCTCTTTCATGCTCCGGAACTGAATCCCGTATCAGATGGTCTTTACGAAATTAATAATGGCATGGAATGCTTCGAAAGTCTGCTGATACGGCCGGTTGATGAAGGCGTGGATCGCCCCTTCATACAGATGATATTCCACCTGCACGCCTTCATCTTCAAGCCGTGCCGCGTACATCAGTGCCTGATCCAATATCGGATCGCATTCCGCCGAAATGAAGCAGGCTTTGGGAAGGCCTTTCAGGCTGTCATCCAGCATAGGTGATACATAGGGCTCCGATAACTGCGCCGGATCCGTACAGTACGGCATTGGCTGATCGGATCCACCGCCCAAATCCAAAAAGTAACCCTTGGCGTAGCGCTCCGCGCTTTTGGTTTTCAGACTCGCCATATTAAGAATTGTTGCGGGATAGATCAAAATCTGCCCGTGGATGGCAGGCCCCTTTCTGTCACGCGTGACAAGGCACATGACCGCGGACAAATTGCCGCCGGCGCTGTCACCGCAGACGACGAGCCGCGACTTGTCGCCTTTGAAGCTTTCCGTATTTTCCGCCGTCCAGCACAGCGCGGCGTAAGCATCTTCCATACCGGCCGGATACGGGTTTTCCGGTGCCAGACGATAATCCACCGATACGACAACCATGCCGCCGAACTTTGCAAAATATCGCGGAATATGATCGTATACTTCGACGCTGTTCATGCACCAGCCGCCGCCGTGATAGAACACCATAATCGGGAACGGACCTTCTCCTTCGGGGTGGTAGATGCGTACATGGATGGGGTAGCCGTCCCGTATCACGGTTTTATCCGTGATCTTAATGCGCATCATCGGCTCGTAGCAGCAAAGGGGCTTGTACAGAGTTGTAAATGCCGCAATTGTCTCTAAATTCTCCCGATGGCGCCATACGCCTGGATTATTAAAATCCATCGCCTGGGGTTCGCCGATGGCGATCCAAGGTGCAACCTCCCCGTAAAAAGGTTCCAGATACTTCCTGTAATTCGTGTAATCCTTCATACCTTAATCCTCGCTTTCCTGCAAGATTGCTTGCTGAATGGTACGGATGATTCGCTATTTTACCGCGGGCTGGTTTTTGATCACGTTACGCCGGCTCAGCTGAAATACGTCGAAACCGATCGCAATGATCATGATCAGGCCCTTCACAATGTACTGGTAGTAAATATTGATGCCGGCAAGCTGCATGCCGTTTGACAGAATGGAAATGCAAAGGATACCGGCCAGCACGCCCGAAAGCTTTCCCTCGCCGCCGCGGATCGAAACGCCTCCCAGAAAGACGCCGGTAATTACGCTGAACTCGGTGCCGGGGCCTACAATGGACTGCGCGGCGCCGAGGCGGGAGATGAGCATGATCGAGGCAAGACCCACGAAGAAGCCTGTGATCGTAGCGATGGCATAGCGCATACCCTTTACGCTTATACCGGCAAGATGCGCCGCTTCTTCATTTCCGCCAAGCGCATAAACGTAGCGCCCGAAGTATGTATGATTCAGAACAAAGCTCATGACCACGAAGCAGATTGCCGTAATAATGATTGCTAACGGTATCCCAAGAATTCGTCCCTGCCCGATGAACTTAAACACCAGAGGGAAATTCGAGATCGATTTCGAATGGCTGACCAGGTACGAAACGCCCTGAAAAATGGTCATCGTAGCGATGGATACGACCAAAATCTGCAGTTTAAGCTTAATCGCGAGGAACGTATTCAACAGCGCAATCGCAATGCTCAGGGTCAGCGTCAGCACAATTGAGATCCAGACCGGAAAGTTCCAGATGGAAAGCATCGTTGCGCAGATCACGCCGCAGGTCGACATGACGTATCCCACGGAAAGATCCATGGCGCCCGACATCATCAGGAAGGTGATGCCGATACCGGCGACGATAATGTATGCATTTTGCGAAAGAATATTTAATATGTTGGCGATGCTGAAAAAGTTATCGGAGGTTATGCCGAAAATAATGCAGATGACCGCCAGAAGCACCCAGGCCATGTTTCTCTGTAGAAAATCACCTATGGACCAACGTTTATTGCTCATGTTTCAGTATCCTCCAAGCTAACAATTTATCGCTGAGGCCAGCTCCAGCACACGGCTTTGGCTAAACTCGCCGTGCGAAAGCTCCCCGGTTTTTCTTCCCTCGTGCAGTACCAAAATGCGGTCGCTCATTCCCAGCAATTCTTCCATATCCGAAGTGATCATAATGATGGAGATGCCTTCTTCGCACAGCTCAGCCATCAGGTTGTAGATTTCCTGTTTGGCGCCGACGTCAATGCCGCGGGTCGGCTCGTCAAAGATAATGATCCTTGTTCTGGCAGCCAGGACTTTTGCCAATACGACCTTCTGCTGATTGCCACCGGAAAGATTCTTCACCAGCTGTTTTGAACTTGGAGCAACGATTTTGATTTTATTAAAATAGGTTTTGCTGAGTTCGTCCACGTCGGCCTGCCGCACGACGCCGTGCTTTGCCATCTGCCGGACGCTCATAATAGAGATGTTCCAATCTATCGCATATTCCAAAAAAGCGCCTTCGCGTTTGCGATCTTCCGGTATCAGGCCGATTCCAAGGGTAATTGCCTGATAGGGGGAACGGATATCCACTTTCCGCCCGTCCAGCCATATCTCCCCATTATCCTTTTTGGCTGCGCCGAACAGCACTTTTGCAAGTTCGCTGCGTCCTGCGCCCATAAGCCCCCCGAGCCCCAGGATTTCCCCCCGATGCAGCTTCATATCAATGTCATAGACGCCGTTTCCGCATAGACCGCGCGTTTCTAAAACAATTTCATCGGAATGGAGCTCTCGTGCCGGATAGGTCTCGTCAAGCTGACGTCCAACCATCAAATTCACCAGTTCGTGACGATTGGTCTCCGCCGTATTCCGCGTGGCAATATAGCGTCCGTCCCTAAGTACGGAAATCCGATCCGATATTTCAAACACTTCATCAATACGATGAGAAATATATAGGATCGTAATGCCGGATTCTTTCAGGCGGCGGATGATCTTAAACAGGTAATCCACTTCCGCCATCGCCAGTGTTGCGGTAGGCTCGTCCATAATGATGACCTTGGCGTTTTTGGAAATCGCCTTAGCAATCTCCACGATCTGCATCTGGGCTGTGGACAGCCTTGAAACCATCGTGTGCGTATCGATTTCAATGTCGAACTGCGCGAAGACTTCCGCTGCTCTGCAGTGCATCTCCGCAAAATCCACCTTGATCTTCCCGCCGATCTTTTTACCGAGGAAAATATTCTCGGCAATCGAAAGGGACGGTACCAGATTGAATTCCTGATAAATTACGGAGATGCCCGCCTTTATGGACTCTGCGGGCGTAAGCGCGTCATATTGTCTGCCATCCACCTCAAAACTTCCTTGATCGACAGAAATAGCGCCCGAGACCGCTTTGATCAAGGTGGATTTCCCCGCACCGTTTTCTCCCATTAAAGCATGGACTTCTCCTGTTTCAAATGAAAGCGACACATCATCCAGTGCCAGCACGCCCGGATACCGTTTTGTAACGTTTTGCAACTTTAGGATCGTAGCCAACTGCGCACCTCCAAAAAGTTCCTGAAAAGGAGCGCCGTACCGTTTCATCCGCATGGCCGGGTCGGAGCGGCACTCCCTCGTCGATTCTTGACTTTCAGCCTTTACTTAAGCAATTCGTCAACATTCGCCGCAGTCACAGGAAGGACTTCCACTGACCACTGCTTCTTTTCGTTCAGTTTGCCGCCGTCATCCAGCCCCATCGCCGCATCCAGAACTTCGGACACGATGTTCAGACCGGGAACTGCGGTACCGCGGATCGTGGACGTATTGTTCACGGAGCCCTTGATACGGTTCAGGCACTCATCCGTACGATCGACCGTGAATTGACCGATCTTCGAATAATCCAAATTATTTTGCATAAACACCTCGTCCACCATGATCGCAAACGTATCGGTGAAGCTTAAGACGCATGCGATATCCGGATGCTGCTGGACCAGGATGCTGGCGTACTGCGGGATCATCGTGGTATAGTTGTCGGCGCCGGGGTTATAGGATTCCACAACAACTGCCTTATCCGTATAAGAAGCGATGTCCATCATGACGTCGCAGCGCTGCCCAAAGTAATCGGTAAGCCAGAATCCGAAAACGGCGACCTTAACCGTACCGGGCTTGGCATCGGGGAATGTTGTGTCAATCCACTCTGCGGCCAGTTTGCACGCCACATCTCCCATGTCGAAACCGGAAGCGCTCATCAGAACATCATAGGCTTCGGGGTCCATCGTGTCGTCCGCATCGTTAACGACAACACGGATACCCTTGCTGCGGGCCTGCTTCAAAACATCTACGACTGCGGCTTGGTCCGCCGGGTAAATAATGATAGCATCCACGCCCATTGTGATAAAGTTTTCAACCTGCTGTGTCTGAAGGGAAACATCACCCTCGCAGGACAGCACGTCCAGCTTGATGCCGCGCTCTGCACACTGCGCGACCATTTGGTCATAAACCATCATCTGATACTCGGAGCCAAGGCCGGGAGCCGCGTAGCCAAGGTAAAACTGATCTTCCCCTGCGGTGGGGGAGGCCGCAGGCGTTTCGCCTCCCGTAGCTGCATCTACCGCTGCGCTGGCATCTGCCGCAGGGCTTGCCGCAGGCGTCGCACCGTTGTCTCCGCCATCCATGGTGCAGGCTGTAAGAGATGCCACCATCAGGACCGTCAACAGTACACACAATAACTTCTTCATTCTTTACCTCCATTGATTTTGATGTATTTTTGCGCATTGCAAGGCTACAACAGCCAAAATTGGTAAATGGATCCGGTTTCCGTGAGTCGTTGAGAAGACCGTTCTGAACGGGTGCGTTGGTTATGTTATTGCTTGCCTGAAGGATCGGTGCTGCGATCTTCTTTTCTGATTGATAATAAATTGTTAAACTTCTTTTTAAAAATTATTTTAAATAAGCGATTGCAATAATAATAGCATATTCATATATTTTGTCAATATAAATTTTATTGCCAATGTGGCGTTAAGCAGGCATTTTTCGGTTTTACAGGTTTTTTGCTCAAATGATGCTTATAACAAACAAATAAAAAAGCGCTTCTTATCTTTTCGATAAGAAGCGCCCGCGGATTCTCCTTAAACCGACTTCAAAAAACCGTCCACATATCTTAGGGCGGCACCGGCCGCAGCAGGCTCATTTTGAAAACGACCCAGCTTAATATAATCATTTTGTGGGAATACGCCGTTACGCGCATAAGCGACCTGCTTTAGCCTCCCCACATACTTTTCCATGTAGGGGGCCAGATAGCCGCCGATAATAATATCGCAGTCCATCAGCATATACAGGCTGTTCACCAGTATCGCCAGATCCTGCAGATATGCGTTCCAGCGTGTTTCCGCCTTCGCATTATGGTCTTCCAGAAGCTGGAAGAATTCGTCGTGACCGTTGCAGATCCCGTCCGTCAAATGAATGATGCTGCAGTAGGATTCTGCGCATCCAAGCTTTCCGCAGTAACAGGGGAGCCCGTTTGGATGTAGTGTCATATGCTCCAGCTTTCCGGCTGTTGCGCCGCTGCCGGCAAAAATATTGCGGTCAAAGATAATGGCGCCGCCCAGATTTGTGCTCAGAGATAAGTAAACGGCGTGCAGTATATCGGGGGAAACCCACCGTTCGGCAAAAGCTGACGATTCGGCATCGTGAAACAGTTCGCAGCTATACGGAATGTACTCTGCCAGAACATCGACCGTATCCCCTGTATTGTTCAGGATAGGTCCATAAATAACCTGCCGCCTGTCCGCAGAAATAAGGCCCTGTACACTGATCCCTACGCCAAGAAGCATTTGCGGCGAAATCTGCGCTTCCTTGATGATCGATTCCGTCAGCGTACCCACTCTCTGAAAGTAAGCCGGCGTATTTTCGTACAGTCTTCGTTCATGGACGCTATGCACAATCTCTCCATGGGGATTAACCGCAACAACAGAGACGTGCGTTTTGTTCACGTCAACTCCTACGGCCATCCGCGCCATTGGATTGATGGAGAAGCCCTTGGCGCTCCTGCCGCCGGTATTGCCGAACGAACCGTTCTCAACTACCAAGCCTTCCTCGCACAAGGTTGCAAGATTATTGGTCACGGTCGGAAGACTTAGACCGAGTCTTTGGACGACGTCCTGTTTGGAAGCACGCCCCTCGCGCCAAAGCATATTGTATATGCTGTTGCGGTTCATGCTTTTCAGATCCAATCCGGAGAACTTCGTTCTGTTTGTTCGTTCCAAAAGGCACCTCAATGCAATTGCTAAAAATTCTTATTCCGTTTTTTAAAACAATTTTATAATACTATAGAATGCCACAAAAAGCAAGCAGCACTCTTACCCTTTCAAATCTGCGCTGCAAATATGATATATTCTGTTTTGGTGTATTTGTCGATATCTGTTGTTAAGCAAGAAAACAATTAAACAAGGCGAACTTAAGGCTGCTTCTGATATTCCGCGATCGTGACCCTGTCTACCTCTGTTGTGATGATAAGAATGCCGGGGTCATAGGGCGCCACCATGCCCCAGGCGGCGGTATCCTTCTGAAGGGCCTCCCGCTTGCTCAGATCGGGCAAGGTGAAGAGGGCCTTGCCGGTTTTATCCACCGCAAGAACACCCCTGCCGCATCGAAGGATACGATATCCTTCCAGCTTGAAGGATTGGGCATTTCCATGGTACACACTAGCGTCCCGTCGCTTTTGAGCCCTACGGTAAACTTATCTCCGGCGGCCAAAGTGATGATATCCGTCCATTCGCCTACGTTCAGGTTCCCTTCCTTCTTCGTACCGACCGCCACCATTCCGTCAGCCTTTAATCCCACCAGGTGCCAGCGCCCGCCCGCGATATCGGTGATGCCGCTCCATGCGGAAGCGTCGGCTACATAGCCGGCGCCGGCGGCAAGGAGCGTACCGTCCTTCGTAAGACCCGCCGTTATTCTTTCGTTCGCTCCATGTAGACAGGCATAAAATCCATTTCTTGCTCGCTTTCCATAAGATGTGCGGGCATTTCCTTTTTTACAAAATGCAGCCGCTCATACAACGCGATCGCCTTCGCGTTTTCCGGATTTGGGTCCACCCAAACCTTTGAAGCGCCGTTTTCGAAGGCTTTTTCTATCGCGAAAGAAAGCGCCGTAAAGGCGACGCCTTTTCCCCGTGCCGCAGGGAGAAGCTTGATATCCAAAGACGCTGCGTTTCCGTGTGAATGATCGATGGCGTAAAAGGCCTCGCCGCAATAGCCGAGTTCCTTTGTGTAAACGGAATAGTGGTTCACGGCCGGCCTGCTTTTTTCGATCCGGCGGTACCATGCTTCCATGCCCGCCATGGTCTCGCCCAAGCCTTGGGGAAAGCCCACAAACTTCATGACATCCCCGCTGTTCCATAGTTCGAGCACGTTTTTAAGGTCTTCTTTTTCCGTTTCCTTGATGATGAAATTTTCATGCACGGCGTTACGCCCTCCGTTGCCTCAAATACTGCCGCTATTATAGGGATGGGGCCGTGCCTTGCGCAAAGGACTTTTCAAATTAAAAAGGTCATTCCTTTACAGCCGATGGTCGTATCCGGCTCGTTGCCGGATACTTCTGCGCGTTTTTGACGGTTTTGTCCTCGACGGCTTTCGCCAGGTCTACGTTAAAATGCTCGCATAACCGGCAGATATACCAAAAAATATCGGCAAGCTCTTCCTGCAAATGCAGGTACTCTTCGGCGTCTTCTTTTACGCTGTCTGCCCGGTCCGAATGCAGCCACATAAATATCTCGGCAAGTTCCGCCGCCTCCACCGTCAAGGCCATAACAAGGTCTTTGGCGTTTTGATCTTTATACCATCCCCGCGCATCCGAAAAATCCTGTATATGCTTTTTGAGTTCCGCAATGGTCGTTATGTTGTCGGTCATGTTGATCCTCATTTACTCTTGTTAATTGTGCTGCTACATTTCTGGGATTCTATAGATCCGTTTCCTTACTTTCCAACCGGTCACGCAACTCGCTTAATGTTATGCCATCCTTAACAAAAAATCTCCATCCGTTCACATGTGTGCTCTCCAGCCAATCCCGTTTTTCAACCAGAAGCTTAAGGGCAAGAGCCGATACGGAATACTTCTCCCCTTGATATTCAACGAGGTTTTTGTCGTCAACGACTCTGGCGGATATGCTGTCGTCAAACATGAACATGATTTCTTCGCCGATGGGCAGCCCCAGCAGCTTAAAAGAATTGTTTACACGCTTCGGCTGGTTCTCGGCAAGCGCCTCCTCTTGAGCCTGTTCCCGTGTGGGGACGTAAAGCCTTAAATTTTCCCTGTCGTTCCTGAGCGTTGCAACATCGTTAAAAATTCCATACGCGGTCTCCGGAGATATCCGAAAGAACTCCCGCTCACGAATCCGCCCGTTGCTCAAATTTTCGCGGGCATGCAACGAATCGTCCACCCTGTCGATAAGGCTGTGGATATGCTTTTCAACGAGTTGTGGGTTGTCGACTTCGTAGACTGCATAGCAGCGGTATGAAAGCGGTATATTCGGAGGGGCGTTCAGCTCCCGCAGGCGGCTTCCGATATCGTTGCGCTCCGTCATGCCGATTTTTACCCAACCATCAAGGCATGGATTTGTTAAAATGTATACGAGGCCCTTTTTCATTTCACTGACGCTCCCGCTCGATACTATAACCCTATTTTATGGTATAAGGTATTGTTTTTTAATGCTCTCGCTGTATGTATAGTTGATTTTATCCGTATTATTTTTGGTTGTTGAAACTTCGTGTCGTCCGGCGCTTCGGGGTCGTCCGGCTGATATGATTGATACTGTAAACCGTATAGGAATATGTCACGCCGCTTTTACCTGTCAGAAACACGGCGTCGCCTTCTATCATCTAATACCAAAACCCCGAATTCTGCTTTTTTATCAGTGAATATTATGGCTAATTTTGATAATACTCTAAAAAAAGCATCGAGGATGTGATTGCTATTGTTCTTCGGATATATCATACGGAAACTGCACTATCTGACTAATTCAAAGCGGGTTCAATGGGAAGGCGGTGATGAGGCTGCAAAAGCAAGCGATGGGGATGCTATAAAAATAACAAAGAGGCTCCAAGAGAATATAAAAAATATGAAGGCCGCACTGGACGATGCGCAGGACTTAAGAATACAACCGTTAAGATTTGGACCGGACAGCATTTTGTCGGGTGCGCTTATATTTATCGATGGGTTGGTTGACAACCCCACTCTGACCGATGCGATACTGCGCCCGTTGAAAAATTGGCGCGTTGAAGATGCGCAGCTTTTGGCAAAAACCGCCCTGCTAGACGTGTTAGAACAGGAGGTGCTGTGTGCCGCCTCTGCAAAAATCGTTCGGTCGGTCCCCGAGCTTGCCACGGGCTGCCTGTCGGGCGATACGGTATTGCTCGTGGACGGTTACGCGGGCGGGCTTGTGATGGATTCGAAAGGCTGGGACAAACGCGCCGTTTCCGAGCCACAGTCCGAATCGGTGGTGCGCGGCCCGCGGGAAGGATTTACTGAGAACCTGCGCACCAATACGTCCCTGATCCGGCGCAAGATACGCAACGGGCAGTTGAAGGTGGAGCAGATGACCGTGGGCCGTAAAACCCAAACCTGCATATGCCTGATGTACCTTGACGGCGTGGCGAATCCCCGGGTGGTGGAAACGGTCAAATCCCGTATAAGCAAGCTGGACGTCGAGTCAATATTGGAAACCGGCTACATTGAGGAATACATTGAGGACGCGCCCTTTTCGCCTTTCGGCACCATAGGATACAGCGAGAAACCCGACGTAGTAGCGGCGAAGATATTGGAGGGCCGGGTCGCTATCGTGGTGGACGGCACGCCCTTTGTGCTGACCGCGCCCATGCTGTTTGCCGAGAGTTTTCAGACTGCAGAAGACTATTATAACCGGTCGTTGTATGCAAGCCTGATACGAATTCTGCGTTTTGTTGCCTTTATGATCGCGATATTTGCACCGGCAATATACATCGCACTTGTTTCGTTTCAGCATGAGCTTATCCCTACCACACTGCTGTTCACCTTTGCAAAAGCGCGGGAAGGCACGCCCTTTCCGGCCTTTATCGAAGCGGCTATTATGGTGCTCGCGTTTGAGATCCTGCGCGAAGCCGGTGTTCGGCTGCCACGGCCGGTGGGACAAGCAATCAGCATTGTGGGCGCGCTAATCATGGGCGACGCCGCCGTAAATGCCGGTATCGTCGGTGCGCCAATGGTGATTGTCGTTGCCATCACGGCAGTAGCCGGATTTTTAATACCCAATATGAACGACGCGAGTTCCATGCTTCGAGCCGTTATGATGGCCATGGCGGCGTTTATAGGATTTTACGGCGTCGCTTTTGGTTTTCTTGGAATGCTGGTGCATCTGGCCACGCTGGAATCATTCGGAGTGCCGTATCTTGGCTACTTCGACAATGCTGAGGGTGCGCAGGATACTCTGATACGCATGCCGATTTGGTTTATGGTCAAGCGCCCCAAAGGTATCGCGTGCGGCGATACCACGCGCGGGCGGCGTTTCGTCCCGCCGCTTCGCCCACATGCACCCGACGAGGAAGGAGAAGAAC
>JAEXEN010000033.1 GCA_023400985.1 Bacillota bacterium
GTGCTCGAAACGGCAAAGCTCGCCTACGTGCAAAACTGCACCCGTATAAAGACCGGTACGCTCAACGACGTCGTGGCCGAGGCCGTGAGCATGAACGAGCCGCCTTCCGACAAAGGGCGCAGACTTAAAATCTATTACGCCACGCAGACGGATATCAAGCCGCCTACGTTCGTTCTGTTTGTGAACGAGCCGGAGATCATGCACTTTTCCTACAAGCGGTATTTGGAAAACTACTTTCGCAAATCCTTCAATTTCACCGCAACGCCTTTGCGCATTTTAGTGAGAAAGCGCGGAGAAAAAGAAGGCTTTTAGCTTATAAATAGAAGGTGAAAAGGAGGCCCGCCTTGGAATTCAAGCTCGTTTACCTCGCCTGCATCGCAACAGGTTATCTGATCGGCAATTTGCAGACCGCCGTGTTTTTAAGCAAATACCGTTATCATGACGACGTTCGCCAACACGGCAGCGGTAACGCCGGTACCACCAACATGCTCCGCGTGTTCGGCATGAAGCCGGGTGCTTTCACGTTTCTGGGCGACTTTGCAAAAGGCATCCTTGCCGTCCTCATCGGGCGGCTTCTGGCCGGCGAAACGGGCGCGTATATCACGGGCTTTTTCGCGGTGATCGGCCACGACTTTCCCGCCGCCTTCGGATTCAAAGGCGGCAAGGGCGTTGCGACGACCATGGGTATCGCATGGATGATAGACCCGCTGTTCGGCGCCATAGCGACCGTAATCGGCGCGGTGATCATCTACTTTTCGCAGATGGTCTCCTTGGGCTCGCTCATAGGCTTCACGTCGTTCACGGTGCTCATCGCGATTTTCCGCACGGACGAAACGCTGAAGATCATACTCGCTGCCGCACTTTTTGTGATGATGGTGATACGCCATATCGAGAACATCTCGCGCCTTCTCAAGGGCACGGAAAGCAAGCTCTTTCAGGCGAAAAAGCCGAAATCAAGCAAACCGGATGTTTAAAAGAACCGATAAATAGACGGAAACAAAGGGCGCTTCGAAACGAGGCGCCCTTTGTTTCAAGGTAACGGAAGCCTTACCTTAAGCATGTTTTGATGATACATCACATATATATCTACTGTCGATTTGCCGAAGTTGGGAGGAGCGTCGAAATGGACAGGATGGAATTGTATCGCGATATTGCCCAAAGGACGGACGGAGATATCTACATGGGCGTGGTCGGGCCCGTAAGAACGGGCAAATCCACGTTCATAAAACGGTTTATGGACCTCATGGTGCTGCCCGGCATGAAGAACGAGTTCGCCAAAACCCGGCTCACGGATGAATTGCCGCAAAGCGGTGCGGGGCGTACCATCATGACCACGCAGCCCAAGTTCGTGCCCAACGAAGCGGCGGAGCTTTTGCTCGACGAGAGCATGAATGTCCGCGTCCGCATGGTGGACTGCGTAGGCTACATGGTCCCCGGCGCGACCGGCCATGAGGAAAACGACGCGCCTCGCATGGTGCGCACACCTTGGTTTGATTACGACATTCCCTTCGAGGACGCCGCTGAGATCGGCACCCGCAAGGTCATCACCGACCATTCCACCATCGGCCTCGTGGTGACGACCGACGGCAGCATCACGCAGATTCCCCGCGAGAACTATGTGGAAGCCGAGGAACGCGTGGTGAAGGAGCTCAAGGAGCAGGGAAAACCCTTCGTGCTCATCGTCAACAGCACGCACCCAAACAGCGAGGAAACCCGGGATCTGAGCGAAGCGCTCTCCAATAAATACGGCACCGCCGCCTGCACTATGGATGTACTCAACATGGATACGCAGGAGATCTATGATCTTCTCGAAAAGGTGCTCATGGAGTTCCCTATCCGCATGCTTCATATCTGCGTACCCGCCTGGGTGAGCGCGCTCGGAACGGAGCATTGGCTCGTAAAGAGCATCCTCGACCCCATGGCGGAGCCGCTTGACAACCTTTACAGGATGCGCGACTACGAGGGCATCATTCCCGCGCTGCAAAATGTAGAGGGCTTTGAGCCGGCAAACATCCGTTCCGTTTCACCCGGGTCCGGCGTCGTGGAACTCGAACTGAGACCCGAGAACAGCATGTTCTATCGCATCCTCGGCGAAGAATGCGGCTGTGAGATCGAGGATGACGCACATCTTTTCTCCGCCATTAAGGGCTTTGTCACGGCGAAAAAAGAGTACGACCATCTCAGCGCCGCACTTGATTCCGCACACCGCACCGGCTACGGTATGGTTCCCCCCATTATGGATGAGATGGTGCTCGAGGAGCCGGAGATCGTCCAGCACGGCGGCCGTTTCGGCGTAAAGCTCAGGGCGCGCGCCTCGGGGCTGCATATTATCCGCGTGGATATCGAATCCGAGGTATCGCCGCTTGTAGGCACCGCGGAACAGTCCGAGGAATTCATGAATTACCTCGTAAATACCTTTGAGAACCAGCCCACGAAAATATGGCAAACGAACATTTTCGGCAAACCCCTTTACGACATGGTACGCGAATCCATGGCCGGCAAGGTGAACCGGCTGCCCGACGAGGTCCAGCAAAAGCTTCAGGAAACATTGCAGCGCATGGTGAACGAGGGCTGCAACGGGCTCATTTGTATCCTCCTGTAATGTAGATAAGACGGAAGCGGAAGGGCCTGTCGCCGTTTTTCGGCAACAGGCCTTTCTGCTTTTGTTTGTTCCGTGGTATGATGTTTCTGTACATAAGCTATAAGGGGGGCATACGGTGGAAAGCGAAATCGCACGCTGCGGCTGGGCAAAAAGCGACTTGGAACGGGACTATCACGATAACGTATGGGGCAAGCCCTTGCACGACGATAAGGAGCTTTTTAAGAAGCTGATCCTCGACGGTCAGCAGGCGGGGCTTAGCTGGAGCATCATCCTCAAAAAGATGGACGGCCTCCGCGCCGCTTACGACGATTTCGATCCTTATATCCTTGCCCGCTACGACGCGGATAAAATAGGCGCCTTGCTGCATGACGACCGCGTCATCAAAAACCGTGCCAAGGTGAACGCCGCCGTGCATAACGCCAAGTGCTACTTCACGCTCTGTGAAAAATTCGGCTCACTGGACGCCTTTTTGTGGCGCTATGTGGACGGAGAGACCATCGTGAACCATTGGAAGGAACTGTCGGAAATACCCGCCACCTCCCCTATCTCCGACGCTGTCAGCCGCGACCTTAAAAAACTCGGCTTTAAATTCGTGGGCAGCACCATCATTTACGCCTACATGCAGGCGATCGGCATGGTGAACGACCATTTGGTGGATTGTCCGTTTCGGTGAAAGCAGCCTCCCGCTTCGCGCCTGAGGACTGTTCGCAGGACCCGCCGCCCGTTCGCGTCTGCAAAACAGCCGGTGGCTGTTTTGCTAACCGGCGCTCACCCCTTAAACCCCGATGGGGCTCTACGAAGCCGAAAGATTAAGTTTTCCAACAAGGTAAATAAAACAGAGGGTTTGTAAGAGCCCTCTGTTTTATTTGGTCTGGGTGAGAAGATTTGAACTTCCGGCCTCTTGAACCCCATTCGTGAGAATGTGCAGTATATTAGGCGATTTTACAACAATTGTTGTTTGTATGTTGTCGGTAAAATAATTGACAAGCAAGGGCTCTGCCTCGCTATTCAAATAATTTTACTTTCTTTCCACAAACCATCTATTTTCCTCAAGGAAAAGGTGCGTAACCGTCCTCCCGATTCTCACCGTATAGCGAATACCGACACCCCCTGCTCGGGTTGATGCGGCACGGCATACGTTAGTAACTTCATCGACTGCGTACTTCCTGCCGTCCTCCCACTCGATGGTAAGCGGCGTTACTTCTCCTGTGGGCGAAAAACGGGCCGTGACAGCAACATAGGCTTTGAATTTCGAAGATTGAAGCACGGCATTCACCCCCTATTATATAGCCTTGAAGAAGCCTACGGGATGGATAATGTGATCGTCTTTGGGATTGATATTATTAAGAGTGTTATCCATCGTGACAATGGCTCGGTTGATGGCATAATGACCGAACCTATACCGTATGCTGTCCACTATCCGTTCCAACCGTTCGCGCCGCTGTCTTTCGGCTTCATCTTCAAATAGCGTAAGTTGTGCCGGCGCTTGTGCGGGAACCAGATCAGCGGCACGGATGCCGATGCTCCGTAGCGGTTTTTGCCAAGCATAGTTTTGCCGCAGGAGTCTCATAGCAGCGTCGCACAGTTCGGAGGCAAGGCATGTAGGCTGTGAAAGCTTCATTTGCCGTTCGAAGCTGTACAACCCATTATCGCGTAAACTGATCTGCACCGTGCGACATAGAAACCCTTGTTCGCGCATTCTTTCGGCCACGGATTCGGCCAGCATATAATAAATGATCTTAGCATCCTGATCGCAAACAAGGTCGCGTGGCGTGGTGGTCGAGTTGCCCACGCTCTTTACGGCGGCTTCCTCGCCCACTTGCATGACAGGTGAAGGGTCAAGGCCGTTAGCGAAGGTTGAAAGGACGAGCCCCCACTTGCCGAACCAATCATGGAGATATTGCG
>JAEXEN010000025.1 GCA_023400985.1 Bacillota bacterium
CATTATGCATTGCAAATGCTTAATGCGACATCCCTCCTGGTCCCTTAACGCCTATCGTATACAAATTAATGAATATCATAACCCACAGCAGCTCTCATACGACCCGCTTGCCGCCTTCCCGTTTTTCCTCTGGGCGGTCAAGTCAGGGGGAAAAGGCAAGAATCAAAAATACTTTCCAAGCGCCCAGTTTGCCGTATTGCGCACGGCCTCGAAGGGGGAGGAAAGCGCCAAGCGTATCTCCTTTTCATAAAGCCCCTGCCGCGCGGCGAAAACGATCGCCTCGGCGATCAGCTTGCCGTTGCTTGTCATGTTCCTGCCGACGAGCGCGCGCGCGGCGATCGCGTCGCCCGATATGAGCCGCTTTAGGTCAAACGCCTCGAGGGTAGCTTCATCGGGTTCGTCTGCGGGAAGTGCAAAGTTGAAGGGACAAGCGAGCATGCAAAGCTCGCAGCCGACGTGGCCTGACAGCCGTTCCTTCACCTCGTCGCGATAAAGCGCGTCTTCCATCTGCGCGCGGATGCAGCAGGCTATATCCATGCCGTTTTCCGAGATCGCATGCGATGGACACGCGCGCGCGCACGCGTCGCAGTTCGGTGGGCAGCTTTTTTCTTTCGTATCGTAAGAACGTGGTTCAAGGCCTTCTATGGCAAGCGCCTGTAAAACGATGCGCGAGCCGTAGGGGGCAAGGTGCAAAAGCCCGTTTTTGCCAATGTCGCCCACGCCGCAGGCGTACGCCAGCGCGCGGTAAGGCAACACAGCGTATTCGCAGGGAATACCTGCGCCGTTCAGCATGGAAGCAAGCTTTTTTACCGCGTGATAGGAGCGGTTGCTGTTGATATAGTAGGCGGGTATGCGCTCGCCTTTTTTATACGGGCGATAGGGATAGATGAGAAGCGCGATCGAGCTTGCTTTGGGGTAGGCCGCGGCGGCGTCCTCCTTTAGCCACGTGCCGAAGCCCGAATCCTCCGCACGCTCGCGCCATGCGTCAAGGCGCTTTGGCGGGAGGAAGTAAACGCGCTCGAAACCGAGCTCCCGTGCCGTGCTTTCAATAAACTCGTACATAAAAGGATTATAAAGCGCCCCACCGCTCTTGTAAAGCCGCGCCGCTTGCGGTTAAAATAGAGGTGTGGCCCACGGTCACAAATGGGAAATAACGCTTTAAACGGAAAGGGATCAAAATGAAAAAGACGCTTGTTATTGAAGGCATGTCGTGCAATCACTGCGTCGCGCATGTGGAAAAAGCGCTCAACGCCATCGAAGGCGTAAACGCAAAGGTGGATTTAAAAGCAAAGACCGCGTCGGTAGAGCTTGACCGCGAGGTCGGCGACGACGTGCTCAGGGCCGCCGTAGAGGACGCCGGCTACGATGTGGTTAGCATTCATTAAAACCCTTAAACGGGGGTCGGCATGATAAAAAAGGACTTTGGGGTCGCACGGGGCGGCGAGCCCGTTTCGCTGTACCGATTGGAAAACGCGTCCGGTGCTTACGCGGAATTTTTGGATTACGGCGCGACGGTGCGCTCCCTGGCCGTGCCAAACACGTACGGGAAACTTACGGACGTGGTGCTCGGCTTTGACGATATGAGAGGCTACGAAAAGAATGCGGCGTATATAGGCGCGTTTATCGGGCGCTATTGTAACCGCATCGGCGGCGCGCGCTTTACGCTCATGGGAAAGGAATACCGCGTGAGCGAGAACGAGCCAAACCGCTGCCTGCACGGCGGCATACGCGGCTTTGATAAGCGTATGTATTCTATGCGGCAAGAAAGGGGAGCGCTCGTCTTTACCCGCCTCTCGCCCGACGGCGAGGAAGGCTTCCCCGGCAATCTAAAGGTGCGCGTTACGTACCGCCTGACCGACGAAAACGCGCTCCAGATAGATTACGAGGCGGAATCCGATGCCCCAACGGTCGTCAACCTCACCAACCACAGCTATTTCAACCTCAACGGCGCGGGAGATATCTTGCGCCATGCGCTTAGGCTCGACGCGGATCACATCGCCGAGGTCGACGAAAACTTCAATATCACAGGATCGCTTTTGCCTGTTGCGGGCACGCCGTTCGATTTCCGCGCCGGAAAACAGGTGGGCAAAGATATCGAGGCTGAAGACGAACAGCTTCACCGCGGCTCGGGTTACGACCACAATTTTGTACTTAACGGCAAGGGCTTCCGCCGCGCCGCGGTGCTTACGGGCGATCAAAGCGGCGTACGCATGGAGGTATGTACCGACGCTCCCGGCGTGCAGTTTTACACGGCCAATTTTTTACACGGCGCGCCTGCCGGGAAAAACGGGCAAACTTACAAAAACCGGAGCGCTCTTTGCCTCGAAACGCAAAACTTCCCCGACGCGCCCAACCAAATGTCCTTCCCGAACGCCGTGCTTTTGCCCGGCGAAGTATATCGTACGCGAACGGCGTATAGGTTTTATTAAGAAATGTGGTAAGGAGAAAATGCATGAAAAAAGCAGCGGCATGCCTGTTGGCGCTTACCCTGTGTTTCGCGCTTGCGGCTTGCGTCGAAATTGACGCAGCGGACGGCAGCAGCGGCGCTACGTTAAAACAAACCGCCGCAATCAGCCCTGTGCCGAGCATGGCGATCACGCCGGACGCGGCGGTTACGGAGGCCTTGGAAGATACGATCGCAAAGCAAATACAGCTTCTTTTAGACAACATGGACCTTTGGCGGAGTAACGGAGAGACCGAATCGTACGGATACGCGGTAACGGATATGGATGGGAACGGAAGGCTTGAGATACTTTCCTCTTCCTGCGGGGGAACGGGCATCTACACGGATACCGATATCTGGGAGGTAAACGAAAGCCTGGACGGGATAACGCTCTGCGAGCAGGAGAAGCAGGAGGGTTGCTCGCAGGCCGATATCATGGTGACGTCGGCGCCGGTCTACTATGATGCGGGCAGCGACGTGTATTATTTCGTCTTTCACGATCTGACCAAAAACGGCGCGGCGGAATACTACGAAAACGACAGAGCGCTTTCCCTGCATAACAGGCGGGTGCAGGAAACATTTTTAGGCCATAAAACCACCCTGTATACCGATGGAACACCAGCCGTCACCTATACGGACGCCGACGGGAACCCCCTCGGCGAGGAAGAATATAACGGCATTGCGGATCGGACCTTTACCGGCATGGAAAAACGGCAGGCAAATCTGGAATGGATAACAAACGGGTCGGTACAGCTTGAGAGCATGGATGCATCGGAAATGTATCCGTTGCTGGAAGCTTCCTATCGGGCTTTTTCCGGGATTTCTTCTTAAAAAATCGGTTTGCGCAAAAGGGCCGGTTTGCGGCCCTTTTGCTGCGAGCATCGGGTAAAGATATTAGAGGATTTTAGCAATCAGTTGAACAAAATTAAAATACTTTCCGCCCTCCGCGTCCATCATTTTCACATCGCTTACGGCATAGGGATTGGTACTCAACAGCCATTCATCCCATGCCTGTTTACAGCAAGCCATTTCACGGATATTAACAATTTCAATACCTTTTGTCTCGTTCCATAAACTCTTCCACCAATCAAGAGAGCGTATGGTTCTTTCCACCTCATCATTCCAAAACGGCTTCATTTCATCAGGGATGTTTTTTCCGAACTCATATTTCAGGCCGGGAATTGCCACGGCGATATAGCCGCCTTTTTTTACAAAAGGGATGAGCGATGGAAGCATTTCCGCTGTATCGCCGAAATAGTGATAAGCATCCACGGTAAACAATATGTCAAAGTACCCGTTTGCGAAAGGCAATCCTTTGGTTGCATCTACGGAAATCGGAATTGCTTTATCATCAATTCCGATAGATTGGAAACGCTCATAGTTTTCGGTTGGCGAAATCCAAAGGTCGGCAGCAAATACAGACACGCCGTATTTTTTTGTTAATAAAAACGTGGAAAGACCGCATCCGCAGCCAAGGTCAAGTATCCGCATATTCTCATTGATATTTAGATACGACGCCAATTCCTCTGCTACTCGCAGTGCGTTTGGTCCCATCATAGTGTCGTTTAAAAACTTAACATTTTTGTCTTTCGAAATAAATTGGTTTGTAAATGTATTATACATAGTATTCTTCCTTTCAGATTTTCGCCTTACAAAAAAACAAAAGCGCAGTATACCGCTGCGCTACAAATTGCACCATAAAAAAATGGATGTTTGTTTAATCTGTAAGGCAGTTTTTAAAAACATAAACAAGAGCAGAACAACTGCTCACTTTATGCCACCGACCAAAAACCTTACAGTATTACCGACATCCATACACTCCATTTATCGTTTAGATTATTTTATAAGGGCGCCGTGATTTTGTCAACCCAATTTCCGATTCCTCTTAAGTAAAAGCCCACAAGGAAACTTTTCTGACGCATTGCAAAAGGGCCGCTCGGCGGCCCTTTTTAATATAAACTATAGGTATCGTCCCTTACGGCACAAGCGTCCCGTCGGTCACCGCCGGGTCGATCGTAGGATAGAGCGCGGGGTCGAGGGTGGGCTCCGGCGTCATTTCCGGGTAATAGATGATGTTGCCGAATTCGTCGATGAAATACGGCGGAAGCGTGGCCTCTGCGGCAAGCAACTCGTTGATGTAGGCGGCGTCAAGCTGCGGATCGATGTCGATGGACTTGCCGAACACGGTCTTTAAAAGCTTGGCGAGTTTATCGGTTTTAATGAGTACGCAGCTAAGCTCATGCACCATCTGCGCCTCATTGGGGATGGTATCGCGCGTGAGCTGCGCTATGTCCATCTTTGCGCCCAAAAGCGCGAGCGAGGAGATCTGCGTAAGGCTCAAATTGGTCTGCACGTTTTGTTCCACTGCGGTATAGATATTCGGGATATTGGCGATTTGCCCGGTGGATTTGAGCTGCGCCACGATGGCCATGAGCATGCGCTGCTGCCTGTCGATGCGCGCGAGGTCCGAGGAACCCTTGCGCTGGCGGCAGTAGTCGAGCACGCCCTGCCCGTCGAGGTGCTGGAGGCCGGGATAGAGCTTTCGCCCGTTCATGGTGACCTCCACGTCCACGTTATAATCGATGCCGCCCATGGCGTCCACCACCGCCTTTACCACGTTCATGTTGAAGCCAATATAGTAGTTGATAGGGATGCCGCCGAGCGTCATGCTCACGGTTTGGCAGGCATAGTCGTAGCCCTTTTTCTGCGCGCCGCCGCCTGCACTGAACGCGCTGTTGATCTTCGCGTAGGGGAAGGTGGAATCGGCGTTCAAAAGCGCGCCTTTGCTACTGTAGATCTTCACAAGGCTGTCGCGCGGGATGGATAGCATGTGTACGTCATTGGTTTCAAAGTTCACCGTCACGAGTATCATCGTGTCGGTGCGGAAGCTCCCCCAGCTTTCGCGCTCGGTGCTTTCATCCACGCCCAAAACGAGGATATTCACCTTGTTTTTCATAAATTCCGTGTCCGCAAGGGGTGTAAGCGCGGTAATGGGGTCCACGGTCGGCGTGGGAGACGGCGTCGCCGTCGCCTCGGGCGTAAGCGTGGGAGACGGCGTCGGTTCCGGCGTCTCCACCGGGATGGGCGTCTGCGTGTTTTCAAAAAGCGCGGCGGGGTTGTTGATGTCGTATACGAATTTTATGACGAATGCGGCGAGTACCACGATGACCGCCGCGAGCACGATCAAAACGATTTTGCCCGCGCTCAAGCGTTTTTTGGGGTTCTTTTGTTTCTTTTGCGTGTGTTCCATGGCTTTAACGCGGCGCGCCGCGTTTCCTTCCCTTGCCTTCTCTAGAAACAATGCGGGCAAAACGCGCCGTTTTGCGCCTGTTCCTGCATATAAAACGTTTGTCGCAGGACGTTTGTTGCCTTTTGCACGGTTCCAACAAATTATACAACAGCCGCGCGAAATTTGGGAGGCGGATTGATGAATTTTCGGTGAATTCGCGGAAGCAAGAACAGCATAAAAACCCTCGGGCGCCGCAAAAGCGACGCCCGAGGTGTTTAAAAATCTCTTTGCGGCCTTTCATGCCTCCGCTACATCCGCCTCGCCGCGTCCTGCGCAAGCTCGCTTCGCTCGCATTCATCGCTGCTCATGGTGATCTGGTAGCAAAGCAGGCTGTTGCGCATCCGCTCAGCCGCGTAAGAAAGGCCGTTGGTGCGGTCGTTGAGCATGGGGTTGTCGATCTGGGCGGGGTCGCCCAGCAAAACCACCTTGGTGCCTTTGCCGACGCGCGTAATGATGCCCTTTACTTGCTTGGGCGTAAGGTTTTGCGCTTCGTCGATGATCAAATAGGTGTGCGTGATGGAGCGTCCGCGTATAAAGTTCATGGCCTCGGCACAGATGATACCGGCCTTAAAAAGGTAGTCGATCTTGCCCGCGGTGTTTTTCCTGTCGGCAACGCAGCTGTCGCCGCTGCTTAAAAGGATTTCGAGGTTATCCATCACGGGGCGAAGAAGGGGGGATATCTTCTCCTGTTCGGTGCCCGGCAGAAAGCCGATCTCGTCGTCAAACTGCGCGTTAGGGCGGCATACAAGTATTTTTTGGTAAAGCGGCTCGCCAGCGCCGATAATCTGCTCGAGGCCGGCCGCCAGCGCATAAAACGTTTTTGCGGTCCCGGCCGCGCCCTTTACGATCACCAGAGGCGCCTTTTCCGGCGGAAGCAAAAGCGCCTCCTGCAAAAAACGCTGCCCGAGGTTGCGCGGCCTTACGCCTATGGGATATACGCTTTGAAACTGCAGCGGCACGATCCGCGTGCCGTCGTGCCGGCCGAGAAGCCCTTTCGAGATGCCCCCGTCGGGCTTGAGCACGAAAAACTGGTTGTTTGTGATTTCCGGAGCCGTTTGTTCACCCTGCTCGTCAAGCACATACACGTCCTCGGGCTTGACGCCCTTTTCCTTAAAGGTTTTTACCTTCTTTTCGGGTAAAAACACCTCGCTGCGGCCCGTATATTGGGCAGCCTGCGTCGTAATCTGATCCGTCGTAAAATCCTCCGCGCTGATGCCCATCAGCCCCGCCTTGATCCTGACGATGATGTCGCGGCTGATCAGTACGGTATGCAGCCCCTTTTCCGCAAGCCCGATGCAGGTTTTTAAGATCCGGTTATCGGCGCTGTTCGCCTGAAAGCCGTGCGGCAGGGCCACGTCAACATGGTTAAGCTCTATCCACAGCCGCCCGCCGTTTCCCACGGTTACACCCTCGAGCAGGTTGCCGGATTGGCGCAGCCGCTCGAGCTTTCGAACCACCTCGCGCGCGTTTGCGCCGCACTCGCCCTCCGAAGTTTTCAGGCCGTCCAGCTCCTCCAAAACGGCGACCGGCAGAACCACGTTGTTGTCTTCAAACGATTCGATCGCATACGGCGCATGAATCAGCACATTCGTGTCAAGAACAAATGTTTTTGGCATAATGCCTCCCGCCTTATCGTGGATTTTGCTTTCCCCAACAAAAAGCGGCGTGCCGTACGGGGATGTTGGCTGGCGGCATGCCGCCGGTTTTTATGGGGAAGATCGTTCCTCTATATTAAATGTAGCACAGAACCTCCGCCGCATCTTACATGGCGGCATGTGCTGCGGGTTAAATCTTTGTAAAGCAAATGGAATAGTTTTCTGCGCAAATGCTTCCGGGGCCGACAAAATGCGCCGCATTTCGGCTTTTTGTGCAAACTTTACACAAGTTATACACGTCCTTGCTTGCCGCCGCAGCGGAGGTAAAATAAAATGAAATGGATACCTTGGGAAAAAATACTAAAGGAATATGCCATGAATTATGCGGTCGTCGATCTCGGCTCCAATACGATTCGCCTGTGCGTGTACCAGTACGACGGGGAAGGCATAAAAACCATCATCAACCAAAAGGAAACGGCAGGGCTTGCAAGCTATGTCGTCGACGGCGCTTTGCAGCGCGAGGGGATCGAGCGCGCCTGCGAGGTCCTCCAAATATACGGTATGGTGATGGATAACTTCGTCGAACCTGAAAACGCCCGCATCATCGCCACGGCCTCCCTCCGGAACATAGTGAACTCCGGCGAGGCGGCGGCGGCCATCGAGCAGAAAACCGGCAGGCGCGTCCACGTTCTTTCGGGCGAGGAGGAGGCGATGCTGGATTTTGTCGGCGCGTCGTACCGGCTTTCCTGTGAGAACGGCCTGCTCATCGATATCGGAGGCGCAAGCACGGAGCTTGTGGTGTTTCACAACGGCCGTCCGGAGCTCTTAACAAGCATGCCGGTTGGCAGCCTGAGCCTTTACGGGCGGTTTGTAAAGGGTTTTTTCCCGAATCACCGAGAGAGAAAAGAAATCAAAAAAGAGGTCGAGCGCCATCTGACGGCAATCGGCTGGCAGACGGAGGGCATTCCCCTTATGATCGGCGTCGGAGGCACGCTCAAGGCGGCGCACAAGCTAAGCTGCGCCTTGTATGGGATCCCGTCCGAGCGCAAAGAGCTTTCCGCCGGCGATATAAAGGCGCTGAACGCGTATTTCAAAGAACCCTACGACATGCTTTTCCATACGGTTTACAAAACGGTTCCCGAAAGGGCGCTCACGATCGTGCCCGGGCTAATTTTACTGTGCCAGGCCATCCGCCGCTTCGGCTGCACGGCGATACGCATCAGCGAATACGGCGTGCGGGAAGGCTATCTTCTCGAGCGTGTCATTAAGCCGGAATGAACAGCGTTATGACGGAAAACGAACAGGACTTTTCCTGCTGTATGCAAAACAGGGAGCTTTCTTGGCTGCGCTTTAACAAGCGCGTGCTGGAACAGGCCGCCTGTGAAAGCACGCCGCTTTTGGAACGGCTCAAATTCATCGCGATCTTCACGACCAACCTCGACGAGTTTTATATGGTCCGCGTGGGTTCGCTTACGGATAACATGAAGTTTTCGCCGCTCATGCGCGAAAACAAAACAAGCCTTACCGCGCAGCAGCAGTTAGGCGAAATCAACAAAAGCGTACTGCCGCTCTACGCGCTGCGCGAGCGCTATTTTGGCACCGTCACCACGCTACTTAAAAAACAGGGGGTACACCATTGCGGCATCGACGAGCTCAGCGAGGCGACATTGAAAAGGCTGCGCCAGTATTTCGCGCAGTCCGTCATGCCGCTGCTCTCGCCGCAGGTAATCGATAACCGCCATCCTTTTCCCCACATGGGGAACAAGCATCTGCACATCGCCGTTTTGCTCGAAAGCAAAAACAGGTCCCTTTACGGGATCATCCCCGTGCCACCCCAGATGGACCGCATCGTTATGCTGGAGCAGGCGCCGTTTTGTTACATCCTGCTCGAAGAGCTGATCTTACATTTTTCGGACGACGTCTTTGAGCACTATGCCGTGAAGGAGCGTACCGTGCTTGCCGTAACGAGAAACGCCGATCTCGATACGGAGGAGGGCTTTTTGGATGAAGAGGTGGATTACCGCTTGCATATGAGCAAGCTTATCCGCAAGCGCCAACGCATGGCGCCCGTGCGGCTGGAGCTGCAAAACGCGGTGAGCGACGCATTTACCGCGTTCCTCTGCACCAAAATAAACCTGCAGGCGCAGCATATTTACGAAGCGCGGATGCCGCTCGACCTCACCTATATTTACACGCTTGAAAAGAAGATCGGCGGCGGTTTTACAAGGCGGCTGCTTTGGCCCGCTTTCAGCCCGCACGAAAGCGTTTTCACCGGGAAAAAGTCGGATATCATGGGATATGTGATGAAAAAGGACATGCTTTTATCGTTCCCTTACGAGAGCATGTCTCCCTTTCTGTCGCTGATCCATCAGGCGGCCGAGGACCCGAGCGTGGTATCCATCAAAATCACGCTTTATAGGCTCGCGAGGCAGTCGCGCTTGGCGGAATACCTCATTATGGCCGCGGAAAACGGGAAAGAAGTCGTCGTGGTGTTGGAGCTGCGCGCGCGTTTTGACGAGATCAACAATATCGAATGGGCGCAACGGCTGGAGGAGGCGGGCTGCCACATCATATACGGGCCCGCCATGTACAAAGTGCATGCCAAGGTGTGCCTGATCACGCGCAAGGAATTTGGCAAAATCAGCCACATCGCGCAGTTTGGGACCGGCAATTACAACGAAACGACGGCCAAGCTCTATACGGATCTCAGCCTTATCACGGCCAACCCGGCAATCACAAAGGATGCCGTTGCGTTCTTCAACAATCTGCTGCTTGGGAACCTCGACGGATCGTATTCGCATCTTTGCGTTGCGCCCAAAACGCTCAAACCTTTGCTTCTAAAGGGCATCGACGCCGAGATCGAAAAGGCGGCGGCGGACGGCTACGGAAGGATCGTCATGAAATGCAACGCGCTCACCGACAGAGAGATCATGGAAAAGCTGATCGCGGCGTCGCAAAGCGGCGTCAAGATCACGTTGATCGTGCGGGGCATTTGCTGCCTGATACCGCAGGTAAAGGACTACACGGAAAACATTGCGGTCATCAGCGTCGTGGGGCGGTTCTTGGAACATGCGCGCATCTTCTGCTTTGGGTACGGCGAGAGCATGCGGCTTTACATCTCCTCCGCCGATATGATGACGCGAAATACCGAGCGGCGCGTGGAAACCGCATGCCCTGTTTATGATCCCTTGATCAAGGCAAAGGTCTACGCGATCCTCGAGCATATGATGATGGATAACACAAAGGCCTGGGAACAGGGCTCGGACGGCGTTTATGTGCTGCGCACGCCGCCTCAGGGGCTTAAAATCAATGCGCAGGAAATGCAGATGTCGCCGCACTGGGAGCATTATGCCGAACCGGTGCTAAAGGAAGCAAAGCGCCGCGGCGCTAAAGACCTTTGGAACGACGTAAAGGGAAAATGGAAGCGGCTGTTTGTTTCCTGAACGGCGATATTTTGAATATGAAAAAACGCCCGCGCGAGTTTTTGCGCGGGCGTTTGGCTGTTTTTCTTAATTGAACAGGCTAATCGAGAGGAACAGCGTGGCCATCAACGAGGATACCAGCGATACCACCGTGATCTGGGTGTTGAGGGACGGGCCTGCGGTATCCTTGAACGGGTCGCCCACGGTGTCGCCTACGACGGCAGCCTTATGGGTATCGGAGCCTTTGCCGCCTTCATGGCCGGATTCCACGTACTTCTTGGCGTTATCCCAGAGGCCGCCGGAGTTGGACATGAACATGGCGAGCAGCAGACCGCTTACGATGTTGCCGAGGAGGAAGCCGCCGATGGCGTGCACACCGCCGATAAAGCCGACGGCCAAGGTGGAGACGATGGCGACGAGGCCGGCGGGGATGAGCTCCTTGATCGCACCGTCGGTAGCGATCTCGATGCACTTGTCGTACTCGGGCTCAACGCCCTTCTTGCCTTCCTTGAGGCCGACGATCTCTTTGAACTGGCGGTGGATCTCGGCGACCATGCGCTGCGCGTTACGGTCAACGCCCAGCATCAGCATGGCGGAGAATACGGCGGGGATGGCCGCGCCGATCAGGATGCCGAAGAACACGGTCGGGTCCATGATATCAAAGCCCGTGAGCTTTTCGATGGCAAAGCCGCCCTTTTCGATGGCGTCGTTAACCTCGCTCATAAATGCGCCGAGGAGCGAGATAACGGTGAGGCCCGCGGCCGCGATGGCAAAGCCCTTGGTGACGGCCTTTACGGTGTTGCCCGCGCTGTCGAGTTCGTCGGTGATCTCAAGCACTTCGTCGCCGAGATTGCCCATTTCGGCAAGACCGCGCGCGTTGTCCACAATGGGACCGTAAGCGTCGTTGGAGATGATCATGCCCACGATGGAGAGCATGCCGACCGCCGACATGGAGATGCCGTACATGGCGTAACCTTCGCCGATGGGCGCGCAAAGCTTGTATGCGATAAGCGCGGCGGCGGCGATGCCGATCATGGCGGGTAGCGTGGAGATGAAGCCGTACGACATACCGGAGAGGATGGTGAACGCGGGCCCGGTTTTGGAGGCCTTAGCCACCATGTGCACGGGCTTGCGGCTGTCGTCTGTAAAGTAGTCGGTCGTGATGCCGATGATAACGCCGATCAGGAGGCCCGCTACGCTCGCGCCCCAAATGCGCCACTCGCCGTTTTCAGGCAGGTCGAACTTGAGGAGGAGCGTGGCAAGCGCCGTCAAAACGGCGAAGATGCCGGTGGTTACATAGGTGGAAGAGTTGAGCGCGCGGGTGGGGTTGCCGTGCTTGCCGATGCGTGCGGTGGCAACGCCGATGATGGAGGCAAGAAGCCCGAGCGCCGCGTAGACGAATACGATCGTCTCGCTCACCTTGGCCTGCGCGAGGGTGCTGGCCATCACGAGCGCCGCGGTGAAGGATGCTACGTTGGAGTCAAAAAGGTCGGCGCCCATGCCGGCCACGTCGCCCACGTTGTCGCCCACGTTGTCGGCGATAACGGCGGGGTTACGCGGGTCGTCCTCGGGGATGCCGAGCTCGACCTTACCTACGAGGTCTGCGCTGATATCGGCGGTCTTAGTGAAGATACCGCCGCCGGCTTTAGCAAACAGGGCCAGCGAGCTTGCGCCGAAGCTGAAGCCCAAAAGCACAGAGGCGTTACCGCTGAGCCAGAAAACAAGCGCTACGCCGAGGAGGCTCGAGCCGACCACGGCCATGCCCATGACAGCGCCGCCGCGGAAGCCCACCATGAAAGCGGGCTTGATGCCGCTCTTGGCGGCCTCGGCAGCCTTCATGTTGGCGATGGTCGATACTTTGATGCCGATCTTGCCTGCCATAGCGGAAAGGAACGCGCCGAAGATGTAGGCGATGGCCATCGCAAGGTTTTCCGTGGCAAACTCTTGGAAGCTTGTCCTCTGCCAAATCGGGGAAGGCAGGAATACGAGAATAAGTATGGCGGCAACGGCACAGAAGTTGCGAAGCACCCTGTATTCCTTCTTCATGAACGCCCGGGCGCCTTGCTGTATCAGCTTGCCGACTTGGGCGATTCGCTCGTTGCTTGTCGGGTATTTCTTTACGTTGTTGTAAAGATAAACGGCAAACGCAAACGAGAGCAACGCAATGATGATCGCGAAAATGTAGTAGATTACGTTTGGATCTTGAAACATTCCGGTTCACTCCCATCAGAAACAAATTAGTTCTAGTGTAAAGCAAAAGCTCTAAAAATACAATATGGCAAAAATGAAAACAAGCTGAAAATATTTGAATGTGATTTTTATTGCTGCCGCCGATTTTCTTTGGAAAAAATAGACACACTATGATTCGGCATATTTCTTAACGGTACGTTGTGAAAAAAAACAAATGCATTGAATTTAGGAATGCATACAATGCATAAGCGGAACTTATGGAAAACACAGAGGAACAAGAGAAATGCAATGGACGTGTGGAAAAGCCTTGCGCCGCGCCATTTGCCGACGAACATCCGTGTAGGGCAAGGGCTTTGCCGTTGCCGCAAACCCGCGATCGGCAAGGGCGAGCCCTTGCTCTACACAAAACGACGTTTCGCCCGCAAGGGGGACGGCGTCTTCGACGCCCCGCGCGTTTGCACGGCGGTTTGTGCGGTTACGCGGGCGGATGATATCCGCCCCTACAATGGCATCCATATCCCGCAGGGGCCGATTCCGACGACCGCAGCCTAGTGTCCACGCGAGGCCGCAGGCCTCGGCCCGCGCGAGCATGCAAAAGGCCGCCTCGCCGGGCGGCCATAAAAAGTCATATGGACGTTTTCGTGCAGCTATGTGCGGTCCTTTTTCTCTTTAATTTCCTTTTCATCGCTCGCCGGTTCGGCGAGTGCAAGCGCGGGCCTTTCGACCGAGACGATTGCCCACTCGATGCGCCTGTCCTGCACCTGCTCCACCTGTATGTTGAGATTGTCGGCCGTGAGCGTGGGGCAGGTCCCGTCGTCGGGGATGTAGGAGAGTTTGTCGATGATAAGGCCGTTAAGCGTGTCGAACTCGTCGTTCTCGGGGAGCTCCACGCCGAGCTCGTCGGAAATATCCGAAAGCGTAGCGCTGCCGGCAATGCGCCAGCGGCCGTCGCTGAGCGGCGTAATCTCACGCTCGTCCTGCTTGTCCGACTCGTCGTAGATGCTGCCGACGATCTCCTCCAAAAGGTCCTCCATCGTCACAAGGCCGCCCGTGCCGCCGTGCTCGTCCACAACCACGGCCATATGCGTTTTGTTGCTCTGCATGTTGCGGAACAAAACGTCCGCGCGCACGCTTTCCGGCACGAAATACGGCGCGCGAAGAAGCGCCGTAAGGGGCTTTTTATCGGGCGAATTGAGGTTCAACAAAAAGTCGCGCGTGATGAGGATGCCCAATATGTCGTCGGTATCCTCGCCGCAAACGGGGAAGCGCGAAAAGCCGCTTTCGCGAATCACGTTGAGGATGGTTTCATCACTGTCATCCGCCCAGAGAAACTGCGCGTCCGTGCGGTGCACCATCACGTCGGCGGCGGTGGTGTTGTTGAACTCGAAGATGTTGGCGATCATCTCTTTTTCGCTCGTCTCGATGGCGCCCTTCTCCTCGCCCACGTCCACCATGTAGAGGATCTCCTCCTCGGAGACCTCCTCCGGGTCCGCGCTGGGATCGATGCCCAAAATACGAAGCGCGCCGTTGGTGATCTTGCTCAAAAGCCATATCACCGGCTTCATCACAACCGCGATCCCTCTGATGATACTACATGAGAAGCGCGCCACGGGCTCGGGCTTTTGCATGGCGATGCGCTTGGGAATGAGTTCGCCGAACGCCAGCGTGAAAAACGAGAGCAAAATGGTGATGAGCAGTACCGAAACGCTATCCACCGTGCCGCGCGCCTTATCCGCAAAGTTGAAGGCGTTCATGGCAAACTCGGTAAGCCGGTCGGAAAAATTCTCCGCGGCAAACGCAGCGCCGATATACCCCGCCAATGTGATGCCTATTTGTATGGTGGAGAGAAACGCGTTGGGTTCCTGCGCGATCTTTAAAAGAAGCACAGCGGTCTTATCCCCGCTGTCCGCCTGCCGGCGCAGACGGTTGTCATTTAAGGAAATGACCGCGATTTCGGTCGCGGCAAAAAAGGCATTGATCATAATCAACAGGACCTGCAGCATCAACTGCGAAAATATACTAGGCCCTGATGGGTCCGGTGGCAAAAGAATTCCCCCTTATAGGTCTATAATGCAGTCATTATAGCATATGCGGGTAAATTTATACAAGTATTCCTTGATAACGCGGGGAAAAGGAACGATGAGACGCTTGAAGGTAAAGGGGATCGAACACTTGCGCCTAATAAACAGCCGGTTCGGCGCATGTCTTTGTCATCGTCGGTTGCCGTAGCCCTTCGGGCCAAGGCCTGCGGCCTTGCGTGCGGGTGCCTACGTCGAGTACCGGCAACACAGCGATGGCGTGCTTTCCGGCCCTCTAAACCGCAAGGGTTCGGTTCCCTTTACCTTAAAAAACGCGTTTTCTCTTCTCCTTTTTTGCGCAAAAGCCCATTTGGAGCGCCGCGTGCGGGCACGCGCGCACGCAATCCCCACAGCGTATGCACTCTATGGAGGACGGATTTTCGTAAACGGGAATATCGAGCTTGCATGCTTTTTGGCAAATCCCGCAGGATGTACATTTGCTTTCATCCACGCGGATGCGGTGGAGCGATACGGGGTTCAAAAAACCGTACATTGCGCCGAGCGGGCACAAATAACGGCAAAAAGGGCGGTAGACCGCAATGGAAAAAAAGAGGATGGCTGCGAGCAAAAGCACCTTCCATGCGAACAGCCACCCCGTCGCGCTTTTTAGGCTCTCGTTGAGCGCTACGAGCGGGATGCCGCCAAACAACGTCCCCGAGGGGCATATCCATTTGCAAAACCAAGGTTCGCCCTGGCCGAACGAGTCGAGAATGAGCGCGGGCAAGAGCAGAACAAAAAGGAGCAGCAAAACGTATTTGAGCTTTCGAAGATACTTTTCGGCCGGCAGCGTACAAAGCTTCTTAAAAAAAGGTATCTTGTAAAGCAGGTCCTGTACAAGGCCGAACGGGCACAGGAAGCCGCATACGAAGCGCCCCGCGACCGAGCCCACCAGAAGCAAAAAGCCCACCACGTAAAAGGACATGTTGAACTGCCTTGCGCTTATTACCGCCTGCAGCGAGCCGAGCGGACAGGAACCCCATGCGCCTGGGCAGGAATAGCAGTTGAGCCCGGGTACGCATACGGATTTAAGCTTACCGTCATAGATGACGCCGTTCACGAAACCGTAGGCATAGCTGTTGGTCAACAAAGCCCATGCAGCCTGCGTCCACGTGCGCGCGGAGCCTGTTTTTTTATGCTTAGCCAATGCCGATGCACTCCAGACAAATATAGATGGCTTTTTTTAAAACGACGGCGACCTCGCCGCGGTAGATGCCGAACAGCAGGAAAGCCGTGCCGAGAAGAAACGCGGCAGAAAATAGAAGGAGACGCTTTTTTTCGCTTTTGGACCTTGTGGCTTTCATGTCTAAATTCAACCCTGCGCTTCGAGCGTATCGTCGATGAACGTTTTCCAATCCTCCTTGGAGCGGGAACCGACTAAGGTTTTGCTTACAAACTTCCCTTTGCTGTTTACGATAAAGCTAGTGGGGATGGAACGGACGCCTTTGAGCATGCCGTCGTAAAGGGACTCGGATACGAGGATGTGGAGATAGTCTGTACCGGTATATTCGCGTATTTCCTTGGCAAGCTCTATCTCGTCGGGCGTTTCGGCGGAGGCGTCGGATACGATGCCGATAAACTGCACGCCCTTATCGGCGTACTCCGCGGCAAGTTCACCCAAGTCCGGCATTTCGTTGATGCACGGAGAGCAAAACGTGCCCCAGATATTGATGAATGTAAAGTCTGCGTTTTCAAACACCGTGTTGTCCACCTCGTTGCCGTCAAGGTCGGTGCTCGTGAACTCCGGCACGACCTTGGGCGCTTTCGTTTCTTCCGGCGTGGAAACGGGCGTTCCGGCGGGCGGCGCGGGGGCAGGCTCCTCCGACGAAGGCGCGCAGCCAAAGAGCATGGCACACGCGAGGATGAGCGCGAGCGCAAACGCGGCGTGTTTTATAAAACGGGGGGTCGGCTCCATGGTTACCTCCTGATAGGGGCGCAAAAAATGGGATACCTGATTAAACCACAGATCGGCGGTTTTCTCAAGGCCGCTGTTTGTGACAAGGTCACGTTATAACATATTTTCCTAGTCCCATAAATACCCTAGTAAAAACAGATGCTAAGGAAAAACACATGCAGTTTGTCGTCATAAAAAAGCGCCCGAAAAGAAAATATGCCTTTTTGAAACGCCAAAAAGGGTATCTTTTGCCTGCCTTGGCGGCGCTTTTAGCGACGCTCGCGCTCATAGCGCTCCTGAATTCCTCGACGCTGGAAGAGGAAACGGTAACGCGCGGCAAATATGAACCGCTGGCACAAGAAGAGATAGAATACGCTCTTACCGTGGATCCGCCCGAGGACGAAGGGCGGAAAGCGCTTGTGGACGCGGCGGTATCGCTCATCGGCGAGGTGCATTATTTCTGGGGTGGTAAAAGCCTTGTGCCGGGGATCGACCCCGAATGGGGCGTTTTGAAAGAGGTGACGAGCAGCGGAAGCCGCACCACCGGCACCATGCGCCCGTTCGGCCTTGACTGTTCGGGTTTTGTACTGTGGAGCTTTATCCAGCTTGGCTATGACGCGGAGGAAGCTGAGGCGCTCGTGGGGGTAGGCACATGGGCACAGTGGCAGCGAAGCTACGACATCGCGTGGGAGGAGCTTAAGCCCGGCGACCTCGCGTTTGAAAACAGGTACCCAGAGAAGAGCGACAACCATGTGGGGATATGCATCGGGTACGGCGAAGACGGACAGCCCGTGTTCGTGCATTGCTCCTCCAAATTCAACGGCGTTGTGGCGACCCCCGCGGGCGGGGTGTTCCGCTACGCGCGAAGACCGTTTTTGTTTTATGCGGAGGGGAAGGGGTTGTCGCCCTAGACCCTATGCGGGCGGTATTTTGCGTGTCAAAATGGCCGAATGAAACATTTCATTTGTAGGGCGGGATGACCTCATCCCGCCGCGCGTGCTGCCGAGGCACCGTATCTGCGGCAAACGGGTTGTATGCAAGCCGCGGTGGGTTAGGATATTTTTTATAATGTAAACGAAAGGCGTTAAGGGACCAGGAGGGATGTCGCATTAAGCATTTGCAATGCATAATGCAAGGATGTTTCACCTGCGGCGAAACCCCGGGGTTCTAAAAAGGCGTCACCGGCGCCTTTTTTGCCCCTTCGGGGCATCGAACCCGCTGTCACGGCGTAAAAGCCGTGACAGCCCCCTTAGGTCCCTTAACAATCTCTTATCCTCCTTAAAACGGCCACTGCGTGGTGCTTTTGGGGCACGGAGCCCTCTGCGGTGTATCGATGCTGCGGTAGGGAACGGTTTTGACCGTTCCGTGATGACGCGCAAATCGCTATGCAAACACGCGGGGCGCAGGGGTGGTTCATCCAACTAGCCGGGGTAGCGGTTACACGCGAGGCGCAGAAGGATTGCCGCCCCTACAAGTGGGTACATCGTGTGTGGGGGAAAACGAGAGGGCGCAAGCGAAGAGTACCTTGTAAATTTTTATTCGGATACGATCACCGTCAAGTCCGGATGCAGCTGCAGCAGCGAGGCCGGCAGACGCGGCGTGACGGGGCCGTTGAGCGCGCGGTCGATCACCGCGAGCTTTTGCGCGCCGTTGGCGATGAGAAGTATCTTTTTTGCCTGCATGATATGGCGCATACCCATGGTGACGGCAAATTCCGGAACGTTGCCGGGGTCGTTGCCGAAAAAGCGGGCGTTGGCGCTCCGCGTCATGTCGCTCAATCGCACGCGGTGTGTTTTCATCACGAACTGCTCATCCGGTTCGTTGAAGCCGATGTGCCCATTGGGGCCGATGCCCAACAGCTGCAGGTCGATGCCGCCCAAGGATTCGATGAGCGTATCGTACGCGTCGCATTCCACCTCAACGTCCTTGGCAAGGCCGTTGGGCAGATGCGCGTTTTTAGGGTCAAGGTCGATATGGTCGAAGAAATTCGCCTTCATGAAGCTGAGATAGCTTTGTTCGTGTCCTGTGGGAAGGCCACAATATTCGTCGAGGTTCACCGTTACGGCAGACTTGAAGGAAACGTCGCCCTTCCTGTACCACTCGATCAGCTGCTTGTATGCGCCTATCGGCGTGGAACCGGTGGCGAGCCCGAGAACGCTGTTTTCCTTTAAGATGACCTGTGCCGAGATCACGTTTGCCGCCTTGCGGCTCATATCGCGATAATCTTTTGAAAGAATGAGCTTCATGCTCTTTCCCTCCCTTCTATGAACACCTTGATCGGGTCGAAATTTTCATCCGTAAGAAGCAGATCGGCGAGCTTGCCCCGCTCGATGCTGCCGATTTCACTTTCAAGGCCTATGGAGCGCGCGGGTGTGAGCGTTGCGGCAAGGAGCGCTTGCTCCTTTGGTACGCCAAACGCCACGCAGTTTTGAAGCGCGGTCAAAACATTGGTGGACGAGCCTGCAATGGTGCCGTCGACGAGCGTCGCCTTGCCCATTTTTACGAATACCGGCTGGCCGCCCAGCTCGTATTCACCGTCGGCAAGCCCGGCGCTTCGCATGGAATCGCTCACGAGGCATACCTTGTTTGCGCCATAAAGCGCGAACGAAGCGCGGATCACCGCGGGGTGCAGGTGGATGCCGTCGCAGATAAGCTCCACGAACGCGCCCGCATCGAACGCCGCGCCGACCACACCGGGGCTTCTGTGTAAAAACGGTTCCATGGCGTTGAAAAGATGCGTCACATGGTTCGCGCCGTTAAAAAACGCGGTGCGGGCGATATCGTAATCCGCCGCGGTGTGGGCTAAAGAAACCGCGCATACCTTTCCCGCCTCGCGTATGAACTCCATGGCGCCTTCCTCTTCGGGCGCTACGTCCACGATGCGGACGCGGCCCGATGCGGCCGCATTGAGGCGCTCGAACATGGCGATATCCGGCGAGAATATGTTTTTCGCGTCCTGCGCGCCTTTCTTTTTGGGGCTTATGAACGGGCCTTCCATGTTGATGCCCACGCATTTCGCCACATTGCCGCCGCCCTTAAAATTGCCCGCCGTGCGCATCGCGGCTGTGAGCGTAGCCTCGTCGTAGGTCATGGAGGTGGCGCAGAACGAGGTGACGCCGCGGCTCGCGTAAAACGCCGCCATTTTAGAAAGCCCCTCTTCCACAGCGTCGCAGGTATCGGAGCCCATCGCGCCGTGGGTGTGGATGTCCACAAGCCCGGGGATGAGATATTTACCTTTGGCGTCGAGTCCATTGCCCTTTAAGCTGCCGATCTCCTCGATACGGTCTTCAAACCGCACGTCGGTGCGCCCGAAGCGGCCGTTCAAAAAGACCGTCGCGTTTTTGATGAGCATAAATGACCTTCCTTTCCATGCTTCCCTTACCTTAGCTACAACATGTATTATAAAAGAACCCATAGACCAGTGTAAAGAAGGCGCGCACTTAAAAGAAGTGCGCACCTTGCGAATAATTGCTTGTGATTGTCCGCTCCTTTAGGCGGTCTTGCGAAAACTTCCTACTCCTGCCTCAAATGCACCCGCCGCACCATATCCTTGAGCATATCGGCCTGGCCGGAAAGCTCTTCGCTGGTGGCGGCGGCTTCTTCGGCCGTGGCGGAGTTGGTCTGCACCACCTGCGAAAGCGAGGAGATGCCGTCGCTGATCTGCGCAAGACCGGTTGCCTGCTCGTTGGAGGCGGCGGCAATCTCCTTGACGAGCGCCGCTGTTTTTTCGATATCCGCGAGGATCGCGTCGAGGTCCTTGGCGGTGATATCCGCAAGCTTGGTGCCCGCGTCCGCCTTCTTGATGCTGTCGGAAATGAGCGTTGCGGTCTCCTGCGCGGCGGCTGCGCTCTTTCCGGCAAGATTCCTGACCTCGTCGGCCACAACGCTGAAGCCGCGGCCGTGCGCGCCCGCGCGGGCCGCTTCCACGGCGGCGTTGAGCGCAAGGATGTTCGTCTGGAAAGCGATCTCGTCGATCACTTTGATGATCTTGGATATGGCCAGAGAGGAACCGCTGATGTCTTTCATGGCGCCCTTGAGCTTATCCATCTGCACTTTGCCTTCGCGCGCCTCCTGCTCGGCGGCGGTGCTCAGGTCGTTGGCATTGTTTGCGCCCACGGCGTTTTGGCGTGTTTGCGCGGCGATCTCCATGATGGAGGCGGTCAGTTCCTCGATGGCGCTCGCCTGCATGGTGGAGCCCTGCGAAATGCTCTGGCTGCCGGCGCTCACTTGATGCGTGCCAGAGGCCACCTGATCGGCCGCCAGGCCAATGTTGCGGAACATGTCGTTGAGGCTGTCCGCGATACTGTTGATGGAGGTCTTGATCTCCTCAAAATCGCCGCGGAACTCCGAGGTGATCTCCACGTCGAAATCACCGGCCTCAACGCTGCCCAGCGCGGAGGATATTTCCGCGATGTAGCCCTTGATGAAGGAAACGCTCATATGCAGGTTTTCGGCGATGCGGGAAAAGAGCGCATGTACTTCTTTTGTATCCTCGTCGGGTTCGTCCACTTTGACGGTACAATTCAGCTCGCCGCGCGCGAGCCGCTCCAGATCAACGAGGAGCTTGTCTACCTGTTTGGACTGGTAATCCGCCTGCTTTTCAGATATCCGCCGCGCATGCTCTATGCTTTTGAAAGCTTCGCGCACGTCGGTATCGAGCACCCGCGCGAGCATGCCGATTTCGTTCGTGGAGGTAATCTTCACCTCGGCGTCCAATTCGCCTGCCGCAAGGGACTGCGCGAGAGAAACGGTGGCCGCGACGGGCTTCGTCACAAGCGCGCGCACCGTGAAATAGACCATGAGCGTGGTGACTGCAACAAGTATGGCGAAAATGCCGGCCACAAGCCAGTTGATGGTTTGGGAATCCGTATATGTCTCGGCCTTTTCCACGCCTACGATTACCAACCAAGGCGTGGTGGTGTTGCCGATCTCAATAGGCATGGAGACCATCTGCATGGCTTTGTGCGTGGAAGGAGAGGTAAACGAGAAGTAATATTCGTCGCCCGAGGCAACGGAAGCGCGGATGCTGTCGACGTTCCTGAGTCCCATTTCGGAAAGGGGCTTGCCTAAAAGCGCGGCGTCCGGCGCGGCCACAACGGTACCGTTGGCGGAGCAGACGTATACGACCGAGGTCTTGAAATTGCCATGGTCATATTCCGCGTCCTGCAGCTGGCTTAATGGTATGTCTACGCCCGTCACGGCACATATCTGAGCCTTCTTGTCGAACACGGGCACGGAAAGCGTGGTGACGAAGGTATTCTCATTGTTGATGTACTTGCTGTACGGCTCGAGGATCACCTCTCGGCCTGAATTCTTGGCGAGCCAATAGAACGCGCCGTCGGTTTCCGATTCGTAGCCGGTAAGAGGCGTTACCTGCGCGGTGCCGTAGGCTGTATACCAATAAGGAAGGAACCGGCCCGAGTCGTCGGAGCCGGGCAGGCCCGCGCTTATATCGTCGTCCCCGTCGAGCGCGTCCGGCTCCCAGATGCTCCAGACGCCGGCGATCTTTTCCTTGTTGCTGACAAGCATCGTTCTTAAGAAATTGTTGTAAACGTCGCGGCGGGTATCCTCGGCGATGCCGTTATAGCCTTCCATGATGCTTGCCGTGGTGCGAACGACGCTCAGCTCGTTGCCAAGCATTGTGGATACTGCCTGCGCATTCTGGCGCGCGAGCGACTGTATCTGCAGCTTGCCGTTGTTGTTCGCGGTGGTCTGGCTCAAAGTGAAGATCGAAATGAACGAGAGGATGACCACCAAAAGGATGGCCACGAGGCTTCGCGTGATGACCTGAGCGCCGAGGCGCTGCCGCTTGATCTTCTCCGCAAGCTTGTCGTTTGCTTTCAGGACGGCCCCTCCGGCAGCGACCGTAACGGTGCCGGCGCTTTGGTAGATGGCCTTGAAGAGGTTCTCCGCTTTCTTTTTGAGCGCAACATTGCCCGCTTCGGCCTCCGCGCCTTTACCGGGCGCTTCGGTAGCCGCGGGTCCTGCGCTTTGCGTATCTTTGGCCTCGCTTTTTGCATTTGCGGCCTTTCTGCGGCCGCGCTTGGGCTTTGCCTCCGCCTGTATACTGCCTTCCGGAGCGTCCGGTGCGGTTTTTTCCAAAACGGCTTCGGCGGACGGATCTGGCTCCGCCTGCTTCGGGTCGCTCTTCGCGGCGTCTTCCGGCGCGGATTTCATTTTGCGCGGCTTTTTCAAAAGCGCCGCAAGCGCTGAAAAAAGCGAGCGGGAGTGCTTGTCCTCCTGTACGCTTTTTTCGGGTTCCGGACGAATGGGGTGCTCCATCTCATACACTCCTAATCAAAAAAGTTTTACGGGCGGCAAGCAAAGCGCCGGAACGATCTTAAAACCATGGACGATGAAAATATTAAAACGGTACAAACGATATTAATTATTTCGTGATTTTATTGCCAAAACATTAGATATTAAAGCAAGGAGATTTAAAGCTCGCGGTTCGACCCTCTTGTTTTAAGCAAAATCAGTCCGCAATCTCGCGTTCCTTGCCGAAAAAGCCCACGCCCAGCGTCTGCGCACCCGTGTGCGCGCCGATGACGGGGCCTACGAACTGAATGAAATATTCCTTGAACGCAACACCCTGTTCTTCCACGAGCGCCTTGACGGCATAGGCGTCCTCCTCGCAGTCGCCGTGCAAGATGATAAGCACGTTATCCGAAGGGTTTTCCGCGCGGCTTGCAATTGCGTCCGCGATGAAGCGGAGGGATTTGCGGCGCCCGTTCACCTTTTCACAGGGAACAAGCCTGCCCGCGCGGCTCATGGTGATGATGGGCTTCAAATTGAGCAGAGAGCCCATTGCCGCCGCCGCGGGGGATACGCGGCCGCCGCGCTTGAGATGGTTGAGATCATCCACGGTGAACCATACGTTGGCGCGCATGGCGTTATGTTCCACCCACTGCGCTACGAAATCGATGTCCGCGCCGTTTTCCCGCAGCTTGAGCGCTTCGTAAACGAGTATCGCCATACCCGCGGAAATGCTTTTCGTATCCACGGCGATGATTTTCCGCTCGGGATACATTTCGGAAAGCTCGTCGCGCGCCGTGCATAAAAAGCTGTAAGCCGCGGAAAGCATGGAGGAAAACGAGAGAAAAAGGACATCCTGTCCCGCGTCGAGGTAGGGCTTCCACATATCCATATAATACTGCGGCGGATAGGTGGTGGTGGTGGGGATGCTGCCCGTGCGGATGCGCTCGAAAAAATGCTTGTAGTCGGTCGCGCGCCCAAGGTCGTAGGCGTACTCGTTCCCGTCCATGTGGTAGGGCATGGGTACAAAATGTACGTTGTAGCGGTCAACGATGGAAAGAGGAAGCTCGCTGTCCGCGTCGGTGAGGATAACATAGGGTTGCATCGTTAGGCCTCCTGTCGAAAAATGAAGAATAAGGACGGATAATAAACCGTATACATTGTACTTTAAGTGGACGGTTTTACACAACAAAGATTTGCATATGCATTTGTATCGTATGCGGTTAATGTGGACGAAATGCAAAGCTGAAGCCGCAAAACCGCCAGAGGCGCTTTGTAGCTTCAGCTTTATAAATAAAGAGTTACTCGCGCTTATTTTGCCGCCAGCCGCCTTGCCGCACCAAGCAAATCGAATACTGTCGTATCGGACGGGAAGCGCAGGCTCACACAGATCTCCTTTTCCGCGCTGTTTTGGATGCTTTTGTGTATATGGGAAGCGTCCATGCCCGCATGATAAAAATCGAAAAGAAAATTATCCGCACCGTAAATCTCGGCGTCGAAATCCCGCGTGAGCTCGACAAAATCGAGCTCACGCGCTTTTTCACGCGGCAAAACCGCCTCAAAAAACACATGGTCAAGCTCGAACCCGAAATCCCCGAGGCCTTTCGCGGTCACAACGGGAATAGGAAAGTGCTCTGTAAAAAAGCTCTCGCCCCTTCGCACCGCATGCAGGTTGTAAAACCCGCGCTCACACAGGATATTTTGTTCCTTGAGGTGCTCGCAAAGCCTTTTTGCACGGAGGCAAAGCGGTTCATAAACCGAGTTGAGAAATTCTGGCAGATGGTCAAATTCCATATCTTTTTAGCCTTTCAGAAGCGCTTGAAACCGTTCCGCGAGGTGCGGGTGCGTTTTAGAGGCGCGCTCCACAAGCGCATGCGGATCCTTTGCGGTTTTTAAAAAGTACGCGGTCGCCTCCACGAGGTCGGAGTCGTCGCTTGGCACGTAAGGAGGCCGTGCGGGGTAGCGAAAGACCGTCAGTTCGCCTTGGGCTTCATAAGATAAAAGCGCCGCGAGGCAGTCGCCGATTTCCTCCGCGTTTACGACGGGTTCAGCAAAGGCCGAGGTAAGCTCCGGCTCCCACGGCGTCCTTCCACTCTCAAAACTCTCGGCGTCGAGCGCGTACAAGAAGCCGCGCTTGCCGCGAAACACCGCCTCCAATGCGCCTTCGACCCGCTCGGTGAAAGTGAGCTCTTCCGTTTCGTCGTCATAGCCGATGTGGAGGATGTAATCATCGTGCTTCTGCGAAAAAATAAGTGCAAGCGCACGGCTTTTCGCGGCGTACACATAGTTTTCGCCGTGCGTGGAAACGTGCGGCTCGATCTTTTTTAGCCCGCCTGTGGGGCTTGCGTGGTAAACAAGGTCCATATTGTTCCTTTCAAAAATCGCCGCGCGCCATTTGGATTTCCGTTTCCGCGCCGCGGCGCGAAAAACCGCAGCTTTCATAAAGCGCGATGGCGTTTTCGTTTTTCAGGTCCGCCGCCAAAAAGCCTTTTGGGGCTTGGCGCTCCGCGCCGTAGAGAATGGCCTGCTCCATGAGCCGCCTGCCGTATCCCTTGTGCTGGTGATCAGGTGAAACGGCAAGCTCGCGCACCCAGAGCGTGGTGCCGCCGTTGTAGACCGTTACGCAACAGACGCCCGCAAGCTCCCCGTTTATGCGCAAGGCGAGCACATGGCCCTGTTCCATCCATTCGCGAAACCATTGGGCCGTTTCCCCCATGAAGCCGCGCGACTGCCCGCGCACCTCCATAGAGATCGCGGCAGCTCTTTCCGCGTCGTCCGCCGTTAAAAACTCCGTTTCCCGCGGCGCGAGGGAGCTTACCGTTTCCAAAAGGTGCATGTTGAAAAAGTCCGCAAATTCCGCAAGGATAAAAAGCCCCGCTTTTTCAAGCGCCGCCGTAAATTCACGCGGTACAAAGGGCACGGTGATATTTCGGGGCGCAAGATTTAATAAGGAAACAAGTGTATCCGCGTCGTTTGCCGCCCAATGGACGGGCGAAGGATCGCGCGCCTCTTCAAAAAGCAATATCCCGCGCTCCCCGCGGTATAAAACCGTATGGTGCCGGTGCGTTTCATAATCGGGATACTGAAGCGACGTATATGAAAATCTCTTAGCTTGTTCTACGATTTCATCATATTGTTCTTCGGTAAGCATGAAAAACTCCTTTCGCTCGGTACGCTTTCCAATTTTACCATATACCGGGCATTGCGAGTAGGGGCGGATAGCATCCGCCCGTGCCACGATGACGGTTCCCGCGGGAGGATACTATCCGCCCCTACGGGGATACGCTACCTTGGCGGTAACACGCGGCAAGGGCAGAGCCCTTGCCCTACAAATGCAACATTACGTCGCGTATGTCCGCGCCTTTGCGGAACGATCAAGACCGTTGCGTGGGGGTTCGGGGGCCGAGCCCCCGAATCTTGGGGATCATTAAGGGGCTGTGGCCCCTTATTTTATTCCGGCTTCGGCGACATGCGCGCCGAAACGGATTGAAATCCGAAGGATTTCTTTCCTTTCAGAAAGTGCCGGCCGTGAGGTACGAACAGGCACTTTCTGAAAGTCCGCCCGAAGGCGAAAACTCAAAGAAGTGCCGCATGCGGCACTTCTTTGACAGCGCGTAGTGCTGCTATCCCCTGGGTCCTGCGTTCACAATATGCTTGGGCATATTCTGGTACTTGGCGAAGTTTTTGAAGAAGCGGGAGGCGAGGTCCTTTGCCTTGGCGTCGTAAGCCGCTTTGTCGGCCCACACGTTGCGCGGGTTGAGCACGTCGTCGGGCACGCCCGGGCAGGTGGTGGGAACGAGCAGGTTGAATATCTCGTCGTGTCTGAATTCGGCCTTTTCAAGGTCGCCGTTGAGGGCGGCGGTGACGATGGCGCGGGTGAGCTTGATGCTCATACGCTTGCCTATGCCGTAGGGGCCTCCGGACCAGCCGGTGTTGATAAGGTAGACGTTGGAATCGTGCTCTTCGATCCGTTTTCCGAGCATCTCGGCGTACACCGAGGGACGAAGCGGCAGGAAGGGTGCGCCGAAGCAGGTGGAGAAGGTGGTTTGCGGTTCCACGATGCCGCGCTCGGTGCCGGCGAGCTTGGAAGTATAGCCGGAAACGAAGTGGTACATGGCCATGTTCTTATCGAGCTTGGCGACGGGGGGCAGTACGCCGAACGCGTCCGCGGTGAGGAAGATGACGGTCTTCGGGTGGCCGCCGACGCCCGGGATGACGCAGTTGGGGATGAACTCCACCGGATACCCTACGCGGGTGTTTTCTGTGAGGGAGCCGTCATCAAAGTTGGGGATGCGGGTCTCTTCGTCGATGATGACATTTTCCGCGACCGCACCGAATTTGATGGCGTCCCAGATCTGCGGCTCGTTTTCCTTGGAGAGGTTGATAGCCTTGGCGTAGCAGCCGCCTTCGATGTTGAAGATGCCGTTGGGGCTCCAGCCGTGCTCGTCGTCGCCGATGAGCATGCGGTTGGGATCGGCGCTCAGAGTCGTTTTGCCGGTGCCGGAAAGGCCAAAGAACAGCGCGGTATCGCCGTCTTTGCCGATGTTGGCGCTGCAGTGCATGGAGAACACGTTCTGCTTGGGAAGGAAGTAATTCATCACGGAGAACACGCTCTTTTTGATCTCGCCGCTGTACTGGCTGCCGGCGATGATGACCATGCGCTTTTCAAGGTGCACGAGGATGGCCGCTTCGGAATGGACGCCATCCACTGCGGGGATGCACTTGAAGCCGGGCGCCGCAATGATGGTGAAGCCGGGCACGAAGCTCTTGAGCTGTTCCTTGGTGGGCCTTAAAAGGAGCTGATGAATGAACAGGTTTTGGCTTGCAAGCTCGTTGACAACGCGAACGGGAAGGTGGTACTTTTCGTCCGCGCCCGCGAAGCCGTCGAAAATGAAGATCTCGCGGCCCTGCAGATAAGCCATCATGCGGTTGTAGATGGCGTCGAACTTCTCGGCGCTGATGGGAACGTTCACCTTGCCCCAGTCGATCTCATCGTGAACGGCGGGAGTGTCTACCACGAACTTATCGTCCGGGGAACGGCCGGTATACTTACCGGTATGGATGACCAGAGCGCCTGTGTCGCTCAGCTTACCCTCGCCGCGCGCAAGGGCGCGCTCGGTAAGGACGGCAGGCGACAGATTGCGGTAAACGGCTTTAGGCGAAATGATGCCTAACGATTCAACATATTCTTTCATGCGAAGAACTCCTTTCATAATATGAAATTATATCCATTTGGAAGCACTAATCTCTCACATATACCATTATACATGGTTTTTTTGCAAGAATCAAGGCGCATATTGCAAATGTTATGCGCCTTGTAAGGTGCTTTTACAAAAGAAGCTCGGTGGCTTATAATTCGTTTTCGTCCACGGTGTGCTTTGCTTGCTCCACCGCCTCGCAAGAGGGGATCGGAATACCCGTCACGGGCTCGGTCTCGTGCTTTTCGAGCAAAGCGTAGGTTTTGTACACACCAATATGCCCCTTGGTTTTATATCGGCGTCGTTCCATAATTCCTCCTTTTACCTTCACGGATAATACCTAAAGAATGCCGGGGCTCCAAAGACCGAATTTTGCAAGTTTGACAAGGTAAAACCTTCAAAAACACGAATAATAACGCGGCTGCCCCCGTTTAGATTCGGCCATTTTAAAAGGTCTTATGCATTCTCCGGTACGCCGTCGTACCGCCAGCCGTTTTCGTATACGATCGTTTCGATACTTACGCGCTCTCGCTCTTCGGGCGCTTCATCCGGGTAGCCGATGGGGGAAAGCGCGACTACGCGCACGTCGGCGGGAATGTGTAAAATGGCGCGCACGGCGTACTCGGAAAAGTTGCCAACAAAGCAGGCGCCAAGGCCTTCCGCCGCTGCGGCAAGCAGCACGTTCTCCATGGCTGCGCCGCAGTCGGCAAGATAATACTCCTTGCCGCCAATCACGCCGCTGTCGGTGGGATCGGCGCAAAGAACGATCGTATAGGGCGCTTTTTCATAGCATTCCGCGGACGGGTTATCGACCTGTTCGCCGAGCATAAATCTAAGCTCCTTATCGGAAACGAGCACGAAGCGCCAGCACTGGCGGTTGTTCCAGGAGGGCGCCTTGTGCGCCGCATCAAGAATGCGGTCGATCTTTTCGCGCTCCACGGGCGTATCCTTATAGCGGCGAATGCTCCTTCGAGCATGCGCGGCATCGTAAAAATCCATAAAAGATACCTTCCTTCCGCCGTTTATTGTAACATGTTTCCCATTTTTTCACAACGAAACGGCTGCTCTTGCCGTGCGTTTACCCCGAGCGTTTACAATGCCGCAAAACCTTGGCTGTCCCGTAAAACAGCCTTCCCCGAAGACCGCAAATCATTCGCAAAACGCGCAAAAAAGGGTTGACGCATACATGTGGCTGTGGTATCATAACATTTGCCGCCGAATGGCGGAGCGTCGCGGGGTAGAGCAGTTGGTAGCTCGTCGGGCTCATAACCCGGAGGTCGTTGGTTCAAATCCTTCCCCCGCAACCAGCTTGGAGCGCTGGCATTTGTCGGCGCTCCAAAACTAATTAAAAACAATATGGCGGCGTAGCTCAGCTGGCCAGAGCAATCGGTTCATACCCGGTGTGTCATGTGTTCGAATCACATCGCCGCTACCATTTATCACTGACAATATGGATATTGTGTCAAAAAAGCCCGAGAATTCGGGCTTTTTTGACACACATACCCGCGCTTTTTAAAAGTGTACCGCCATAGATACTTTAAGGGAATAAGCGTACTTGGGAGAGATTCGAACCCTTGACCATATAAAAAGAAGCGCCGATATAGAGCATAGAACGCTCCTTGTCGGCGCTTGCTTTGTTCTGTATTTTAGTTGTTATCTTCACCAGACACACTATGGCCGGTGCTCACGCAACTTGATCGGCACAAAAATATCGTGCTGTTCATTTTGCAAAACGGCCTGCAGTTCCGGCGGCGTAACGATGGTGCTCATGGCATATCTGCCCTCAAGTTCTGCCTCTTCATCAGGTATATACATAGGATGCGTGTTCAGCCATCTCTCGACCTGCCTGTACTTTTCAAACATTTCCGGCAACCAAGCGGAGAATACTGCGTACAATCCTCCAGAAAACTGAAACTCTTCCCATGGATGGGGTTTATTATAGTCGGTTGGCTTTTTTACAATCAACCGGAAGCCTTTTTCACCGTTGTATCCAAACATAGGTAAACTGCCGGCGTAAGGGGGCAGTTCGCCTTCGGCAAGCAATTCTGCCATAACCCAGGCATGAAACTCTTGAAGCGCGCTTGATTCTTCCTCAGGATTGCCATAAGGGGAGAGGAGTGTTAGCATAGCGGGCAGACGTGTGATCCTTACGTCTGGTTCTACCGAAAGCTTTTCGGTCACATCCAGCAGTTGATGAACGGTTGCCGGATTGCCGATGTAATCAATGTTGCTGAAAGCCTGTTCCACCTGCTTGGCTTTGTCATAAAGCAATCTCACATCCGAATCCTTGCTGAAATCAAATTTACGGATCTGCTCTATGAATTCCAGAACAATGCTTTTAAGCTCATGCAAAAGAGCGACTTCGTCATCTATGGTTTCAACCTTTTTGTTCAGAACTTCCAACACTACCTCGGATCCCGGCGACTGAAAAATCCTTTGTATATCCCTTATGCTGATGTTCAGTTTGCGGAGTATTAGGATTTGCTCCAGCCGTTTTATGGCGGCATCATCATACATGCGATATGCGTAGCCCTCGCGCCTTTGGCTTAGCAGTAAGCCTACATCTTCATAATACCGTAAAGTGCGCGCTGTTACGTCATATCTACTCGATACTTCTTTGATTTTTATCAAGTTGGCCATTGTTATCATTCCTTTTTTATGATGATGTTTAAAGTATAATCACTTCCCTAACGGCAGAGTCAAGACAATTTGAGTGAATTGGATAGGCAGTCTTTATCAACAGATGTTTTTTAAAGAAAGCGCTTTGAGGGGGGAGTTGAATCCATGGCCTTTCAAAAATGAAGCGCCAGCACGATGCATACCCCCCTATCGGTGCTTTTCTTCTCTATTCCCCGCACACGCGGCAAGCTGATACTTCCTTAAAAAAGCCGCCCCGACAGTATTCATGTGAAACTCCCACTGTCCTACGATATGGCGAAAAACGTGATCCTAATGCGGGAAAGCCTGCCTGAAATGATTCGGGCATCCGTTGGAAAATTCGGTTGCTGTGGCTGCGGGAAATGCGCCGGACAAAGTAATGTCGAATTGTTCGAGGGCGTTTCCCTGTGCAATCTCAACTCAACGAATTTTATCACGGAGGATTCAAGGAGTATCAGCGGTGCTATAATCGCCCGGGAAGAAATTGCGGCGATTTATGATATTGCAAAAGAAATGTAAACGAGGGCTAGAACCCGAACTTCACTGTTCAAAACCAAAACATTTATTTTCTCAATGGTAAACAACACAAAAATGGTCTCCCTCAATAGAGGGGATTATTTTTGTGGCATATTTTAGAACGGATCCGCAGCTCTGCTTACATCCAATTTTAACTCTATTTATTTATAGGAAAGTACACGTAAAAGTGCTGTTTTGGATACGATTAAGTTCGGCAATATGTTTTTACGTCAAGCTATCTGTTGATGATCGACGGGGCAAGCAAGCATCGATATTGTTCTATCGTTCAATTCATAAAACTTAAACAAAACTCAAATAAAACGCAAACATACATCGAATAATATTCAATAAAAATAAGCAGCCTTGGGGTTTCACGGCACTTTCAGGTGAAAACAGGGCAAAACAGAAGACGGAATGAAAAGACGAAGAGTATCATACGCGCAGCTGATAGCGCATACCAATGTCGACGTGGCCGAACGCTTTACACCTGCCGTCAGTAGATCGCTTAAGATGGCAGGCGCTTCCGGCATCGCCAATAGCATGGTTGGGATGGGAAAATTTGCCATAGGCGTCCTCTCTTTATCGTTTTTTACCTGCGTCAGCGCTTTTTACACCTTCGGCATGGTAATTGCCAAGTACTTTGCTCTTTCCGGCATTTTAAAAGCGCGGAATAGAGGGGAGCAATATCGTTATTACACGCTTTCGGGCATTATTCTGACCGTTGCCAGCTTGCTCTATATCGCGTATTCCGTGCGCTTGTTTTTTCATCCCACAACCGCCGTATATCATATGTACGTGGCGCTTGCCATTGCTTCTTTTACTTTTGCAGAGCTTACTATCAATCTTAGAGGTGTGATCAGGGAGCGCCGCAATCATACTCCGCTGTTTCATGCGATCAAAATGATCAATCTCGCTTCTTCCCTCATCTGCTTGGTGCTCACGCAGACGGCGATTCTTTCCTTTACAAATCCTCAGATGGAAATATCCGCATCGGCAAATGGTCTGATTGGGATTTTTATGGGAGCATGTGCTACAATGCTCGGTATAGTCATGATCGTCCGTATTCGCAAAATTCAAAGCGGCAAAAACTATGGCCCAACGTATCGCAAAGTCAAACGGTTCATGAAAAAAGCGGCGTTCCGTTATCAAATAAAACCGGTGCGGCTGACCGAAAATCATGCGGGCCGCCCGGTATTACAGGTGGAGCTTCCAAGCAATATATCAAAGGAAGTATTTCAAGTATTGCAGGCCGAGGTCAAGCAGCAGCTGAAACTTGAAGTCATAGATGAAAACGATAATGAATTGGGACAGGAGGAGGGACTATGATCAACATATTGGTGGTAGAAGACGATGCTAAACTCAATCAAATCGTATGCGCCTATCTGAACGACAGCGGCTACCATACCAAGGGGTGCCTCAACCCGCGCGAAGCGTATGATCTGATGTACAATAACCTGTACGATTTGATCGTTTCCGACATTATGATGCCGGAAATCGACGGGTTTGAGTTTGCCGAAACCGTAAGGAAGCTTAACAAGACCATCCCCATCCTTTTTATGACGGCTAAGGATGACATTGTATCCAAGCAGAAAGGGTTTCAGCTCGGTATTGATGATTATATGGTCAAGCCCATCAATATGGATGAGCTCGTAATGCGGGTGGGCGCGTTGCTGCGCCGCGCCAATATCATGCAGGAGAGGAAGATCGCAGCAGGCAACCTCGCTATGGACGCCGACGATATGACCGTAACGATCAACGGCGAGGAAACCGCGCTGACGCTTAGGGAATTCAACATCCTTTACAAGCTCCTTTCCTATCCGAAAAAGACATTTACCCGCGCCCAGTTGATGGATGAATTCTGGGGTGTGGATAGCGACACCAGCTTGCGGGCCGTAGATGTGTACGTGACGAAACTGCGCGACAAGCTCTCCGAATGCGACGGCTTCCAAATTGTGACCGTTCGGGGGCTGGGCTATAAGGCGGTGCTTTTATGAGCAAAAGATGGAAACCTTCCGATTCCAGGGTAAATGCTAAAATCTTTCCTTTGGGCAGCTTCGTCATCACTTTTTTTGTACTGGCCGCGCTGACTACGGGACAAATGCTGATCCTGCGAAATTACCTGGACTACGCGAGCCTTCCGACAAAATATATAACGGGCGTACTATTTTACTGGATGCTTGTCGCCGCAACATTTACCTTGCTTACAAGTTACCAAATCGACCGCCATTATCAAAGGCCCATGAGAGAACTTGCCAAAGCTACCCGCCAAGTAGCGGGGGGCGATTTCTCCGTTTACGTTCCGCCTCGTCATTTGCCGGATAAGATGGATTATCTGGACGTTATTTTTTCGGATTTTAATGTGATGGTGGAAGAATTGGGCAGCATAGAAACCCTGAAAACCGACTTTTTTTCCAACGTATCGCATGAGATCAAAACACCCTTGGCGGTTATACAAAGCTATGCGCAGGCGTTGAAAAGCGAAAGTTTGACCGATGCGCAACGGGCGGGCTATATCAACACGATCGTAGAATCCTCAGCCCGACTGAACGATTTGATCACCAATATTCTCAAACTAAATAAACTGGAAAAGCAAAACGTACAATCGGTTTCCGAACCTTATGATCTGTGTGAGCAGCTATGCGAGTGCGCCCTCAGGTTTGAAGATCTTTGGGTGAAAAAGGGGATCGAATTTATTGCGGATATCGAAGACTGCGTTACGATTGAAGCGGATGCCAGCTTATTGGAGTTGGTCTGGAACAATCTATTGTCCAATGCGATCAAATTTACCGAGCCGGGCGGGATCGTTACTTTAACACAAAGCTCCACCCAGCATGAGGCCATCGTTTCGATAACGGACACCGGCTGCGGGATGCGTGAGGAAGTTCTCGCTCGTATATTTGATAAATTTTATCAAGGCGATTCTTCGCATTCCACAGAGGGAAACGGGCTGGGGCTCGCGCTTGTGCTGCGGATACTGCAGCTGACCGGAGGGACCATCACAACCTCCAGCGTACCGGGCAAGGGCAGCGCCTTTACCGTTCATATCCCGGTAAAGCGTAAGGCCTGAAGATTCATATTTTTGAAACGCAATATAAGCATTTTTAAAACAATACCTTGGTATGTTTGCATTGCTAGACCGGGTAAATCTCTATTATGTGACTGGGTAGGGGTTGATATTATGACTGAAATAACAAAGAGCGGCCACGATTTTATCGGGTACGAATATAAAGAGGTGACTGCGGACAGCGAAAGGGCGTCCATGTATTTGGACGGTTATAAAAACTTTGGCTGGGTAATAGATGATAACATGCCGCCTTTCGTATCCATGGGGAAAGTGACGCTCAGGCTGAAGCGGGACCGGAAGATCCTGAACAAGGCCGAGCTGACCCGGCTGCAGCGCCACTTTGAGGCCTGCATGGGCGAAATCGAGACCATGGAAAGCTTAAAGACTTCAGGGGCAACCGCGTGGGCTCTGGCGGTCGGCATACTCGGAACGGTGTTCATGGCCGGATCGGTTTTTGCTGTTACAAATGAACCGCCAAAAATAGCGCTGTGCATTATACTGGCCATCCCGGCGATCGCCGGCTGGATATTACCATATTTTGTTTTTAAGTCAAAGGTGAAAAGTAAGGCCGATCAGATCATGCGTTTGGTCGAGCAAAAATACGATGAAATCGACGGAATCTGTGAGAAGGGAAGTAAGCTGTGCTGATGCATCAAAGCGTCATGCCTTAGGGGCCTGTCAAAGAAGGCTATGAGGAAGGTCCGGGAAAATTAATCCCATAAAATGTGAATAAACGCCTGCAAGCTATCGATGCATATCTCGTCCGGGCCGATAGCTTACGGGCGGTTTTCTTTTGTTTCAAGTGCGGATGTGGGAAACAAACCGCAAATCATGCCCGTATGGATTTAATAATACGCAAACAATTCACAAGCGATTCGCAAACAATTGCGCGTTAAGGTATGAGCATCAACGAAATCGAAGAGAGGTATTAGAACATGAAAAAAAGCAATTTTGTCGCAATGATCCTTGGAACGATTGGGGGCATTTTTCTTGCTCTGGGTATGTGCATGTGCCTGCTGCCGGAGTGGAACGCCTTTACGC
>JAEXEN010000040.1 GCA_023400985.1 Bacillota bacterium
AGCAGAGCGTGGCGATACCGCTTGCAAAGATGGTGGTGGAAACCTGGAAACCCGTTATAAGTGCGACGGTGATGGTTGCCGGGAACATGACGATGACCTGCTGCAGCGCGTAGAGCAGCAGTTTCCCGAGCGGGGGCCGCTCATCCGGCAGATAGCCTGTTACCTTGTTGCTTTCCATGTTCTTCGTGTCTCCTTTCGTTATTGGGGAAGTTAAAAAAAACAGTACATCCTTTACGAATGTACTGTTGCAATAACGGAAACAATAAATGCTTTTTTAAAAACAGGACCGGCGGAAAAATGAAACAGCGAGGGTATTTTAACCGGAAACCTTCTATTCGCCGTTACGTACATACACACTCACCCGCCGCCGTATTTTTGCCATTGTATCACGGCTCCTCCACGATTGCAATACGGAATTCACAAAATTTTTCGACAAAATTATATCCGTCAGCCGATGCCCTTTTCGCGGGCATAGTGGAACACATATTGCTGCAAAATGCCGCTCACGGGGCCAAGGCCTTGTATCGCGCCCTCGAGCTCGGCCTTCTTCGGCTCCATGCCCTCGAAGAACAATAGGCGCATGGCGCGCTTCATCCATACGTCCATAGGGAAGGCGTCCGTATGGGAGAGCGAGAACAAAAGCACGCAGTCCGCCACCTTCTCGCCAACGCCCGGGAAGGATAGAAGTTCCTTCCGCGCCTCCTTGAGGGGCAGAAAACGCAACGCCGAAAGGTCGTACCCTTCCGCCACCATCCTTGCGCTTTCACGCAAAAACGGCGCGCGGTAGCCCGTGCCCATTTCGCGAAGCTCCTTTTCGGTAAGCGCCGCTATGGCCTCCGGCGTCGGGAAGCGGTGGTAAAAAAACACGTCGTCCGTCACGGCTTCCCCCACAGCCTCGCAGAGGGCGGAAACGATCTTTGTGATGCGCTTTACGTTGTTGTTGGCCGAAAGGATGAAAGTGATCAGCGTTTCAAAAGGATTCTGGTTGAAAACGCGGATGCCGGACGCATGGGATAAGCATGCCTTAAGCCGCTCGTCGGCGTTGATCTGTTTTTCGATCGCGCCGTAATCCCGCTCCATATCGAAATACCGTATGAGCGTGGGGATGTCACCTTCCGCGCACGGATATACCGTAAGCGCGTTGCCCGTTTGCGTAAGCAAAACGCCGCGCCCGTTCACCACGCCAAAAAGGCCGTCCCCCTGCGGCACAAACCGGAATGCCTGCCCGCAAGCGCAAGAGCGCGCGAGGTTGAAGGGGGAGGATGGAAGCATGGTAAGGGTTTGGTTTTTGTAGGTGGTTTGGAGCATGGAGTTCCTTTCAGGCGGCCGGCATCATACCGGTGTAACGTTACGCCGCGTTCGGGGGCGGTGCCCCCGATGCCCCGCGTGTTTGCGCGGTGGTTTGCGGGGCGGGGCCACAGAGTCGGCAAGGGCAAGCCCTTGCCCTACAGGGACTCGGGGTATGCGTGGGTCCTCGCACCTTTGTGGAACGGCTAAGCCGTTCCGGGAGTCCGGGGGTCAAGCCCCCGAAACTCAGGGGAATTATCAAGGGGTCACAGCCCCTTACTTTATTCCGGCTTCGGCGGCATGTACGCGTCCGGCGAAGCCGGAGCCCTTACGGGCCGAGACCGATGGCCTCGTGCCGAAACGGATGAAAAGCGGAGCTTTTCGTTCCTTTCACATCCGCCGCCCCCGAGAGCCCGCAGGCTCGACAGGCGGATGTGTAACCCCCCGAAGGGCGCGCCCCCCTCGCACAAATGGCCCACAGGCCATTTGCGCGACCTTAAAAAAGACCCGCTCCGAAACCGGAACGGGTCACTTTTTGAAATTGCGTCAGTTGGCCGCGGCTTCCTCGGCGTAAACGCTGACCTGCCTGCGGTTGTGATGCTTGACTTCAAAGCGAACCACGCCGTCGATTTTCGCAAAAAGCGTATCGTCCTTGCCGATGCCTACGTTGAGGCCCGGATGAAAATGCGTGCCGCGCTGCCTGACAAGGATGTTGCCGGCAAGCACGAACTGGCCGTCCGCGCGCTTGGGCCCGAGGCGTTTGGACTCGCTATCGCGGCCGTTGCGGGAGCTGCCTACGCCCTTCTTATGTGCGAAGAGCTGAAGATCGATGTGCATCATGGTGCGAAACCTCCTTTTCTGTTAGCTTGAGGTGTGTTCCGTAAGTATCCGCGATGGAGCGTAAGCCCAATCGCATCGTTTCAAGTAGTATTTGCGCTTCCCGCTTTGCATTTTCACCGAGGTCGGAATCAAGCATGCAGTAGATGCGCGCTTTTTTGACCTCGAATGCCGCGGGGAGCTTTAGAACCTCGGTCAAGCCGAGCACGGCTGTTTGGGTGAGCGCGGATACCGCGCTACATACGATGTCGGAGCCCTCCTCTGCATAGTCCGTGTGCCCCGTTACCTCAAAGCCCCAAATTTCGCTGCCGCTTACAAAAAACCTGACCGTCGTCATTCGCTTTACCCGATAGCCTTGATCTTGACCTTGGTATACGGCTGGCGATGACCCTGCTTTTTACGGAAATCCTTCTTGGGCTTATACTTGAATACGACGACCTTCTTGCCCTTGCCGTGCTCGAGCACCTCGGCAGTCGCCTTCACGCCTTCGACGACGGGCGTGCCGACCACGACCTTATCGCCGCCAAGCATCAAAACCTCGAAAGAAACCTCAGCACCGATTTCGGCTTCCAGTTTCTCGATCATGATCTCGTCCCCTGCCTCGACCTTGTACTGCTTGCCTCCCGTGCGGATGATAGCGTACATGTCCTTAACCTCCTGTTACCAGTCTCGCCCATGAGCGGCGGCGGTATAAAACCGCACTTAAAAAGCCGTCGCGGAGCGGCTCACCAAAGCATTTTAGCATTTTAAGCCTATGCTGTCAACGAAGAATTCCCGAAAGCTCGGGCTTTTTTCGCAGCTTTGCGCTTTTTCATAAAATTTGCGGTTGACATAGCGATTTATGCGTGCTACGCTTGAACGCAATTACAAACCGTGGTAGAGGCGCGAATTCCAAAAGTAGCTTCCGGCATGAGGTCAGGCGCCGCCGGAAACGAAAGGGGCATTCGCCGAAGCATTGGTTCCCGCCTGTGGGAGCCATTGCTGGGCCGCATCAGAACATGATGCGGACTGTCACCCGAATGGGTGGAGCGCTATCATGGCAAGACGGAAGCTACGCACGGCATATATGCTTTTGCGCCGCACGCCGTTTGCGGCCATGGGCTTTCACCCTTCGGAGAGGGTGAAAGCCCATGGCCTTTTTGTTTCCAGTAAACCCGGCTTAAAAGGGCTTGGCGATAAAATTTCTAAGAGGAGATCGATCCATGAAAAGAGCAATTGCAATGCTTCTTACCTGCTGTATGGCCGCGCTTACGTTAAGCGCGTGCGCGGCTGCTCCTTCGTTCACCGGCGTGGAGGACGGGGTGCTGACGGTCGCTATGGAATGCGCCTACGCGCCCTACAACTGGACCCAAAGCACCGAAGAAAACGAGGCCGTACCCATCAAGGATTCTTCGGACTACGCCAACGGCTACGACGTGATGATGGCGAAAAAAATCTCAGAATATAACGGTTGGGAGCTTGAGATCGTACGGCTCGACTGGGACTCCCTCGTGCCCGCGGTGCAGACCGGTCAGGTGGACGCCGTGATCGCAGGACAATCCATGACCGAGGATCGCATGAAACAGGTGGATTTTGCGGGGCCGTATCTATACGCAAGCATCGTGTGCCTTACGCTTAAAAGCAACCCCTGCGCGAACGCCAAGGGTATCTCCGACCTGAGCGGCAGCACGTGCACCTCGCAGCTCGGCACCATCTGGTATGATACCTGTTTGCCTCAAATAACCGGCGCGACGGTGAAGGAAGCAAAGGAATCCGCCCCCGCCATGCTCATGGCTTTGGCCTCGGGCGACGTAGATTTTGTGTGCACCGATATGCCCACCGCGCAGGCGGCGCTCATCGTCTATCCGGAAATGACGCTGCTTGACTTTTCGGGAAGCGGCGACGATTTTACCGTGGACGAGGGCGAGATCAACATAGGCATATCGCTGCAAAAGGAGAACAAAACGCTCAAAACAGCCATCGACGCGGCGCTCACCGGCTTGACCGCCGAGGACTTCAACGAGATCATGGCTTCGGCCATCGCCATCCAGCCTATCTCGTAAAGGGGAAACCATGGATATTTTTACCCCGTTCGGAAAAGACATCGCGGAGCTTTTACACACCTACGGCCAAAGCTACCTCGCGGGCGCGCAGAGCACCATCGTGCTTGCCGTTTTATGCACGGCGGTGGGCTGCCTCATCGGCCTCGTATGCGGCATTTTGCAGACCATACCCTACCCGCAAAGCGGCAGGCCGGTCCTGAAGGCGGCGCTAAAGCTCGTCCGCGCCCTCGTGCGCATCTACGTGGAGCTGTTTCGTGGCACGCCCATGATATTGCAGGCGGTGTTTCTTTATTACGCACTCCCCTACTTCACCGGTAACGCCCTGCGTTTTTCAAGCCTATGGCTGGCGGCGTTTACGGTCGTTTCCGTCAACACCGGCGCGTACATGGCGGAGACCGTGCGCGGCGGCATCCTGTCTATCGACATCGGCCAGACGGAGGGCGCAAAAGCCATCGGCATGACGCACTTTAAAACCATGCTCCACGTGATACTGCCGCAGGCGCTCAGGAACATTTTGCCGCAGATCGGCAACAACCTTATCATCAACATCAAGGATACCTCGGTTATGTTTATCATCGGCTTTACGGACCTGTTTGCGGTGCACAAAGCCGTTGTGGGCGCGACGTACCTATACTTTCCGTCCGCGGCCATCGAGATGGGCGGGTACCTTATCATGACGGTGATCTGCTCGGCGCTGCTCCGCCTGCTGGAGATTAAAATGGACGGCCCGGGCAGCTATGATCTAAGTACCACCGATACGCTCGCGCATACGAGCGGCACTTACAATTACCGGAAGAAGAAGCCCGTGCCTCCCTACATACCCAAGGAAGGCGGGAATCCCGTATGAGCGAGCCCATTTTGGAGGTCCGAAACCTCAGCAAAGCCTTCGGCGCAAATGTGGTGCTAAAGGACGTGAGCCTTAACGTACAAAAAGGCGACGTGGTTTCCGTTTTAGGCGCTTCCGGCTCGGGAAAGTCCACGCTTTTAAGATGCATCAACCTGCTTGAAGCGCCTACGGGCGGCTCTATCTTATTCCACGGAAAAAATGTGCTCCACAAAAGCGCAAACCCGAACGCCTACCGCGCGCGGGTGGGCATGGTGTTCCAAAGCTTCAATCTGTTTGAAAACCTCAACGTGCTCGAAAACTGCGTGCTCGGGCAGGTGCAGGTGCATAAAAAGCATAGGGAGGAAGCCGTGCAAAACGCCATGCAGTACCTCGAGCAGGTGGGCATGTCGCCCTACGTGAAGGCGAAGCCGCGGCAGCTATCGGGCGGCATGAAGCAGCGCGTCGCCATCGCGCGCGCGCTTTCGATGGAGCCGGACCTCTTGCTTTTTGACGAGCCCACCTCCGCCCTCGACCCGCAGATGGTAGGCGAGGTGCTTTCCGTGATGCGCTCCCTCGCCGAGACGGGTACGACCATGCTCGTCGTGACGCACGAAATGGCGTTTGCCAAAGAGGTATCCGTGCGCGCGGTGTTCATGAAGGACGGCGTGATATGGGAGGAAGGAAAACCGGAAGAAATTTTTGACGCGCCGAAGCGGGAGGAAACACGGGCGTTTTTGGCGGGGTTTGCGGGCGTGCGGCAAGGGGTTCTCGGGCGGGAGACGCCCTCTGCGGATGGTCCCACCGTTTTGTAGGGCGGGATGATTTCATCCCGCCGTGCCGGATGACGGGTTATGCCGGGTTTACGGGGTTGCGCGGGCGGATGGTATCCACCCCTACGGGGATGAAGCGCACGCAGGCCGTCGGGAAACGTGGGCCCGTGCAGGAAAATCGCGTTTAACCGCCCGCATTCCTCATTTGCCGCCCGCTCCCGCCATGTTATAATAATATGGAAGAAAGTCGGCAAAACTAACGTTGGGTGGTGTTGAAAAAATGAAGCTCACGGTTTTAGGGAAATACGGGCCCTTCCCCGCCCCTTTGGGCGCGTGCTCGGGCTATCTTTTGGAGAGCGAGGGCATTTCCCTCGTGCTCGACCTTGGAAGCGGTACGCTTAGTAGGCTCCTTCAAATAAAGCCGACGCTCGATGTGAGCGCAATTCTCCTTTCACATTTGCACAGCGACCATATTTCCGATATGTTCATACTCCGTTACGCGCTGCAGCAGCTTGAGACACGGGGCATGCGAAGCTCGCCGATCCTCTCCGTGGCCATGCCCAACGAGCCCGGCTCGGAGTTTTCGGCGCTTTCCGCTTCCGGCGTATACGACATCCAGCAAGTCCAGGACGGCACGCGGCTGCGCTTTGGCGATATGCTTATAAGCTTTCACCGCGGCATCCACCCCGTTCCCTCGTACAGCATAGATATTTTTCACCGCGGAAAGCGCCTGTTTTACACGGGCGATACGGGTTACCGCGAGGAGCTTGCCGGCCTTTGCCGGGACGCGGATTTGCTTTTGGCGGATACCGGCTTTTTGAACGCTGATAAGATTTCCCGCGTTGCGGCGCACCTCACGGCCGGCGAAGTCGGCAGGCTTGCCCGCGACGCCAATGTAAAAAAGCTCCTGTGCACGCATATCTGGCCGGGCTATACGGATGAGCAGGTGCTCGCCGAAGCGAGCGAGTATTTTCCCGTCGCGGAAGTCGCCCAAGAAGGCATGGTTTACGAGGTGTAACGCTTCGTTTTTTAACACAAAATCCCATTTTATTTTTGCTGCCATCGATTGCCGAAAATATATCCACCGATATATGCGCAAGCTAAACATGTCGAAGTCTAAACGATCAAACGATCCGCTTAGGCTTTGATACGCTACGGCGCGGAGCATTTTTCCGCGCATTACGAAAGGAGGTAGTTTCGTGGCAAGGAAAGGCGGAATGTCGGAGGGCCTCAAACAGGTGATTGCTCAGGAATTGGGCGTAAATGAGGTTGTGGCGCGCAATGGCTGGGGCGCGGTGTCGTCCCGCGACTGCGGCAGGATGGTGCAAAAAGCCATCGAAATCGCGGAAAAATCCATGGCGGCAAAATGATTTCCGGCAGTAAACCGACAGCGGTACAATTCTCCTGAAGTAAGCAAAAGAGGGAGTCCGCACGGCTCCCTCGACTATTTTTTATTTCTCCCTTACAGATCCACCCGCTTGAACCGCTTTGCCGATATGCGGTAGGCCATGAGCATGGCGGCAACATACACCGCAATGCCGGCAATCAAAATGGGCAGCTGCCTTATAAGCGCGTCACGGGCGACGCTGTCGAGCCAATCAAGACCGGGAATGTAAATGAGGGCCTCCATCGCGACCATGGCAAGCGTGGCCGGGATGATCGCCAGCAGGAACGCCTTTCCCGCTTTATAGGCGGTTTTAAAAAACGACGGCAGAAAGATTACGTTGAAAATGGCATAGATCATAAAGCCAAAGCCGTAGTACGCCACGTTTGCCTCGATGCCGGCTATGTTGCCCTGCGGGAAAACGAAAACACGCAGCACCGCAAGCGGAAGGGAAATAAGTATCTGCGCCATCTGCGCAAGCACGAGAAGCATGCACTTGGCTTTTACGGTATCCCGCTTTTTCACGGGCAGCAAGGCGGTATAGTAAATGTCGTTTGTTTCTCTCCCATACATGAATGTGATGTACGGCGCGAGGCAGCCGAACAGGAATACCATACCGTACGGGTACGCCGGGACCAGCACCAGCATACCGAGAGCCGTAAAAACATACAGGTTGGGGTGCGCACTGAGGCGCAACTCTTTATAAATAAGGTTAGATGTCATACCTGCTCCTTTCCGAGCGGATCATAATTTCCTCCAAGCTTAGCTCCGCCGTTTCGCCCGGCTCCTTCAAGTATTCAAAAGACTTTAGAAATGCGGACTTTTCGGCACTTTTCAAGAGTTTGCCGTCCTTGATGTAGGTAATATCGTCGGCGCACTTTTCGAGGTCCGACGTAATGTGGGTGGAAAAAAGGATGCTTCTTTCCCCGTCCTTCACAAGCTGCCGAAACAATCCTAAAAGATCGTCACGGGATACCGGGTCGAGCCCGCTCGTGGGTTCATCCAAGATCAAAAGCCTGGCGTTATGCGAAAGCGCCAGCGCCAGCGAATACTTCACCTTCATGCCGGCGGAAAGCTGTTTCACCTGCTTTTGCGGGTCAAGTGAAAAAGCCTTGAGGTATTTTTGATAGGCTTCCTCATCCCAAGACTTATAAAAGCGCTTTGTGACGCCCGTAATGACGGACAGCTTTTTTTGGCTGTAAAAATCGACCCCGCCGAAAACCACGCCGATGTTTTGCTTGCAACTTACTTCGTTTTCCAAAAAACCATGGCCGAACATATCGATCTCGCCGCCGTCCGGGCACACCATGTTCAGCATGGATTTGAGCGTCGTCGTCTTACCCGCGCCGTTGGTGCCTATGAGCCCCATGATCCTGCCTTGCGGCAGCGAAAACGTAATATCCTGCAAGGTAAAGCCAGGATAATGCTTTGTAAGCCCCCGTACATTCAACAGGTCCATTTTCTCTTATTCCCCTTCCCTCTTAAAAAAGCCGGCTGCAGCCTGCCCCGACATACGCAAAAACGTACCGCTTTCGATCAGCGCGATCCCCGCGGTCATGGGGTTGGTATCCCCCAGCACCACCAGCGTATCGCCGCTCTTGAGCTTAAACGTATCCCGCGCCTTTTTGGGCAGTACGATCTGCCCCCTGTCGCCTATCGTTACCGTGCCGAAGATATGCTTATCTTTCGGCCCGATGGGCATGCCCTCTTCTTCGGGATCAAAATATACAAGCTCATCGAGCGATACGTCAAACAGCGTGGCAAGCGAATCGCAATTGAGAATATCGGGAAGCGTTTCGCCGTTTTCCCACTTGGCCACGGCTTGCCGCGTGACGCCGACCTTCTCGGCAACTTCCTCCTGCGATAAGCGGCTCCGCGTCCGAAGCTGCCGCAAATTCGCAGAAATGTTCTTTTTCGAACGATTCATACTTTTCGCACCTCACGATTTACATCATACACGCAATGGTAAAAAAATAAAACCAACCGTTATGAACATGTTTTGTAACGATTGGTTGCGAATAGCATGTCGTTTAGACATTATTTAGGACGCCCTCTGTACATGAAGGTGACTCTCGGGGAAGCGGGCGCTCCGCAAAGGGCACGGCAGGCTGCTTTTCAATTCGTTTGATTTGTTGAGGCTGTATACCGGCAGCTATGGTTCTACTTTTGCTCATCACTCTCAAACCGATAGCGTAAAGACTTCTTCATATGCTTTACCATATCCGCGATAAAGCGCGTTTCCCTATCGCTGCAATCTCCCAATTCACGCATGACTTCCGTATCAAAGACCGGTTTTGCTCTATCGACGTTGTCACACAGTAATTCGTCGGCGGATACATTTAAGGCGTTGGCAATTTTTACCAGCGCCTGTAGGCTAAGTTTGGTCGACCCCGTTTCAATATTGCTTATATGCTGATTGCTTAAATTGGTCAGCTCTGCAAGAAACTCCTGCGTTATATTGCTGTGCAGTCTGGCTGACCTGATGCGCTGACCAATTGCACGATAATCCAGTACCATAACGGGCCTCCCTCACATAATCCTATGAGAATATTGTATTATTCACGGCAGACCGTTATAATGTATATTAAAAGTAAGGTTACTCCTATGCTTATATTAGCCTGTATGAATATTTTACTTGCATGCTTTTAACGATGCTGCAGCATAGTATTTGTTTTATATTTTATATTTATTACCGGAAGGAGGGCAGTGCATGAACAACACAAATCAGCATGGTGACGAACGTTCAAATCAAAAACTGCTGTCCATGTACTGCTGCGCTTATAATGAGCTGGCAAGCGGCGTCTTGATTTTTGACCTGTCCTATCACATTGTTTTTGCGAACAAGCAGATATTCGATTATTTAGGAGTCGATAAATTGTATGGTGACGATTACGCAGGTTTATATTCTTCGTTAAATAAAGATATCCCCGGTGTGTTGAACAAAATATTGGAATCTCAGATGCCGTCTGAAGGTCTGACAATCAAGTTAAGAAGCGGTGAACATAGCTCCAAATGGCTTCTGGTTCACGGAAAAACTTTTGAAATCAATAACTCCATCTATATTTTACTTTCCGCAATGGACATTTCAGCTTGTAAAAATAAAGAACAAATCCTTCTCAGCGAGCTGGAGCTGGATTTGTCAACAAGAACCTTGAACAAATACAGCCTGCTTAAAAGCATAAGCCGTCAGGTATCAAGCACGGAGCAAATGCCCTTTACGCTATGTATGTTGGATTTTGACGGATTCAAGGACATAAACGACAACCACGGTCATCTCATGGGTGACGAAGTGTTGAAAATTTTTGCGCATATCTCTAAGAAGAACATCAGGACAAGCGATATCATTGGACGATACGGCGGAGAGGAATTTGTATTTCTTTTCCCAAATGTCGAGGTTGAACAAGCGGCAGAGATAATAATCAGGATCCAGCATGAGGTCAATGAGCACTTTTCCAGCATCCTGCCCCTAGTATCCTTTAGCGCGGGGTTATTGTATATCGACCCCCTTACAGCTTCAGATTTGGACAGCTCATCTATAATAAATCAAGCCGATAAACTTCTATATGAAGCCAAAGCCCGGGGAAAGAACCAAATCGTTACGCCTGCCGGGGATTATTTGTTTTAGTGAGGCTTTGTCAGACATCGGGTCAGCCAGAGCAAGTATCAAGAGTTTGTTAAAACACCGGTGCCGGTTCGAGTATGGCTGTATGATTGCGCATGCCGTTCCGGGCGGTTTGGAAAAGCAAACCTACGACGCCGAAGCCTCCCGCTCCATCTCTCCCGCTTCCTCCGTTTCCTCCGCCGCACTTTCGCCGGAACCGGCCTCCGCCGCGTCCCCGCGGTTCTCATTCCATAGGCGGTCAGCGGTCTGCGCCCATTCTCCCGCGGCGTCCTCGCATTTATCGCACAAGATGCGGACGTCTTCCGGCTGAATGAAATCCGTCGAGTGTGCGCCGGACTTTTCTACCATTTCCGCCAGCTTGCCCGGATTATCGAGCAGCGGGCAGGGCCTCAGCATGTTTTCGTTGAACGGCTGGTTTTTATGGTACTGCATAAACAAGGGGGATTGCAGCGCCGCGAGAAGCGTCTTTTCGCGGATGTTGGAATCCGAATAGTGGATAAACGCGCACGGCTCGATATCGCCGTTGGCGTTGATGTGCAAATACCTCCGTCCTCCGGCGATGCAGCCGCCCGCAAATTGTCCGTCGTTCCAAAAATCCATGGTGAAGATGGGCTTTGTTTCGCGGAATTTGCGGACCTGACGGTATATATACTCGCGCTGGTCGGCAGTGACCATCAATTCGGGAACCGCATCCGCGCCCACGGGCATGTAGGTAAAGAACCACGCGAACTTCGCGCCTTGGGCGATAAGGAAATCAAAGAATTCCTCGCTGCCGGTCACCTCGGTATTCTCGCGTGTATAGCACAGCGACGCGCCAAACGGCAACTTCTTGCTCTTGAGTATCTCCATGGCGCGGACGATCTGCCGGAACGTGCCTTTGCCGCGGCGGGAATCCGTTGTTTCCTCGTAGCCTTCAACGCTTATGGCGGGTACGAAGTTTTTCACACGCAGCATATCGTCGGCAAATTCTTCGTCGATAAGGGTGCCGTTGGTAAACGCGAGAAACCCGCAGTCGGAGTGTTTCTCGCAAAGGCGGATAATATCTTTTTTGCGCACAAGCGGTTCCCCGCCCGAATAGATGTAAAAATAAACGCCCAGCTTCTTACCCTGTTCGATAATATCGTTGAGCGTTTCATAGCTCATGGAAAGTTTGTTCCCGTATTCGGCGGCCCAGCACCCCTTGCACTTCAGGTTGCAGGCGGAGGTGGGGTCCATGAGGATCGCCCAAGGGATGTTGCAGCCATACTTCTTCCTGTTTGCGTCCTGCATGTCGCCTGCGATGTAGTTGCCGTTTACGATAAAGTTGTTGAAAAGCACCCGGCGGACGCCCGCGTCTATATCCGTCCACAGGCTCAAGATGAGGCTGTACCAGTTATTATCCTTATCTTCAATTACGCTTCGGATGGCATCGCGCTGGTTCTTTAAGGAGCCGTTTCTGTCAAGCCGGTCCGCCCATGCCATAAGCTTCGGCAGATTTTCCGCGGGATTAGCGTCCAAATAGGAATACATAAGCTTAAGCCCTTTGGAACTAAGCAATCTGTTCATGGTCATTGCCCTCCATCTCGTACTATTCTCTATGGCGTAGAGAGTCTTTACGCATGGAAAATTCTTACAGCACAGGCAGATTGCGGGCGGTGCAAAGTTTTTGGCAACGAGCCGAGAAATTCCGAGGCATGAAAAGGCCACCACCGCACGGGTGATGGCGTAAAGCGCGTGCCGATGGTGCTTCTATAGCTTCGGGGCGGGACCGTCGCCGGTATATTCGATCGAAACCCTTTTCATATACCGCCTCAAGGCGAATTCCCCGTCATGCGGTATTTCGCAATAGCTCTGCGACATGTTCCGCCCATCCGTAAGGCGGACAACGCCCGTGGAGAGCAGCAATGCGGTAAGCTCTGCCCGCCGGGGCTCAGGGCATAGCAAGGCAACTGTTTGCAGATAATTTTTGTACGGCAAGAGCTCCGGGATCAAGCGCGCCTTGGGCAAAGGCTTTACCCAGCAATTGCGGAACATATAAGAAAGCTCAAGCTGCCCGTCGCTACCGGCGATCACGCTGCAATTGACGGTTTGGTAAACCCTTTTACCGGAAGAGATCGATTCCAGTTTTTCCGTAGTAAGCTCGAGCGTTTTTTGCGCCTGCAAATAAGTGGGAAGCTCTCTTGTTTGTGCGGCGGCAACGCTATCCAGTATACCTAAAAAACGCTCGGCAAAGCGGAATACTTCTTCCATATCATCCGTATCGAGATATATCCCCTGACAGGAACTGCAATATAGCTGCTCGGTTTCGCATATATTGTGCGCAATGCCGTTTAGCGCCTCATCCGGGATGTTTTCGCCCGATACATACGCAAAGCTTATTTTGTGCCCCCATTCGATGATTTTTGTGTTAGGCCGGGCCATCCGCCTGACCGCGGAAATAGCGGCATCCGACCCCCATACCACGATCGCGTTGGCAACATCCGCCATTTCTTTATGGACGCCACATCGTCCGACGGATAATCAAAAACATATATATAGTCCGCAAGCAGCGGTTTTATTCGTATCAGTTCAAGGAGCAGAGCCGCGGAAAGTCCGTCGTCGGACCCCGGCAATTTAAGTATATTGATGTTTCCGGTCAGGAGCCCTTCTATCACGCTGAAAGCGGGCAGCGCATCCGCGTTGCCCGCGGCGATATGCAGCAGCACGCCGAGCGGCTTCCATACCTGCTTAACACTGTTTTTCCCATTGCAGGGTATAAGGGACCAAGAGGGATTCCGATTTCCTTCCTTAGGTCCCTTAACAATCCCTTATCCTCCTTAAAACGGCCACTGCATGGTGCTTGTGAGCAACGGGGCTCCTGCAGTATATCTGTGCCTACGGGTGAAACGTTGCTTCGTGTAGGGCGGGATGATTTTCATCCCGCCGCGTGTTACCGCTAAGTTGCCATACCCCTTAGGGGCAGATAGAATCCGCCCTCGTGAACCGCAAAAATCATTCCTACAATTCTATGATCTCCCTATAGATCATCTCTTCCTTTTCCCGTACACGGCCAAAATCCATGTGCGGAATATAGTATACTTCCAGCTTGTCATGCAGCCCTTTCGTACAGGCCAGCACGTTCACGGCTTCGTCCAGCATTGTGTGGAACATAGCGATATCAAAATCCAACGCATCCTTATGTGCGGTAAGCTGTGCGGAGTCTGTGTACTGCGTCAAATCCAAAGTTTCCTGACGGCGGTTTTTCGGTTCGAAGCCTTCTTTTTCCGAGAAGAACGCCAGCTTCAGTTTCGGGATCAGCATGTGTTCAATATGCGTCTCGGGCGCAAGCGGACAGTAGTATAACTCTGTGTCCAGCCCTAACCGTACCGCCTCGTCGCCTACCCTTTCTATCAGCTTGTGCACACCCGCGCCCCACAGGTTTTTGATGCGATATACCTTAAAATCATCGTCGATGAGCGATTCCATATGATGCACGATGCCGGCAGGCGTGATGGCGGAGGCAAACAGGCGGCGGATGTTACCATGACGGCTGCCCCCTTCCCGCGGCAGTTCCTTGCGGATGATGCGCTGCGCCTCAAGCATCGGGCCAGCCGGGTCCATTGCGGACTCATACGTTTCCACGATGTCATCCATCATGCACTTGGCCGAGGCCAGGTATTTGAACGCACGCTTGTATTGCCGCCTGATCTCCTTGTTAATGCGTACAATCTCGTCGCGGTTGCGGCGGATGGCGGCTCCGTCCCAGAATTCGCCCAGATTGACGATTTCATCTACCGCGGCGGGATACACGGGGTCGGTCACATGCGGAGCCGTGCCGTCGATGAGCGCCACGCCGAGCGCCGGGATCACCAGCGCGTCCAGCGAGTCCGGATCCGATGCGCAATGCATATATTCGAGGTCATACCCCTCCTGCGCCACACGCTCGCCGATGCGCTTTAAAAGCGAGGATTTCCCTACGCCGGGACCGCCCTTTAAGCAATAGATGCGCTTGGCCTGCGGCTGCGGCAGTATGTACGAAAAATAGGAAAAGAAGCCCCGATCGGTGTTGTTGCCGGGAAACATGTGCCGGATACTGCTTTCTTTCATACGGACACCTCACAACATATACTTTCCATATCATAGTATGCTGAACTTTCCGGCCTAAAAACTGTCAGTTTGGATACAAATCGCGAGAGAGGAGGGCGTTGTAGGGCGGCATGCCCACATGCCGTCGCGTGTTTCTGCCGTGATAACGTTACACGTCGGGATGTGGGCATCCCGCCCTACAGGGAAACGCCGAATATCTGTAGGGCAAGGACGCAGCCGCAACGGTGCCTACGTCGAGTACCGCTGTATTATTTCTTTTGTGGCAATTCCCTGCTGCCGGGCTTTTCCAGCGGAAGTTTACCCGCCTTGCAGATCGGGCAGTTTTCCGCTTCATAGGTTTCTATATCCAGCGTCAATGCTGAATATACGGGGAGCTTGAAGGCGCAATCCACCGCGCGCCGGTCCACGATGCATGCAGCGCCGATCACTTTCGCACCCATATCCTCTACCGCCTTTAAGGTTTCCATGGTGGATTTTCCGGTGGTGACCACATCCTCCGCAATGAGGACAGTATCCCCCGGGCCCACTTTAAAGCCGCGCCGGAGCTGCATTTCGCCGTCCTCGCGTTCGGCAAATATGCTCTCTACGCCGAGCTGCCGCGCAAGCTCGTAGGAAACGATGACGCCGCCCATCGCCGGGCCGCAAACCTTGGTAACATGCAGGCCTTTGACCTGCTCTGTTACGGCTTTTAGCACCGTTGCGGCTTGATCGGGGAAGCGCAAAAGCTTTGCGCACTGGCAGTACTCCCCGCTGTGCAGGCCCGAGGAAAGCAGGAAGTGCCCCTCCAGAAACGCTTCGCACTCTTTCATGGCGGTAAGGTTGTCTTTCATAAATTTCCTCCTATACGATTCCTCGAATTTCGTCGATGTTTTGTAGACCCTGCTCCTTGCAGTAGGTATATAGCCCGTCTATGATCCGCAGCATGGCGTTCGGGTCCGCAAACGTAGCGGAACCGACCGAAACCGCCGTGGCCCCCGCCATCAAAAAGCACAGCGCGTCGTTTGCTGTGGCGATGCCCCCCATGCCCACTACGGGAATGCTCACTTGCCTTGCGACCTGATGTACCATCCGAAGCGCGATGGGCAGTATCGCAGGCCCCGAAAGCCCGGCGTACACGTTTTGGAACACAGCCTCTTTTTTCTTCACGTCGATTGCCATACCTAGAAAAGTGTTCACCAAGCTCAGCCCGTCCGCGCCCGCTTCCTCGCACGCAAGCGCCACCGCGACGATATCCGGCGCGTTGGGGGTAAGTTTAACGATCAGCGGATGCTTTGTGACCGCTTTTACCTGCTTTACGATACCTGCTGCGCTTTTCGGGTCCATGCCGAACGCCATGCCACCCGCTTTGACGTTGGGGCAGGAGATGTTGAGCTCGAGAATGTCTATATCGGCGCCGTTCATTAGCGCGGCTCCTTCGATATAGTCTTCCTCGCTGTGGCCGCCGAGGTTTGCAATGACCGCCGGGCCCAATGTGCGCATATACGGCGCTTCCTCTTTTATAAAGCGCTTCACGCCGGGGTTTTCCAATCCGATACTGTTAAGAAGCCCCGCCGGCGTTTCCATCACGCGCCGACCTGGGTTGCCTGCGCTGCCGCTTAGCGTCAATCCCTTGCCGCTGATGCCGCCCAAACGGGACACGTCAAGAAGTTCCGCATACTCATGCCCGAAGCCGAACGTACCGGAAGCCGCGATGACGGGATTTCTTAATTCTATTTTGAGCAGCGAAGTCGCAAGGGGATCAGATCGCATCGTACACCTCCTCATACGGGAATACCGGCCCGTCCTTGCAGACACGTTTTTGCCCCGCCGCCGTTTTGCAGGTACAGCTGAGGCACGCTCCGACGCCGCAGGCCATGTGCTTCTCCAGCGTTATGTAGAGCTTCGCATCCGCTTCCCTTGCAGCTTTCGCCGCGGCGCGCAGCATAGGTTCGGGGCCGCAGGCGTAGTAGACGGCATTTCTTTTAAAATCCACATCCTCTGCCACATACCCGCCGAGGTTTACGTTTACCTTATCCGAGAGCGCTTTAAATTCGGCCACCAGAAACGCCTCCTCGCGGAAGCCCAAGTATACTTCGATGCGCCTATTGGGGTCCGCCGCGCGAAGCTCCTTTAGCAGCAGATACAGCGGCGCCGTACCGATGCCGCCGCCGATCAGCACCGCATCCCCTGTAAGCAAGGGAAATCCGTTGCCGTAGGGTCCCTGCACGGTAAGCGCCTGCCCCGCGAGCATCCGGGAAAAGAGCTCCGTCCCGCGCCCGGCTGTTTGGTATAAAAACGATACTTCGCCGGTAATCTCGTCCGCGTCGAACAGACTGATGGGTCTTGATAGAAACGGGACCGGGATATCCGGCTGCCGCAGCATGTAGAATTGCCCGGCACGGCCCGCTGTCGCACCGCGTACGCGCATGCGGAAAATGCCTTCCGCGATGCGCGCATTTTCTGCGATCACAGCCATTTCAGGATATCCTCCCGCATGGCAACTACAGCGCTTCTTACATGCACGTCGAAATCGCTTTCTTCCGTCTTGCCCTTGTGCGCCGTGATGAGCCCGCGGGAGGAATTGACCACCCCGCGCACCCCATCCCGGAAGAATGCCACAATATTTTTGCTCGTGCCGCCCTGCGCGCCGTAACCGGGGATAAGAAGGAACGTGTGCGGCAGAAGCTGCCGCATGGTTTCAAACTCCTCCGGGTAGGTAAGGCCCGCCACCGCGCCGATTGCCGAAAACCCGCTCGCCCCTATGAAGGCCTTTCCCCATTCGCTTACACGCTGCGCCATGCGCTCGTAAAGCGTTTGGCCGCCAAACTCCACATCCTGAAAATCCCCGCTTGAAGGGTTGGAGGTCTTGACGAGCACAAACAGCCCTTTGCCTTTTTCAAGGTATGGGTAGTAGGGGGAAATCGCATCCTCGCCCATGTAGGCGTTTACGGTGATAAAATCGGTTTCAAAGTCCCCGGTGAAGTGCCCTTGCGCGTACTGCGCCGCGGTGGAGGAAATGTCGCCGCGCTTGATGTCGGATATGACGACGCTGCCTTTCTTTCGCGCATACCGCACGGTATCCGCAAACGCCTTTATGCCAATTAGTCCTAACGCTTCATAGCAGGCGACCTGCACCTTGAAGCAGCCCGCAACTTCGTATGTGGCGTCTATAATCTTCCGGTTGAATTCGAATATCTTTTCCCCGTCGGAGCGGTCCTGCTTTTTCAAATACGCCGGTAAAAAGGATAACTGTGTATCCAATCCCACGCAGACCGGTCCTTTTTTCTGTACGTCTTTACAAAGCCTGTCCATATTCATAGCGCGTCTCTCCCTCTACGATCGTTTTCAATACCCGCCCGCGCACCTTGCGCCCTTCAAACGGCGTGTTGTGCGATTTTGAGATCATTCTGTTCTTCCTGATCTCGTATTCCTCCTCGGTGTTCAATACCACAATATCCGCCGGATACCCCGAGGCTATAAGCCCCGCCTTTATCTTAAGCCTGCGGGCAGGAGCATAGGACGTCAGTTCCGCAAGCCGTGTAAGCGGTATTTTGTGCGCGTAAAATACCGTCAGGTAAATGCTTACGGCATACTCGATATTGGAGATCCCCGCCATGCCGACGCGTTTGTCATCCTCCGTATGCGGGGCATGGTCGGTGGAAAGGCAGTCAACCGTTTTGTCCATGATCCCGCCTATCAGCGCCTCCACATCGGCTTTTGTTCGTAGCGGCGGGTTGACGCTAAACGCATCGTCATAGCCGAACAGATGGTGCGGCGTGACCTCACAGGTCAGGGTGAGCCCTTCCGCTTTGGCACTGCGTACCATCTCCACCGTTTCCGCGCGGCTGATATGGCCGATGTGCAAATTCCCGCGCGTTTCTTTTAAAAGTTCGATATCCCGTTTTACGGTCTGCCGCTCCGGCTGGCAATGCGCGCTGATCAAAAAACCGTACCGTTTGGAATCGAGGAGCAGCTGCCGCATAAAACCGTCCGAGAATATCGTCTTCCCGTCGTTGGTGATCATATTTGTGATTTTCGCAAGCGCCGCTCGGTCGGTAGGTATATTATCCTCCAGGTTTTCGCCCGCGGCCGCCGCCTGCATAAGCTTGCACAGCCTCAGGCTCCGCGCTTTTTTATGGTTTGCTCCACCAATTCGGGCGTATTTATCACAGGATTTGTGTTCGCCATGGCGCAAAGCATGGCATAGCCGCCCTTGAGCGCTGCGCGCATGCCGGTTTCCATGGTCTCCTTTTGCGGGTAGCCGGGGTCGCGGAGGTGGCAATGCAGGTCGATAAACGCAGGCAATATCGCATTGCCGTTTACATCCACCGTTTTATCGCAGTACCCATGGTCCGCCGGACCGGCGTACAGGATGCGGCCGTTTTCCGTATACAGATCTCCGAAACGTTCCCCCGTCGCGTCGACCAGTCTTGCATTTTGGTAGCGGACGATCATGGCTCTTTCCCCTATAAGCAAGTCCGCGCGTCGCAGTATTCGCAGGCGTATTCGTTCTTTTCCGCGTCCACCAAATGGAACGTGGTGTTTAGGATGCGCTCCTGATTGGTGATGCAGCGGGGGTTTTTGCAAGCCAGTATACCCGTCACATGATCGGGCGGAGAAAGCCTAAGTTTACTCACCCGCTTGCCTTGCTTGACGTAGGTGATGGTCACGTTCGGGTCGATGAGCCCCAGAACGTCGAGATTGAGTTCCAGATCGGTCTCTATTTTGATCATATCCTTGCGGCCCATTTTGATGCTACTTACATTGCGCATAAGCACCACCACGTCTTCGAGCTTGTCTAAACCAAGCTGCTGAAAGATCTTGTACCCGTGCCCCGCGCGGATATGGTCGATCACGATGCCTTCCTTGAGTTTGGATACGTTGATCATAGCAATTCCTCCTTATAAAATTCTTGCAATTACGCCGGTTCCGGTACGCCTAACAGCTTCATGATGAGCGCCATGCGCACATACATGCCGAACCTCGCCTGTTCAAAGTAGACCGCGCGTGGGTCTTCATCCACCGAAACGGCGATCTCGTTGACGCGCGGCAGCGGATGCATCACGATCATATCCAGCTTAGCGAGCGCCATTTTATCCGCAGTCAGTATAAAAAAGTCCTTCAGGCGCAGGTATTCCTCCTCGCTGATAAACCGTTCGCGCTGCACGCGGGACATGTAGAGGATATCGAGCATGGGCATCGCGGCTTCCAAGTCCGTAGTTTCCGTAAGAGGCACGTTGGCTTTATGGAGCGCCTCCTTGACGTAGGGGGGCATGGTGAGCTCTTCCGGGGAGATAAACAGGAATTTGACGTTTTCGTACCGGGAGAGGCAGGTGACCAGCGAATGGATGGTGCGGCCGAATTTCAGATCCCCGCACACGCCTACCGTAAGCCCCTCAAAGCTTTTTTTATAGTTTCGTATGGTCAAAAGGTCCGTAAGCGTCTGGGTGGGGTGGTGGTGACCGCCGTCCCCCGCGTTGATGACGGGGCAGGAAGCGTAGGAGCTCATCAGTTTCGCCGTACCCTCCTTGGGGTGGCGCACCACGATGATATCCGCATACTGCGTCACCGTACGGGCGCTATCCGCCAACGTCTCCCCTTTTGCGGCGCTGGAGGTGGAAGGGTCAGAAAAGCCGATCGTGCTGCCACCCAATCGCAGCATGGCCGCGTCGAACGAAAATTTGGTCCTGGTGGAAGGTTCAAAAAAAAGGCTTGCAAGGATTTTTCCTTTGCAAGCCTCTTGATACTGTTTCGGATTTCGGATGATACGTTCCGCAAGGGATAGTATTTCTTCGATCTCGGGAATCGAGAAGTCCCCCGGGGCAATCAGGCTTTTGTTATGAAGCATATCGTCTCTCCTCTCTTTCGATACGGTAACGGGCCGGGCCGTTTGTTATGCCGCGTACTTTCTTGCAAAAAAAAACACTTGGTTCAGAAAAGACCAGTGTTTTTTGTTTGCATCGGGTTTATTCGGTTGTATTTCAGCCGAAGCCTCATACTGTTTACCCTTTCGCATGCCGCGCAGTTATTTTGATTAGAATACTAAAATTGCATCCGTCTGTCAACGGTTTTTTTGAGCGAATTTAGGATACCCATCTAAACCCCGCAGACCGAACAGCATGTGCATAGGCCGCTTCCTATGTTGAAACAGGCTGTCCGAGCGGCTATAATTATGTAAATATCTATAAATGATTTGTCGGAAGAAAGAAAAGGACGGCAAATGGAATACCTATCCACCGCGGAGGCCGCGAAAAAATGGCAGGTATCCCCCGGGCAGGTGCAGTGGCTTTTAGCGCACGGCAGGATTCCCTGCGCCCGCAAACGCGACCGGGGGTGGATGATCCCCGCGGATGCGCGAAAGCCGGACGGCCCGCGCAAGGAAAGGAGCCGGAGGGCGGCTCTTCCTTCGAGGACCTCGTTCAAGTGTGCGCCGCCACCACCGTCCCCATACCGCGAGAGAAGCCCGATTCCATTTTGGATACCGTGAGCGAGGAGAGGCTGCGCCTGCAATATGAAGGCGAGATTGCGTATCTGCGCGGCAATTTCCGGCATACGATGCACAAATTGTATTTACACGCAGGAATATGATATAATTATTTGGTTTAATGTTTGGAAATATATCAAATATATGGTTACGCGAAGCACACGTTGCCGGGAGGGTTCCTTTATGAAAAAAGTTCTGTTGTTTCTTCTCTTAGCCTCGAGTTTCCTGCTTGTCGCATGCGGCGGGACAAAACCGGCCGACAACACCCAAGACGCCTCGACGCCGCAAACGGAGAACTCCCCGGCGAATGAAGCGACTCCCTCCATTTCTTCCGATGCGGCAGCAGAGGTGCTTGCGCGTGTTGTCGTTAACGGAACCGTTCATCAGCTCACCGGTTACGAGTTGGACGACAGCTATTTTTTTCAACAGGCCGATATTCAGACGGCGTTGAGCGAGGCGGATCCGGTCGGAGCGGAAACCTTCGAGAAGAACGGTACAAACTACTATTCACTCCGTGATATCTGCGCGAACGCAAACTACAGCTTCACACACGACGAAACACTCTCGGCAGAATATATCTGGACATATCCCGATGTTTCGCAGGCCGCCCCGTTGAATGATGAGATTGACCGCGCCCTGTCTATGGGGATCGGTGAGATCAGGCCGGAGGACACGGTAGTTACGTATGCAGAGTTTTTCACGATGCTTGACCGTATTGTCGAATTGGAAGACCCGGCTAAGCTCCCCGACTGGCAGGCGCAGTTCCCGCAAGCGCGCGCATCGAACGATCCTATGACGCGCTATGAGGGGATGAAGGCAGTTTTAAAATGCGCCGTTGCCTTGGGCGGAGACTATCTCTCTTTCAGCGTCGACTGGTTGCCGTTGAATAATAAGATCGGCGAAAAAGTATGGAACGAGATCGGCAGGATACAGGAACCTGACCGATACATCCCGAACGACTATCCCTACCAAGGCGGCGGCTTTGCGCGCGAGGATTTTTCCGAGTGGGACGACAGCGGCGTTGCCTACCGTTATTCGTTTGGCAGGGTTTCCTTGGCGAGCAATCAATCGATCTTCGATTACGACGAAGCGGAAAATTCAATGCTGCCTGACAGGCCGTTCACTTACAATGCCGCAATTTTGGCTGCAATTCGTCTTTTCGAGTCTAAGTCGTCGAAGAGTGGCTTCATCCCGCTGACGGATCCGCGCGCAGTTACGTACGATTCCTCCATCATTACGGATGCATTGCTGGATCGGGCAAACGCGCGTCCACAGGTCTCGCAGGACAACATGCCCACGCTAAAGGGACTTGTTTTCGGGGGAGATTATGAATCCACCGGTATGCCGGTGTCAGATGCGGAGCTGCGCAATACGGCAAACTGGGGATTTGGCAGCGCGCGAATCATGCTGACGTTCCAGACATTGTTCGATATGGATGTGAAAACCGTAGAGGAACCAAAGCTGAAGCAGCTGGATCGGTTGGTCGCCTCCGCCATGAAATACAATCTGCATATGAATCTGGTCCTATTCAGCATGCCCGGCCGTTGGGCGTCTTATGACGCTGCCAATTTTACCAGCGTCGGCGATTTTGACTTGTTTACCAACCCGCAAAGGCAAAAGGAGGCCAACGCGATCTGGGCGCTTCTGGCGGAAAGATATAAGGATATTCCCAGCGCGGCATTATCGTTCAGTCCCTTATGGGAAACCCAGAATACCAATCTTAGCACCGGCCTGCCGGTCTCCCCTTATACGGATGCCGACGTAGCCGATGTGTACGACCAGCTCATCGGAACGATCCGGCAGCACGACCCCGACAGGCTTGTGGTCTATGAAGCTACGCCGGCGAATGGCGCCGATGATATCATCAGGGATTCGGCATTGATCCGGAGTACGGTCGAAGGCAAGTATTCCAACGTAATGATGATGACAAACTTCTGCGAGGGGCCGTTTGTCTACGCCAACATGACGGTGGAGGCGGGTGAGCATATCGACAACAACAACCATTCCATATTCCTGCAGGAATATCCTACGGTGATCTACGCGGCACAGCAGCAGCTGTCAAACGGTCAGGCGCTGGAAATGACCGGCGAACTCGTTCAGGGGACAAAATTGGACGTCTATCTTTCGAAGATATGGGGAACCGGCGACTTTGAAATCCTTGCCGACGGCAAATCACTGTACAGTGAGCATCTTTCGAACGAAAGCTATGATGTGGGATATCCGCTTTCGGGTTACTATCCTTACGCCAAGAGCGCTAAGCTGATTTCGGTAACATTGGAGTCCGACGCTGACAAATTGGAGATTCGCTTCAGCGGCGATTTGTTTGAATGGAGCGGGATCGACGTTACGCTTCCCGATACGTACGCCGTCGAGCGCTGGTGGTTCCAAACGAGTTACGATGCAAAGCTGGAGGGCGTGGAAGAATCGCCTCCCGCCCTTAAGAAAACCTCTGTGATTATGCTCGCGCCCAACAGCTGGGATACCGGACGGCAAATCGTCATCAACCCCGATGTTACATACACGTCCGAAAGCATTTGGGCGCAGTCGACCAAGCAGACGATTGACGCTTGGGCAAAAGCCGTTTCGGAATTTGCCCCGCATTCCGTTGTGCGTATCGAGAGCGCAAACTTCAATGCATGTCCGCTAAGCGCGGCGCTTGCGTATTACAATGACGTGTTTTCCGCGCTGGACCGGTACGGTCTCGGCTGGTATAGCAACGATTATATTAACTTCAGCGACGGCGGCAGACGATACGTTGGATTTACACCGGTGACCTATCAGGGGGGCGCTTACTGCATCGAATTGCTGCAGCAGCTGCAGCAATGGCAATGATCGCGCTGCGGGTTTAACAAATCCCCCGCATGTTTCTTAATTGTTGTGGGATATATCAAGCTTAAACCAAACAAAAACAGCGGTTCATCTCGCTAAAGGCAATAAAAAACAGAGCAGTCATGGGATTCGACTGCTCTGTTTTCTTATTAGCATTACAACCACGGCAGTTTTCGCTCATTGCGCCTTCGTCGCCTCCAATGCGGCACGGAAGCTTTGGCACGTAACAAGGACCGGTTCTTTTATCTCAGCATTTTTCCACCCGCGCCTCCCCTATGCTTGCGCAACGGTTCAACGGCTTGATTTGATATGATACAATGGAAGCAGTTTGGGGGGCTTTTGTAATAATTCAGGAGAAGAATTGCGTATTGAATAAGATCAAGTACGCCGCCAATTTCATTACCATCGGACGAATTGCAGGTACTGTGCCGCTGCTTTTTATAGAGCCGTTGTCAATACCCTTTTTTGTTCTATATGCGCTGTGCGGGCTAAGCGATATGGCGGACGGATACATTGCCCGGAAAACAAACACTGCCGGCAAGCTTGGAGAGGTGCTTGACAGTATCGCCGATTTTGTTTTCATAGCCGCAATGCTGTTCGTTTTTATACCCATGATCCCTTGGAAAGAATGGATGCTCTATTGGATTGCGGGCATTGCGCTTATACGATTTGCAACATTGGGGATCGGGTACTTGAAGTATAAAGCCTTCTCGTCTTTACATACCTACCTAAACAAAGCAACCGGCTTGACGCTGTTCTGTTTCCCCCTGATTTACCTTGCCGCCGGGCTGACGATAACAGCGATCATTCTTGGCGGCCTTGCAAGCCTATCCGCGCTTGAAGAACTGATCATAACGATCCGCTCAAGGAGGCTGAACAGGAATATCCGAGGCATTTGGTCGAGTAAAGGCTAACCGGTTTTTCAATTGATACAACAAGAGCCAATCTTGATAGACTGGTCTTTGTTGTATCAATCTCGGTTGATAGATTCGTCTAACGTTGACAAAGTAGACGCAGATGATCAGCTGTTGTAGAAAAATATAACGACGAAAAATGCCTACGGAAACGGATTGTTCAATACTGTAGGCATTTCGGGTCACCTTTAGTAACTTAATTGAACAATAGTTAAAGAGCGATTCATATACCCTAGAACAGGAAAATCCGTACTAATACTTACTCCTACTTCATCTCCTGCTGCTAAGGAGGATTGGACAACAAACGTTGAACTACTTCTATTAGATATTTTAAAAAAAGTAGTGATATCGCCAAAGATCGGTGTACCGTTGACAGTAATAATAGCATTTAGATATGGTTGATCCGGATCTGGATCTGTGGTAGCTTCAGCATTAATAGATATCGCTATTTGATAAATTCCGCTTCCTCCTACCACCAATTCATTACCCGATAGACTAACTGTGACAGTATCTGATAGAGGTCCAACCACACTAAATGGTACTGGTGTGAACGTTGCCCCAGGTGTTTCTACACTACCTCCTCTCAAAGATCCAAAAGCCAAAACGCCCGCATCTGTTCCAATTACAGCCAAAGATGCTTTGACCGGAACAATTGTTGAATAGTAAACCGTTGCGCTGCTGTTATTCCTCAACGCTACGGTTACAGGCGCTGTTATGACCTCTATGATGCCAACACCGACCACTTCTCCTGTTTTGGTCGGCGAATTACCGATTATAGCATCTCCTTGCGATGAAACTAGCACCAATCCAGCACCAATAGTTGATATAGAGGATTGCGTGGCTATCCACCAATCAAATTCATATCTGCCTGCTTCTTGTATTGTAATAACGCCTGTGGTGTCGTCATAACTGATATTTCCAGTAGAAACCACGGTTGAATCAAAGATGACGTTTGCATTAGATTCAACAGTGCCCGCTATTAAGCGTTCAACCTGCAATAGTATACTCATAAGGTACTCCTTTTCAACAATACCTTTTATGAAATATTTTATGTTGGCAGACTGAATTTGTGTATATTAATCTTGACAAAGCGGACGGCTTCCAATGCAGCAGAGATTGAATCAAAGAAGGTCAGTATAATGTTTTTTATAATAGCTATCTGCCAGATTAGCGTTTGGAATTCAAAATATACGATCAGGTTAAAGCCGAGTACGATGCTGAAATGTACTTGAGTAAATGCCTACAAAAACGGACTGTCCAATTTACTGTAGGTATTCCCAGTTCGCAAGCCGCAAAAATCCGGTTTTGATTACAGGCATGAGAAGCTTCGGTATTTATTATCCAGTTTGTGCAAGGAAGCAGTCAAGCTGAAAATGTCCGTGCTTAGGTGTTTTTGGCGTATAAAAGGGTCCTTATTTGGAACGGCAAAAGAAAACGGTCGAAACCGGACATAGGCGTTCGGATTCCGACCGTTGTTCAACCCAATCATATCAAAACACAAATTTTACGATAATAGCTGCAACGGAAAGAACCGCACCAATAGCAGCAATTATTTTGTAGATTTTAACCGATTCTGGATCGTTCTTTTTATTACGCATATAGAAAATACCCTCTACGAGCATACCGAGTCCTACGGCCAAGAACAAACCGAACAATAACCACTCTTTCATTTAGTTTTTCCTCCATTTCAATAATAGGGATGAATTGATAATGACTGCTATAGAACCGACATTATGAACTAACGCGCCCAACACGGGATTCAGTATCCCGGTTATCGCTAAAGCAATGGCCACAAAATTAAGTATCATGGATGCCGCGAGGTTAATTTTAATGGTGCGCATGACCTTTCTCGACAGCATCAGCAAGTGCGGGATTTGCTTTACATCGTCGCCAACAAGAACAATATCCGCAGCCTCAATCGCAATATCGCTTCCAATGCCGCCCATAGCAATGCCCACATATGCGGCCTTGAGTGAGGGAGCGTCGTTAATACCATCACCAACCATACAAACGAAATCTCCGCTTTTCTGGTAATGCTGAATTGCAGTCAGCTTATCCCCCGGCAGACAGCTCGCTTTCACATCGGCAATGCCCGTAATCTCCGCGATATGGTTTGCTGCATGGGGGGCATCGCCGGTAAGCAGCACGGTCTTTGTTCCCGTTTCACCAATTTCCCTAACCGTTTGGGCGGCATCGGGCCGCAACGTGTCAGATAAAGCAATCAAGCCAATGATACGTTCTTTGTCTAATACAAAAATTACGGTATTGCCGCTTGCTTTTGCATTGTTTGCGCTCTGCCTAAGCTGCTCCGGCATGGTTAAGGCATGATCGGCTACCAGCGCATCATTCCCCGCAAATATCACATAACCCTGCACTCGCGCCCAAACCCCGAATCCCGGCAGTAACTCAAACGCTTCGGGCTGGGATGGCAATTTACCGTGCTCCTGCTTATAATGCGTAACAATGGCTTTGCCAAGGGGGTGTTCTGAGCGTAGTTCAGCCGTTGCGGTAATTTCCAGAAGCTTATCACTGTCGATATCCGAGACATAGCTTTCCACTTTTGTTACAGAGGGTTTTCCATAGGTAAGCGTGCCGGTCTTATCAAACGCAATCCGCCGCACGTTTGCCAATCGCTCCAACGCATCGCCCTGGCTGACGAGAATGCCATACTTGGTGGCATTTCCAATACCGGCCATGATAGCGGTAGGTGTTGCAAGCACAAGCGCGCAGGGGCAGAACACGACAAGAATCGTAACGGAGCGTATAATTTCGTGCGTGGCAAACCATGTGATCGCCGCCGCGGCGAGAGCAATTATGACAATCCATGTTGCCCAGCGATCAGCCAGCCCTACAATTTTTGCATTTCCCGCATCCGCGGATTCCACGAGACGTATCATACGTTGCAGCGAGCTATCCTCACCGACTTTTTCCGCAACCATATCAAAGGTTCCAAACTGATTGACAGTTCCGCTCTGCACCTCATCGCCCTCGCTTTTGTCAACGGGAAGGGATTCGCCTGTCATAACAGACTGATCGACGGAAGTCTGGCCTTTCGTAATGATACCGTCTACGGCGATCGTTTCTCCCGCCAACACCCGGAGAGTATCCCCAATTTTCACCCGCTCGGCGGGGATTATGGTTTCATAGTCGCCGCATACTACCCGCGCGGTAGCAGGGGTCAAATGCACCAGCTTTTCGATGCCCACGCGCGCTTTCTGCACAGTGCGCTCTTCCAGATAAGCGCCAAGGGCCATTATGAAAGCCACCTCTCCGGCGGCAAAGGTTTCCCCAATAACGGCAGATGCAATCAATGCAATGGATACCAAAACATCCGCTTTAATATCAAACTCAGTAACCAACCCGACAACGGCACCTTTTATAATGGGAATGCCACAAAGCACGATTGCAGCCCAAGCCGCATCAAACGGTAGATTACCGAGATGAAAAAAGTCGATGATCAAGGCAGGCGCGGAGATAATGAGGAAAAGAACGGTACGCTTCTGGTTGTTTTTTAGAAATGAAATCAATTTATCACTCCTTTATATACTCATAGGGGTATATGTATATTATACCTATATGGGTATACGCCGTCAACAAAAAAGCAGCCGCTTTGTGAAAAGCGGCTGCTTTTTATTTCATCCGGCAAGCTTATGACATTCTCGAAAAATGCTCCACCGCCTTGGTAAAATCAGAAATAGTCTTTTCCGCATCGCCATGTTCAATACCTTCGCGTACACAATGGTTTAGATGGCCCTCTAAAACGACCTGACCGACCTTATGCAAGGCGCTTTTTGCGGCGTTTATTTGAATCAGCACATCCTCGCACGGAACATCTTCTTCCACCATTTTATCAATGGCTTTAATTTGTCCCATGATTTTGCTGAGCCTCCTGTGCAGATTATCGCAATCCATACATTTGCGCATAATTTGACCTCCAATTATACCCGCAGGGGTATATAAGCACTATATCATTTTGTACTTATATCGTCAATAATTCCACTGCTAGGAGCCACGAAACGCGAAGAGGAAGCTTCATATTTTATACCAAATATCATACCATTGAAAGGGGTCGTTATTTGAAACGTCCAACTTTTTTGTTCCAAATCTCGGCCCCCGATTCATGTTCTATTTGAACTCGGCATTTATTTCGCTCAATGCCTTCGTTAACAATGGCAAAGCTACATGGAGTGCTTTGAGATTATTACTAAGCATTATATGTTGCCAAGTGCCTTGCGCTAATTTTGCCCGTGCTTTTTCAGATTTGCCAATCAGAGAAGTAATTGGTGCAAGCGCATTTTCCAAATCTTCTTCGGTATAACAATCCACAGTGTTGCTCTCTGCAAATCCTTTTAATATCAGTGATGAAGCTATATGAAGCGCTTTAAGCCTGTTCTTTTGTAACGTATGCTGAGAAGTACCTTGCGCAAATTTCTTTTTTGCTTTCTCAGTCCTATTAATCATTGAAGTTATGGCTCGGAGTGCTTCCTCCATTTCGTTTTTTGTAAAATCATCCATTAACTCAACCCCACAAAAGATGAATCATCCCAGTTTGAAACTACCTGACAAATTCCTGTTATCCCCATATTTAAATAAGTAATTATACCACAAGAAAGTGTGAGGTTACCGATAGAATTCACGATGACCCTTTTTCTGTGGCATAGAGCACTTCCTCGTTGAAAACCTCGATAATGCTGTCCCACTGCCGAAAGTTGACAAAAAGCCTCGCTATGCTTTCCCGTTTCGCCGTCCCCGCCTTTTTCTCATCCATAATCGTGCCCAGCCAGTTTTTGGTGGTTTTGTACCTCGTGACAGGAGTATTTTGAAAAATAAAAAAGTAACGGTATTTGGATTTTCCAAAGAGAAGTGTCCAAAATACCGTTACCATTCCATATGAGAAGTTAGGTGAATATAGATGCCGCCGCTTGACGGAAAAATACGTCCCACGGCACAACCAGGAGCGTCCGAACCATCCGTACCACTCTTTGAATGGAATACAGAAAATAAGCAAAGCGCCGAGACTCGCCTGGGTAATCGTTATTGGTTCGAATCAAACCGGACTTTTTTTATCTCATCATAAATATTAGAAACTGAAATTGATTTTTCGTTACGCGCGCTATCGACTGCCTGATCTATAACAAGCGAATAAATATGCGGAGTCACCAAAATAAGCATTGAAACTGCATCCGCTAAAACAATGATCCCATATTCGTTGATATAAACATCACCGGAGGCACTTGCAGTCGCGCCCACAGTTATGGATATGGTGTCACCAACCTCAACATAACTATGGATATCTTTGAGCAGATCCGTATCGCAATTCTGTGGGAATGGATCCGGCGGATCTAAATAAGTGATCGAATCATCATAAACACTATTGGGAAAATAGAGAAGTGCCAGTTTATCAATGCTCAAAGCAACAGGCTCACTGCCCAGCAGCAGCAACGGTATACTTCCGGCGTCTGGTGCTTTGTAAAGCGAGTTAATTTGTCCGGTTACTGTGGCCAGTCTATTACTTGCGAAAATACTGACAGTCGCTCCTTGATATAAAGTCACTACTTGCTCCAAAACATGGGCAAATTGATCCAAAGCAAAACAGCGACTATTATCAATCACATTATCGTTTAGAAAAAAAACGCGCAAAGTAGCTTTAGATATGATTGTATTGGAGAAAAAAACAGTGGCGTTGGATGCGTTTACCAATGAAAAATGAATAGGAGCATCATCGACATTCAAAACGGCTATTCCGCTTAAGCTGCCTGTTTTTGTTGGCGAATCGCTGTTAAATTCATGACCTTGATCCGAAATCAATTTGAAAATAACGCTGAGGGAACCGGAGGTCGCCTGCATCGCTATAGACCAATCGATCATATACAGGCCGTTCTCAGAAATCGTAATAACGCCTGTCACATTATCATAACTGATATCCCCGATTGCACTGATTGCTTGATCAAATATAATATTATTATTATTTAAAATACTATCACTGTTGTTTTTTTGAAGCTGCAATACTATGTTATTCATTGCCATACCTCTTTTAAGTCATTTTAATTGCTCTTATAAATATAATATGCTTTTAATCCGAAGGTGTTAAAATGACAACAATAAATGGGAAGACCCGGCGCGGCCCGCTAAAGAAAAACAACCGGCGGCGAATTGCAGGTACTATGTTGCTGCCTTTTATAGAGCCGCTATCAATACCTTTTTATGTGCTATATGAACTGCGGACTAAGCGATATGGCGGACGGATACATTGCCCGAAAAACAAACACTGCCAGCAAGCTTGGCGAAGTGCTTGACAGTATCGCCGATTTTGTTTTCATAGCCGCAATGCTGTTCGTTTTCGCACCCATAATCCCTTGCAAAGAATGGATGCTCTATTGGATTGCGGGCATTGCGGTGCTGTTCTTTTTGCCTCTGATTTACCTTGCCGCCGGGCTGACGATAACAACGATCATTATTGAGGGTCTCACAAGCCTATCCGCGCTTGAAGAACTGATCATTACGATCCACTCAAAGAGAATGGATAGGAATATCCGAGGCATTTGGTTGTTGCGGTCATTACAGGAGTAAAGGTCAGCCGGTTATGGCAATGTATTCACAAACAAAAAAGGCAATCTGATAAGCTGCCCTTAATAACGTCAAAGCCCACACCAATAAATTGGTGTGGGCCTGACATAATGTTGGAAAGTCAGGTCAAAAAAAGATGCCTTTGTATAATTTGCATTCTGCTTATGCAGAATACTATACCATTAAACTCCAGCGAACACCAAATCTATCAATAAAGCTAACAGCGCATGGACTATAACTAACCACTTGCATTGGAGAAATGATAACGCAACCGTCACGGAGACACTGGTAAGTATGCTTTAGGTCTGTTTCATTAGCATAAACGACTACCAAATGTACAGTGGAATTAGCAGTCAGTGCTTCACTCCCGCCGCGATCATTAAGCATGACCCTTTGCCCATGAATGTGCAGTTCAGCATGTAGTATACCTTTATCCGGCTCTGCTTCACACATATATTCGACAGAATCACATTTTGTGCCAAAGGCCTTTTCATATACAGAAATGGCCTCTTGGCATTTGCCATTTAAGTGTAAATGAGGTACAAGCATATTGAACCTCCCATCGTTATTTTAAAAGGCTTCGGAAACAAATGATGTTTCCATCGGGATCTCTGAAGTGTACGGACCTGGCACCCCATGGCCAAGTAGTTGGAGTTGTTACAAAATCGACTTCAGCGGTTCATACTCCCATCAACATCCTCGACATTATATCCCATTGTAAAATTACCTGAGTCCCAACATTTTGAAAAATTAAAAAACATGTCGGTTTCAGCTGCTTTTTTTGAATAAATGGCTATACCGGCTCCATCAGTAGACAGGGCAGAATGAATATCAGCCCCTTCCGCCTTCGTTTGAAAATCGTTTCATAAAACCTTGCAAGTCTCGATACATTCTCTGTGATAATACAAATATTTGAGAATTTCATATTTTTCCTCCTTCTAAACATATATAAATATTTTATCATGGAGAACAAGACAATAGCATATCATATTTCTAAAATTAATCTTCACTAAGTATATCAAGAAGTCATAAAAACAAAAGAACTAAAACCACGAGGGTTCAAGTCCTTTTGTGTTAGAATGAGAAATTAGGTGAAAAAAGATACACCAAGATGCAGGTCATAGGACGTAGTGGCTATCACTTTTTTTAGTTTAAATCCTCACGAAAACAATCTATTCAATACGCGATTGAGTTTCGATGAAAAAACCTAATTCTTGCATCTTTTGATAAAGGAGGTCCTCGTAATCAATAGTTTTTCTTTATTAACTACAACAATGAATGATTTTTTGCCCTTGAACAACCGACATAAAATAGTTTATAGGCAGATAATACGCCACGTATTTTGGAAGCAAACAAACATTGCTTTACATTACCTACTAACGGTTTATTAAGATATTTTTCATAAGAATCTTTTAGTAAATATTTAAAGTAGGAGTTGTCCTCTAGTTCGTCATAAATCCGTTGGGCTATATTTGTTAATTCCGACTCAATTCCAACAAATTGGTCCTTTTTTAAATCCCTTAAAGGGATAGGGGATATCTGATTAACAGCTTCTAACATGCTACAATATTTATAATGTAGGCTCTGAAATTCCGTTAAGTTAATGTTAATGCCGCTAAGAGTAAGCATTTGAAAAAAATCACACATCCGGACAGATGGCTGACTTGAGTCTTTTGCAAAAAAGTATACCCGCACAAATACAGGGCTTGAACATAAGAGACGACGGTATGAATTATTTGTCCGGGATTTGCAGCGGAAACCATAGTACAGTTAAATTCATTTTTATCAATATGCTGCAACTGTCGAATGTTTTCGTTTCCTCTAATGGTTTCCTCTGTGGATTTCAATATTGAAAAGAAGTCTTTTCGCTGAACAAATTAACTTCCATTCAAACAAGAGGGTTCGAATCACATGGATTTCGATTTTTATCGAGCGGGTTTGGACCTTTTTCTCGCGCGTAATCGATTTGTGAAGGAAGCACAGCTATCGGGGGAACCTTATTTTGGGATGCTTATTTATAGAAGCAACGGTCCCAATTCGGACAAGAGGGTTCGAATTGGGACCGCCGTTCAAATGGTGGAGCACCTGCAACCATGGATGAACACTCTACGCCTTCCTCCAATGCCGTCTCGATTTCATCCAGCAGGATATCATCGATGACGATTGGCTTGTTCCCCCCGTTCAGTATCAACGTAAATCGGTCGTCCTTCAGGTATATCGCTTGGAGAAAAATGTTCACTAGGCCGCGCCGGTTATTTTCGTCATTGATATTGCCTTTTTTCAGTGAATATAGGAAAGAGCGTATTTGCGGTGCCGTGAAGATGACCTGTTTGCTCATTTCAATAGCGAGCTGTGCCTGCAAATCTTCTTTTTCCATTTTGCGCTTCTCAATTCGCTCGGTAATCATCTCGACCGACTGCCCGTGTTCCAGCGCCTTCCAAAGGTTTTCAATCGCTTCATTAGTCTCCTGGACAGCAGCCTTTATACGCTTGACCGCTGAGCTGTCGTAATCGGATTCACAGGCGGTTGCAACCTCCTTGGAAATCCTTTCAATATTATTTTCCGTCAGCAGCTTCCGGCATTCCAATACAACGCGATCTTCAAGGTTCTTCTTATTTACAATCTTTTTCTGGCATTGGCCTTTCTTAGCATTCTTGCAGGCATAGTAGTGATATTTCCTGCCTGTCTTGCTTGTGCCGCCATAGCCGGTCATCATCTCGCGGCAGTACCCACAAAACAGCTTTGTCGTCAGCAAATATTCTTCTTTACCGTCAGTGATATTCTCCTTGGCCGAGATGACGCGAATTCCATTCTTTTTTAGTTTGGCCTTGTTAATGGCGCTGTCATAGCGGTTCCGGGCAAAACGATCAAGCTGGTATACGAATACGGCTTCAAAGAATTGCTTATCACTGTCGGAAATCATGCGCTGAAATTCAGTCCGGCTGTCCGTCGTTCCGCTTTGTGCCCTATCGATATATTCGCTGACAATTATATGTCCATTCGCTTTTGCATACTCATAGCAGGTCTGAAGCTGTCCCTCAATCGATTGTTCGGTCTGACTGTGGCTGGAATAGCGGGCATAAATGACAACATTCATTTTTTGCCCTCCTCCAGCATTCTGATAAGCGTTTGCTTTAGTTTATCATTCATAGGCGATTTCGGGTCAAAGCACATCTCGACAAACCGGCGCAACTCTTGATTGCTTTCGGCCTTATCGCGTATAAGCTGTGGCTCGTAATTATAGAGCTTCCCTTGAGGTTTGTCCGTCCGTCCAAAGATATAATCCATAGACACGTCAAAGTAATCCGCATACCAGCAAAAAGTCTGGATGGAGGGAACGGACTGCCCGTTTTCATAACGGTTTATGCTGGACTGACGGACGCCTATCATTCCTGCCAGTTTATTCTGAGAAAGCCCCACGCTCTCACGCAGCGCCCGAAGCCTTTGCCCAACGATTTCCATGATTAAACCTCCAATAATGACTATAAATACTATATCAGATAATTGGATATAAGTCAACCCGTGATAGGCATAATGCATCGCTTTGTATACGCATATATTAAAATAAGCGCACAACTCTTATGTTTTTGCTCGCAAACAATAGGTAGCAAGATCATCAATATATTGACATTTAGCCGCTTTAAGGTAAAATGATAGTTGATAACTAACAACTATAGAGGAAGGAGGCATGTGTGTGGCGATCAGTATAGATGACAAGATAGCGCTGGGCGAAAAATTGTTGGAAGCACGGCAATGCAGGGGCATTTCTCAACGCAAAACTGCTCAAGCCGCGAAGATTACGAACGCCTCCCTGAGCGACATGGAGAATGGATACAACTTTCCCAAAGAAGAAACACTGGTTGCTTTGATTGCCTTCCTATCTCCGCCAGATGAATTGCGAAATGAAATTTTTGAAATTTATGCGCGGGCCAAGGATATGCCTCCGCCTGATATATCAACATTTCTAAAAGGTAATGGCGATTTACAAACACTTCTCCGCGAGCTAATGACCAAAGAGATTACTTCGGATGGGCTACAAGCCCTCCGCAACGAGATAAAGAAAATGGAGGACAAGAAAAATGGACCAACCGAATAACACGAATATCAATGAATATACAAACTTCATCTGGAAGATTGCCGATCTTCTACGCGGCGACTATAAGCAGAGTGAATACGGCGATGTGATCTTGCCGTTTACGGTTCTCTGCCGTTTGGACAGCGTATTGCTGCCAACTAAGGAAAAAGTGCTCGAAATCGACCGTACTTCCGCTTTCAGCGATAAGGTTAAGGAAAAGCTTTTTGAACAAGCCACCGGAATCAAATTCTATAACAAGAGCAATTTCACAATCAAAAAGCTGAAAGACGATGCACCGAACATCGTGGAAAACTTGAAGGATTACATTACTTCTTTCTCGGCCAATGTGCAGGAAATCATGGAAGCATTCAATATCTATGTGCAGATCGAACGGCTGGACAAGTCTGGCTTGCTTTACTTGATAATCTCAAAATTTGCGGAAGAGATTGACCTCAGTCCCGAGAAAGTCCCCAACGACGTGATGGGTTACATCTTTGAAGAACTGATCCGTCGTTTTTCGGAAATGTCCAATGAAACCGCCGGAGAGCATTTTACCCCGCGCGAAGTTATTCGTCTCATGGTGTCGCTGATATTCAATGCAGACGGCGATGAACTAAGCGAGACCGGCAAAATGACTTCTCTTTACGACCCCGCGTCTGGGACGGGCGGCATGCTTGCTATTGGCTCTGATTATCTGAAATCTATGAACAGCAGCATCTATGTGGACTGCTACGGTCAAGAGCTTAACCCTATGACCTACGCTGTATGTAAATCGGATATGCTGATCAAAGGCCAGCAGTATGACCGCATTTTCCTTGGTAATAGCTTTACGAACGACGGAACTGCGGGACAAAGCTTCTCTTACATGCTCTGTAATCCGCCCTTTGGTGTGGAATGGAAGAAGTACGAAAAAGAAGTCAGAGACGAGAACGAAAACCTAGGTTTTGCCGGACGCTTTGGCGCTGGCGTTCCCCGTATCTCTGATGGTTCTTTCCTGTTCTTACAACACATGATCAGTAAGATGAAGCCCATTGACGAGGGTGGCAGCCGCATTGCCATCGTTTTTAACGGCTCTCCGCTATTCACCGGCGACGCCGGCAGTGGTGAAAGTGAAATACGCCGTTGGATTATTGAAAACGACTGGCTGGAAGCTATTGTAGCTATGCCCGACCAGATGTTCTATAACACCGGCATTTCCACCTATATCTGGATTGTCACCAACCGAAAGAAGGGCATACGAAAGGGTAAAATTCAGCTTGTAAACGCAGTTGCTTTCTACGAGAAAATGCGCAAATCCCTCGGCAACAAACGTAATCAGATAACAGAGGAACAAATTGCGCAGATCACAGAGATCTACGCAAATTTCGTAGAGAACGAATACTGTAAGATTTTCGACAACGAGGATTTTGGCTACAACAAGATCACTGTAGAACGCCCTGTACGTCAGTGTGTGCGCGTGACGGAAGAAACTGTAACGAAAACGCAGGCCATGTTGCAAGTGTTTGGTGTCTTCGAGCCGGACGACGGAGTGAGTTGTACTGAGGTCCTGGAATACATAGAAAAGAACCCGAAGGCAAGAGAAGTCAAACTGGCAAAGACTGCCGCAGAAAAGGCAGCATCTGAAAATCTTCTTACGTTTGTCAATATTCTTGACGCATTGGAGCGCGAGAAGCCGTATTTTGACACCGCTGAATTTGCCAAGCTGTTTAACAACCACCCTCTGAATGATAAGAGCAAGGCCATGAAGTTTTCCACCTTTATTGATTCCGGATTGTGCATATATATCATTGAAAATAACCCGAATGGCACAATTGTAAAGGACAAAAAAGGCCAGCCAGTGGCAGACAATAACTTGCGGGATTATGAAGGCATACCCCTGAAAGAAGACATTCACGAATATTTCAACCGCGAAGTACTGCCCCATGTATCGGATGCTTGGATCGACGAGAGCAAGACAAAGAAGGGTTACGAGATTCCTTTTACCCGCCAGTTCTATAAGTATGTTCCACCAAGGGACAACAACGTGATTCTGGAAGAAATCAAGGCATTGGAAGATAAGATACATGCGGAAATTGCCGGACTATTTGAGGGAGGTGTAGAGGATGGAACGGTATAACGAATACAAGGATAGCGGAACAGATTGGATTAACAAAATACCATCCGATTGGGAATTATTGAAATTAAAATATCTATCACGTATGCAAAGTGGAAACTCAATTACAGGAGATAAAATAAATGACGTTGATGAATACCCAGTTTATGGCGGTAACGGTTTTAGGGGATTTACTGACGATTACACAAATGATGGGGAATATATACTAATTGGAAGGCAAGGCGCGCTTTGTGGTAATGTACGAATAGTTAATGGGAAGTTTTGGGCATCAGAACACGCTGTCGTTGTATATCAGAAAGATAATGTTAACATGCATTGGTATCGTTATCTTTTGGAGGCAATGAATCTTAATCAGTATTCAACTTCTGCGGCGCAACCTGGACTCTCCGTAGAACAGATTATCAACAAAATTGCCTTTCTACCTAAATATAATACACAGAAAGAAATTGCTTCATATCTTGACCGCAAGATTGCGAAGATTGATACGCTGATTTCCGATAAGGAAAAGTTAATCGAACTGCTAAAAGAGAAGCGACAAAGTATCATCAGTGAGGCTGTTACCAAAGGGCTTGATCCAACTGTTACTATGCATGATAGTGGCATAAGATGGATCGGTCAAATTCCAGGGCATTGGAATGTTAAGCGTATAAAATTCGTTTTTGAAATTGTAAAAAGGCTATATTATCAGGAAGATAGAGATGTTTTGTCAATAACCCAGAAAGGCATTAGAATCCGAGATAGGGAGAGTAATGAAGGGCAATTGGCACAGTCCTATGCAGGATACCAACTTGTCCACATCAATGATTTTGCAATGAATTCAATGGATTTGCTAACAGGCTTTGTAGATTGTTCACCTTATGAAGGTGTGACGAGTCCTGATTATCGGGTTTTCAGATTTATTCCTGGAAGAGTGCAGTCGCACGCTTACTATAAGTACATTTTTCAAATGCTATATACGAGCAAAATCTTCTATGGATTTGGCCAAGGCGTTTCAACATTGGGACGCTGGAGATTACAGACAGATACATTCATGAATTTTTGGATACCTGTGCCTCCGTTAGATGAACAGGAAGAGATTGCAGAGTATGTTATTAAGCAATCTGAGAAAATTGACATGATGATAGATATCACTCAGAAGCAAATTGATTTACTAAAAGAATATCGCCAGTCCATCATCAGCGAAGCGGTAACAGGCAAAGTCAAAGTCAAAGACGGAGGGATTGCATAATGGCCATTGAAATAAAAGAAAAGGATTTTGAATCCGTAATCGAATACAGCCTGACCACCTCCGGCGGCTATGAAAAAGGTAACCCCACCGACTTTGATGCCTCACTCGCCATGGATGTGAAAACCGTACTGGGCTTTGTTCAGACCACTCAGCCTAAGGCATGGGATAGTCTGTGCAAGCGGCACGGCGATAAGGTGCAGATAAATTTTATCAAGCGCCTTGCGGATGAGCTGAAAAATCGTGGCACACTGGATGTTCTGCGACACGGGATCAAGGATTTAGGAGTGGAGGTTTCCCTCTGCTTCTTCAAGCCCGCCAGTGAGATGAACAAGACCACCGTAGAACACTATAATGGGAATATTCTTACCGTCATGCGACAGGTGCATCACAGCGTCACGAAACCGATGGATTCCCTGGATACAGTGCTTCTGCTGAACGGTCTGCCTATCGTCACGTTGGAACTGAAGAATCCATTGACCGGTCAGACCTGCAAGAATGCCATCTATCAGTACCAAAACGACCGGAGTTGCAAAGATACCATCTTCGCTTTTAAGCGCGGTGCGCTGGTGCATTTTGCGTTAGATACCGAGCAGGCATATATGACTACCCGCCTGAACGGGAAAAGTACATACTTTCTCCCCTTTAATAAAGGCGATAATGGTGGTGCTGGAAATCCCGTGAATTCTAACGGTTTCCGCACGGCATATCTGTGGGAAGAAGTGTTAACGCGCGATAGCATCTTGGATATTATTGAGCGGTTCATGCATCTGAGCATAGAGGAAGATAAGAAAACCGGCAAGAAGAAAGAAACCGTTATATTCCCGCGCTACCATCAGTTGGATGTTGTCCGAAAACTGCTGACCGACGCAAAAGCTAATGGCAGCGGTCACAATTATCTGATCCAGCACTCAGCAGGTTCTGGCAAGTCCAATTCCATTGCGTGGTTGGCACATCACCTGTCTACACTGCATGATGAAATCAACAGGGTGGTTTTTGACAGTATCGTAGTAATCACCGACCGCCGTGTACTGGATCGTCAGTTGCAAGATACAATTTATCAGTTTGAGCATGTTCAAGGTGTTGTTGTACGTATTGAGGAAGGTACCTCAAAATCGCCTCAGCTGGCAAAAGCTCTAAATACCGGTGCAAAAATCATTATTACGACGCTTCAGACCTTCCCATTCATTTTGGACAAAGTGAAACATTCAGCTGACAAAAAATATGCGGTTATCGTGGACGAGGCCCATTCATCCCAGACTGGCAAGGCAAGTGAAAAATTGAAAGAAGCGCTTGCAGAGATTGAAGCCAAAGGTGAAGACGCCATCGAGGAAAAGTTACATCAATTTGCTGAGGAAGAAGCAAAAGCGGAAAAACAAACTGACGACAGCGAAGATGAAATCGACCGTGAGATGGTAAGCCATGGTATTCAAAAAAACATGTCGTTTTTTGCCTTCACCGCCACGCCAAAGTCAAAGACTATTGAAATGTTTGGTACCATGGGCGAGGACGGTTTACCCCACGCGTTCCATGTCTACAGTATGCGACAGGCAATCGAAGAGGGGTTTATTGTGGATGTGCTTGAAAACTACATGACCTATCAGACATATTTCCAGATTGGAAAGAAAATTGCTGAAGACCCACTGTTAGGCAAAAGCAAAGGCAACAAAGCACTAGGCAAGTTCTTAAGTCTACATCCGCACAATCTGGCACAAAAAACAGAAATTATCGTCGAACATTTTCGCAGCGTGACGCAGCACCAGATCGGTGGACGCGCAAAGGCTATGCTTGTTACCGGTTCTCGTCTCCATGCTGTGCGATATTACTTTGAATTTAAAAAGTATATTAAGAAAATGCACTATACAGATCTCGGTGTTCTTGTCGCATTCTCTGGTACAGTCAAAGACAATGGACATGATTATACCGAAGCTGGCCTGAACAGGTTTTTCGAAGGAGAGCTTCCAGACAAATTTGAGGGCGACGAGTACCAGATTCTATTAGTTGCAGAGAAATACCAGACTGGCTTCGACCAGCCTCTTCTGCACACTATGTATGTAGATAAGAAGCTATCCGGCGTGAAAGCTGTACAAACCCTCTCTCGTCTTAACCGAACCTGCTCTGGAAAAACAGACACCTTTGTCTTGGACTTTGTCAACAGCAAAGAGGACATCCTTGCGGCGTTCCAGCCGTATTACGAACGCACGGAAATAGATGATGTAACTGATCCTAATCTTGTTTACGACGTAAAACATACGCTGGATGATTACCGCATTTACACGGAACAAGAGATTGAGAACTTCGCCAAGATTTTCTTTAAAGCATCTGTAAAACAGACCGATTTGGACTTTGGTAGACTGAGTCCCTATCTTGACCCGGCGGTAGATAGATACAACGCTCTGAAAACAGATGAAGAACGCAAGGAGTTTAAGCTTGCTCTGCGAAAATTCACTCGCCTGTATTCGTTTATCTGCCATATCGTCCGGCTGGAAGATGCTAGTCTGCATAAGTTTAACGCCTATGCTAAGTGCTTGCTTAGAAAACTGCCAGCAGATGATAAAAACAAAACACCGAATCTGGATAATGATGTAACACTTCAATACTATCGTTTGCAAAAAATCTTTGAAGGTAAGATTGATTTGGAGAAAGGCGATGGAACATTGTCTGGCGGCAGGCATGGTGCTGGTACTCCGCAGGAGGAAGAAAAGGCAACCCTAAGCGAACTGATTGCGCAACTCAATGATCGTATGGGAACAAATTTCACCGAGATGGATAAGGTAATCGAACAGTTTGTTCAAGATATGGTAAAGAACCCCGAGATGCAACTTCGTGCAAATAATCCGCTTGATATGTTCCGCGTTGCATATGACAATAATATCATGGATGTCGTTATTGGCCGCTTGCAACAGAATCAAGATTTCTGCACAAAGTACATAGAAGACTCTACCTTCCGGACTGAAGTTGACAGGATTATCTTGCCACTAGTGCATGAACGTTTGAGCGGACAGCACCAACAGCAATAGGGAGGTAACTTATCTATGTTGGACAATTTAGTGCGCTCAGGCGTCTTGGCAAGCAATGGAAAAGTATATACTTTTCCGCATTTTCGCGATTTTTGCCTTACGGCAAATCGCTAAAGTGCGCTTGCTGGTGATACCCCAGACCCCATACAAAAGCGGACGGTTTTTTCCGTCCGCTTTTGCCATCATCGCTCTCGCTCCTGATGCTTTTTTGTTCATTGTCAAATAGAATTTCTTCATAAAATGTCGTCGCATTATCTGAGCCACTCTTCGATTATCTTGTCGAGTTGAACTCTAATACCGGCAAAGTCCTTATCCAAATCTAATGTTTTAACGCTGATCTTATTGCCGTCCATAAGATAGCAATTATCCGGCGTAATTTCCTCGTCCGTTTTTGCATACAGCAGCATGCCGCTAACGTTGCCGGTGTGATTAACATCCTTGTTTTTCACATATGAGAAAATTTGATAAATATTGCCCGAGTGTATGGTTTGGCTATTAAATAAGCTGTTTGTTTGCATGGTGTGCCCATAATATTTTGTATCGATAATAAGGGTTTTCTTCGCGCTTTCAAGTGTAATGTCGGATTTCATAGCAGGCAGCAGATCGACGATACCGTCGTCAACGTTCCAGTTAATATGAGCCGCAGATACTTTACAGCTTGGATAGTGTTTTCGATAATACTCAAGCACAAATTTTTCAAATAGCCTATGTAAATTATCATCCTTAAACTGGGACAGCTTTTTAGAACCTTGCTGCATCGTGGGAAGCAATGACTCGATCACAAGATAACAGATATTGATAAGCATCTTGTAAGTCGCATTGTTGCGGTTATATTTGATACTTGCCCACTTTATGTCAGATGGATTTATTGTATCAACAGCGCTGAAATAGAGCATGACTTTTTTCAGTGCCTTTTTCTGTTCTTTGGAAACCTCATCAGAATGGATAAGCAATAATGATGTTGATTTCAAAATCTGATTGATATAACTGTTTTCTGAATACTCATCAAATTCGCAGAAAAGCCGCTTCTTTTGAATATTATTTTCCTTTAAGGATGCAGAAATATTTATCTTCCCATGCGGTGAACAAAGAGCATCTGTTTGAGGTACGTACTCGCGACCAAGCCCTCTTTTAATTTGATTAGCAATCCCCTTCGCCAGAATAGCCGCCAACAAATCTTCTACATGTTCAAAATCTTCAAGCGCTATTTTAGCATAGCTATCCGCATTCAACACTTGGAAAGCATAGGCAAGCATATAGTAGATGTTTTGTATCTTAATCATTCAGCGTACCACGAAGTTTTCTCGTCCAATCTTCAATTTTGGACTTCTCGTCAAACCAATACTCGTTCAAAAGAGGAAGCAGCTCAAATTTAATAATTGAAGAAAGCCATTCATCAGTCACCTCCTCATCGGTGCAAAAATAACTGTGTCCAATCCTGAACCCATCTCCAAGCGATTCGTCTCTGCTGATCGCCTCGTTCAGCTCTTTCACCCGCTCAATTAGCATAGCAAATTTATTGCTTTTTGAATGTTCAACGATAGCCTGAAATCCATCAGAATCATACGCGGGTTCTATCTCATAAAAAGCAAATCTTCTTCTCAGCGCATAATCGATCATGGCAAGGCTGCGGTCGGCTGTATTCATCAATCCGATTATATAGACATTTCTAGGCACAGAAAACAATTCGTTAGAGTAGAGGAGCCTGAGCTTTTCTCCGCGCTTGTCGTTTTCAATTAGCATGAGCAGTTCACCGAAAATTTTGCTTAGGTTGCCTCGATTAATTTCGTCGATGATAAAGAAGTAATCACGCTCAACATCATCCTGCGCCTTTTTGCAAAATTGATAAAAGGGGCCGGGAGTAAGCTCAAATCCATCTTTCGTAGGCCGGAAGCCCATAATAAAATCTTCATAGCTGTAGCTTTGATGGAATTGCACCATCATAACGCGGCTGGTATCCTTTGCGCCTATAATTGAATAGGCAAGGCGCTTGGCGGCAAAGGTTTTTCCTACGCCCGGCGCTCCCTGTATGATGATGTTCTTTTTCGATTTCAGCAGAGTTACAAGAACCTCATACTGTTCGGGTTCCATAAAAACTTCATTGAGGAAATCAACGTCAGAGTATTCTTCATATTTGATTTCCTCTTCCGGCTCGACCTCTTCAATAGCGCTTTCTCCGGCAATAAGCAGCTCCAATTTTTGGACGTAGTCAGTATATGTTGTGATGTCCGTCAGCGTTTTCATCACAGCCTGTCCCGGATGATCCCAACTGCCGCTGTTCGTCCATCTGACTTTTCGGATGTGTTTATATTCATCACGTTCAGGTGCAAATATGTAGCCGGATTCCACAACTCCGCGCCCTATTATTTCATGCATTCCTTTTTTTACAAAAACAATGTCTCCTTCTTGTATTGCGTGAACAAATTGCCATGTCGCCAAAGAGTCATTCCTATACGATTTTGTTTCGTCGTATACTTCTTTCATTTTAGTGCGCATGGCTTCTCTGTCAGGGTATTGAGATAAATCCCCTAAGTCATCCCAGCCGATGCCCATAATATCTTGCGAATGAAATTCTTCCCACTTACTTGAGCCTTCGCCAGGAGCATATATCCAAAAATGTTTTTCTACGGCAGGCTTTAATGTCTCACCTCGGGGTTCATCACTTTCCTTAACTTTGTTTTGCCATCTGAACTTTATTTCACTCGCTAACTCGTCAGTCATTTCTACCTGTTGGCCCTTCTCGGTTAAAGCCCAAATGCCACGTTGAGAATTGTCAATGATACCTTCCGCAGCGAGATATGCCCTCGCCCATGCAACCTCATTATTAAACTTTTTTACGCCAAGTTTTCCACGGGTTTCATTAATGATCTCATCAGAGAGGCTCAGATCTTCAATGATTTGATTACGGGCTTCTTCTGGTGTTGCCGTACCGCCAAGCTCTTTTAACGCATCTATCAAAGGCTCGAACCACTGCAAAAAGCTCGCTTTTGACATGCCTTTGTCCTGTTTATCTGCTACGGTCGTTAACCAAGCTGCTTGTGATAACTCAGGAAAACTATGAAAAGTCAATTCCATTGTAGCAAAGTTCTTCTGACAACAATCAACCAGCTTCATATAGCTCTCGGCATCGGGTAATTGTTTCAGATTGGATATGCCGTTTACATCAATTGACTGACCTTCCTCGCTTTCAAGCAGGAATTGACGATTCCTCCCATCAAGATTCAGATAATAGTACGGGCGTATCCAATACAATCCCATCGTTATATTCCACTTGATGCATATTTGCTTAATTACGGTGTTATACCACGTTATAAATTCACCGCGATTGTTATCCGTGGGGTTATCGGCAAAGTGGATAGCGGCTTCAAACATATTCCACAAATTGTCTATGTCCTTGGGCTGGCGGTCTGCTTTATACCCGAAAAACCATGCCGACATATTATTGAGCACAGGGACACCGTCAAACTCTGACGGGACGGGTGCCTGAACGCCAATACGATCACCAATTGCTTTCATCAGGGCAACTCGATTGCCTGTTGTAATTCCTTTATTAAAAGCGCCGAAGACTGTAAATGGGCAGATATCATCCGAAGGCTGGTCATGATCCATGAATGGATATCGCAGTCCGGCCTGCTTATGTGCAGATTCGAGTAATGACAGCAATTCGGTACGTTTATCTTTGTACTTCAGTAATCTATCGGCAAATTCAGAATAAAAAGCTGCCCAATCAAAATTTGGTACTGTAGAATTATTCAAAACGCTCTTCCTTTCTCGTAACGACTATCACAATCCGATATTCCTATAAGTTAAATATTTCTTCCATCCTGTGCAAAGCATCTTGTCAATTGCTTCTTTTAGCTGTCGAGTATGCTTGGACTGCGTAATAAAAAGATAATCACGTACAGAGAAACGAGATGCCTTCAGACAAAAAACATCTGCTAACGAAGTACCTTCTATATTTCTGAAACGGGTTAGACGTTCTATGTATTGAGATTCAGGTGAATGATCTCTATGATTATAGACTATGACGCTTGCTCCGTTCTCGAAGTAATCCACAATCTCTTGATACGTTGTGTACTTATTTCCATTCGAGCTATATGGTTTAGAACTCTTTACCTCCAGACCATTATCCGGGTCTAAGAAAACTATCTCCTGATGCCTTAAATCCGACAGCGCTTGCTTATGCCAAGCATCGCGGAATTGTCTTTTGTCGGGGCGGTTTGAAAAATCCAAAAGCTCATTGAAATAAACTGCATTATTTAGTATAGTACTTTCTTCCAATTCTGCAACCGACCGAAGGTCAGATCCAACGATACGCTTTAAAACATTATGCAGAGTAATGTCAGGGGTATCGCAGGCACTGTCAAGGTATTTTGTATGCCTGCCGTCCGTCTTGTTATCATTGGGAGTCAAGTACCAGTTTACCCCTATGGATAACCCCATTTCTTGAACTGCTCGCAGCAGTCCCAATTTTGTATAATCCCCTATATCACCAACGTATTGATCTTTCAAGCTTTACGCCTCCAAGCCAAAAAAGAAACCATTTCGCCATGACATATCTCTTGGATATTTTACCATAAGCATAATAAGCAATCCAGCTTTTTGCTCGTTATAGGCCGGGTAAATTGACAAGACATAACTTTTTTATTCTGATATACAAATCGGACGGTTTTCCCGTCCGATTTTGCTATCATCGCTCTCGCTCATGATGTTTTTCCTTGTCGGTTACCCGAATCATTGCCTCCATGTTGCTCTTTGTCGCGGCCCATTCCAGCATTTCGGTCTTTGCCTTTCGGTAGTCCTCATACTGTACTTTTCTCTGCGTGGACAGTTCTGAAAATTCTGCGTTGAGCTGTGCAACGGAGGGGAGTTTTTTTACGCCCAACTCATCAAACGCGTGCTTTGCCGCAAGGTGCATTTCTATGTCCGCGTGGTGCTGTTCGTAGAACTCGCTGGGACGTTTCGCCTTGCGGTATTCGGCGTATGTATTCCGTGTCTCGCCATAATTTATGATGTGCGTTTTCAGTTCTTTTATCTCGCGCATACGCGCTTTGCCAAGCTTGAGCCTGTCGGAAATCAAATTGAAATCCGCTAACACCGCGCTCGCTTTTGCGTCCAGTTCCTCCATATTTGTGAGCCCGTGCTCCGTGAAAAAGTTGAGCGCCTTGGCAGATTCCTTCAGATTGAAAACCTTAGCCCATTTTTCATATTCTACGCCCTTGCCCTCGGCCAACTTCTTTTGAATATCGATGATAAAAGCAACGCGTCGATCTTCGGCTCCTGATCTTTTTTTCTTGCCGATAGAAGGAATATATGCTCCTGAAATTTTTGCTCGTAAAACGTCCTCGGCATATTCCGTACCGAGTGTTTTCGCGCGGGTGAAGCGCTCTTGGTCGGGCGCGTGGAACGAGATGTATTTCCCGTGTTTGACCTCATATCCTGCCGCTTCCATACGTCTCAGGAAGTGGTCGAAATCTGTGCAGCCGGGAAGCAGCTCGTCGATGGTTTTGCGCAGCTTAGCCTTCCAACTCACACCCTCTCGCTCGGCTTTCCACTCGGCATAATGCTTGCCTTTCGGAGCGGGATTCTCGATGATTGAGATATCGTTATCCAGACATAGTCTGTCGCTGATCTCGCGCACAACCTCGGCACTGTTTTTATAATTGTTGAACTTGTGCATACAGTCCAGGGTGGTCGAATTGAAAATGATATGATTATGAACATGGGCCTTGTCTATGTGCGTCGCCACGATGAACTGATGCTGACCGCCGGTGAAGCGCATCGCCAGTTCATAGCCGATTTTGTTGGCCTGCTCAGGTGTGACCTCTCCGGGCAAAAACGCTTGTCGAATCTGATAGGCGATAATGTCCCGGCCTTGCTGCGGTTCCCTGCCAGTGATGCTGGAATATTTCTGCTTTGAAAGCAGAAATTCCGTATCTACGGTCTCCGGCGAGCATTCATAGGAACTGACATATTCGCCATCCAAAGTCTTATCCGGGTTGATGGCATAGTCCGTCCTGTCGCCAAGGGATTGAGCAATCGTCTTGCCCTTATTGACGTGCATGGTAATAAGGCGTGTCGTTGCCATTACAGAACCTTCAGTGTTGCCAACTCGCTGATGACGCCCTTCATTTGTTCACAGAGCGCATCATATCTCTGCTTTAAATCTTCCACATCGGTCTCATAGAGATTGCGCGTCTCATTGCAGCGTGTAGCGATTTGGTTCACATTATTGGAAGTCCTCCGCATGAGGGAAAGCATCTCCTGAAATTGCGTCAGATCCAAATTGATCACATAGCCGTCAATGGCTATTTTGCGGAGATAGGCACTTTGATTTTTCGTACCGAACAGCGCCATTTTCTGTTTAATCAGATCATGCTCATGCTCCGATACTTTGAAAAACAATCCAATATTCCTTTCGTTCACCATTTGATACCTCCAATCGTCTATAACGCTTTAGAAACCATCTCACGGTTTCCGAGGATAAACTAAGACTCCCCTGAAACTGGTGGCTTGCTGTTTGGTATTACTGCATGTTTTAAGGCCTAAAATAGTTAGATGACAGGGACATATGCTCCATTTCTGATTCGCAACTTATGAGGAGAGCATCAGCGTATGCCGATGCTCTCCTCATATTTGTCTTGGGGGATATCCTCCAAAATTTTCATCATCAGCTCGCGAGCACGATAAAGATGAAATACCGACATTTCATTCATCGGGATGACGGCCTTGCCAAAACTGCTATATTCTTTGGCCTCGTCGTGTTCCAATCCCATCACATCTAATCCATCCACAAGATCACGCTGCGTGTACTCCTGATACTTCCGGTAGTCAACGGCACTGGCTTGAACCAGTTTAAGAAACTCGTCAAAGTAGCCGTTGCAGATAATACGGGAAACAACTTCCGGTGTTGAGATGTAACCGGCTTCGTCGTCATGCTGTGAGAACTCCTTTATTCCCTCCAAGGTCTCTATGGCATCATCGGATAATCCGAGGCTGTTCACCAGTGCCATGTTCTCATGCACTTTGCTGTCCGTATCGCCAAGCAGATATTCGTATGGCACCTTGAAAAACTCGGCGATGCGTTTGAAATTGTACATATCCGGGATAGTTTTGCCGTCCTTCCACTGCGCCACGGCCTGCCTTGTGACGCCGACATAATCCGCCAGCGCCTGCTGGCTTGCGCCGGTATCGTCCATCAATTGGCGCAGCCGTGTGGGGAATGGGAGATAGTAACTTTTATTTTCCTCGGTCATCCGGAAAGCCTCCTTCTGTTATTCTCCGTTGCACTTTTAGTCATAACGTCATTTGTTATTGACATGACAAGTCAAATTTACTATACTGGCATTATAGCAAGTAAAAGATACATTGTCAATAGTTTTGTAAGAATTAATTGCGATAGGAAGGAGTGGCAACGCATAGCCGCGACCACTAGATGCACCTTGAAAATTGAATATGGAGAAAGGACAGCGGATGAAAAAAGAGCACGACGAGCAGCGAGATGAAATTGAATTGCCGCAGGAAATTATTGAATCATTTGCTCGTTTCCTCGTACCGGAAATACGAAAATATTATGAAAGTGAGCAGGGGCAGCGGGAATTCAAAGAGTGGGAAGAACAGCAGGACAAAGAAAACCATAAAAAAGAAAAGAACTCAGGAAAACAATCCTGAGTTCTTTTCATGATGATATATTTCAATATAAGCCGTAAATTGTTTCAAAATAGTTAATGCTTGTTTCCATCATAGAAATTAAAGTACCTTTAGTTTCCATTTCGGAATAATCTCTTAGTGCTGCATCTTGGCATTCTTTCGTTAGGATAAAAGCATCCTCAACACCTAAAAGCTCTCTTAAATTATCATTAAAAGTTTTTGCGGCTTTATAATGATACTGATTATCAAGTAGCTTTCGAAATATGTATATAGGAATTACTCTATCTTGATTTCCGTAATCAAAAAGGGCAGAAAAATCATTTTTTCCGATTGTATATTTCTGGATGGCTACCTTAAGCGCGTCAGCACAAGATTTTAGATAGTTTAACGACAAATATCGTTGAATTAACTGTTGAAGCCGATTTGCTATGTCCCTTTGAATCCGCGTCAAAGCGTTTAATGGAATTTCGGATAGAATTTGTGGTATACCCAATATCCCAAAGACAGTTTCGCCATTAGAGCCATCAGAATGATATAGGTAAGCCTTTATTAATGTTGAGGGAAGAATAATCTGCCTCCCGGTATCTCTAATCTTTACTTTGTACATGATGATATCCCAAAGTCCAAAAATAACATACTGAAATCCATTAGCATCAATATATTCATATATCATATTACTACCGGGCCGACAGAAAGAGTCCATGGTGGTATATGCGAAACCATCTATTACTATTTCGACGAAATCATTATCTGCATCCGGATTTAAAATATATGATACTATACCCTCATATTGTTCTTTCTCATAGCCTGTAATTCCGTTAACTAAGCAATGCCATTCATAAGTGATCTTCGCAATCGTATGGAGGGCTTCATTTGATATGAACATTTCGTTTAAACTAAATTTTTTATTAATAGTGGTATTTTGAGCATCAAGGGCTTTCAAATCTTCGCGTTTTACACCTTTTTTCTTTGAGAGCAAATCAATGTTGCCAACTAAAGACTGTTTCCCATCTTTTTTTATATGAAATAGCCTATTTGTATTGCCAAAAAATGATGTCCTATCTGTGAGTTGAACATTTTCGAGATTTTCTCCGTCAATCTCAACGTCTACAGTATATCTGACTGGGTCTCCATCACGTTCAGTTAGGCCAATTTGATTTCTAAAAAAAGCAAGTGTGTCAATCATGTGCTTTTCATAATGGTCATTAGTGAATCCGTTGTGCTTTTTACATACAGATTTCTTGCGGAGTTTTGCTCCGGTCAAGGCCCAAGGGATTATGTCAGAGACGGTTAAGTCTTCTGAGTTGCAATAAATACATCTTGTAGGCATGTTGTTCACCAACTTCCAATTTAGAAGTGTACAAATATTTTATAGCTGTGCATATTATATCTTGGCAAAGAGAAAAGAGCAATCAAGATTGACCTTGATTGCTCTTTTCTTTGTTGACACTACAACCACACCAGTACGGCGAAACCGCCGTTGAAATAATAGGTGTTCGTGTAATGTCCATTTGGTGGAGGCGAGGAGAGTTGAACTCCTGTCCGAAAACCTGTCGGCAAGACTTTCTACGAGCGTAGCCTATGAATTAAAATTCCCTCTGCGCGGCTCCCATGGGCAGGATCCGCGGTTTGGTAGCTTCATAAAATCCCGCATGCCGCAAAGCTTAGGCATGTTGGTTCCCCACTTTGATGACGCCCGTATCCGCCGTCGTGGGCAACTGCGGGCGGACGCGTCACTGCTTACGCAGCGACGGGTACGAAATTAGATTCGTCAGTTAGTTTTTAAGTTCCCGCTTTTAACGAAGTTCGGGGCTTCGGCTCGCTTATCCGGCTTCCACGATCCCCGTCGAAACCATTTACGCCCCCATATAAAATGGGCTTTGCCGCAACACAACCTACGGCAGGAAATTCATCATAACACAGCCGGGGAAAAAGTCAATGGGTTAGAATTCCTTTGCCTTGCGTTCCATATCGCGCTTGGCGTCGCGCTCGGCCATGTCACTCCTTTTATCATAAAGCTTTTTGCCCTTGGCCACCGCGAGCTCCATCTTCACAAGGCCGTCTTTTAGGTATAGCTGCAGCGGGATGAGGCTGTAGCCGTCCGCCTGCGAAAGCGACTGGAGCTTCAAAATCTCGCGCTTATGGAGCAGAAGCTTGCGCTTGCGGAACGGGTCGCGGTTGAAGATGTTCCCCTGCTCGTAAGGGCTTATGTGCATGCCGATGATGAAGATTTCGCCGTTTTTCACCTGCGCATAGGAATCCTTGAGGTTCACCTTGCCGGCGCGGATGCTTTTGACCTCCGTACCCGCAAGCGCGATGCCACACTCATAGGTATCCTCAATAAAATATTCGTGCCGCGCCTTGCGGTTTTCCGCCACGCGGCGCACGCCCTGTTTAACCGGCAAGCGCGTTCCCCCCTTACCTTATGCCCACAACCATCCTATCATGTTTCGCGGCGCTTTTCAACGGCGCGGCGGGTTTTGCGGCCTGGGCGCGATTTTTTTGCGCTGTGTGTGTGCGGTGTTTTGGAACCGCCCCGGCTTCCGGGTATCCCTCCAAGGAGGGGATTTTTTCCACCTTTTTTTGGCTTCCCTTCCTTCGCCTTTTCACCGTTGCGCGGCGTCTTATATGCTTTACGGGGCTCTTTTTTGCCGCCCTCCGCGGTTTTTGCGCCCTTGCCCGATGCAAGCTCGAAGCTGATGTTCGCGTTTTCCATATCCACGCCCGCCACGAGCACCTTCACCTCGTCGCCCAGACGGAACGTTTTGCCCGTGTTTTTGCCCACGATGCGGTAGTTCTTCTCGTCGCAGATGTAGTAGTCGCCCTCGACGGCATTTAGGCGCACCATGCCCTCCACGGTGTTAGGGAGCTCCACGTAAAAGCCGTACTGCGTGACGCCGGAGATGACGCCCGTTTCCACCATGCCGATGCGGCTTAGCATGTACTCGCACTTTTTAAGGTTATCGGCCATCCGCTCGGCCTCGACGGCAACGACTTCCCTCTCGGAACAGCGCTGTGAAGCCTCCGGCAAGTATGTTTTCCAATGCGCCGTGCGCCGCTTGTTCATTTTGCCGTTCAAGGTTTCTTTCACGATGCGGTGCACCACAAGGTCGGGATAGCGGCGTATGGGCGAGGTAAAGTGGCAGTAATGCTCCGACGCGAGGCCGAAATGCCCGAAATTGTGCTCGCTGTAGCGCGCCTTTTTGAGCGAGCGGAGCGTTACGCGGCTCACCACGTTTTCCTCCGGCGTCCCCTTTACGCGGTTCAACAGCCTCTGGAAGTTCATCGGCTTTACTTCTCCGTGGCTTTTAATGCCGTAGCCGAGCGTTTCCAAAAACGCGCTAAGCGACTCGAGCTTTTCGCCGTCGGGCATTTCGTGCACGCGGTACATGAGCGGGATGTTTAAGCCCCCGATATGCTTCGCCACCGTTTCGTTGGCTAGCAGCATGAATTCCTCGATCATGCGCTCGGCCTCGCCGCGCTCGTGGAGCCTTACCTCCTGCGCGCGGCCTTTCTCGTCGAGCGTGATCTTCGCCTCGTCAAGGTCAAAGTCGATGCTGCCTCGCCGCACGCGCCGCGCGTTTAAAAAGTGCATGAGCGCGCGCATCTCTTGGAGCATGGGCGCGACGTCCGCGTATTCTTGTAACAGCGCCGCATCCTCTTGAAACATGGCGTTCACGGCGTCGTAGGTCATGCGGTGCGCGGTTTCGATGACCGTTTCGGCCAAGCGGTAGGACACGACCTCCCCGTTCATGTTGACTTCCATGATGCACGAAAGCGTGAGCTTGGGCTCTTTCTCGTTGAGCGAGCATACGCCGTTGCTAAGATCCGTCGGGAACATGGGGACCACGCGGTCGGGGAAGTATACGCTTGTGCCGCGCTTATACGCTTCCCTGTCGACGGCGCTTTTCTCCAAAGCGTAATGGCTTACGTCGGCAATATGCACGCCAAGAAGGAAATTGCCGTTTTTGAGGCGCGAAATGGATACCGCGTCGTCGAGGTCCTTTGCGTCCGCGCCGTCGATGGTGATGGTAAGCTGATCGCGCAAGTCCTCGCGGCGGGCGATCTCATCCTGCGGGACGGGCACGTTGAGGCTTTCCGCAAACCGTAAGGCGGCCTTAGGGAAGCTGTCCGGTAGGTCGAACCTGCGGATCACCGAAAGGATGTCCGTGCCCGCGGCGTATTTATTGCCGAGCACTTCCAAAATCTTTCCCGTAAGCTTTTGAGACCTATCCGGATAGGCGGTGATCTCGGTCACCACCTTTTCGCCGGATTTGGCGGTCTTCACCTGTCCGGCCGGGATCAAAACGTCGTATACGAGCCGCGCCTCATCCGGCACCACATAGCCGCCGCCGAGGCCGTCGGTCTCGAATGTGCCCACCACGCGCTTGTTGAAGCGCTCAGCGATGATAGCGACTTCCCCTTCCTTGGAGCCGCGCGGGCTTTGCCCCGTTTCGCGTGCCCACACCTTGTCGTTGTGCATGGCGCCGTTGAGGGTTTCGGGGTTCAAAAACATATCCGCTCCGCCGTTTTGCGGGATGAAAAAGCCGAAGCCGCGCGCGTTGCCCTGCACGCGTCCGTAGGTAAGGCCGAGCTGCTCGGGCAGCGCGAGCTTTCCCTTACGCGTCAGAAGCACCTCATTGCGCTCTAAAAGCGCGTCGATCTCGCTCAAGAGGGCTTCCTCGTCGCCGCCTAAAATGCTGTAAAGTTCTTCGGGCGAGGCCGGTCTGTTGAGCCGGCGCAGCGCCGAAATAATGGGGAGTTGTTCCAAAATGATTCCTTTCTGCTGTTCATTTCAAAAAAATACGGCATGCCGCAAGCGGCATACCGTTCAATTGCTCAAAAGGACTTCAACCTATGATCATCATGGCGATGGCGAGAAGCGCCATAACGCTGCCGAGGATGATCGTAAGCTTTTGAAGCTTCGCTTCCTTGCTTGCCGCACGGCCGCGCGCGGTAAAGGACGAGGTCTCTCCGCCGTAAGCGGCCCCAAGACCGGCGCTCTTGACCTGCTGTACCAGCACCACCGCGACCAAACCAATCGCGACGATGATGAGGACTATGTTTATGATGATCCTTACGACATCCATTGTATGCACTACCTCCGTGATTGACTGCAAGCGGTATTATAACACGCGCCTTGGAAAAGCGCAAGCAATTAAAATGCCGCCTTATTATTTCACGATCAGGCTCCTGCCCGTCATGGCGGCGGGCTTTTCCATGCCCATGAGGTCGATGAGCGTAGGGGCGAGGTCGCTCAGCCGCCCGCCGGTGCGGAGCGTAACGTTTTTGTTCCCCTCGTCCACAAGGATCACCGGCACGGGGTTGGTGGTGTGTGCGGTGAAGGGAGTTACGCCGTCGTCGTCGAGCATCTTTTCGCAGTTGCCGTGATCGGCCGTGATCACGGCCCTGCCGCCCTGCTTCAAAATGGCGTCGATCACCTTTGCGGCGCATTCGTCCACGGTGTGCACCGCTTTGACGGCGGCTTCCATTACGCCCGTGTGGCCCACCATATCGGGGTTGGCGAAGTTCAAGATCATCACGTCGTACTTGCCGCTTTCGATGCGCTTCACGGCCTCATCCGCCACCTCGTGGGCGCTCATTTCGGGCTTCATATCGTACGTGGGCACCTTGGGCGATGGGATGAGCGCCCTGTCCTCCCCCTCGTTGGGCGTTTCCACGCCGCCGTTGAAGAAGAAGGTCACGTGCGCGTATTTCTCGGTCTCCGCTATGCGAAGCTGCGTCTTTCCGTTCTGCGCGAGGAATTCGCCGAACGTATCGGTAAGGCCCTCGGGCTTGAACGCAACATGGAGCTTCCCATCGAAGGTCTTATCGTACTGGGTCATGGAAACATAGTTCAGCGGGAAGTAACCGTGACGCCGCTCAAAGCCCGTGAAGTCCTCAAAAATATACGCGCGGGTAAGCTCGCGCGCCCTGTCGGGGCGGAAATTGAAGAAGATCACGCTGTCGTTTTCGCGGATCATGCCCGTAGGCTTGCCGTCTTTCAGAATAACGGCGGGCACCACGAACTCGTCGGTCACGCCGTTGTCGTAGGAATGCTGCATAGCGGAAACCGGGTCGGTTTCCAAAACGCCCTCGCCGTAGGTAAGCGCCGCATACGCCTTTTCCACGCGCTCAAAACGGTTGTCGCGGTCCATGGCGTAATAGCGTCCCATGAGCGTGGCTATCTCGCCGCAGCCGATCTTATTTAGCTGCGCCTGAAGCTCCTCTACGTAACCTTTGCCGCTTTCGGGCGGCACGTCGCGGCCGTCCATGAAGCCGTGGATATATACCTTTTTGAGGCCCTTCATCTTGGCGAGCTTCACGAGGCCCACGAGATGGTCGATATGGCTGTGCACGCCGCCGTCGCTCAATAGCCCCATCAGGTGCAGCGCGGAATCATGCTTTTTGCAGTTTTCCACCGCTCCTAAAAACTCCTGTTTTTCAAAGAAGTCGCCGTCGCGGATGGATTTTGTGATGCGGGTCAGCTCCTGGTAAACGATGCGGCCCGCGCCGATGTTGAGATGCCCTACCTCGGAATTGCCCATCTGCCCCTCGGGCAGGCCCACGGCTTCGCCGGACGCGGCGATCGTAACATGCGGGTAAGCGTTCCACAGCCGCGTTACGTTTTTAGTCCCGTCTACGCTTATAGCGTTATGGTCGTTCGGTTCGGCGCAGCCGAAGCCGTCTAAAATGATGAGCGCGGTGATCTTCTTCATACCGTCACCTCAATAGTTCACAACTTTTGAAAAGTCCGCCGCCTTGAGGCTGGCGCCGCCGATGAGGCCGCCGTCGATCTCGCTCATGGACATGAGCTCCGTTGCGTTCCCCGCGTTCATGCTGCCGCCGTACTGGATGCGCACCGCGTCGGCCGTTTTTTCACCATATAAGGCGCTCACCGCCGAGCGGATGACGGAGATGGTCTCGTTGGCCTGCTCCTTGGTGGCGGTTTTTCCCGTGCCTATGGCCCATACGGGCTCATACGCGATGACGAGCTTTTCTACATCCGAGGCGGGAATGGAATCGAGCGCCAGATTGACCTGTGCGGTCACGAGCGCGTCGGTCTCGCCGCTTTCGCGCTGGGAGAGGGACTCGCCCACGCAAATGATGGGGATAAGCCCCGCCGCAAGCGCCGCCTTGGCGCGCTTGTTGACGGTTCCGTCAGTCTCGCCGAAGTACTGCCTGCGCTCGCTGTGGCCGATGATGGCGTACTCGACGCCGAGCTCCTTGAGCATATCGGCGCTCACCTCCCCGGTGAACGCGCCCTTCTCGGCCCAGTGCACGTTTTGCGCGCCGAGCTTTACGTTGCTGTTTTTAAGAAGCGGCTTTACGGCCGCGAGGTCCACAAAGGGCGGGCAGATAACGATTTCGCACTTCGCATCCTTTACAAGGGGTAAAAGCTCCGTGACGAGGGCCTTTGCTTCGTCCGGGGTCATGTTCATTTTCCAGTTGCCTGCGATAACGGGTTTGCGCATATGTAAATCTCCTTACATGATTGTTGTGTTCCGGCGGGCGGTCGATAACCGCCCTTACGGTTATTTATCGTTGAGCGCGGCCACGCCGGGGAGTTCGATGCCCTCGAGGAACTCGAGGCTCGCGCCGCCGCCGGTAGAGATATGCGTCATCTTGGAGGCGTAGCCGAGCTTTTTCACCGCGGAGGCGGAGTCGCCGCCGCCGATGATGGTGGTGCCGCCGCACTCGGCGCAGGCGCGCGCCACGGCTTCGGTACCTTTAGCAAAAGGCTTCATTTCAAACACGCCCATCGGCCCGTTCCAGATCACGGTCTTGGCATCCTTAATGGCGTCCGCAAAGAGCTTGCATGTTTTTTCGCCGATGTCCACGCCGATCCATCCCTCGGGCATCTTGTCGATATCGACGGTCTTATATTCGGCATCCTCGGCAAATCTGTCGGCGATCACGGTATCGAGGGGCAAAAGAAGCTGCACGCCGCGCTTTTTCGCGTCGGCCATGAGCTCCTTCGCAAGGCCGATGTTTTCCTCGTCCAAAAGCGATTTACCGATCTCATAGCCCTGCGCTTTGACGAACGTGTAGGCCATGCCGCCGCCGATCAGGAGCCTGTCGCATTTGGTCAGAAGGTTTTTGATGACGCCGATCTTATCGGATACCTTCGCGCCGCCCAGAATGGCCACGAACGGGCGCTCGGGGTCGTTGAGCGCCGTGCCCATAACGCTTAGCTCCTTGCCGATCAAGAAACCCGCGACGGCGGGCAAATAGGCCGCAACGCCCGCGGTGGAAGCGTGCGCGCGGTGCACGGTGCCGAACGCGTCGGACACATATACCTCCGCGAGGGAAGCGAGCTTTTTGGCAAATTCGGGATCGTTTTTTTCCTCTTCCTTGTGGAAGCGGAGGTTTTCTAAAAGCAGTATTTCGCCGTCGTGAAGCGCGGCGGCTTTCTTTTCGGCCTCCTCACCTATGCAGTCGGACGCGAAGTCGATATGCACGTCGGGGAGAAGCGCCTTCAGGCGCTTGGCGACGGGCGCGAGCGAAAATTCCGGCGCAACAACGCCCTTGGGACGCCCGAGATGCGAGCAGAGTATGACGCGCGCGCCATGCTCCAACAGATAATTCACCGTGGGAAGCGAAGCGACGATGCGCTTATCGTCGGATACTTCGCCGTTCTCGTCGAGGGGAATGTTGTAATCCACGCGCACGAGCACGCGCTTACCCTTTACATCGATGTCCGTAACGGTTTTCTTTGCCATGGTCTTATCCCTCCGGTTAAAAATAAATTTTAGATTAAACCTATTAAAATGGGGCGTTGCCCTATTGACCCATTGTCCATACTTATTCTACCACATTCCCCTTGCCTTTACCAATTTACATCCGAAATGTTGCCGTATTGTGAATTTGAATATCGCCGCGCCCGTCTATTGTGGACGGTTTGAGTGCCGCATGTTATAATCGGGGCATGATGAAAAAGGCCTTATTTCTTATATTGATATTGCTTTTTGCCGCCTCGGCCGCGTTCGGCTGCGCGAAGGAAGCGGGCGAGAAGATCGTGCTGCTCGAACCTACGCCTTCGGACGGTACGGTCAGCGTCGAGCTTACCCCCTTCGGCGGCGATGCGTCCTCCGCGCCCAACAGCTCGCTGCCGAGCCTAAAGGTCATATCCGCGGTTGCCTACGCCTACGAAGCGGACGACAAACCCGGCCTGTACGGCGCGGTGGAGTATCAAAACAACGGTTCCGTTAACATCATCGTGAAAAAGGCCACGTTCACCTTCCTTGCGGGAGAAACCAAGGTGGAGCATGAATTTGTACCGGTGCTTAGCGAATACGACGTGGTGGAGCCCGGGGAAAGCTCGTTCGTCACGCTTTGGCTGCCAAACGATTCCGTCGCCGCAGGCAACGCGGTAACGCTCGAGGCGGATCTCACCTGCGAAAGTACGCAAAATAAGCGTCTCAACATGGAAACGGCCAATCTGTTTCTTGCGGACAATTACCCCAAATTCACCACCCTGAGCGGGACACTGAAAAACGCTTCCGGCGGCGAATGCTCCTTCTTAATGACGTATGTGGGCTTTTACGATGAAAGCGAAAAACTGCTGGGCGCATGGTATTTTACCAAGAACATACGCTTAGAATCGGGCGACAGCATCGATTTTGTGAGCCGCATGGAGGACCTTCCCGTAAACGGGCTTTCCAAGACCGCCAAGTCGATGAAAACGAGCGCGTTCGGGTTCAACGGGTGAAATGAAAAAGCTGCGTTCGTTCTTATACGTTTTGCTTCAATGGACATGGGGCCTGCCGCAAAATCTGGCAGGCCTTATTTGGCTGCTCGCCTATAAAAAGCAAAGGCGCGCGCGCTATTTCGGCGCGATTGTCACTTATTACGAAAACCGCCCGCGGCTTTCCCGGAAGGGCTGCTTTGCGGTCGGCATGTTCATTTTCATAGACGGCGCGATACAAGAGAGCCAATTAAAAAAGATACTGGTGCACGAATACGGCCATACCATACAATCCATTCTGTTCGGCCCACTCTTCTCCCTATTTATCGGACTTCCGTCGGTCCTTTGGGCAGGGAGGTTCAGCAAGAACAGGCGCGCCTATAGGGAGACGGGCATAAAATACAGCTCCCGCTACCCGGAAAGCGGCGCAAACCGCTGGGGCGAGCGGGTCACGGGAGAACAGGCGATAGATTGGTGACGTAGAATTTTCGCTATATGAACTTAGCCGGGTGATAAACCTCTTTGCAGGCCGCACATATATGCTCCACGTTCTGATTTTTATAAGTATAACGCGGCTGCAGCTTGCCTTTACCACAATTCGGACATATTACCTCTTGCTCTTTTATCATCTGAATTGCTGTTTCTCGCGTGAGATTTGTGTTAGTAGCCATAATCATTACCTCGATAAATTCCCGCTCATAATAGATAAATATAAATTGTACCGCTCCTCTTTTAGAAAGAATAACAAAGAAAAAGGTGCGTCGCAACAATTCTCTGCCACAACGCCCCTTTCGGCACTTTTTAAGTTCTACACTTTTCTATACTTCTTTTTTCACCGAAAACACAATATGCGGCATATCCATGCCCCAATAATGCTTTATGAAGCGCCCGCGCTCCGTCATGCCGTTGCGCCTGGCAACGTTTTGCGAGGGGATGTTATTGTCGCGGATGATGGAAACCACCTCGTCAAAGCCCAACTCACGGAAGGCATATTCCTTTGAGGCGCGCGCCGCCTCGGCGGCGTAGCCCTTGTGCCAATGCGCCTTTTCAAAAAGGTAGCCAATCTCCGGCATCTCTCCCTGCGGCGTAGCTTGCATGGTGACGCCGCATTGGCCGATCATCTCGCCGGTTTCCTTTAAGACCACCGCCCACAATCCGAAGCCGTAGGTTTGGTACCGTTCAAGCTGACGGTCGAGCCATGCGAGCGTTTCCTCCTCACTAAAGGCGTGCTCGTAGGCGTACATAACCTCCGGGTCCTGCAGGATACGCTTCAGGGCGGAGAGGTCGTTCTCGTCCATTTTCCGTAAAATAAGGCGTTCGGTTTGCAAGATCATAGTTTTTATAGCTGCGCGAACCGCTTCGCGCCATCCTTTTGCAGCAACACTTCCGCGAGGACCGTAAGCACCGCCATCGCAGCCAGCACGAAATAACCGTAAAGCGTCGCATTGTTTTTGGCGTCTATGAGCCACATGATGGGCAAAATGGAGGCGGCCCAGCCGATGAGCATCGTAACGATCACAGGCGCGCCCTGCTTTATGACCTCCGCCTCGTTTCGCCAATCGAGCTTGGGGATCAAGAGGTTTACATAAAGCCCCACGCGAGCGATGAACAGCGTATAGACAAGCGGTGCTATATACATAAGGACCGCCGTCCACAGATCCGCCTTGAAAACGAAGATGAACACCGTGGACGCCACGATAAGCGCGGGCGCCATGACGGTGACGCTTACAAGCACCTTTGCGCGGAACAGGTCGCGCGTTTGAACGGGCAGCGCCTTGAGCTGCCAGAGCTTGCCGCCCTCGATGGAAACGCTCGCGGGCGTGGTGGCGCTCATGCACGCGAATACCGCAAGCGCAAAGGGTGCGGCGGAGACCAGCACGTCCTTCAGGCCCGGCATCTCAAGCGCCGCGCCGAGCTTTTCTTCCCCCACCACCGCGAGTGCAACCGCCGCGATCACCACAAGCACCGCGCCGAACGCCGTGTTGAACACATATAAAGTGGAAGCGAAGTACCGCTTGATCTCCTTTTTATAAAGGGCTTTCATGGGCGAAGCCGCGCGGTGCTCTTTTTGCTTTTGCATGCGTATGCTCGCCTTTGCGCTTAGGCGTGTAACAAGCGCTTTAAAGTTTTTCCCCACCGTCCAAACAAACGCCGCAAACACCAAAGCGCTCATAAGGGCGAACAAAAGGAACTGCACGGCGTTCCCGTTTACGACCGCGCCCCCGTACCACTCGGCGACGGGATAAAAACGCGTCACGCCGGAGCCCAGCCGCGAGCTGATGCTTTCGATATGCTCCATGATCTGCGGCGTCGCGAACGAAACTGCCATAATGCCTATGACTAAAGCGAACATGAGGATGAGCGAGATGAGGTTGCTATGGCGAAAGCGCGCCCCGAAAAACGCGATGAGCGTGCCGACGATCGCCGCGAACGAAAGCGGTATGAGCGGCACGAAGAACAACAGCACAAAAAACCGCACGTAGAACCAGACGCCCTGCGGCGAGAATATAAGGTACGATATGCCGGCCGGCAGCAATACGAACGACATAAAGAAGAGGTTCACGCCGTAAAGCCGAAGTATGCGGCTCAGTACGAGCGTTTTCTCGTCCATGGGCAGGCTCATCAGAAGCTCATAGTCGCGAAACGCGAAAAGCGTGGGCATGACTTTGGCCACGGCGGTCACAAACACCGTTACGGACGCCGCCGCGCAGGCGACCGAAAGCAGCTTGTCGAGCTCTCCGAGTTGATTCAATACATACCCCATGCCGTAAAACGACGAAAAAGCCAGGCCGAGCATGGCCAATCCCACAAAAAGCATCATCGCAAACATGGCCGCGGCGCGGCTGCGGCGTTTGCTGTCCTTGGTTTTGAGCATCACGTTGAAGTTTGCGAAGCCCAAGAGATAAACTTTTAATACGGCTGAAAGCTGTTTCACTTCTCTATCAACTCCAAAAAAACGTCTTCGAGCGAGGCGTTGCCCTTGACGGCTTCGATATCCCCGTCCGCCACGAGCGAGCCGTTTTTGATGATGGCGATGCGGTTGCAAAGCTTTTCCGCCACGTCGAGCACATGCGTGGAAAAGAAGATCGCGCCGCCGCTTAGCGTGAGCTCTTTCATGATGGTCTTCAAGGTATGCGCGGCCACGGGATCGAGCCCCACGAAGGGCTCGTCGAGCACCAGGAGCTTTGGCGCATGCACGAGCGCGGCGATGACGGAGGTCTTCTGCTTCATGCCGTGCGAATATTCGGAAATGAGGCCGTTCAGGTCCTTTTCCATTTCAAAGGCCTTCGCGTAGCGCCCGATGCGCTCCAAGCGCTCCGTCTGCGAAATGCCGAAAATATCCGCTACAAAATGGATGTACTGAAGCCCCGTGAGATGGTCGTAGATATCCGGATTGTCCGGAATATAGGCGAGCATGCGCTTGCATTTGACGGGGTCTTCCTTTACGGGAACGCCATCCACAAAAATGTCGCCCTCCTCGAAATCCAATATGCCTACCGCACAGCGGATGGCCGTGGTTTTGCCCGCGCCGTTGTGGCCGATGAAGCCGTAAATATCCCCCGCGTTGACCTTGAGGCTCAGATTGTTGACCGCGAGCCTCTTCCCCGGGTACGATTTGGAAACACCTCTGAATTCCAGCATTTCATGCACCTTCCTTTTGGCACATTATACCATAGCCGCAAAGCGGCTGTGGTATAATCGCGCATATGCGTTCGCCGAAGGCGAAAATCGCACGCGCATAAGATCAACTGTATAATAACCGCTTGCGGTCATTATACCTTGTAGAATGCCTTTCGTCAAAGCATTGAAAGGTGCATTGTATGCTAAACCTAATGTTTATAAATACCTTACAAAAATCCGTTGACATTTTTGTTTTTTGGTGGTTTAATAAATTCGTTTGTTTAGGAATTGTAAACTTAAAGTTTATTTTCCCATGTACGCGGAAAGGGGGCCCGAAACGGTGGAAATCGGCAGCAAGATCAAGCGGCGGCGCATCAAGCTCAACCTCACGCAGGAGGAGCTTGCGGCGCGCACGGAGCTTTCCAAGGGCTTTATATCGCAGCTGGAGCGCGACCTCACCTCCCCCTCCATCGCCACGCTGATGGACATTTTGGAGGTGCTCGGAACCGATCTGGCCGAGTTTTTCTCCGAGAAGGAAGACGAAAAGGTCGTTTTTTGCGCGGACGACGTTTTTGTAAAAGAGGATGAAGAAACCGGCCATTCCATCCGCTGGCTTATCCCCAACGCGCAAAAAAACGCCTTGGAGCCCATCCTCGTCACGCTCAAAAGCGGCGGCCAAACGCAGGAGGACGACCCGCACGAGGGCGAGGAATTCGGCTATGTTTTATTTGGCGGCATCACGCTCATCATAGGCGACAGGAAGTACCGCGTCAAAAAGGGCGAGAGCTTTTGCTTCAAGCCTTTGAGCGTGCACTATGTGAAAAACACGGGCAAGACGGAAGCAAAGCTTCTTTGGGTATCCACCCCGCCCAGCTTCTGATTTTTAAAAACGCGTATACGGAGGCAGACCGTGAGCAAGCACCTCATTGAACTTGTGAATATCCGCAAAACCTACGACGGCGAGGATGCGCTGAGGAATATCAACCTCTACATCCGCGACGGCGAGTTTTTAACGCTTTTGGGCCCTTCGGGCTGCGGCAAGACGACGATGCTCCGCATCATCGCGGGCTTTGTGATGCCCGACGAGGGTAAGGTCCTTATGGATAACAAAGACCTTGTTTCCATACCGCCCTACAAGCGCCGCGTCAACACGGTTTTTCAGAAATACGCGCTTTTCCCGCACCTTAACGTGTTTGACAACATCGCCTTCGGCCTGAAGATCCAAAAGCTTCCCAAGGCCCAAATCGAAACGCGCGTAAACGAGATGCTGGAGCTTGTGAACCTCAAGGGTTACGGCAAGCGCTGGATCGAGCAGCTTTCGGGCGGCCAGCAGCAGCGCGTCGCCATCGCGCGGGCACTCGTGAACCGTCCGCAGGTATTGCTTTTGGACGAACCTTTGGGCGCGCTAGACTTAAAGCTCCGTAAGGGCATGCAGCTTGAATTGAAGCGCATGCAGCAGCGCCTCGGCATCACCTTCATCTATGTGACGCACGATCAGGAGGAAGCGCTTACCATGAGCGACACCGTCGTTGTCATGAACGAAGGCGTCATCCAGCAGATCGGCACGCCGACGGATATCTACAACGAGCCTAAAAACGTGTTTGCGGCGAAGTTCATCGGCGAGAGCAACATCGTCCCGGGCGAAATGCTCGAGGATTACAGGGTGCGCTTTTTCGGCAATGTGTACGAGTGCGTGGACAAGGGATTTTTGAGAAACCAGCCCGTGGACATCGTTGTGCGCCCCGAGGATATCGACATGGTCCCGCCCGAGCAGGCGCAGTTGAAGGGCGTTGTGAAAAGCGTGCTGTTTATGGGCGTGCATTATGAATTCCGCGTAGAGTGCGGCGATTTTACGTGGACCGTCCATTCCACCGATCTTGTTCCCGTGGGGCAGGAGGTAGGCCTTATCATTTTGCCCGATGCCATCCACATCATGAATAAGTCCGTCACGTCCGACGCGATGGAGCTTTCCGTGGAAGATGAGGATGTCGGCCCCGAAGAGGATTCAGGGTCTAAAGAAGAATAAAGAAGAAAATTAAGGCAAAGGAGGAGCAACGGGATCATGAAGCGCAGCGTATTTTCCTATCCGTACATCGTATGGATGGTCATCTTCATACTTTCGCCGGTGCTGCTCATCGTATATTACGCGTTTTCCTCCGGCGGCGCATTTACCCTCAACAATTTGCGCGACGCGGTCACGAGCGCTACCTACATGCCGGTCCTCCTGCGCTCGGTGATCGTGGCCCTCGAAGCGACGGCACTATGCATTTTGCTCGGCTACCCGGTCGCGTATATGCTCTCGAAGATGAAAAAGAGCACGGCGTCGCTACTGTCGGTGCTTTTCATCGTACCGATGTGGATGAACTTCCTCCTTCGCACCTACGCGTGGCAGGTCATCCTCGATTCGAGCGGCATCTTGAACAGCTGGCTCAAGGCGTTCGGGCTTGAACCCATGCACCTTCTTTATACCGAGGGCGCCGTGATGCTCGGCACGGTCTACAACTTCCTGCCGTTCATGATACTGCCCATTTACACGGTGCTCATCAAGCTCGATAAGTCCCACATCGAGGCGGCGCAGGACCTGGGCGCAAACGGCGCAACCACGTTTTTTAAAGTGGTGCTGCCGCTCTCCATGCCCGGCGTTATTTCGGGCATCACGATGGTGTTCATCCCCGCCATCACCACGTTTGCCATTTCAAGGCTCTTGGGCGGCGGGAAATACATGCTTTACGGCGACCTCATCGAGAACCAGTTCATCACGCTCGGCATAGCCGGGTGGAACGCGGGCAGCGCGCTTTCGTTCATCCTTCTGGTGCTCGTCGTCATCTCCATGATCATCATGCGCCGCGCCGAACGCGAGGCGGGTGAGGAAGGGGGCAAGCTCTGGTGAGAAAAGTACGCGGTTTTTTCAAGGGTACCTACCTCGCGCTGATGCTTCTGTTTTTGTATGCCCCCATCGCGGTGCTGATGGTGTTTTCCTTCAACGACTCCAAGACCATGGGACAGTGGAAAGGCTTTTCCCTGCGCTGGTACGAGGCGCTTTTAGGCGACGCCACGCTCATGAACGCGCTTTGGGTCACGCTCAGCGTCGCGGTCATCTCCGCCGTCATCGCCACGGTGATAGGCACATTTGCCGCCATCGGCCTCCATTCCATGAAGAAAGTGCCCCGCGCGATCGTGGAAAATATATCGCAGTTCCCCGTGGTGAACCCCGATCTCGTGACGGGCATCAGCTTTATGATGCTGTTCGCGTTCATCGGCCTCACGGGCGGGTATGTGCGCATGCTCATCGCGCATATCACCTTCAACATCCCCTACGTCATCTTCTCGGTGCTGCCGAAGCTTAGGCAAAGCTCCAACTCGCTCTACGAGGCGGCCATGGACCTAGGCTGCACGCCCTGGATGGCCATCCGCAAGGTTGTGATCCCCGACATCATGCCGGGCATCGTCTCGGGCTTCATCCTCGCGTTTACGATGAGCCTCGACGACTTCGTGGTGAGCTGGTTCGCCACAGACGGCATACAGAACCTGTCGATCTACATCTACTCCGTGGCGCGCCGCGGCATAAGCCCCAAAATCAACGCGCTGAGTACCCTGATGTTCATCGCCGTGGTAACGCTCCTTTTGGTCGTCAACCTGAAATCCATCCGCGAGGAGCGCGCGGCCGCCATCCAAAATAAAAAGCTCATCGCCAAATAAGTTAAGGAGGAAAACCGCCCATGAAAAAGTTTGCATTCCTTGTAGCCCTCATCCTCGCCGTCGCCCCCTTCGTCGGCTGCACGAATTCTTCCGACAGCGCCGTCACCATCAACGTGCTCAACTGGGGCGATTATATCGACGAGGACCTTCTCGGCCAATTCACCGAGGAAACGGGCATTAAAGTCAACTATACGCCCATGGCCAACAACGAGGAAATGCTCGTGAAGCTCACCGCGACCGACAGCATTTACGACGTATGCTTCCCGTCGGACTACATCATCGAAAAGCTGATCGCGGACGACATGCTGCACAAGCTCAATAAAGGCAACATTCCCAACCTCAAAAACATCGACGAGCGGTTTTTGAACCTCGATTTCGACCCCGATAACAAATATTCCGTACCCTATATGTGGGGCACGGTGGGCATCCTTTACAACACCACCATGGTAAACGAACCTGTAACGAGCTGGGATATACTCTGGGATGAAGACTATGCCGGGCAGATCCTCATGTACGACAGCATCCGCGATACCATCGGCGTGGCTTTGATGAAGCTCGGCTACTCCCTCAACACCCGCGACGAGTCCGAAATCCGCGACGCGGAAGCGGCGCTCATCGCACAAAAACCTCTCGTGCTCGCCTACTTGGGCGATTCCATCAAGGATACCATGATCAACGGCGGCGGCGCATTGGCCGTCGTTTACTCCGGCGACGCCATGTGGTGCACCGACCCCGAGGAGGGCAACGGAGACCTCGCTTACGCCATACCCGAGACCGGCAGCAATCTGTGGTTTGACAACATCGTGATCCCCAAAACCTCCAAGCATGCCGCGGAGGCCGAGGCGTTCATCAATTTCCTATGCGACGCGGAAGTTGCCAAAGCCAACACCGAGTACATCGGCTACTCCACCCCCAACGCCGCCGCCTTCGCCATGCTCGACGACAGCTACAAAAACAACCCTACCTACAACCCGCCGCAGGACATCCTCGACAAGTGCGAGCTTTTCCATGACCTTGGGGATTTTATCAACGTATATAACGACTCGTGGAACAGGATCAAAGCTGGCTAAGATACCTTATGAGGGCGTTCCTTCAAAAGCTGTTTGACCCGCAAAGCTTTATAAAGCCCTCCCAAGTTCAGGGAGGGCTTGTAAGCGTTCGCGAGGGTTACGGGCACTGCGTGAACGTGGCCTGGCCCGCGATGGTCGAGTCCCTTCTCAACGTGATGCTCGGGTTTGTGGATACCATCATGGTGGGGGTTTTGGGCGACCGCGCCATCTCTGCCGTGGGCGTCACCACACAGCCCAAGTTTTTGATGCTGATGTTTTTGCTCTCCCTCAATACCGGCGTGACCGCCATCGTCGCGCGACGAAAGGGCGAGCGCGATATTAAGGGCTGCTGCCGCTCGCTCAAGCAGTCGCTCATGGTATCCATGGCGCTTTCGGTGCTGGTGGTGGCGGGCTCGTTCTTTTTTGCGCGCGACCTTCTCATTTTGGCGGGGGCGCAAAGCGAGTATCTAAGCGACAGCATCACATACTTTCGCATCGTGATGATCGGCCAGTTTTTCGGCTGCCTCGGCATGACCATCAACGCCGCCCAGCGCGGTTACGGCAACACCAAGGTACCCATGACCTCCAACATCATCGCCAACCTCGTCAACCTCGGACTCAACTATCTGCTCATCAACGGCATATGGTTTTTCCCGCGCTTAGGCCTCATCGGCTCCGCGGTCTCTACGGCTTTCAGCACGCTCGTGATCTTCCTTCTCGCGCTCTACTCGGTCGTTTCCGACCACTCGCGCGGCGGGCTTTCCATCGTAGGCGCAAACTCCGGCACATGGCATTTTGAAAAGAGCACCATGAAGAGCGTCTACAAAGTAGCCTCCTCCGCCCTCGTGGAGCAGGCGTTCCTACGCCTGGGCTTTTTCACCTATGCCGCGATGGTGGCGCGCCTCGGCACCGTGCCATTCGCCACCCATCAGATCTGCATGAACCTCTATAACGTTTCCTTCGCCGTGAGCGACGGCTTCGGCGTGGCCGCCACAAGCCTCGTGGGGCAATCCCTCGGCGCAAAGCGCCCTGATCTAGCCCGCGTTTACGGCAGCATCGCCCAGCGCTGCTCCATGGTATGCGGGCTTTTGCTGAGCGCCGTCTTCATCGTGCTTCGAAAACAGTTCATCATGCTGTTCACGGATGAACGGGAGATCATCATGATGGGCGCGTATATCATGGTCATCATCGCGGCGACAAGTCTCGCCCAGACCTCGCAGGTCGTCATTCCGGCTGTTTACGCGGCGCGGGCGACACGCGTTTCGTGGCCGTCTCCTCGCTTGTGAGCGTGGGCGCGGTGCGCCCGGGGCTCTCATGGCTTTTATGCTACCCGCTGGGCCTCGGGCTCATCGGCGCCTGGCTCGGCCTTTTCGCCGACCAATTCCTAAGGCTTATCCTGAACGCCGCAAGGTTCAAGAGCGGGAAGTGGACGGGGATAAAGCTGTAGGGATGCGCTTCTTTTCTTTGAAAAGAAAAGAGGCAAAAGAAACTTATTGTTAGGGAATATGTAAAAGGGGAGGCATTGCCTATGAAAGTTGGAGAAGTATGCCTGCTGACAAACGACGTCGTCCGATTGGCAAATTTCTATAAGATGCTGTTCAATATCGATAACAACAGCAACGATACGGTCCATCAGTTTATTTTTTCAGAGGAGACGACGCTCACCGTTTACAGCGACGGGACAGAGCGCAAATTTAACCCGCACAATATTTGTATAGCATTTACGGTAAACGATGTTGACGCGGAGTTTGAAAGATTAAAAGCGCTCGGCGTTGAAATCGTTTCCCCGCCGACAATACGGCCATGGGGCGCAAAAAACATGAGTTTTTTAGACCCCGACAACAACTTGATCACATTCAGGTGCTTCCCGAGCACATAAATGCCGCAAGGAAAAAGCACAGCAGGGTGCGGCGACCGCCGCATTAAGCACTTTCAACGCATAATGCAAGGATGTTTCGCCTCCAGCGAAACCCCGGGGGTTCTAAAAAGGCGTCACTGACGCCTTTTTGCCCCTTCGTGGCACCGAACCCGCTGCCACGCCTTTGCCTGGGTGGTTACGCCTCCGTATCCATCAGCACCCCCATGAATATCGGCAAATTGGTTTCGCAATCGATGATCAAATATACGAAGGGGCGGTCGAGGACGACGGTCCTTGTTTCCTGCGGCTCCATCGCGGAGCCTTCCGCCATTTCCACCGCGGTGACCGCACCGGCCTTCGTGCCTTTTTCATCCACGGCTATATAGGTTTTGTGCAGCACGCGGCTGATGAAAATGTTGCCGTTTGAGGACGTCCCGATGCCCGAAAAATCCGCAAGACCGGCGTCGAACGCGTCGCTCATGCCCATGCTTTTTAAGGTATCGCCAAGCTCCGTGCTAAACTCGCTCTCAAACTTCGGCATCGTGGCGTTCACCGTTACCGCCTCGGCGTTTTTGAGGATGCTCATGAGCTTTTCGCCCGTGAGCGACGCCGCGTACTCGCTCACGCTTACGCCTTCATCGGGCAGGAGCGCCGCAAAGGCGTATTTTTGATCGGCATAATATTTGAGGAAACCGGCCGCGTTTTCATCTTGGAGATACCTGTCTTCCGCGGAATGCATCATCTTTACGTCGCGTTTTTCTCCATCCTCCGTGGTAAACACGCCGTCGCGAACTTGCGTATCCTTATAAATGGTTTCCCATTCCGCGTCAAAGGCGAGAGCGTTCACAAGATACATCACCGCATCGGCGGGTATTTGATCGAGTATGTTTTCGATCATGCCGTCCGTATGCTTGCTGACCCAAGAGTTGATCCCTTTAAGCGTCCCTTCGTCAAACGGCGTTTTGTAGATGCCCGCGCTGTAGATATCCGCATTGACCTGTAAAAAATCCGGCTTCACAGCAAAGCCTTCCTCATCCTTGAGCCAGATGGAGTTGGCGGCGCTAAGCTTGTATTTTTCGCCTGCGGGCAGCGTGTTCAAATAGGCTTGCAAACTCTCGTTCATCTCTTTTACGCTCAGGCCGAACATGGTCTCCATTTGCTTTAGCGTCTCCCCTTTCGCGCCGTTTTCGGTCATGCCGAGCGCTAAGAGTACGGACAGAGGGGACAGAAGCGCATTTTTGCCCTCCCCGGCGCTTTTTTGGAAGAGCCGCACGCCAAAATCCGCCAACTTGGCGGCGTCCTCGGGCGTGAGAATACCCCCTTCCGTGAGGTTTGCTTTCACGCCCTTCATTAGATCCGCGCTTTGCGCGCCCGCCGCCGTACAACCCCAAAAGGATACCGCAAAAAGCGCCAAACAAAGCGTGGCCGCTATGATGCGTTTTTTCATAAAACAGGCTCCTTTCATGTTTTGTTTCTATAAACTAACACGAAGCGGAGCCGAAAAAGTTCCTTGGTTGATTCAGCTATACTTTCTTACCTACTTTGGCCGCCTCCTGAAATATTCTTCCGCGCTCAGGCCCGCCTTATAATTTGAAACGTCGCCGAGACGGGCGCGCGGCGCCATCTCCACGCGCGCACCGCTCATGCGTGAAAGCGGAAATTCCCTTAAACCGCGTTCCCCCTCCGCATTGCATGCAAGGATCGTCTCGCCCGAAACGCTCAAAAGAAAATAGGGATTTACGCGGTAGCGGCGCGTATCGCGCCTGTCCTCGCTCCCGCCAAACAAAAAGGTAAGCTGTTTGGACGCGGCTATGCACGCGCCGACGATCTCCATCGTACGAAAAGGCACGTCGTCCGACGCCTTTTCACACCAAAGCGCCGCGCCCTGTTCAAGCTCCGCGGCACGGTGCTCGCCCGAAAACGCGGCGAGCTTTTTCATGAGCTCCGCTTCCCTTTTTTTGCTGATGAACGGCGCCGCGCGCACGGCTCTGAGAAGAAGCTTGAGCTCCACGGCGTCGAACTCCCGCGCACGCAAATAATAGCCGCGCGAAGTTTGCACGATATCCGCCCCATATTGCACGAGCGCGTCGATATCACGGTAAACGCCCTTTCGCTCGGCGTTCACGCCGCGCGATATAAGCTCCTGCGTCAATTCCGGCACGCTCATGGGATGCTGCGCATCGGTCTTTTCCCTGAGGATATCGTAAAGGCAGAGAGGTTTCAGCTTTGCGTTTTTCATACCATTATAAATCCTGCCGCAATCAGAGTTTGCGCGGCGATATAGGTCGCCATGACGGCGAAATTCTTCCGTTCGCTCTCACGCACGAAAAGAAAATGGGCGAGCGCCGCGTCGGACAGCAGGAATAAGATCGCTCCTAGCGGGAAAAGCGCGCGCCGGGCCGACGGCTCTACAAAAAAGCTCACCGTCGCGGCCGCGCCCATGGCGCACAAAATGAGCATGTAAAAGAGCACCGGCCCGCGAAGCTTTTGAGGCACGGTCGGCTTGAGCCGCGTGAATCCGATCGCGGCCGCCGCGATAAAGAAAGCCAAAATAAGCGCGATACCGTACGCCGGAAGTTTCGCCGCGTCCGCATAAAGGAAAAACGCGGCTATGTAGAGGATATGCCCCAGCCCGAACGAAGCGCCGCCTGTGACAAGCCAAACCGGATTATCGGGGAGAAGCAAAAACACATCCCCGACCGCGCCGAAAAGGAGCGCCGCGGCCACCATAAAATGCGGTTCCGCCGCGCTCACGAGATAAAGCGCGGCAAGAAGCGGCATGAGCATGGGTTTTGTGACGGTGCGAAGCTTATTGCGGCCGGTGAAACATGCGTACAGGTGTACGAGCGAAACCGCAGCGAACAAAATCGACAGTGCGAGCGTAGGCGTCATAAGCAAACCCTCCTGAAACCCCTCTTAAAGAAGCCGGATAAGCGTTGAGAACCAAATCGCGGCAGCGGCGACGCATACGATGACGTTGAGCGCCATGAGCGTGCGCGCGCGTCTAAGCTTTTTGAGTTTGTTTTTGGAGCGCGGACGGCGCTTGATCTGCAAAGAACGGAAAAAGGCGAGCAAAAAACCGAAAAGCGAGGTAATGACGGCGGCGTAAGCAGGGATGGCAAGGCCGAAAACGCCCGCAAAGAGCAGGCGCTCGATTAAGATGACGAGCGATACGATAAAAAAGACGCCCGACGCCATCGACATAACTTGCTTCTCTCCATTCCTATTTCTAAAGCAAGAGGCGTCGACCCCCCCCCGCGCTTCGGCTCCCCTTACTTTATGATTATACCATAGAATTCCTTCAAGCATATATATCAAGGTAAGGAGAGTCGAACCTTACCTTAACTTATAGCCGAGGCTCCTTCTAGTCGTGAAAATTCTGACGAAACCCGCTCCCTTGCGCGTTTTTACTGTGATATACTATATACGGTAAAAAAGATGCAAGGAGGACGTATTTCATGCAGTATTCGCACGAAGTGGAAGAAATGTTTTGCGTCGCAAAGGGCGCAAGGCATGAAGCCGCTCCCATCCCCGAGGAAGGCCGCTGGGTAAAGGCCCGGGAGATCAAGGATATCAGCGGATTGACCCACGGCGTGGGCTGGTGCGCGCCGCAGCAGGGTGCGTGCAAGCTGACCCTCAATATCAAGGAAGGCATTATTCAGGAAGCCCTTATAGAGACCATCGGCTGCTCCGGCATGACGCACAGCGCCGCCATGGCCGGCGAGATACTTCCCGGCAAGACCATACTCGAGGCGCTCAACTCCGACCTCGTATGCGACGCCATCAACACCGCCATGCGCGAACTGTTCCTGCAGATCGTTTACGGCCGCTCGCAGAGCGCCTTCAGCGAGGACGGGCTTCCCGTCGGAGCAGGCCTCGAGGACCTCGGCAAGGGCCTGAGGTCGCAGATCGGCACCATGTACGGCACCCTCAAAAAGGGCCCGCGCTTCCTCGAAATGGCGGAGGGCTATGTGCTTGCCATCGGCCTCGATAAAAACGGCGAGATCATCGGCTATAAATTCGTGAGCCTCGGCAAGATGATGGACGCCATCAAGAAGGGCGTCGACCCCAAAGAAGCCTACGAGAAGAACATCGGTACCTACGGCCGCTTTGCGGAGGCCGTCACGGTCATCGACCCGCGCAAGCAGTAAGGAGGCAGCAATGGTCAGCTTTGAAGGTTACGAAAGAAGGATCAAGAAGATCGAGCCCGTCATGGCCAAGTACAAAATCGAGGGCTTTGAGCAGGCGAACGATATGCTTTTGAAGATGGGCGTCGACGTACGCTCCATCGTATTGGGCATACAGCCCATCGCCTTTGAAAACGCCGTTTGGGCATACACTTTGGGCGCTGCCATCGCCGTGAAGAAGGGCGTAAAAACCGCCGCAGAGGCCTCCGAGGCCATCGGCGAAGGTTTGCAGGCGTTCTGCATCCCGGGTTCCGTCGCCGACCAACGCGCCGTGGGCCTTGGCCACGGCAACCTCGGCGCCATGCTTTTGAGGGAGGATACCCATTGCTTCGCGTTCCTCGCGGGCCACGAAAGCTTTGCCGCCGCCGAAGGCGCCATCGGCATCGCCAAGACCGCCAACAAGGTGCGCAAGGAGCCCTTGCAGGTCATTTTGAACGGCCTTGGCAAGGATGCCGCCTACATCATAAGCCGCATCAACGGCTTCACGCATGTGGAGACCGACTACGACTATTACACCGGCGAGCTCAAGATCGTAAAGACGAACGCCTTCTCCGACGGCGACCGCGCGAAGGTACGCTGCTACGGTGCGGACGACGTAAACGAGGGCGTGGCCATCATGCGTCACGAGCAGGTGGAGGTTTCCATCACCGGCAACTCCACCAACCCCACCCGCTTTCAGCACCCCGTCGCAGGCACCTACAAGAAGTGGTGCAATGAGAACGGCAAAAAATATTTTTCCGTGGCCTCGGGCGGCGGCACCGGCAGGACGCTGCATCCCGACAACATGGCGGCCGGCCCCGCGTCCTACGGCATGACCGATACATTGGGCCGCATGCATAGTGATGCCCAGTTTGCGGGCTCTTCCTCCGTGCCGGCGCACGTGGAGATGATGGGCCTCATCGGCATGGGCAACAACCCCATGGTCGGCGCGACCGTCGCGGTGGCAGTTGCAATTGCAGAGTCACGCAAGTGATCCCTTATAAATTATAAATGCCAAACATCGAGACCGTCGCACAAGCGACGGTCTCAATGCTTAATTGTTTTTTATTCCTTAATTTCCGCCCGGTACATACAGGCCCAGAGGATGCCTGCGGCGGCGAGTGCAAGTACCATTCCCCATAAGCAGAACATCGCGGGGTCAGGAGAAGCGCCGCCAAAGCCGAACATGTACTCGATAGCCCTGCTCAATGGAGTCGTAATTTTATAATTCGTATAGTTCTCTTCCACGATGGGAAGCACCACGAACAACAGAACCGGTACGCCTACGGACACACCGATCTTCCAGGGCTTGCTCAGCCTATAATATAAGGCGTTGAGCCATACGCCCGTCAGGATCACGATGCTATAGAGCGCCACGCGCCAAACGTACTCGACGAGGATCTCGGGAACGGATTGCGCACTTCCGTACAACATAGCATAGATCGAGTTGTACTCGTCAAAAAACGGCCTGAAAGCGGGCTCCAAAAGCATATCCAGCGCGACCATGCAGGCAGCGAGGATGAGCCCGGTAAGCGCGATGGATGTAAACGCCGTGCGGCGCGTCCTGCCGTTGGCGGCCATCATGCGAAACGATTCCCGATAGACGTTCAAGCCAAGCACGAACGCAAAGATGACGGTGGTAAAATCCATGCCTGAAATGCGCAGGCTGTCCCCTATAAAGGACTTGGTCATCGCAATGCCCATATCGGCAACCAGCACGATGCCGTAAAACCATGCTGCCGACTTAAAGCAGCTGTTGAGCTGAAATTTCAAGCTTGCGCGAAGCTTCATATTCCGTTCCCCTCCTTTTCGCCGGTAAGCTTGATGAACAAACGCTTAAGATCGGGCTTGCCGAGCTCCAGCTGTTCGGGCAGGCTCTCGGGCGGTTCGCCCATGAGGTATGCGGTCTTGATGCCGCCGAGCGAATCGCTTCCCAGGAGCTCGCGGTTTAGAGCAAAAGCGTCCACGGCTCCCGCCGCGCCAGTCACCGAATAGCTTCCGGCCATGAGTGCTTCCGCGTCGGCATTGCGCAGTATTTCGCCGTTATGGAGAATGACGACCCGCTCCACGAGATGCTGCACCTCTTCGATGATGTGCGTGGAGATGATAACGCCGCGGCCCTTCTCGGAGAAATCTTCAAGGAGCAGCCTGTAAAAAAGGTCGCGGTGGTTCGCATCCAGACCCAGGACCGGCTCGTCGAGCAAAAGGTAGCGCGCGGAAGTGGAAAGCGCCAGCACGATTTTAAAAATGGAGCCGTAGCCCGTGGAAAGCGCCTTGATCTTGGAGCGAAGCGGCAGAGAAAACCTTTCCGCAAGCGCATGAGCTCGCCCCGTATCGAAGTCCGGCAAAAATTCACCCGCCCACTTGATCGCCTCTTTCACGCGCATGCTTGCGGGGTACAGGTTCTTTTCGCCCATCATGTACACTTTGCATAGCGCCTGGTCGCTGTTGACGGGGTCCTGCCCGTCTATTTTCACCTCGCCGGAGCTTGAGAAAAGCCTTCCTGAGACGATGTTGAGAAGCGTGGTCTTCCCCGCGCCGTTTCGCCCGAGGAGGCCGTAGATCTTGCCCTCTTCAAACGTCATGCTCACGCCCTTGAGCGCCTGCGTCGCGCCGTAGTTTTTGCAAACGCCGCGTAGTTCAATCCCGTTCATGCGCATATCCTTTCCTGACCATTTCGAGGATATCTTCCTCCGAAATGCCGAGTTTTTTCGCTTCGCAAATCAGCTTTAAAACATACTCCTCCATAAACCCTTCCTTCCTGCTCTGCGCGACCCTTCGCGCAGCCCCCGGAGCCACAAACATGCCGAGCCCTCTTTTTTTATACAGGATGCCCCGCTCCACCAGCAGATTGACGCCCTTAAGCGCCGTCGCGGGATTGATGGCGTACCGCACGGAAATCTCCGTGGTGGACGGCGCCTGCGCCTCCTCGCTAAGAGCTCCCGAAAGGATGGCGTCCTCCAGCGTTTCCGCAATCTGTATGAAAATAGGCCTCTCCGCCGTCAGTTCTCGCAATGCATTCACCTCGCTTGTCAATCAGTTAGCTACTCATGTAACTAACTATAACGCAGTTTTGCCGCAGCGTCAAGGGGGGATGTTGGATTTTTTTGAGAGAAGTGTGTAGAGCAAGAGTTCTGGCCTGCCGAGCGTAGATTTGTGGCAAGGGCTGAGCTCTTGCTCTACAATAGAAACGATATATCCGCGTTCATGCACGGTGGTTTATGAGTCATCACGGAACGGTCAAGATATCCGCCCCTACAGGGATACAAGGCCTTAATAATAACACGCGGCAAGGGCAGAGCTCTTGCTCTACACCAGAAACAATACGCGCACACATCCTTGCGGAACGGCTAAGCCGTTCCGGGGGGTCCGGGGCCAAAGCCCCCGAAGTTCAGGGAGATCATTAAGGGGCCGCAGCCCCTTAATTTATTCCGGCTTCGGCGACATGCGCGTCCGGCACAGCCGGAGCCCTTTGGGCCGAGGCCTACGGCCTTGCGCACGCCGAAACGGATGAAAAGCGGAGCTTTTCTTTCCTTGCGCGGTTTGCCGCCCGGAAATGCAAAGCATTTTAGGCAAACCGCGCAAAACCCGCCGCCGCGACCCTCGGGCGCTTGGCTCGCAAGCCTTGCGCGCGACAACAAAAATACCCGCTCAGCCTGCGCACGGGCCGCTGCGGGCACTTTTGGAAAGATACGGAAAATACCCTCAGTCAAATATGCATTGCGATCTGGACACCGTCTTTCATGCGGTCGTTGATGATGACCTCCGTAAGGACCGAGATGAATTCGGAATTCGTGGGTATCCATTTAACGTCATAAACGCAAAACAAACGCCGCAATTCCGTCTTGTTCCCGCTTTCCCATGTGCGCTTGATAGCAAAGCGGATGTTTCGTTCCACAGAGGCCTGGGTCACGTCAAAACGCTGCGCGACCCTGGGATACAGCTGCGTCGTCAGATGATACAGATACTCCTGCCGCTGCTGCGTCAGCGCGAGGATATAATGTACATAGGCATAACCCTTATACTTCGGGTACATGCCTATAGCTCTGAGGACGTTAGCAGGATCACGACCATATGTCACCGTGAGTCCTCCCCTCCCCTAAGGTAAAAATTAATATAACATATTTCCCGTATGCATGCAACAGATTCGCCCCCGCTTCGACAAAAGTCGATGTTATTCGAAGCGCTGTTCCGGTGCGTTTTTTCAAAAAGCTGTCGATTATTTTCAGCCCTTCAGTCCTGCGCCGCACAGAGGCAAAACGATGGTTTTTTCTTTTATGCGCGTCTCCTTCTCTAAGCGCAAATACGCCGCATAGCTCGCGGCCGAGGTCGTTTCCACGTAAAGGCCCATGCGCGCAAGTTCGGCGCGTGCCGAGAGTATCTCCGAATCCGTCACGGCGAGCACGCTTCCGCCCGTTTCCCGCACGGCGCTTAAAATATCCTTGCCCCGTACGGGTGCGGCTATAGCGATACCCTCCGCTGCCGTTCCCGTGTTTTCGACTGCGCTTACCTCCGCTTCGCCGCGCGAAAATGCCCTTTCGACAGGCGCGCAGCCCGAGGCCTGCACCGCGAGTATTTTTGGCATCCGGTCGATATATCCCCACTCGCGAAGCTCCGTGAGCGCCAAGTACACCCCCAATACCAGCGTGCCGTTGCCTACAGGCAGTAAAAACACATCCGGCACGGAAAAGGAAAGCTGCTCGAACACTTCATACGCGTAGGTCTTTGTTCCCTCGTAAAAGAACGGGTTGAAGATATGGCTCGCGTAAAAGAGACTGCGCTCCTCAACGAAGGCAATCGCCGCACGGGCCACATCCTCCCGGCTTCCGTCGATAAGGTGGAGTTCTGCCCCGTGCGCTTTTATCTGTTCGAGCTTTTTTTTTGAGGTGGCGGCACTCGCAAATATGTGGCATAAAATACCCGCGCGCGCACCGTAGGCCGCGATAGACGTACCCGCGTTACCGCTGGAGTCCGCTACCGCTTCCTTCACGCCGAGCGTTTTTGCCGCCGTCATGAGCACAGCCGCGCCGCGATCCTTAAAAGAGAGGGTCGGCATATAATAATCCGGCTTACAGTATAACGATTTATGAATCTGCAAAAGCGGCGTATTTCCTTCACCCATCGACATTTCACGCCATGGCTTTTCAGCCTTGTCGAAAGGAAGCGCATCGGCATATTTGAAGAGCGATATTTCTCGGGAAATGACGGTCTCTTGAAAATCGACGCGCTTTTTCTTGTAGGAAAGACGATACAAGCCACCGCAGGCGCACTTGTAAGAGGCGGTTTTGACCGGGCTCACCGCGCCGCAGGACTCGCAGACATAGGCAACCTTCATACGGTTTCTCCTCCCAGTTTGAAAAGCGAAAAAATGCGCTCCAAAAAGCGCCCAAACGGCAGATACAGCTTTGTTTTTAGTGACAAGCGCCAGAAAAGCTCCGCGATGAACACGGCGGGGATGAAATCCACAAAATAGTGCTGCTTCACAAGCATGGTGGAGGCAAATGTAAGAAGAGCCGCAAGAAACGCGGCGATCTTAAGCCAGATGCTCGCCTCCTTCGCGCCGCGCACGCCGATGAAGCACAGATAGCTTGCGAAGCAGTGAAACGACGGGAACAGGTTGACAGGGCTGTCCGCAGAATAAGCGATTTTGGCAAGAAGACCGAAAAAGCCCGTTCCCGGGTCCTCCGGGCGGGCCATCTCTGTCGGGATCAGCATAAAAAGCAATCCGAACAGCACCGACGAGCAAAGCGCGGCCGCCGTAAGATTTATTCTGCGGCGTACATCAAGCCCCGCGATATAGATATACATCAGCGCCCAGTAGGCGAAGCAGAGAAGATACGGCAGGAAGAAAAAAGGGACATACGGGATGACCGCGTCGATCGGCAGGCTTAAATCGATCTTTGGCAGCCGCTCCACAACGGGCTTCACCCCGGTGTAGATCACGAGCTGCGCGCCCAAAAGAAGCGCGGCCGTCACGACCGCCTGTTTCGTCGCAAAAACATCCTCGGCCTTTTTGTGAGGAGCATCCGCCGCCACGAAATGTTTTTCCTTTTTCATGGCCACATCGCAATATGCAGATTCGCGCCTTCGAGCTTCAGCACCGCGCACTGCCGCGGGGCGATGAGGCGCGAGAACAGGCGCTCGCCGTAAAACTCCATAAGCTTTTCCAAGCTCAGGTTGGTTGCGACAAGCGTGGCCCTATCGGCCGACTGCCGCTCGTTGACGATGGAAAACAGCGTTTCGCAGGTGATGTTTTTGATCATCTGCTCGGTGCCGAGGTCGTCGATGACGAGAAGCTCCGGCGAAAGGAAATCCGGCATCCCGCCGCCCGATCGGATGCTCTGCATCACCGTTTCGATAAGGTTGTAAGCGGTGAGCTTGTACACGCCGTAGCCGCGCTCATATACGCGGTTGGAGATGCAATTCAATAAGAAGCTTTTTCCAAGGCCCGAGTTGCCCGTGAGAAGCAGGCTTTTCGGCGCGTTGCCGGGAAACACGTCCGCAAAGCTCTCGCAAATCTTTTTTGCGCGGAGCGTAAGCTTTTTCTGCGGTTCGTCGGGGAAAATATCGGTGCGGAATGTCTCGAAACGCTCGCCGGGGTGGATGTGCGACTTTTCGAAACGGCCCGAGTCAAGCCTTCGCTTCATGCAGGTGCACATGGTTTTTTCCCTGTCACCCACATAGCCGGTATCCGAGCAGAGCTCGCATTGAAAATGCGGTTTTAAATAATCCGCTTTAAGGCCGTTCATCTCCAAAAGCGCCGCCTCTTCCTCGTTGAGCCGCACGACCGCGCCGTTTACGGCCTCGCGCTCGCGCTCTGGGTCGGAGGCGCGTAAAAGCCTTTCGCCCAGCGAAAACGCCGCCTGGCGGCGCTCGTCCTCGATCTCCTTTAAGCGCGGCATGGCGGCATACGCCGCGCGCGCGCGCTCGTCGCGCTCGGCAAAGGCCCGTTCGCGGAGTCTCGCATATTCGTAAGTAAGCTCGCGTAACGTCACGGTTTTCCCCTCATTCCTCATCCGTCAAGTCTATACCGATATGCTTCAGGTCGTCGGCGCTAAACTTGCGCTGCGGGAAGTCGAGCGCCCGGGGGGTCTTCCCGCCCGTTTCGCGCTTTTGACCTTCCACCGCCTCCCGCGCGGCGTTTAAGGTAGCCACGCTGTTTTCATGCCACTCGGTAATGAGCTTTCGCATTTTCATAAATGGGGAGGACGCGCTTAAGGCGCAGTCCGCCGCGAACAAAATAAGCTCCGCGTCCATATGAAAGTTTGTATGCCAGCGCTCGATCTGGTCGATCTGATCGCCCGTCGGGGCCCGCTTGAGCCCTGCGCGGGAAAATGCCAATCGCGCGAGCTCCGTGACCGCTGCGCGCGCGCGCATGCGCTCCTGTGCGTCCTGCGCCGTAAGCGTTCCGCCCGTACGCCAGCTTTCCAAAATAGAGTTGAGATATTTGAACGACGGCTTCGCCGCACCCGTCATCTCGGCGCATGCGGCGAGGATGGCGTTTTCGTCAAAGCCCCATTCGTTCGTCCAGATTTTATAGAGTTTCAGCTCGTCCTCGGTGGGGCGTCTGCCCGCGCGCCAGCGCTTCAGGAGCTTTTGCGCGCCACCGTTTATTTCGTCGTATTGGGCAAGGTATTCCTCGGCGGCCTCGGCGGTCAAAATGCCATCGTCCGCCCAGGAGCGGGCCACGGCGTCCATATATTTAATGCTCACGCGCTCGCCCTTTTGCTTTACGCAATGGTTCACAAGAAGCAGCACCGCCGCCTCGGTAAAACCGAACACCTCGAGCCAGTCGTAGACGCGGCTCAGTTCCGGGCCCGTAAGCATGCGCGCGCCGAGCACGCTTTGTATGCCCGATAAAAGCTCGCTGTAGCGGCGCGTGAGGGCGGCGCTGTCGCTTGCGCCCGAGGTGTGCGCGTACTCGATGTTTTTAAATTCCACGATCAGCGGCTCGGATGAAACAACCGTAACAAAGCCCTTCGTCTGCCAGTACAAAAACGCGCAAGCAAGCTCTTCGCCGCCCATTTGAAGCGCCGCGCCCATCTCCTCGCTCAATAGCGCGCGGTGATAGCAAAGTGCAAGCCCGTAAAGATACGCCTTCACATACCCTTCCGGCGCCTGTGGCATGTATTCCAGAAGAAACAGGTTTTCGACGGGCGTGCTCAAAAAAAGCGCCGACTCGCGGTTAAAAAGAAACTGCATAAGGCTCCTCCGAAAAGGTAAAAGGAGTCAAACCCCTGCGCCCCAAAACTGCCGGTTCGGCGCATGTCTTTGTCATCGTCAGTCGCCGTAGAACCACACGCTAGGCCACAGTCCTCGGCCCAAGAGGCTCCGGCTTCGCCGGACGTTACGACTCCCTCCTCTTTCGCGACCTGCATCCAAAATAGCAGTTTTTAGGTCGCAGAGTTTAGAGGGTCGGCTCCCCTTACCTTAATAAGACCATTATAGCACGAACGGGGGTGTGAATGGCATATAAGTAAATATCCGTAAGCAGGATTCTTATGATATAATCCATACAACATCACAACAATTTTTCGGAGGGCATTATGAGCACTCTGCGCGAAAAGAAAAAGCGGCGGCTTCGTATTTTCATCGTCATAGCGGCGCTTCTCGCCGCGGCGCTCGCCGTGCTCCTGATTTGGCGGCCGTTTGATAAAGCGGCTCCGCCCGATGCGGAAACGACCGCCTCCCCTGCCGGTTTAGAAAGCCCTTCTTCCGTTTCGGAAAGCCCGGCCTCCTCCGTTTCCCCCGCGGCAAGCGAAACGCCCGCACACAGCCCCGAGCAGGCAGCATTGAGCCTATACGAGGCGGTCATCACGGTGGACGCCAAAGAAGAGCTTCTTTTGGGCAAGCTTCGGCTCACCTATGTGAACCGCTACGCGGACAGCCTTTTCACGGTCGTGATGAACCTTTTCCCCAACGCCGTCAGCGAAGACTGCCTTGCGCTTGAAACGGTGACCGTGGACGGCCTCGACGCGGACTATACTTTGAGCGCCGACGGAGCGCATTTGACGATCCCTCTTGCGCATGAGCTGAAGACGGGTGAAAACGCGCCGATCTATATCGAATACATCATACGGATCCCCAAGACGGACAACCGCTTCGGCGCGGGCGACGGACGCTTCATGTTCGGCAATTCCATCCCCATCGCGGCGGTCTATGAGTCCGGCGCGTGGCGCGCGGATGCATATTACTTGAAGGGCGACAGCTTTTACAGCGAGGTCGCCGATTACCGCGTTTCCATTTCCGTCCCCGAGGCCTATGCGCTCGCCTGCACGGGGAGCGTGGAGGAGGAAAAGACCGAAAACGGCATAACGACCGTGCTCGCCGCGGCGCGCGGGGTGCGGGATTTTGCGTTTTCGCTGCAAAAAAACGCATATGTTGCAATGCGGGAAGTGAACGGCGTGGAAGTCGTGGGCATATCGGATACGCAGAAGGGAGCCACATTCGCCGCAGGAAGCGGCGCGGACGCGCTCCGGTTTTTCTCGGAAAAGCTATGCGCCTATCCCTACGGACGACTGTGTGTGGTCGGTTTTGATACCGGCGGCGGCATGGAATACCCCGGCCTTGTGATGATCGACGCGTCGCTCCTCAGCGGATCGGTGAAGATACAGCAATATACAGCTATGACCGTAGCGCACGAGGTGGCGCACCAGTGGTTTTACGGCATCGTCGGCAGCGACCAGCTCAAGGAGCCCTGGGTGGACGAATCGCTCGTGGACTTTTTGGGCTTCGAATTCATCCGCGAAACAACGCAGGACGAAATTTATACGTCGCTGTGGAACCAAACCTTTCAGGGTTTCGAAAGCTACCAAAGGACGTTCCGCCTTGACGCGCCGCTTTCAAGCTTCCCCGACGGCACTTCGGATTACTTTTATGTGATCTACGCTTACGGCGCGCATATGATGCGCGAGCTTTACGAATCGGTCGGCGAAGATGTATTTTATGACGCGCTGCAAAACTACATAGGCGAGCACAGCTACCAAAACGCGAAGGGAAGCGATCTGATCGCCGCCTTCTCCGAAGCGGCGGGCAAGGATATGGCCCCGTGGTTTGAGGAACGGATCGCGGTAAATTAGCGGGATAAAATAAGCTCCTCCGGCTTTACCTTTTTGCTTAAATACGGGCTTTCGAGTTCCACGAAGCGCCAAGGGTAAAGCGCCGCCTCCCCCGCGTAATCCACGTTGATGCGCCTTGTGACGCCGATAGAAAAAATGCGTTCCTCTTCCGCTTCCTCGATGTACAGGGGAGGAGCACAAAGGTCGAGCCCGTATTGTTCCCTTGTGATGCGCATGGCCTGACACAGCTTGCCCGGGCCCGAGCAAAGCGCCTTGACCGCGTCGGTTTTACGATGGATCTTCATCTGCTCTATGCCCGAAACAGGCTCAAGCGCGCGTATCAGAACCGCCTCGGGCACGTTTTTTTCGTTCGCCACCACGTTCATGCAGCAATGCATGCCGTAGATCAAATAAATATAAGCATATCCTCCCGCGCTATATTGCACGTTCACGCGGCCGAAGGGGTTGCCCCTGTAGGAATGCGCCGCCGCGTCAAAAGCACCCATATACGCTTCCGTCTCGACGATCCGGCCCTTCAGCGCGGCCTCGGGCGTTTCATGCACGAGCACCTTGCCGATGAGCGCCCTCGCGAGATCGACGCCGTTTTGCAAATAGAACGCGCGGTTTAGCACGGTTTTACTTCCTCTCTATTCCGGTTAACCGATTTGCTCTTTAGTATAGCAGGAATACAAGGCCGCCGCAGGAATTTTTTATTTCAACGGCGAATGTTTTTATATTCTTTTATCGGAGGAGCATATGGGAAATGTGATCATCGTCGGCGCGGGCATCGCCGGGCTGGCGGCGGGCATTTACGCGCAAAGGAGCGGTTTTGACGCCGTGATCTATGAAAGCCACAGCTTGCCGGGCGGCGCCTCTACGAGTTGGCGGCGAAAGGGTTATCTGTTTGAGGGCGGCATGCACTGGCTCACCGGCTCGTCGCCGAAAACTGCGCTGTATCGGCTTTGGCGCGAGGTGGGCGCGCTCGACGACACGGTGAACATCCTGTATCGCGACCCATTTTTTGTGCTGGACTACGAGAGGACAGAAGTTTGCCTGTATCGCGACGCGGAAAAGCTCCGTGCGCATTTCTTGAATATCTCGCCCGAGGACGAGGGGGAAATCAACGCGCTTTGCGACGATATCAAGAAGTTTGAAAACGTCTCCATGCCCGTCTCCAATGTGCGTGGCGTAAAAACGCGCGAGAAAACGGCGTTCTCTCTCCCTGGCCTTTATAAAACGCTTCGCGCCGTGCCGCGGATGATGTTTTATGCTTCCGTCACCGTGAAAGAATACGCGGCCCGCTTTCAAGGCCCCGCGATACGGTTGCTTTTGGAAAGCGCCATCGGCCCCGAACAGAGCGCCACAGGGCTCGTGTTCACCATCGCTACCCTCACGGGAGGCGACGGCGGCTATCCCGAGGGCGGCTCCCTCGCTATGACGCGCCGCATGGCGGCGCTTTTTGAGCGTTTGGGCGGCAAAATCGTTTACAGCCAAAAAGTTGCCCGCGTGCTTATGCAAAACGGCGGGGCCACCGGCGTGGAGCTTGCCGACGGCACGAGCGCAAATGCGGACGCGGTCATCGTAACGCAGGATACGCGCACGGCGGTCGACACGCTGTTCGCCCCGCCGCTTGACGAACCGTGGATGAAGCGCATGCGCGAAAACACAAAACCGCTTCTCAATACCTTCATCGCGCTCGGCGTCGAAGCGGATCTTTCAGAGCTCCCCGAGCGCCTCCACTTTGTGCCGGACGAACCCTTTTTCTGCGGCGGCAGGCAGGAGTCCGTTGTGAACCTGTGCAATTACGCAGGCTATTCGGGCTACGCGCCCGACGGCCGCACGGCGCTGACCTGCGTCCTGACGGGCGACACCTACGATTTTTGGAAGGCCGCCAAGCAAAACGGCTCCTATCGGGCCGAAAAGGAAAAGCTTGCAGAGAGCTATATCGGCCTTCTTGCACGCAAATTCCCGCAAACGGCAGGCAAAATCGCGGTATGGGACGTTGCCACCCCACTCACTTACGAGCGCTATCTAAGCTCTTACAGGGGCTCGTGGATGTCTGTTTCCCCGACAGGCGCGGCGCCCGCCGCCTATCCCTGCAAATCCGAAAGCGTCAAAAACCTGTACTTTGCCGGGCAGCGGCTCATGAACCCCGGGGGAACGCCCGTAGCGCTCACCACCGGCCGCACCGCCGCACAGCATCTCTGCAAGGACTTTAAGCACACGTTCATCGGGCTGGAAGGGAAGTAAGTCGGGTAAGTTCGTTTACTTGCCGCCGCGTTCATGCATCAGTGCATGCCGCAGATCAAATAAATGCAGGCGCAGCCCCAACGCCAGACGATATATTCACGCGGCCGAAGGGGTTGTGCCCGCAGGAATGTGCCGCCGCCCGTTATTCCCCGTCGTAATACTCCGCCTGGTCTTTCACGCGGTAGAGCTGCTTTAAACCCTTCCCAAAGATGCCGACCTTGTTAGAATCCGGGTAAAACGCAACGTCGAGCGGGCAATTGGTATCGAAATCGATATAGATGAGAGGTTCCGTTTCGGAAGCGTTGATAAGCTTATGCGCGCCGCTTTCGCTCGCCTGAAAATACAGGAAATCGCCCGCCGATACCGGCCTCTCGCCTTCGGGCGCTTTTAAGAGTCCGCACCCGCTGAGGATATAAAACACCTCTTCGTTTTGCATATGGTAATGATATGGATACGCGGCTTTTTGTGGAGGTATTTCATACACGCAAACGGATAAGCCCTTCTTTTCGCGGACCGGCACGATCTCGCGTTTTATGTACGCATACCCCGCATGCTCGCTTTTACTTACGGCCTTTGCGTCCTTCAAGGCAACATGTACGATGGGTTCCATATGCTCCTCCCCATTCCCGAAAAATCACCGCTCTTTCTACATTATAGCAGGAAACACGCCCGGTGTTGCGGCGCAGCGCGAAAAATCACCGCTATAATGTCGGGCCGAGTCGCCGGCTGCACGGTTTTCAGATGAGAAAAGGGCCGGCACACAGGCCGGCCCCACAGTATATCCTACAAAAATTCTACGCTCAGCGGTAGTTGAATTCGCAGGCGTAACCGCCGTTCGCGGAATCCCAGGTGATGTCCACATAGTTCAAAAGCCAGGGGTTAAACACCTCGTAGAACGCGCTTACGTCATTGTCCACGTCTACGACTTGGAGCGTCCAATCTTCAATGCCTTCATAATCCGTACCCGCGACGGAAGCCGTGAACGTATACGACTCGCCCGCGCCAAGCGTGGAAGGGAGGATATCTACGCCGTCGCCGTCGGTATAGGCGGGCATCATGTAGACCGCATATACCTCGTAGTCGGACTCGTTATAGATGGTAAAAGAGAACTCCCCGCTCATGTCGACCGTATCGTCCGGGTCGCTTTGATCGGCCACATCGCCCGAATCGCCGCTGTTGAGCGTGCCGGAAACGGTGCTTTGCGCGCGGTCCGCCCCCGTCACCGTGGCGATGAGGCCGTCGGAGAAGGAGATCGCCACTTCGACCCCCTCGGCAAGGGGAACGCGGCTGAATATGTAGGTATCGCCGTCCTCGTCCAACACCTTGATATCGAAGTTGTCGAAATCATACTTATCGAGCGTGATCGTGAAAGAGCCGTTGTTTTTGAGGACGCTGGTGCTGCCTAAGTGGTCGTCCCCCCACGAATTCGCGGCGGTGGGCGATACGTACAATTCGTTGAAGATGTAGCCGGAACTGTTCGTTACGGTCACGTTGAAATTGGCGGGACCTGCGGTCTCTTTCGGACCGCAGCCTGCCAGCATGCCGGCGGCCAAAATAAGGCCGAGCAGCACGACAAAACTCTTTTTCATCCATTGCTTCCCCCAAAAGAAATTGCTGCGCTTTTAAAAAAGCCCGCTGTTCATTATTATATAAAGAGCTTTTTCGCACCGCCTCATCTTTGAGGGATGAGTTTACGGAATCTCCAGCCTTTGTTCCAGCAGATTGCGCTTTTTTTTGGAGTTGGTGTCAATGCCCATCTTGTTATACGCCGTCCTCAGATGCGTGCGCACGGTGGCGACCGAAATGCAGGCGAGTTCGGCGATCTCGATGTTGCTTTTTCGCTGTGCCGCCAAGGCGGCGATCTCATGCTCGCGCGCGGTCAGCGCGTAAGGGCTTTTATCTTTGTACGCTTCGGCTTTGATACGCGCCCTGCCGCGCTCTATGGCGGCGCCGAGCCCGCGAAGTTGGGCAGATTCCGCCTCGTGGGGCAAAAGGCTCAAAATTCCCGGCGCATCCGCGCTAAGCTCCGCAAAGGGGGCGATCAGCCCGTCCGGCAAAGCGAAAAAAAGCGCGCGCTCCATATGGGCCTTCGCGCTTATCACAGCGCCCTCCCTTTTATGCGCGCAGGAAAGAAGGATTTCCGTATAGATCTGCGGCAGCAGCACACGCTGCGCTTCAAAGTGCGCGAGAAACACAGGGCTAAGGCTATAGAGCCTTTTATAGTCCCCCGTTTGAAAGCAAAAATACAGATGGAGCGTTTTGGCATAAGCGACGGCCGGCGCAAGCAGGCCCTTTACGTTGAAATCAGCCCTTTTCAACCAGTCGGCAACCTCCTCAGGGCGGCCGGTCAAAAAATGGAGATGCGCCATAGCGAGCTCATGCGCCGCGCGCATGGAGGGCGGCCCGGCTGTAATGCTTCGCTCCATAAGCGTCAGGGCCGAAGCGTACGCGGCAAAGTCCCCGTTCCCTAGCGCGATGCGCGCAAGAAGGAAGCCCGCGCACAACACGACGCTCCTCTGTCCCGCAGATTCGGCGGTATACGCGGCGCGAAGCCCCGATACCTCCGCCTCTGCAAGCCGCATATTCATATAAAGCATCTCCGCGCGCATAAGGAAATCGGCCCCGCTGCCGTGGTTTTCGGCAAGGCGGATATAATCGGGCAGGCAACGCTCCATGCAGCTGAGTTCGTACGAGAGCCTGCCTACGGTGCTGTGGAACATATATAAAACCGACGGGCAGCCCATCGTCCACGGGGTGGAGGTATCCACCATCCTGGCACGACCGCCGATAAGCGAATAGGCAAGCCTGTGCTGCTCGCTCATCTTCTCAATGTCGTTAAAGACTAAAAAGCTTCTGAGCATGGCGAGTTCGCCAAACAGCCGGTTTTTCTCCTCCGCGCTAAACGCAGTCTTTGGAATAATCGATTCGATCTCGCCGCAAAGGCGCATAAAGCGCTCGAACCGTGCCGCGGCAAAGAGCTTGTAGGCAAGCGACAGAAGCGTCATCGGATGGCGAAGTTTGACGTCCTCGGGGCAGCTTTGCAGGATATCCTCGATGGCGAAAACGGCGTTGTCCGACTCGGTGTGGATCTCCACGTCCTTTAAATCAATCGAAAGAAGGCTTTCGTAGTCGCGCGCTTCATAGTAACAGTTGAATGCCGCGAGCTTATTCCCGATCTTTTCGTTCCATTCTCCCGCACGCGTCCAAACGTATTTTTTATACGCAGGGCTTTGTTCCTCAAACAGCCCTCTCAAAAACGCAAGGAGTATGGCATGCGGCGCATAAGTCCCCCGCCCCGCGTCATTTCGTATGAAGCCGCGGCAGCTAAGCGTTTGCCAAGAGGCGGGAGGCAGTTCTTCAAGCCCCCTCATAAACAGGAGCTGTTGTTTTGTAAAACGCGAAAAGGGGGCGAGCAGGAGAAGATCGCGCTGCGCCTCCTCGCTAAGCCTCTCCCAAACTACTTCGCGCATAAGGCTGTCGATATCCTGCTCGGAAACGTCCGCGCATTTTTCCGCGTCATAGCGCAAAAGCGTAAGATACACCGCGGCGATCCAGCCCTCCGTATTTTGACGGACGGCCTTAGCCTGCTGTATTTCCAAGGAAATCCCCGCCCGCATGAAATAGGCGCGTATTTCGGTTTCATCAAGGGCAAGGTCCGCCTTTTCTATGAAGAGCGCTCCGCCTTTAAAAAGCGCCGCGTTCCCCAAAATCGGCTGCGAAACGAGGATAAGGCGCAGTTCCTTCCCGCCGTGCCTCGCAAGCGCGGAGAGGATGCCCCGCGGCAAAACATCGCTTAGCATCTGCAAATTGTCGATCACGAGATAGGTGCGGCGGCCGCACTCGATCCCTTCGATAAGCTCCGCGGCGACGCCGATGTTATCCGCATCCGGCGCGCCCAATGCGAGAAGGCCTTCGCCGGCGCGCCTATCGATTTGCGAAAGCTTCTTGCAAAAACGCGCCCATGCCGCGGCATGGCTTTCCTCTTCGATAGCGGTGAACCAGACCGTTTTTGCGCCCGCGTCCGCGTAGCTATGCAAAAACTCGCGCACTGCCGTCGTTTTTCCGTAGCCGGAAGGCGCCTCGACATAGACAGTTGCCGCCTCCCGCATTTCCTCCAGTTTGTTCTTTAACCGCTCCGAAAAGTATTTAACGTTTAGATCGATCCTTTTCCTGCGTGGCATCGCGAATGTTTCTCCTCGCGAACTCCGCCGTTTGGCGGATTTTTTTGAACTATATTATTATTTTACCGTATGACGGAGCAAAAGTCGATATGCAAACGTTTTTATGCATATACGTATATTGCATACAAACGTTTCGCCATTGTCCCGCACCCCTTAAAAGCGGGCAAAATGCAAAGATCAATCTTGTAAGCGTTTATATGCATATCCGCGCACTGCATATATAACGATTCATCTATTGCGCAATTTCCCGAAAAGCACGAACTATACATCAAGAAAACGAAAAGGGGGCCGGCAAATGGTTCGGATGAACGAGCAATACCCCAAACGGGAGAAGGTGGATTTCGATCAGCGTTACCCGATCGACATATCGGAAACCATCGGCGTGGATTCCGGCTATCGGAAACTGCACTACCACGACGCGCAGGAGATCAACCTCATCAAAAACGGTTCCGGGTTTTATATCATCAACGGCGAGCGGTACGAGTTCGAAAAAGGGGATATCCTTTTGATGAATTCCAACGACTTGCACTGCGCCTACGAAACGAAGGACCTTGTGATGCTCGTCGTCATGTTTGACGCGGCATGGTTTTACAGCAATTTGCGTTTTGAGCCGGAGCTTCTTGCGCCCTTTTCGGAGATGGGACTCCATTTTACCAACCAATTGGACCGCACGCATCCTAAGATGCCTTTGCTCCGCTCCACGCTCATGGATATGGAGACCGAGCACAATTTGGCGCAGGCCTCGTACGGTGCCGTCGTATACGCAAAGCTTTTGTGTTTTTTATCCTATGTTAACAGGTATCTCAGACAGGAAAACGTCAACTGCGGGAAGGGCCCCATCAGCGAAGCGCAGCTTGACAAGGTCCGCACGGCGCTCAATGCCATGGACGAGAAATGCGCTTATCCGTGGACACTCGAGCAGCTTGCTTCTTTGGGCTACCTCAGCCCGTCGCGCTTCAGCAGTCTGTTTGTGCGCATCGTCGGCATGTCGCCGGTTGATTATTTGATCCGCCTGCGGCTCGACAGGGCCTGCCATATGCTCGAAAACACCGATGAGAAGATCGTGAACATCGCCATGGAATGCGGTTTTCGCACATTATCCAATTTCAACAGGCTCTTTAAGCGCCACATAGGAACGGAGCCGCGGAAATTCCGAAGCCGTGTGCGCCCGACAGTAAGATAGTACCATTATTCAGTTATTTTAGCGTGGCGGAGGCAGTGTAAGCGTTTTAAAATTGAAGCAATTCTAAGACACATCTTTCTTTTTTATAGGCTAGCGCATACCGGACATTCTCTTAATAAGGAGGAGCTTATGCAGCAGCTTACCGCGCAAACGGCGGTTAAAAAGCGCCGCGGCCGTGTTCAGTCCGAGGCGGCAAAGCGCCGCAGCCGCGAGTTCAGGCGTTTTTTGCGGCAGTGGGACCTACAGCTGATGGTTGTACCCGCCATCCTTTTCATCATCCTTTTTTCCTATGTTCCGATGTACGGCGTATTGATGGCATTCCAGGACTACGATATTTTTAAGGGCTTCGCGAGCAGCCCATGGGTCGGCTTCAAGCATTTTGAGGCCCTTTTTCATGCGCCGGAGTTCCCGCTCATCATGCGCAACACCATCTGCATCAGCGTTTTTAAGCTCCTTGTCGGCTTCCCCGCGCCCATCCTGCTGGCGCTTTTGCTCAACGAGGTATTGAAGCTTAAATTCAAAAAGGTCATTCAGACCGTCAGCTATCTGCCGCATTTTCTATCGTGGGTCATCGTCGGCGGCTTTATAGGTTCGCTTCTCTCGACGGATAACGGCAGCGTGAACATGGCGCTGCAGGCGCTTAAAGTAATTGACGATCCCATCAATTTTCTGGCGCAGCCGGACGCGTTTTGGTCGATCCTGGTAGCTACCAACGTATGGAAGGATATGGGCTTTGCCTCCATCGTCTACCTCGCCGCCATCGCGGGCGTGGATCCGGGCTCTACGAGGCGGCCTCCATCGACGGCGCGGGAAAGCTGAGGCAGGTGTTTTCCGTTACGCTGCCCTCGATCATGCTGGTGATCATCATTTACCTTATATTGGACGTAGGCAATCTTTTGAACGCGGGTTTCGAGGATATTCTGCAGCTCGGCCACAACCCGGTCCTTCGCGACGTAAGCGAAGTGGTTGATACCTATGTATACCGCACGGGCCTGCAAAGCTACCGTTACTCCTACGCGACGGCGGCGGGGCTCTTTAAATCGGTCATCAGCGTAGGTCTGATGATCGGCGTAAACGCTTTGGCGCGCAAAACGGACAACAGCTTATGGTGAGAAAGAAGGATGCGGCATGAAAAAACGCAATTCGTATCGAAAGACCTCCATATGGATCTATGTTGTGCTGCTGGCCTTCGCCTTTGTCGTATTTTATCCGTTTTGGAACGCGGTCGTCATCTCCTTTAACGATGGCACGGATACGTTAAAGGGCGGCATCACCTTTTGGCCCCGGGCATTCACGCTTGAAAACTACCGCGTCGTCCTCAACGACAGCCGCATTTTCAACAGTTTTGCCGTAGCGGTCGCCCGAACGGTGATCGGCACGTTTTTATCCGTTTTTTGCACGTCGATCTTCGCCTACGGCATGAGCCGCAACGAGCTGATGGGCCGCCGCTTCTACATGGTCCTCTGCATGATCACGATGTACTTTAGCGGCGGTCTTATCCCATACTTCATGCTCATCAAGGATCTTGGGATGCTCGACAACTTTGCCGTTTTGGTTGTGCCCGGCATCATAAGCGTGTGGGATATGATCATATTCCGAACGTTTTTCAAGGGAATACCTTCGGGGCTTATAGAATCCGCGCGCCTTGACGGATGCGGCAACTGGGGCATTTTCTTCCGCATCGTACTCCCACTTTCGGGCCCGGTGTTCGCTACGCTGGGGCTGTTCACGGCGGTGTATTTATGGAACGACTGGTTCACCCCGGGCATTTTCATCAACAACCCCGATCTTATGCCCATCCAAACCAAGCTCAACGAGATTTTGAGCGCCAGCACCATGACCGAGCAGATGAGAAAGCTGGATCCGTCCGCCGCCATCCATCTTGCGAGCATGCGCTCCGTTACGACCAAATCCCTTTCCATGGCGACGATGGTCGTATCCACGCTGCCGATACTTTGCGTATACCCCTTTGTGCAGAAATACTTTGTCAAGGGCGTGCTCATCGGCTCACTGAAAGAATGATCGGTTCGATAATAAAGCGAAAAAGAAAGAGAAAGAGGAGGAAGAAGAATGAAAAGGCACCTTAAAGCAAGTGGCATTCTGGCGGTCCTTTTATGCGCGTTCTTTTTGCTGACAAGCTGCGGGACCAACCCCACCGGCGGCGGCGATACGGACGGCGGTGTGGTGTTCGGCCAAGACCCGCTGGAGTTCACCTTCTACGCCAACTACGACTGGTATGTTATGCCTACATGGGGGGAGGACGCTTCCACCGCGTGGATCAAGGAAAACAAATTGGTCAACATCGTCCCCGTAAGCTCGGGCGGCAACGCCGTGCAGAAGATGAGCACCATGATCACGGGGGGAAGCCTGCCCGACGTGATATGGGGCGAACGCGGCGCGGATGTGGAGCGCCTGCGCGCGGCCGGCAAACTGGTCGCGCTTGACGAGTACATCGAAAAGTATCCCAACCTCAAGGAATGGGCGGGCGAATCCACGCTCAACCTCTTGCGTTCGTCCGACGGCAAGATCTACCAGTTCCCCAACTGGTATACGCTCCAGGCGAACGGCAACGGCGGTTACGCCGTCAACAGCAAGATCTACAAGGAGCTCGGCGAGCCCAAGCTTGAAACGCTGGACGACCTTTACGCCTACCTCAAGCTGGTCAGGGAAAACTATCCCGACGTCGTGCCGTTTGAGACCGGCGAGCTTGCGGAAGGCATGTTCTGCTTGCTGTCCGCATTTCAGGAAGACTATAATTATCAGTGGATGTATGCAACGCCCAAGGACGGTAAAATGACGTCCATCTTCACCGACCCCGTCATGCGCGAGGGAACGGCGTTTTTGAGCAAGCTCTTCCGCGAAAAGCTCATTACGCAGGACGCCTTTACGCAAAAGCGCGAGCAGGTGGAGCAGAAGGTGATCAACGGTCAGGTCGCCGTGTTTGCGGCGTCCAGCCCCACGGAGTTTTGCGGCGTAGGCCATGAGCAATTGCGCGCGCAGGATCCGGATGCCGGATATTTCATGATCTGGCCCGTCCATAAGGAGGGGGTCGATCCCAACAGGGTCTATCCCGGCACCTATAACCAGCTCGGGTGGAACGTATGCGTCATCACGACCGACTGCAAAAACCCCGAGGCGGTATTCGCTTACCTCGACTGGCTCACGGGGCCGGAGGGGCAGCGCACCATCATGTGGGGGCCGGAAGGACGGTTCTGGAACGGATTAAGCGAAGAAGGGCAGCCCAATTTTACCGAGGCGTATGTGACCGAGGGCAAGGAATTGGCGGAGTTGACCTATACCACCGAAAACATGAACTGGGTAGGCAACACGGTGTATGTGGACAGGTCCAAGGCCGCGTTTGAAAGCACGCTCCCCGAGGATCAGCGCAACTGGCAGACACGCTACCAGTATGAGATCACCTGGAAAACGCAGCTGAATGTGACCGAGTTTATCAACCTCACACCCGCGGGCGAATCGGAGGAGGGCATTATCCGCCAAAGCGTCGCGAACATCTTCGATAAGACGTTTGCGAAGGCCGTTCAAAACGCGCAGTCGGACGAAGAGGTGTATGCCCTGTTCGATTCGGCGGAGGCGGATGCCCAAAAGGTCAATTACCAAAGGCTGCTCGACTGGATGGACATTGGCTGGGCTGCGAACCTGAATCTGATCAACGGGAACTAAAGAGTCCGAACCACGGCGGGCTTTGAAGATTTCAACGGTTTTCAAAGCCCGGCATCATGATTTGACGAGCGAGGGCAAGTATGTATTATTTGGGCGTAGACGGCGGCGGCAGCAAAACGCTTTGCGTCGTCTGCGATGAACGGGGACAAATATTAGGCAGCGCATTGAGCGGCTGCGGCAACCATCAGGTAGGCCGTGAGACGGCGCGAAAGAATATCTATGCCGCGGTGGACGGCGCGCTTGACAGCGCAGGGCTTAAGCGCGACGCCATCGAACACGCCGTTTTCGGGCTGGCAGGCGCGGACAGGGCGCACGATTTTTCCATCCTGCACCCTATGATCACCGGTTTGAAATTCGGCAGCTATGAGATCGTCTGCGATACGATCATCGCCCTCAGGGCGGGCACGCACCGGCAGTACGGGGTAGTTCTTATTTGCGGCACGGGCACCAACTGTTACGGCGTCAACAAAAGCGGAGACGAATACCAGTGCGGTGGCTTCGGCTATGCCTTCGGCGATTTCGGAGGCAGCGAATTGGCGGTGGAGGCGTTTCGAAGCGTCATGCGCGCGTGGGACGGCAGAGGGCCGCAGACCCTTTTGACCGGCGCGTTCCTCGAAACCCTCGGCTACGACAGCGTAGACGCGATGCGGGACGATTATCTCGATTACGATCACGACGTTCCGGCGGGGCTCGTGCCGATGCTGTTTAGCGTGGCCGCACAGGACGACGAGGTGGCGCGCAGCATATTGCGCAGGCAGGGGGAGGAACTGGGTCTGGCCGCCGCGGCGGTCATCAAAAAGTTACGCATGCAGGAGGACCGCTTTGACCTTGTGCTTGCGGGCAGCATCCTCTCGCAGGGCGACAGCCGCTTTCTGCTCCCCTATATCAAAGAGGCGGTGGAGCCGGTCGCGCCCAACTGCGGCTTCCTTATTTTAAAGGTGCAGCCGGTCGTGGGCGCGCTCTTGATGGCAATGCAATCGGGCGGGCGCACCGTAAACGCTCAGGTTGTTGAAACGCTGCGCGAAGAGCTTAAGATAAGGGGAGTTGAATCCCCAAGGTAAGGAGTGAATAAGCAATGGCAAAGGGATTGAAATTGGCGGTGATCGGCGGAGGGTCCACCTATACGCCGGAACTTATTGAGGGGCTTATCAAAAATTATGAACGCTTCCCGGTAGAAAAGCTCGTGATGGTGGATATCCCCGAAGGGCAGCATAAGCTCACGGTCGTGGGGGCGCTCGCCAAGCGGATGGTGAAAAGATCCGGGCTTCCCATCCGGGTGGACCTTACGTTAAATCGCGAGGAAGCGCTCTACGGGGCCGATTTTGTTTCCACGCAGCTTCGCGTGGGGCTTTTAAAGGCGCGCGCGCTGGATGAATCCATCCCGCTCAAATACGGTATGATCGGGCAGGAGACCACCGGCCCGGGTGGTATGATGAAGGCGCTTCGAACCATTCCGGTGATGCTCGGCATCGCCAAAGACATGGAGCGGCTCTGCCCCGACGCGTGGCTTTTGAATTTCACCAACCCTTCCGGCATGGTCACGGAGGCGATCAACAAATACGCCGATATCCGGACGGTCGGATTGTGCAACTCCCCTATCGGGATGGTCAAATGGCTGTGCCGAACGTACGGCGTGGGTGAAAGCCGGGTATACTGCGAATTCGCCGGCATCAACCACCTGCACTATGTCACAAAGATCGAAGTGGACGGCGAGGATAAGCTCAGCGAGCTGATCGGCAGGCGCAAGAGCTATGCCGCCAAAAACGTCCCGGAGGGCGAGTGGAACTTGAACCTTTTGCGCGCGCTCGGGGCCATCCCCTCCTATTACCTCAAGTATTACTATATGAACAGGGAAATGCTTCTCGAGGAGCAGGAGGACGCCCGCAGGGAGGGTACCCGCGCGCAGGTGGTGCAGCGTCTCGAAAACGAGCTTCTCGAGCTTTACAGCGACACGAAGCTTGACTTTAAGCCCAAACAGCTTGAAGAGCGCGGCGGCGCGTACTATTCCGAAGCGGCCGTGCGGCTGATGTGCTCCCTTCATAACGACACCGGGGACATACAGACCGTCAACGTTTCAAACCACGGCACGCTGGATTTCTTAAGGGATGACGACTGCATCGAGGTGAACTGCCATATCCGAAGCGGCGGTCCTGCGCCCATACCCGTCACAACCGTGCCCGACGCCGTCAAGGGGCTTATATCCGCGGTCAAAACCTACGAACGGCTGGCGATCGAGGCCGCCGTTACGGGGGACCGCGACCTGGCGCTGCTGGCGCTTGCGCATCACCCGCTGGTGCCCTCGGTGGACGACGCGGAGCGGATGCTTCATGAGATGCTCGAGGCCAATCGCGAACATCTGCCGCTCTTTTTCCGCTGAGCGCTTAGGAGGCATCCCGATGAATTTGAAGTTTCATGACCTTCCCGAAGAGCTGCGCGATGGAATTTCCCGCGTGGCTCCCCTGCTTGATTTATACGAAACGCCGGACGGGCTTCCCGTGACGATCGAAAAGCAGGAGAATCCGGGGCTTAAGGTATTCAAAAGCGCCGGACGTGTCCTCATTCGCTATCAAAAAAAGGCGGAGCTTTTCCGCGCGCTTTCGCTTTTGAAGCAGCATATCGGCGAAGAGGGTTTCAGCCTTTCCGAGACCTCGTGTTTTGACACTAACGGCGTGATGTTCGACTGCTCGCGCAACGCCGTTCTCACGCCCGCGTGCATCCGGGGTTTTCTTGATAAGATGGCGCTCATGGGCCTGAACTTGGCCATGATGTACACCGAGGATACCTATACCGTTCCCGAACAGCCTTATTTCGGCTATCTGCGCGGCCGCTACAGCTTTGAAGAATTGCGCGAGCTAGATGATTACGCGGATGCGCTCGGCATCGAACTGATTCCCTGCATACAGACGCTCTCGCATTTGGAGTGCCCTCTTCGCTGGCCCGCCCTAGAAGAAGTCGCGGATACCAAACGCGACCTTATGGTCGGTTCCGAGGAGACCTATACTTTCATTGAGCAGATGATCGTAGCCGCCGCGGCGCCCTATAGGTCAAAACGCATCCACATCGGCATGGACGAGGCCTGGCAGCTTGGGCTTGGCAGCTATCTCTCGAAAAACGGCTACCGCCCCTGCGCCGAATTGATGGCCGAGCACCTGAAGCGCGTAGCGGGCATCCTGAAAAAGCACAATCTGCACGCCATGATGTGGAGCGACATGCATTTTTACGCGGCCTCCCCCACGCGCGAGTTGTACGACCCCGCTTGCGAGCTTTCGCCTGAAACGCTCGCCGCCGCGCCCAAGGATATCGACCTCGTTTACTGGGATTATTACCGGGAAAATGAGGCGAGCTACGACAGGCTTTTCAACTTGCACTTTATGTTTGACGCGCCCACCGTTTTTGCGGGCGGTATATGGACGTGGCTTGGGCCGGTCGTGGATTATCGCAAAACTTTAAATACAACGCTCCCCGCCTTAAAGCAGTGCCGCAAGCACGGCATACGAGAGGTGTTCGCCACCGCATGGGGCGACGACGGAGCCGAGACCAATTTGACCTCTATCCTCTACGGGCTGCAGATATTTGCCGAGTACGGCTATACGGGATGCTACGACGAAACGGAGGTCGGCAAAAGGTTCAAGGTCTGTTGCGGGGCGGACGCTCAGGCATTTTTAGACCTGTCGCGGCTGTACGAGCTGCCGGGGCTCTTTTTGCCCTATGAGGGCGTAGCGAACCCCAATAAAAACCTTCTTTACGAGGACCCTCTGCTCCCGCTGTTCGAAGAGGATTTTAAGGGCATTCCCGCCGTGGAGCATTACGGGAAGCTTATATCGCTCTACCGGAAATATGCGCAAGAGAACCCGGCCTACACGCAGCTCTTCACCTTCCACGCGCTGCTCTCGCAGGCGCTCCATGATAAGTGCGTCTGGCGCGACCATGCGGCAAGCTGCGTGCGTGAGCATGATAAGGCGCAGATCGCGCGCATGCCGGCGCTGGCGGATAAGGCGATCGAATCCGTGGAGGCGCTTCGTCAAGCTTGGTTTGAACTATGGCACAGCACCAATAAGCCCTTCGGCTTCGAGGTGATCGACCTGCGTCTGGGCGGCCTTGTCGCGCGGCTCAAAACCGCCCGCAAGCGCTTTACGGATTTAAACCACGGCGTCATTTCGGATATTCCCGAGCTAAGCACGGAGAAACTCCCCTACCTGAAACAGCCCGACGGCACGTTTGCGATACTCAACCACTGGATGCCGACCGTTACGGTAGGGCATATCGGGATGCGGTAGATCACTCGCCCTTTTTCTCAAGGTAAAGGGAGCCGGACCCTTGCGGGTTAGGCTCTCTTTTTCTTAAACGCCAGCATGGAGTTGATCTTTTTGTTCCTCGCGCCCGGCAAAAGCTCCACAAAGCAATAGCCGACGCGAATGCCGGCCTTATCGAGAACCTCCGCCAAAAGTTCATAGAAAAATACGTTGAATTGGCCGTCCGTCACGGGTTTTACCAGGTATTCCCCATCCTTCACGCCGTTTATCTTTACCTTCCAGCCGCAGGAGAACGTATAGTTCGTGTCCGGCTCGACGATAAAATCCAAGGGCTCTATTTGGTAATCGGTGAGCCTTTCGTATGCCCCGTCTTCCTTTATGTATGTGCCGTCGGCATACCGGGTTTGCGGGAAGAAAAACAGCATGATCTCCTCGTTATCGAAAAAACGGAACGAAAACCACTCCCAGTTGGTCAGGGGGTTGGTGAGTTGATACGTGCCGCCCTGCCTGTCGAACCACGCCTTGCCCTTTACCTTGTGTTCCTTGCCCTTTAAGGTCAAAATACCGTCCGCAAGCAGATTGGTGAACGAATAATAGTAAGTGGTCTGCTTTAAATCGCCCTGGATGCCCATTTGGAGCTTCCCGTCCTCGCAGTTCCAGGCCGGTGCCTTTTGTGCTTGCATATTGAGCTTTAAGGTATAATCCTTCGCGTTTATGGAGACGTCCATATTCCCCAAAGCGCTTTTTTCGTTTTTCGAGTATTTAACGCTCGCCATATCCCCGAAGGTCGTCTCCTTCGGCGTGGTAGTGATATTCTTCCCGAAAAACGCCTGCTGCTGGCCGTAATAATGCTTGCTTGCGCCTATATCCGTGACCGACGTCAAAAGCATATGGAATTTAACGCCCATGATCTTGATCTTTGCAAGCGTATACTGGAAGGCAAACCGGTTCTTTTCCTCATCTTCCAGATAGCCCGTCGCATACCACCATTCGCTGCATTTTTCATGCGTCAAAAATTCCTCTTCAAAGCTTTTGTGCGGAACGCCCGTACCGCTTGTATATACGATATTCCCCATTTTACGTTGCCTCCCGTTCTTCATGTTTTTGAAGCCGCAGCCTTCGCCTTTCTGTTTTTGCCGATCTTCCCTTCCCGCTTCAGCCACTCCACCGTATCCGCAACGGTCTCGTTGAGCGTGCGGCATTGAAACCCCAATTCCCTCTCGGCCTTTTCAGCCGAAAAATCGTTGTTTCTTTCGAGATTATAAACGGTAAAGCGGCTGAACCACGCCGGCCTTTTCGCGAGCTTTCCGTATAGTGTGCCGAGGCCGGAAAAAGGGCGTACAAGCCGCAGCGGCACGGTGAAAAGGGGCTTTTTAACGCCCGCCTCCGCACATATGGCGTCTATGAGTTGACCGAAGGTATAACATCGGCTCGCCATGATATAGGTTTCGCCTTTGCGGCCCCTTTTTGCGCAGGCAATAACCCCGGCGGCCAAGTCCCTTACGTCCACGGAATTGAACGTGCCGCCCATCGAGACGCGCAGCTTCCCCTCCGCCACCATCATGATGCAGCTTGTGATCATCCCAAAGCCGTAATCGTTAGGCCCGATGATCCCGCTCGGGTATATGACGGACGCATCGAGGCCGCTCTCACGCACGGCGTGCAAAACCAGGTCCGTGGCCATCGCCTTGGTTTTGGCGTAATACCCTACGACCCTATCGGGATCGTGGCTTTTTACTTCGCGGATACGCTGCCCTTTGGGCAGCTCGGGGATTGCCCCCGTCGAGCTCACATATACAAGCTTTTTCACCTTGTTCTTTAGGCAATGCTTTACGATGTTCGCCGTGCCGTCCACATTGACGGCGCGCACCTTTTCGTTGGGATTCGGGTCCATCGTCACAATGCCCGCCACATGCAAAACGGTCAGTTCGGCGCTTTCCGGGTTTGAAAAGAACGCCTCAAGCGCTCCGTCGTCCAAAAGGCCGCCTTCTACGATTTCAACGCCTGACGGTATATCGGCTACGGCGGCGTCGTTGGGCAGCGTAAGCGCGCGAACCTGCTCGCCGCTTTCGACGAGCTGCCTTAGGATATTTCCGCCCAAAAGGCCGGTGGCCCCCGTAATAAGAAACAGCTGATCCATCTAAGCACCTTAATCACACCAAGTTTATACACTTGTGTAAGTTCTAATTTCATTATATAATGCCGAAAGCGGAAGTCAATCTCCGGGGCGGCGCTCCGCTTTTCTTACACAAAGCCAAGAAAATGTGTAACAAGGAAATTGGTAAACTCCATGGCGATTCGCACGAAAAAGGCGATATCCGACGCGTTTTTATCTTTGATCGAGGAGCGCACGTACGAGGACATATCGGTCACGGATATTTGCAAACGCGCCGATATCGTCCGGAAAACCTTTTATAACAATTTCCGAATAAAAGACGACGTTGTACGCTATTTGATACAGGATATCTTCCGTGAGATGGAATCGAATGTGGATCTTAATCAGATGAGCGTGAAACAAATTCTTCTGATCTCTTTCCGATTCGTCATGGAAAACCGCGACGCGCTTTTGCTGTTTTATGACCGGGGCCTTATGCGGTTTGCGCATAAGAGCATAACGGCCTATATCACAAAGGAGCACATCTTATCCAAAATAAAGGAAGGGTCCATCGATAATCGCGCCTACAAATACATCTCCGCGCAAATTTCCGCAGTGCTCATCAGCGTTATAGAAACATGGGTAGAAGGCGGCCTTGAAGAGCCGGCCGAATATGTAGCGGAGCTTACCGAATCGCTTATGTATAAACCGGGCGGCGCGGGGGTTTCGTCTTAGATATCCGGTATTTCCGCGTCCTTCCGTTTTTATCACAACAAAAAATTCCGCTCTGCAGGATCAAAAAAGCGTCATATTCAGCCGCGCTGATTTGTCATTATAGTGTAAAAGGTGCAGCCTTTTATTTGTGTTACAAGCAGTTGACGGCAGAAAGGATATTCAGCGTATGAAAAAGCTGATTTGCGGTATTCTCGTTGTTCTTTTGCTGCTTTGTTCCGCCTGTACGCAGAAGCAGACGTTTGAAAGCGTGCTTGCCGAGGCGAATGCCCTGCACAAGGCGCAAACGGAAATGGTGCCCGAAGAAAGCATCCGCGATTATATTCCGACACTTCCCGAAACGGAACTGGGCTTTACCGAGGAGGAGCTTGTTTCATTGACGAAGGACATCGGCCACAACTTCAACGGTGAAAAGAGAGTCACATTTTCGCAGGCGAAACAGGATGTTGACCTCCTGTTCCGCGTATTTCGCTACTGTTATGGAGCCTTCGAGTATTTTGGCGGGGATGAGGTCTTCGGGAAAGCGCAGGCCGCCGTCCTTGACGATCTTAACGCTTTGGGGGTCTCGTTTGACGCGAGCGATATGACCACCGTGCTCCGTAAGCACCTTGCATTCATACAGGACGGGCATTTTTATATAAACACCTCACCGATCCCAGAATTGCAGAGCTATTTCAGCACGAAGGAGCTTATATTCGAGCAGGATAAGCAAGGCTATTTTTCACAGATAGACGGCGAAAAGCAATACCTGTTATCCATCGACGGCGATACGGAAACGGAAGGCTATATGAAGCTCTCCATCGGCTCAGACGGCAGGCTTACCTATCGTCTCGGCATGCTTGACGATGCAAACGCCAGGAATAAGGTCGTAAACGTGGCGTTTGAAAAAACCACTGTGTCGCTGATGCTCGACAATGCCGCCTTTACGCAAACTTACGATCCATTGCCTGCGTATTCGGAAGATTGGGAAGCCGAAGTGCCCGTGGTCGCATGCAGGGATTATACGCAGGAGGATTCCTTCAGAAGCTTTGTCGGCGCAGCTATTCGGTTACGCGAAGAACCGATGGCAATTCTTGACCTGCGCGGAAACCGGGGCGGGGATGGAGGTGCGGTTCAGGCATGGTTAAACAACTACGACTACTATGGCATTGCCAAGAATCTATACGGGAAAGGGGCTTTTCAACTAACAACCAGAGCATCGAGCTATATTTTTGCATGCAATCTTTCATCTTATTCATACCCTACCGCACACAATGATCCATACGATTATCTTATGCATCTTTATCAGTCCGGCGAAAACGGGTGCATTCTGCAGAAAGAGGATGCAAAATTAAGCTGGAACAATGCAAAAGGGCTGCTGTTTGTTTTGATGGACAACCACATTGCCTCAGGCGGCGAATGGCTGCTGGCTGCACTGCGTACAAGAGAGAACGTTATATTTGTCGGCACAAACAGTGCGGGTATGATACTGGGTTCCGGAGGGCAAAACATTGCGCTTCCGAACTCAAAAATCCATTTCGCCTTTGGAAATTCTCTTTTGCTTAGCTACGACGAGCGCGTATTTCAAGAGGGCCGGGGCTTCCTTCCCGACATATGGGTGAGCGGCGACGCACTCGAGCGGGTAAATGCGCTGATTGCATATTATAAACTGGCATAGTGCTCCGATTGTGATAGAATATATACATGACTCCGGCTGAAAGTATTCTTGCAAAGGACGGCGCAACGATGGATGCAAGCTTCTCCCTTATCAACCAGGGAAACACCGCCGAAATTTATGATATGGGCGGCGGGAAAATACTGAAGCTGTTTAAAGAAGGCATATCCGCGGAAACCTGCCGGAGGGAATTTGAAAACACGCGCGCTGCCGGGGCGCTTATAAGCAACGTACCCCGGGCGTTTGAGGAGATCACGTTAAACGGCAGGCCCGGCATCGTGTATGAAAAGGTGACCGGCATAAATATGCTCGATCATATGCTCTCACATATTTGGACGGTACGCTCGCAGTCCGTAAATTTGGCCGAATACCATGCCGGAATACAAAAGGAAGTCCAGTCTGAAATGCCCTCCGTGAAGGCCAAACTGGAAAGGGACATTTTAGCCGCAACGCCTTTGACGGCGGAAGAAAAGGGAAAAGTCCTCGCACGGATGCAGGTTTTGCCGGACGGTAACCGGCTATGCCATTTCGATTTTCATCCCGGGAATATCATTTTTGCCGAAGGCGGGCCGGTCATCATCGATTGGATGACCGCATGCAAGGGTGACCCCGCCGCGGACGCCGCAAGGACCTGCATGATGCTTAGGTATGGGCTGGTTCCCCGCGCATCCAAACGGCTGCAAGCGGCGGCCCATGCGGTGCAAAGCTATATCTATCGTATTTACAGCAAACAATATTTGAAGATCACCGGCATCGAAAAGGCGGATGTTCAAAGGTGGGAGCTGCCCATAGCGGCGGCGCGTCTTCACGAATGGATTTCCGAAGAGGAAAAGACAGCCCTTCTGAGCTTTATCCGCCGCGAATTAGCCGTATAAGAAAGAGGTGCGCATGAAAAAACACGGTCTCGGTACGAGCTTCGCACATGCTTTCGACGGTATTCTCGCTGTTTTGAAAAAAGAACGGAGCATGCGCATACACCTCTTGATCGCTTTGCTCGTTGCGGCATGCGGGTTTTTGTTTCGCATAAGCACATCGGAATGGCTCGTCTGCCTGATTTTCTTCGCCCTCGTCATGGGGGCCGAGGCGGTCAACACCTCGATGGAAGCGATCTGCGACCGCCTCTCTCCCGAGCCGGACCCCAAGATCAAGCTCGCCAAGGATGCGGCGGCGGGCGCGGTACTGATATGCGCCGTTATGGCAGCCATCGCGGGCCTCGTGATTTTCCTCCCCAAGGTCATAGCGCTGTTTTAATGTATTTCTCCGGTAATTTCGTCCACAAATAGATCCCGTACGCGATCATGATTACAGTCTGAACAACGGTCAATAGAATTTCCGTTACCCCCCGAACCGGCGCAATCCAGTTTATAAAATCATACAAAGCATGCCAAAGGATAACCGGGATCAGGCTCCCCGTTAAGATAACGATCTCCGCCGCGACAATGCCGAAGATCAGCGCATTGACCACGGTAAGCGCGACGAGCAGAACCCCCGTTCCCGAAAGAGCCTGAGAAATATGGACTGCCGCAAAGAATGCGGAAGACAGCAGAACCGCCTGCCTGGCCGAAAAATGCGCCGTCAGTTGCTTGAGAATTACACCTCTGAAATAGATCTCTTCCGACAGCCCGATGGCCGCCGTGAAAAAGGCTAAAGCAAGGATCGTCTCCGTGTTCTGCTCGACCCCAAAGAAAAGAAAACCTGTTTTCGCCGCAAGGAGCGGCAAAAAATACAACGCTGTTTTTACGCCGGCTTCCCCCGCTCGGGCAAAACCGATTTGGCTTAAGGGCGTTTTGGCGATGAACAAAGCAATCATAGGCACTACGATAGAGGCCAGCATGAAAGAACCCTGCGCCCAATAGCTTTGCGGGGCAGCTATATGGTTTATCGTAACGATCGCGCCGGAAAGCACCGGAAAGATCATCAAAACAACGGAAAACAGGAGGGAACGCAGCACCGCTTTTGGTTTCATACTTTTTCTTCTCACCTTCCTCTTAATGCCTTGACCGTCGGTATATCTATCACCTCGGAAATTCTCTTGTAATACAATATTGTTTATTATAGCATGCCTGTCTTTTATCGACGAGGAGCTTTCTTGACATTCCGAATAGAAATAATACGTCCTTTTTCAGGGATGATAAATTCAAGAAATTTTACATAGTACTTAGAAATTGGGAGGAACAATATTGCGCTTAAAAAGTTAAAGATGGTATGTGCATTTGCGATAAGCCTGTTGCTGCCCTGGCCCAGCAGTCTTGTACACTCCTGAACGATTGTGCAAAACTGAGGCAAAGTAACAAGGGCAAGCGCCACACCTAAGATATTATAAATCGTATGAGCCCAAGCGGTTCGTTTCCCTGCTGTTCCTGATTTGAAGCCGGCAATTTGGGCGGCAATGCAGCTTCCTATGTTATCCCCCAGTGTAAGCGCGACCGCCGAAGCAAACGGCATTAACCCGCTGTTGAATAATATGATTGTCATTCCCACGGTAGCGCTGCTGCTTTGTACCAGCGCGGTAACGGTGAGACCCGTAACCAAACATAAAAACAGATTATCTGCGTGCGCCTGCAGCCATTCGGTAAGAAAGGCATTCCCTTTTATAATGTCGGCGCTTTTACCCATAAGCTCCAATCCGGAGAAGAGCAAGCCGATACCGATAAGAACATCGCCGATTACTTTCAGCTTTTTGATCGGCCCAAAGCCCAATATGCAGCCCGCGATCAATATGTACCGGGAATACTGTATAATGTTAAAACTCATGAACTGCGCAGTGAAGGTTGTACCGATATTGGCGCCGAAGATAATCCCCACAGCGCTTTCAAGGCCCATGATGCCGGAATCCACAAACCCGACCGTCAGTATTGTGACGGCCGTACTGCTTTGCACAAGGCCTGTCAGAAGAATACCGGCTAAGAAAGAGGTCAGTTCATTTTTTGAAAGCAGGCGCATCGCCTTTTTTAAAAGTTTCGAGCTCGCGCACTCAAGCGCCCCGCCTATCGTTTTTACGCCGATTATGATCAGGACCGAGCCGATGATAAAATTGATTAAAATAACTGTAATTTCAATCATCTTATCTCCCGCAAGCATAGCCGTTCCCGTTGGATAGCGCCGGACGCTCAAAAGGTCATATGCTTTTACGGTGAATATATGCGCTGGATAATTTGAGAATACGCAATAGCAGAAGGCGGTACCGTCAGAGTACCGCCTTTTTGATCCATTCCTTTTAAATTGTATCCTCGTTTCCGCAGCATTTTAGGATAAATAGAATTTTACCGTTTTATTGTACTCCTTCAAAAGATTTTGCAGGATATCGGTATGTTTAAAATCGCGGTGATACAGGATATTGATTTCGCGGATCATGCTTAAATTTTCTATGGGGAGCACGGTGATCTTACCCTTCTTTAATTCGTCAAGGCATATACTTCGCGCAAGAATAGATACCCCAATATCGCGTCGGATCAAATCTTTGATCGTGGCGGGATTATCCACCTCCAAAATGACGTTAAATTCGTCCAGCGACATATTCTGGCTTTCCAAATGCGCAGTGAACAAATTTCGAGTCCCCGATGACGGTCTGCGAAGAATCAACTTCTCCTTTTTGATCTCATCAATTGTAACCATGCTTTTTTTTGCAAGCGGATGATTGTTCGATACGACAAGCACAAGGGAGTCCGTATCGAGCAGGAGAGAATTGATGTTCTCATCCTGCATTCTTCCCTCGACAACAGCTATATCAAGCTCGTAGTTTCTCAGCATGTCATAAAGATTTTTTATTGAATCGGAAACTATCGTTATACTTGTGCCGGTGTTTTGTGCGCAGTAATTTCCCAATACCTCCGCGATCACATTGCTTTCCGCAGTATGGGTAATGCCGACAATCAGTTTTCGCGTATGCCGCTTTTCATTGAGTATATCCTGCATCATACGCTCGTATAAGGCAATATCCCGCTTGGCGTATTGAATGACAATATTTCCTTCGTTTGTAGGCTTTATTTCATTTCCTGCACGGTTAAATATTTTTATGCCCAATTCTCTTTCCAGCTGTTTAACATGTTGTGTAACGGCAGGCTGCGTCAGCGAAAGGTGCTCTGCCGCACGTGTAAAACTGTTGAATTCACATATTGCGAGCAATGTGTTCAGCTTCGGATCAACCATTGTCCAGCACCTCCGCATAACTAATTTTTATTAATATCAAACAAATCATAAATTTACTTTATTAATTTTGCATCTATAATGGTACCACAAGTTAAACGGGGAGGCAATGAGCATGCGGCAAAAAAAGGTCGTGTTTATGCGGCACGTTATTGCTTTCAATTTAATAAAGCTGCTCCCGCATTCGGCGGAATATTTTAATAAGCATTTCTCATTGGCGGAGCAGGGTATGGCTGGAGATATAAAAGAGCCGAGCTCAAGCTATATGCTAATTGTAAATGTCGGAAGAACTCAATTTGGATGGAGAGGAATTTTATGCGCAAATATCGCGCTCATGTTCTTTTGCCTGCCGCTTAGCGTTGCGGCCGATTATCTTATAGTCAATACGCATGATTTTTTAATACGAGCGGTCATAAACTTGGCGTGCTTTTTATTGATGCTCGAAAAGTATGACATCTTGCGCTTATATGATAAGCGCAATTTCCTGAAACTTCTATATGCCGGTTACAGCCTTATCATGGTCTCCTATTGGTCAATAACATGTTTGTTTTTGGCTGCGTTCGAAAATATCGTTTTTTGATGAGCTCGCTATTTGATCTTAAATTATAAGGAGATTTCGTATGGAAAATGAAAGCGGCAAGACAGCCAAAAGAGACTTTAAATTTTATAAGAAACTGTTTTTTTCGGTTCTTTACATAAGCACCTTTACAATCGGCGGCGGATATATCATTATCCCAATGATGAGGAAGAAATTTGTAAAGGCGTACCACTGGATAGAAGAGGATGAAATGCTTGATATGGCTGCCATTGCGCAATCGACGCCGGGCTCAAGCAGCGCAAACGCTTCCCTTTTGGTCGGATATCGTGTAGCCGGTATTCCCGGCGCTTTGATAGCGTTGCTCGGCACGCTCCTCCCCCCGCTTATTATTTTATCGGCGATTTCCTTTTTCTACATCGCATTTGAAAGCAATGAAATCGTAAAAGCCGTTCTAAAGGGAATGGAAGCCGGCGTAGCTGCCGTTATCGTGGATGTTGTGATCAAGTTGGGCGGCAAGGTCCTCAAAAAGAAGGATGCGGTTTCTGATATTATAATGGTTTCGGCATTTATTGCCTCCTACTTTTTTAATGTCAACGTAGCTATCATCATCTTGATTTGCGGCGCTTTAGGCGCCGTATCCACGGTAGTCAAAACCGGAAAGGTAAGTGGCATATGATCTATTTGAAACTGTTCATTGCTTTTTTCCAGGTCGGCCTGTTTGGTATAGGGGGTGGCTATGCCGCGTTGCCCCTGATACAGGAACAGATCGTGGAAATAAATCATTGGCTTACAACAAAAGAGTTTACGGACCTTGTTACGATTTCGCAAATGACCCCCGGTTCCATGACGATCAGCTCCGCTACTTTCGCAGGCATTCGGACGGCCGGCATTCCCGGCGCAATCGTAGCAACTTTGAGCTGTGTGCTCCCATCCTGCCTGATTGCTATAACGCTTGCGCATTTGTACGGCAAATATGGGCAGGTGGCTTTGGTGCAAGGCATTTTGGAAAACATACGCCCCGCGGTAGTATCGCTGATTGCCGCGGCGGGTCTGCCCATTTTGCTTTTGGCCTTCTTCAACAGCGAGTCGGCAGCCGACCTTTTCCCAACCGCTAACGTCAATATGCCGACGATCCTTATCTTTGGTATCGCCTTTACAATTTTAAGGAAAGCCAAAAAGGCTGATCCCATATACGTTATGGTGGGCTCCGGTATAGCAGGCGCTTTGGCATATTGGCTGGCAAGCTAATAAATAGACCTGAAAAACCCGTCCTCCGCTCCCGCCGCGGAACGGATATCTTTGGCAAACTCTTCAAGCGCCGCCTTGTCCGCAATGCGATACTTTCTCTTTTCCCTCTTCAAAATGCCGTTTTCGCAAAAAAGCGCCACGGCTCTTTGAAGGTGGCGGTAGCTTACCCCGAGATATTGCGCGGTTTGGGTGAGCGGCTCCATAAAGACGCCGTCCGATTGCGTCATGAGAATGAAATTCGAAAGCTTCGACTTGAGCGTAAAGGACTGTACGGCGGAAAGGTGCGCGTCCTTTCGGTAGAGCTTGTTCCCCATCAACCGGCAAAGCAGGAGCAGAAATTTTGCGTCGCTTAAGACTTTTTCTCTGCAATCGCGCAGGTTCAGTTCTATGGCGATGCAGGGTTCTATGGCCTGCACCATGTACGACTCCGTAACGGAGCCCACCAGCTCCATATCCCCCATAACGGTACCGGGGCCCGGGAAAGCCAGGAGAGATTCGCTGCCGTTTGGGTGGATGATGTAGGATTTTGCACGGCCTTCCACCAAAAAATACAGCCGGTTCACCGCGTCGTCAGCGCGGAACAAATACTCCCCTTTGGCAAGCGCATGCACGCTTAAGTACGTGCGCACCGGAAAGGAAAACATCCGCTCCACCGGATATAGGTCGATATACCGTTCCGAAACCGCCCTGTCCTTTATCCGCATACGCGCCTCCGTACAAACATCTTAATACGTCCGGAGACGGACTTCAAGCGACGGGATAGTTTAGCACCGTCTCCTCAACGACCTCTTTAGACGGGATACAATGCGGCTCGTTGCTCCCGATGGCGGAGGCGGCGCAGCAGTTGCCCCATTTGACCGCTTCGCATGCCGTGAGCCCCATGGAATACGCCGCGATGAAGCCGCCGTTGAAGGCATCCCCGCCACCCACCTTGTTGACCACGCGCACGGGCAAAACGGGGATTTTCGTATATTCCCCGTTCGCGAACAACTGCACGGGGTTGGAACCGTCCCGCGCCACCACGATCCTGCCGGGCGCTTCCAAAGAGCTTGCCGCGCCGCAAAGGTCGTTTATGCCGGTAAGCGGGGCAAACTCCTCCATGCCGGAGCCAAAAAGCACATTGCTTGTTTTTACGGCGCGGAGGATGCGCGCTTTTCGCTTCCCGTCAAGCCCGAAGGTCTCACACCGCAGGTTGAGATCGAAAGAAACGACGGCGCCCTCCAAAGCGCACCGCTCCATAAAATCCACGGTGACGTCGTTTGCAAAGCCGTTGCTATGCACCCATTTGATCTTTGAAACCATTGTATAGGGCATATTTTGCGCTTCAAGCGCCGGCAATTTGGCGCCCGGCCCGTTGTAAAGGTAAAGCACCCTCTCCCCCGCGCTGTCGAGAACGGCCAAAACAAGGCTCATCCGCTCCTTCTGACGGAAGACGTACTCCGTATTTACGCCGCACGCCTTTAAATGACCGGTCAAAAAGTCGCCGTACTCGTCGTTTCCGACGCCGCTTACCATATAGGGCCGCATACCGAGCTTCCCGAGCGCCGCCACCGTGTTTGCCACAGCGCCGCCCGGGCGCAGAACGGGGTTGGAAGTCGTCACCTTCCCATCGCACAGCCCCGAGATCGCCCCGAGCGTTTCGCCGTAGGGTATCAAAATATCCGGCGTGATGTCGCCGACGCAGACGATGACGCCGTCTTTTTTAAGCCCGTTCATTTTGTGATATCCATGGCCGCAGCGCGCGCGTTCTTCACAAATTCGCGCACTTTTTCCGGGTCCTTGCGGATCACCCTGCCGTTTTCCACGATGCTGGTGCGGGTAAGGCTGTCTACCGCGTAGGGGCGCACCTTGCAGATCGCTTCGGCCACGTTGTCCGGCCCCAAGCCGCCCGCCATCACCACGGGGATGTTGACCTCCTCCACGATACGGCGGTCGATCTCCCAATCGTGCGTTTTGCCCGACGCGCCGATGCCGTAGGAGCAGTTGGTATCCGTCATGATAAAATCGGCAATGCCCTCATAGCTTTTCGCCAGTGTGACGGATTCCGGCCCATCCACCGGCACGCCCTGCATCAGCTTGATGCCCGGAACGGCCGCCTTCAGCTTGTCGGCAAAGGGCTTTGTGGCAAACACGACCTCGTCGCAAAGGTGCACGATATCTGGCCTTAAGTCCTTTGCAAGCTCGATGATCTTATCTTCGTCGCGTACCATAAGGATCGCTACCTTGACCGCGCGGTGCCCCACCGCCTTAAATACCGCTTTGGCCTGCTCCGCCGTTACGCAGGCGGGGCAGCTCTCGTCGCCGATAAGAAGACCGATCTGGTCGATACCCGCGGCGATACAAGCTAAAGCCTCATCCGGATATTGAAGGGAAAACACCTGTGTTACCATCTTAGAATCACCTCCTGCGTCTAGTTTAAGATAAGCGAACGGGTCTTAACACGACAAATGTCGTATTAAGACCCGTTTATTTATCGGATTTCAGCCCTTACTTTCCAAACGGCGAATCATCCCGCCTCACAAAATAACCCTGGTTGTGGCCGCAAACCGGGCAGATCTGCGGCGCGGAAGCGGCGCTGTGAACGTGGCCGCAGCTTAAGCAGATATATTCGATGGGCGTTTCGTTTTGAAACAGCCTGTTGCTTTGCATGAGCTCCGCATACCTCGCAAAGCGCTGGCTGTGCGTTTTTTCGACTTCGGCGATCATGTAAAAGGAATTTGCGATGCCCGCAAAGCCCTCTTCCTTGGCCTTATCCCCAAAGGATTTATAGATCGTATCATGCTCGGCGGCCTCGTGCTGGGAGGCAAGCTGCAAAAGCTCCTGCATGTTGCTCGAATGATCGATGGGGTAGTTGGCGCTTAAGGAGATCTCCTGTCCGTTAAACTCCTTCAGATGATTGTAAAACACCTCGGCATGTTCCTTTTCCTGCGTCCCGGTATAATGGAAAAGCCAGTACAAAACCTCAAGGTTCTGCTTTCTCGCGTTCTCGGCGGCAAACTCGTAGCGCCGCCAAGCCTGACATTCCCCCGCAAAAGCCTTTAAAAGGTTCTCTTTTGTAACGCTGTCCTTGAGTGCAAGCATTTCTCTTCCTCCCGCTCTTTTCAATACCGTTAGGATTGCCAAAACCCCCGGGATCTATAAGAATAACGCAGGGATGCGAGGAAGAAGCGCAAACGAGACGTCAATTGCTTGAGGGTATCCGCCCATCGGCGCGCTTTCGATTTTTTTTGTCATTCTGAACCGTAGGCGGGAGACGCCATCGGGCCACTGGCAGCGTTCAACTCCGCCCTCGCAGCACCGGCGCGCACTTAAATCACTGATATTGCGTTGTATTTTGTTTCTCTTCCAGATAAGAGTAGAACTTATCATGAAGGGCACGCATTTCCCCTTTTGCTTTCATTGCATGCTGGAACATAAATTTATTGCCAAATCTACTGCGAAAGACGACCGGCAAAACCCTGCTTAAGATAGCAGCAGGGCATACCCGGAACAGATTCAATTTGAGCGGTGAAATCGATATTCCGTATCGATGAAGGCGCATGAAATTTTGGTGTAACCGCAGCGCGGTATATCTCATCACATTTTTGTCTCTATCTGCTTCCTGCGGCTTTTCCGTCATGTAATACGCATCCGCCAAGGGCACGACCATTGCCACATGGCAAATCTGCCACGCATGCATATCTTTCACGATTTGGTGGGGAATGCGAGCTTTGGAAAAAATCCTTTTCAGAGTTTTGACCCGCTCAGAACATCTTCCATCCATTTCTCCGAATGTAGTCGGCTGGACGATATAAGGAGTAAACCCGGCATCCAGGATTTCGTCAGAAAATCCGCCGCCCGCGCCGGGAAAGGCGGGGAGCAGCCTTCCTTTTCCACATAACTGCTCCAACTCAGTATACGGCTCGAGGGTGTTCACCATCGTAACGACCGTCGAGCTGACGTTCTCGCGCAACTGTGTCAGGGCATTGCAGAGCTGTTCCTCCCTGACAGTCAGAAAAATATAATCAAAGCGGTCGTCCGGCGCAAGTGCCTCTATGATCGTCACGTCGGCGTGCCGAATTTTCCCGCGGCGGAAATATCTTAGCCCGTTTTGCTTTAAATCGTTTAACCTTTGCCCCCTGGCCAAAAGAAAAACGGAATATCCGGATTCAGACAGATATGCGGCATAAAGGCCGCCGATAACGCCCGCGCCGTAAATTAATATTCTCATGGATCAATCCCTTCAATTTCGTGTTTTATAAATCATTTGCAGTTCAACTTTACGTTCATACAGATATGCCATAAGCAATCCACGCTCCGCATTTTCTCCCTCTTCTCTTTTCAAAGAATAGCAAATAAAAAGGCGCGCCGCAACAGCTCCCTATTACAGCACGCCTTTCGTTGATAAACTTTCCTTGATGAAGCGAAGCGTTCAAATCATCATTGAGGTACAAACGCGACAGCCGGCGAAAGACGGAGTATGATATAGAAAAAGCAGATAATACCTGGGCTTTTTTGATGTGTTCAATTTAGCGCAATTTGCAGATACTGCACGCACTTCCCTCGGTCGTTGCAGTTTCTGCAATTTTTTATTGCCATTTCCAAAATTCCGTGTATAGTTAAAGAAGCGGAGGTATCGGTATGGACTTGGGAAAAAGGCTGTCGGAAGTTCGCGAAAACGCGAAACTGTCGCGCGCACAGCTGTCCGAGCTCTTAAAGCAAAAGGGGTTCGACGTTAAAACATATACGCTTTGCAAATGGGAAACCGGGGTATCGAAGCCCACGGTAGAAGCCTTCCTTGCCATTTGCGATATTTGCCGTGTTATGGACATACGGCAGACGTTTGCCGGAAAAAGGCTTTTGCGCTTATACAACATACCCGTATCGGCCGGCTGCGGCAACTACCTTGAAGACGGCGCTTACGAGTTGATCGAGGTGGAAAGCACGGTACCAAGCTCGGCCGATTACGCCGTAAGGGTGAGCGGCGACAGTATGACGCCGTGCTTTGTAGACCGGCAGATCATCTTCATCCATGAACAACCCACGTTGGAGGAAGGCGAAACCGGTATTTTCTGCTTAAATAACGACGCATACTTAAAGAAGCTTGGGAAAAGCTGCCTGATCTCTTTGAATCCCGTTTATGCCCCCATCCCGGTTCGGGAGCATGACGATTTCAGGGTTTTCGGGAAGGTCGTCGGGTAGCTTTTTTATAGGGGAACAAAATGGACGGGTATGGTTCCGATAAAACATATGGTTCCTATAAAATCCCCGACCGGCTTCACGTTCCGGAGGATGGGGACAAGCAGGCATGGCCGCAAATAAAGACGAATGCGCCTTCCTCGCTTCCCGACGGGATGTTCTACGAGATCGAATATGACCCGGGCGGCATACCCGGCGTCGGCAAATTTGTATTGAAGTCCCAAAAGATCGAAGCGTCCGAGAAGGACGAGATAAAGGATATCTTTCATCAGATGCGGGATATCGCGAGGGCGCACCGCTCCGCGCTCGACTATGCAAGGTTCTTTGATAGGCGATTCCAAACCGGCAGCGGTGTTATCTTTTATAAGCAAGGCATGTTTATGAAGGATTTTACAGACAATTATGCTCTGAGCACCCCGTTTTCCTCCTACTTCCCCTATTATCAGATGATGGGCTACGAGCAGCTCCGGACGTATTTTACCTGGCGTACGCAGGTACGAAAAGGGAATGTTGCCGATACATCGCTTTCCTACGCTTTTTTATACATCTACGAGCTGATCAATAACATCGGCGTAAGCGACCCGGAAGACGGCCTCAACAAGCTGATGTCTTTTTGGAAGGCATTCGGCGCTTACAACAAAACCGTTGACAGATATATTTTGCGGTGGCTGAAGGATTACCATATCTGCTATGAGCTTCCGCTGTCGTTCAAGGAGTTTGTCGATAAAAACGGTCTTGCCGCGCACTACCCCAAGCTGGCAGATACGAACGACAATTTCGATCTGTTCTGCGCCGTTTCAAAGTACGATATCCGAAAATCCGCCTTTTTCACGGAGGAGAACGCAAAGCTTGTCACGGACTGTTTCTATTTTGTGACCGATAGGCTCAGGCAAGTCTGTACGGAGAACGGCATTCATTTTGACGAATCCGTATTCCAGCCCGCAAAGAAGCTGACCGTATGGACGCCGTTTAAGGATGCGCTGTTTTACCCGTGGATGCAGCAAAAGGACAGGCGGATCGTGCTGAGCGAAAGCGAAATTTATGTCTGTAAGCAAAACCAATGGGCGTTTAGCCAAGTGCCCGCTACGGAAAGCGGCAGGCAGCTGATCGGCTATATGATGAAACAGATGGAATCCGTTTTGCGGAAGCTTACGAAATACAAGCATAAGCTCTCCGCCAACCTCGATTCCGTCACGCATGAACTAAACGGTCAACTAAACAGGATAGGTTTATCCCTTGATAGGATTGTAAGCGACGCGGCCGCCGCGTTCTACAGGGAGGCAACAAAAACAGTCGTCAAAGTAGATCGTGAATCCCTGTCCAAGATACGGCAGGAGGCGCTTATCACGCAGGAGAAGCTGACCGTGCCGGAGCCGGAAGGCCCGTTTGTTCCCGCTATAAAACCGCTCAATTTATCCTTGCCGGCCATGGAGAACATACCGCCCATGCCCGAGCCGGCATGCGGGAACGATGTTTGGGAGAGCTTCAAAAACGCATTGAGCGAAACCGAGAAAAAGGCGTTGTCCGCCGCGCTGTGCTCCGAGGCGGAAATCAAGAAGTTCGCCGACGCATGCGGCGTCATGCCGGAGGTTTTATTTGACGGAATCAACGAAAAAGCCATGGATTTCATCGGCGACAGCCTCACGGATGAAGACTTTGTTTTATATGACGATTACAAAGAGCAAGTAAAGGAATTGGTAGGATGAACACGGTAACTGAGGTGCCAGTCAGGATAGCGAATATCCTCATCAACGCTTTGAAGGGCGGCGTTGTGCCGCGCGTGGGGCTCGAATATATCACGGTGGGCCGCACGCAAGAGATCAACGCCATTTTGCATGATATCGAAATGATTGAAGACGGCGGCGCGTCCTTCCGCTTCATCGTGGGCAAATACGGCAGCGGCAAGAGCTTTTTATTGCAGACCATCCGCAATTACGCCACGGCAAAGGGTTTTGTGGTGGTGGACGCGGACCTTTCCCCGGAGCGCCGTTTTGCCGGCACCAAGGGCCAGGGCTTGGCTACCTATAAGGAACTCATACAAAACCTTTCCACCAAATCGAAGCCCGACGGCGGCGCGCTGCCTTTGATATTGGAAAAATGGATCTCCGGCATTCAGGCTTTCGTGAAGGCCCAGTCCAATGTAAGCGGCGACGCGTTTGACGACCTTGTCGAGCGGCAGATTTTCGCGGTCGCGGGCTCTCTTGAAGGCATGGTCAACGGCTTTGAATTTGCCAAGGCCGTGAACCTGTATTGGAAGGCGTATAGGCAGGACGACGCGGCAATGAAATCCAACGTTTTAAAATGGTTCCGGGGCGAGTACCCTTCGAGGAAAGAAGCAAAGGAAGACCTGGGCATCAACTTCATTGTCACCGACGAGACCTGGTACGATTTTTTAAAGATTTTCGCCGCGTTTATGGTGGGCGCGGACTACAAGGGAATGCTCGTCATCATAGACGAGTTGGTCAACATCTTCAAAATACCGAACTCCGTCACCAGGGCGAACAATTACGAAAAGATACTCACCATGTACAACGACGTGCTGCAGGGCAAAGCAAAACACATCGGCTTTCTGATGGCGGGTACACCGCAGTGCATCGAGGATAAATATAAGGGCCTTTTCAGCTATGAAGCGCTGCGCTCCCGCCTCGCGGAGGGCCATTTTGCGTCCGCCGATTGTAAGGACCTCTCCGCGCCCATCATCAGGCTTCAAATGCTCTCGCAAGAAGAAATGTATATCCTTGTGGAGAAGCTTCTAAGTATACATGCCCGGCTCTACAACTATGCCCCTGCCTTATCGCACGACGATCTGGTCTACTTCCTTACCGTGGAATATAACCGCGTGGGCGCCGAGACCCACATCACCCCGCGCGAGATCATCCGCGATTTTATAGAGCTTATCAACATCCTGTATCAGAACCCGGGCAAAAGCGTTTCGGACATCTTAGGCGACAACAGCTTTGAAATGGCCAAGGGTGGGCTTTCCGATGAGGATATACACAGCGAATTTCAGGAATTTGAGGTGTAACGCGCATGGATGTGTTTTCTAGGCTCGCCCCATTTATCCAGGATTTCATTTATCAAAACAAGTGGGAAGAGCTGCGTGGCAACCAGGTGGCCGCCTGCGAGGTGATCTTTCATAGCGACGATAATCTTCTGCTTTCTTCCGGAACGGCTTCCGGCAAAACGGAGGCGGCCTTTTTGCCCATCCTTACGGAGCTTTACAACAAGCCGTCAAATTCCGTCGGGGTCCTGTACATATCCCCTTTGAAGGCGCTCATCAACGACCAGTTCAAGCGGCTGGAGCAATTGCTCCTGGATTCCAACATTCCCGTTACAAAATGGCACGGGGATGCCTCGCTCACCTTAAAAAACAAGCTTATCAAAAACCCGGAAGGCCTGCTGCAGATCACGCCGGAATCATTGGAAAGCCTTATCACCAACAAGCGCGGCGCCTGCCTTACCCTATTTTCCGATCTGAGGTTTGTCATCATCGACGAGGTCCACTATTTCATGCGGGATGTACGGGGTTTGCAGCTACTGTGCGTTCTTGAACGCCTTAAGCAGCTGACCGGCGTAAACCCGCGGCGTGTCGGCCTTTCCGCCACTCTGGGAGACGTATCGCTCGCGAAGACCTGGCTGAATACCGGCACGGGGCGGGAATGCGCCGCACCCATTGCGGATGAGGGGAAAAAGCGCGTAAGGCTGCATGTCGAACGCTTCGTAAACTATGCCGACAAACGCGATTTGGTAGAAAGAAACGGCAGCGGCAACGTCGTGGACGTTCATTCCGGCGACGCTATGGGCGACCGTGAGCATTACGAATATCTTTTTAAGCAGACGCTCGATAAAAAGACCATCATCTTCACCAACAGCCGGGAAGAGACGGAGCTCGTTATGGCGCATCTGCGCGAGATCGCCTTAAAAAACAAGGCGCCGGATGTTTACCGCGTCCACCACGGCAACATTTCGGCCCTCCTGCGGGAAAACACCGAAGACGAAATGAAATCCGCCGACGAAAAAATCGTCACCGGGGCCACCGTAACGCTGGAGCTCGGCATCGATATAGGGTCTCTCGATCAGGCGGTTCAAGTCGGCGCGCCGCTGAACGTTTCAAGCTTCGCGCAGCGGTTGGGGCGCTGCGGGCGGCGCGGTCAGGTCCCGCAATTGCTTTTTACGTTTGTGGAAAGCATCAAGATCAACTCCTCCGATATCCTCGGCCCGATCAACTGGGAATTCATAAGGACCATCGCCATCATAGAGCTGTATCTTAAGGATCACTGGATGGAGCCGATCCCCCCGTTAAACCACGCGTATAACCTTTTGTACCACCAGACCATGAGCTGTCTGAAAAGCAACGGTGAAATGTCTCCCGCCGCTCTCGCCCAAATGATCCTCTCTCTGGGCTGTTTCAAAAGCATACCGCAGGAGGATTACAAATACCTGCTCTCGCATTTACTTGACATAGATCAACTGCAGCGCACCGAGCGCGGCGGGCTTATCATAGGCCGCGAAGGGGAAAAGGTCGTAAACAGCCACAAATTTTTGACGGTATTCTTAGCGCCGGAATATTTGCTTGTAAAAGACGAAAGCCGCACCATCGGTACGGTCGATAAGATCTACCCCGTGGGGGTCCGCTTTGCGCTGGCGGGCATGGCATGGGAAACCGTGGACGTAAACGAAAAATCCAAGGTCATCTTCGTAAAACCCGTTCCGGGCATTTCCGTTGTGGACTGGGATGTGGATTTTAGAGCCGAGCTCCATACCGTGCTTGTCCGGAAAATACAAAGCGCGTTAAAAGCGGACGAAGCCTATCCGTATTTAAGCGAACGCTGTAAGGAGCGTTTGACCGAGATCCAATACATCGCTAGGAACAGCGGGATATTGGATAACCTCGTGACCCCGCTTTCCGATAAGAAATACGCCATATTCCCGTGGGTGGGCACCCGGCAGCTGACAACTCTAAATTACGCGCTTCTTCAAAGGAAGATCAAAAGCAAGCTTCCGTGGCCCACATGCGTTTACCTTGAAGTTATCTTCGACGGAACGAAGGAAGAATTAACCGACATAATCGAGGATATTCTCCATTCGGACCTCGATTTATATAACCTGCCGTTGCCCGAAAAGGTGCAAATTGAAGGAAAATTCAACGAGTTCATCCCGTTTGAGCTTTTGCGCAAGCAGTTTATTGAGGATTATTTGGATTTTGAGGGGCTGAAAAACGCCTTGTAACGTCATAAACATAATAGAACACCATACTGCTTGGCAAACTGGACTTGGAGAACCCACGGCGGGATGTGGGCATCCCGCCCTACAAAGTGCACGTACATATCCCCCGTAGAGCGGCTTGCCCACAAGCCGCCGCTTTCTTTGCCAAATTCCAATTTATCGCTCATGGGTTATTTTGTAAAACATTTATCAATACACATCTTGGCCTGCTCGATAATTTCAAGAGTCTTCTCATCAGTGCCCTTCACGGAAGCAAGTGCCTCTATATCTTCTCTCAGTGCAAATTGGTACCCGCCTGTTTTCACCACCGTTCAATTCCATTTCTCTTTCAATAAATTCAGTTTACCACAGCAACCGGTATAAAACTCTCGTTTTCTGCCACACACCATATCATAAAATCACGCAAGCTGCCGTTTCGCGGCGAGCAGCGTGTTTTTCATAAGCATGGCGATTGTCATGGGCCCGACGCCGCCCGGCACGGGCGTGACGTACGCGGCCTTTTCGAGCACCGGTAAAAAGTCTACATCCCCGCAAAGGCGGTTACAGGCGTCGCGGTTGATCCCGACGTCAATCACCACCGCGCCTTCCTTCACCATGTCCGCGCCTATAAGCCCCGGGCGGCCCGCCGCCGCGATGAGGACGTCTGCGGCCCTCGTGATATCCGCGAGATTTTTTGTTTTGGAATGGCATACCGTAACGGTGGCGTTGCGCTGCAAAAGAAGCAGCGCCAGCGGCTTTCCCACAATGTTGCTGCGCCCTACGATCACGCAGCCGCTCCCCTCGAGCTTTACGCCGGAGGCTTCGATGAGCCGCACAATGCCCGCGGGGGTGCAGGGAGCGAGGTCATCTTCGCAAATGCTGATGCGCGCGGAAAACGCATCCACATCCTTTTCGGGCGCGATGGCCTTAAGGACCGCTTGCTCGTTTATATGCCTGGGCAGCGGGAGTTGGCAAAGGACGCCGTGCACCGTACTGTCCGTGTTGAGACGCGCGATGAGAGAAAGAAGCTCCGCCTGCTCCGTATCCGCCGCAAACTCGAATTTAACCGAGCGGATGCCGACACGCTCGCACGCCTGCTGCTTTTTTCGCACATATATTTTTGAGGCGGGGTCGTCGCCCACAAGTATCACCGCGAGGCACAGCGGCCTTTCTCCCCGCGTAAGCCGTTCCACGTCCGCGCGCACCCCGTCAAGGACGGCGGACGCCACTTGGTTTCCGTCTAAAATTTTCCCCATTCCGTTCTCCGCTTAAAATTTATTTGAAATACGCGACCGCGGCTTCAAAAAGCCTCATGTCGAATACTCCGGATACATTTTTATAAAGGCAGTTCCCGATCCGCTCGCTGTGCCCCATTTTGCCGAAAACGCGCCCGTCGGGCGAAGTGATGCCCTCGACTGCCGCCCTCGAGCCGTTGGGGTTTACCGAGATATCCATCGATGCCCGCCCGTTCTCGTCCGCGTATTGCGTGGCGATCTGCCCGTTTTTTATGAGCTCTTTAAGCGCTTTATCGGAACAGAGGAAACGCCCCTCGCCGTGCGAGACGGGCACGGTGTAAATTTCGTCCACGCCCGCATACCTGAGCCAGGGCGAGATATCGGACGCGACGCGCGTGCGCACGAGGCGCGATTGATGGCGGCCGATCAGGTTAAAGGTGAGCGTTGGCGAGCCCTCCGAGGGCGGTGTGATGCGTCCATAGGGCAAAAGCCCGAGCTTTATAAGCGCCTGAAAACCGTTGCATATGCCCAATGCAAGCCCGAACCGCGCGTCGAGAAGATTTGTGAGCTCGTCTGATATCAGCGGATTTCTCAAAAAGGCGGTAATGAACTTGCCCGAGCCGTCCGGCTCGTCGCCGTTGGAAAAGCCGCCGGGCAAGAACAGTGCCTGCGCTTTTTTAAGGCGCACGGTAAATTCGCGTATGGACGCCTTCGTTGCAGACGGCGAAAGCGTATGTAGAACCATCACGTCGGCCTCCGCGCCCGCATTTCGGACCGCGCGGGCGGATTCGTACTCGCAGTTGGTTCCGGGGAACACGGGGATCAGCACGCGCGGCCTTGTCATGCTTGTGCCGTGCGGCCTTGCGCCCTCCCGAGTATGGAAGGAGACCGCCTCGGCTTTTTCCTCCGCGGCCTTTGCGCAAGTGGGAAAGATCTCCTTCAAAACGCCCTCGTAGGCTTTTTCGAGCTCGCCGGGCGCGGCGCTTTCGCCGCGCCAAACCAGCGTATTCTCCTCTGCGGTATGCCCAAGCGTGCGGCCGACGTCGGTATTTTCCTCCAATTCCAGCACAAGCGCACCGCAGCGCGGCGAAAAGAGCTCTTCACGTTCAAGCGCGGCGGAAAAGGCGAAGCCGAGTCCGTTGCCGAGGCACATCTTGAACACCGCTTCCGCTATGCCGCCGCGGCCGGGCACGAATGCTGCAAGCACCTTATGCGCTTTGACGAGCGCGTACACCTCGTGAAAAAGCGCCCGCAGGGAGCTTAGTTCGGGAAGCCCGTCCGAACGGTACCGCGGCTCGACGAGCACAACGCGCGAACCGATGCGCTTGAATTCCGGCGACAGCGCTTCCCGCGCGTCGCCGAGGGCCGCGGCAAAGGAAACGAGCGTGGGCGGCACGTCGAGCGTTTCAAACGTCCCGCTCATGGAATCCTTGCCGCCTATGGCCGCTACCTCAAGCCCAAGCTGCGCCTCAAGCGCTCCGAGGAGCGCGGATACGGGCTTGCCCCAGCGCGAAGGCTCGTGGTTGGTCCGCCCGAAATATTCCTGAAAGGAAAGATAGCAATCGTCTAGCGGCGCGCCCGCAGCCACGAGCTTGGCGACGGAGCTTACTACCGCCGCATACGCGCCCGAATAGGGCGAGATTTCCGAAAGATATGGATCATAACCCCATGCCATGAAGGAGCAGGCATCGGTTTCGCCCTCCAAAACGGGCAGCTTCGCAGCCATAGCCTGCACGGGGGTAAGCTGCCGCTTCCCGCCGAAGGGCATGAACACGGCCCCGGCGCCTACGGTCGAATCGAACCGTTCGGATAAGCCGCGCTTGGAGCATACGTTCAGATCGGTCACGAGGGCGCTTAGGTTTTCAAAAAGCGTGCCGTCCCATGCCTGCCTGAAAGGGGGTTTGGGCGCTTCCACCAGAACCTTAGAACGCTTTTTTGCGCCGTTGCTGGCGATAAAGCTTCGCGGCAGGTCCACGAGTTTTTGCCCGTGGAAAAGCATGATAAGGCGCGGGGCAACGATTATCTCCGCCACGACCGTAGCCGATAGGTTCTCTTCCGCCGCAAGCTTTAAAAAGTGCTCCGCGTCGCGCGCCGCCACCACGGCCGCCATGCGCTCCTGCGATTCGCTGATGGCGATCTCTGTGCCGCTCAAGCCCTCGTATTTTAGCGGTACGGCGTCGAGATCTATTTTTACGCCATCGGCCAATTCGCCGATGGCGACCGCCACGCCGCCCGCGCCGAAGTCGTTGCAGCGCTTGATAAGCTGCGCCGCCTCCGGGTTTCTGAAAAGCCGTTGGAGCTTGCGCTCTTCTGGCGCGTTTCCCTTTTGCACCTCCGCGCCGCACCGGGCGAGCGAGGATTGAGTGTGCGCCTTGGAGGAGCCTGTTGCGCCGCCGCAGCCGTCGCGCCCGGTCTTTCCGCCGAGCAAGACCACCTTATCGCCTGCCGCGGGCACCTCGCGCTTTACGTTCTTCTGCGGCGCCGCGCCGATGACCGCGCCAATCTCCATGCGCTTGGCTAAAAACCCCTCGTGGTAAACCTCATCCACAAGGCCCGTCGCAAGGCCTATCTGGTTGCCGTAGGAGCTGTAGCCCGCCGCGGCGGCGGTCACGATCTTTCGCTGCGGCAGCTTGCCCGGAAGCGTTTCACGAAGCGGCCGCCTCGGGTCCGACGCGCCCGAAAGGCGCATGGCCTGATATACGTACGCGCGTCCGGAAAGCGGGTCGCGTATCGCGCCGCCGATGCATGTCGCCGCGCCGCCAAACGGCTCTATCTCCGTGGGGTGGTTGTGCGTTTCGTTTTTGAAAAGTAGAAGCCACGGCTCCTTTTTGCCGTCCACGTCGATCTCTATCTTTACCGTACAGGCGTTGACCTCGTCGGAAGAATCGAGCTTATCGAGCTTGCCCTGCGCCTTGAAATACCGCGCCGCAATGGTCGCCATATCCATGAGCGTTACAGGCTTATCGATCTTAAGCTCGTTTCGGAGCGCGAGATAGGTATCGTAGGTTTTTCTTGCGCGCTCGTCGAGAAATTCCACCTCCGTAAGCTCCGTCAAAAACGTGGTGTGGCGGCAATGATCCGACCAGTAGGTATCGAGAAGCTTGATTTCGGTAAGCGTGGGGTCTCTTCCCTCAAGTTGAAAATGCGTGCGGCAGCATTTCAGATCGTCCGGGTCCATCGCGAGAGCGTATTCACCTAAGAGCGACGAGAGCGCCGTATCGTCGAGCGAGCAAAAGCCCTCCAGCACCGGCACGGGTGCGGGCGGCTCGAAAGATAGGGCGAGCGACGTATGTACCTCCAGCCCGGCCTCCCGGCATTCCACGGGGTTGATGAAATGACGCTTGACCGCGTTTAACTCCGTCTGACTCAGTTTGCCGTAAAGAAGGTAAACACGCGCCGTGCGAACACTCGGCGCTTCCTCCTGCGAAAGGAGGGCGATGCATTGCGCCGCGGCGTCCGCGCGCTGATCGTACTGACCGGGGAGGTATTCTACCGCAAACGCCTCGTCCGCGCCTTCGGGGAGGCTTATTAACGTCACATCCGTCTGCGGTTCGGAAAACACCGTGCCGCGACAGGCTTCAAACAGCGCCGGACTTACGCCCTCCACGTCGTAGCGGTTGAGGATGCGAAGGCTTTTAAGCGATTCGATGCCGAGCAGCCCCTTGATATCCGCCGCGAGTACATCGGCCTCCTGCATAAGGGGCGCGCGTTTTTCCACGTAGACTCTATATACCATGTTTAGATTTCCTTCCGTAAAACCATATCGAGCGCACGCCTGCCGATATCGCGGCGGTAGAACGCGTTTTCAAAGCGGATATCCTCTACCGCCTCATACGCGGCGGCGACGGCTTCACGCGGCGTTTGCGTTTTGGCGGTCACGCCCAGCACCCTTCCGCCGCTCGTCAAAATCCTCCCGCCCTCGCGCCGCGTACCCGCATGGTAAATACACACGTTTTCGCGTTCCATGCCGAATGAAATTTCAAACCCCGTCTTATAAGCCTCAGGATATCCCTGCGAGGCCATCACCACGCAGCACGCGGCGCCGCTTTGAAAGCGCACGTCGAGCTTATCGAGCCGCTCCTCCTCTACGGCAAGCATGATCTCGAAAAGATCGGTATCCAGAAGCGTCAGCACCGCCTGCGTTTCGGGGTCGCCGAAGCGGCAGTTGTATTCGATCACCTTGGGGCCGTCGGGCGTGAGCATCAGCCCGAAATAGAGGCAGCCCTTGAATTTGCGGCCCTCCGCGTTCATAGCCTTGAGGGTGGGCAGGAAAATGCGCTCCATGCAAAGCGCCGCGTCCGCCTCGGTATAAAAGGGGTTTGGCGCAAGCGCGCCCATGCCGCCGGTGTTCGGCCCGAAATCGCCGTCGAACACGCGCTTATGGTCGAGCGCGCTCACCATCGGCACAAGGGTATTCCCGTCGGTAAACGCCAGTACGCTCGCCTCATTGCCGCTTAAAAACTCCTCGATCACAATGCGGCCGCCGCTTTCCCCGAACCGCTTTTGCTCCATCAGCTCATATACGGCGCCTCGCGCCTCTTCCTCGGAGTTAACCACAGTCACACCTTTGCCTAGCGCGGGCCCATCCGCCTTGATCACGGCGGGGTAGCGGATGGTACGAAGGTAACGATAAGCCGCCTCCGCAAAATCAAACGCCGCAAAACCTGCGGTGGGGATGCCGTATTTTTGCATGAGCTTCTTGGAAAAGATCTTGCTGCCCTCGATCTGCGCGGCCGCGGCACTCGGCCCGAAGCAGCGCACGCCGATTGCATTCAGGCGGTCCACAAGCCCCAAGATAAGCGGATCGTCCGGTGCGACCACGGCAAAATCCACGGCGTTTTCCTTGGCGAACGCGACAATGGCGTTAAGATCGGTCGCAGGGATGGGCACGCATTGCGCGTAAGGCTCCATGCCGCCGTTGCCCGGCAGCGCGTAAAGCTTCGATATCCTTGGGCTCTTTCTGAGTTTTTCCAAAATGGCGTGTTCGCGGCCGCCTCCGCCTACAAGCATCACTTTCATAAGCGTCAATGGTGGAACAGGCGAAGCCCCGTAAAGAACATCGCCATGCCTAGGCTGTCGCAGGCTTCGATAACCCCCGCGTCGCGCACCGAGCCGCCGGGCTCGGCAACATATCTTACGCCGCTTTGGCGCGCGCGTACTATGTTATCCGCAAAGGGGAAAAATGCGTCGCTGCCGAGGGAAACTTCGTCTAAAAGCGCAAGATGCGCGGCGCGCTCCTTTTTCGTAAGCGGCGCGGGGCGCTCCGAAAAAAAACCCTCCCAGCCTTCCGCGAATGGGTCCTCCTCGCGGCCGGAAACGTAAAGATCGATGAGATTGTCTTTATCCGGGCGCTTGACGGATGGGAGAAACGGCAGCGCGAGCGTTTTCTCATGGCGCCTGAGCCACCAGATATCCGCCTTGTCGCCCGCGAGGCGCGTGCAGTGGATGCGAGATTGCTGCCCCGCGCCCACGCCGATGGTCTGGCCGCCGAGAGCGTAGCATACGGAATTCGATTGCGTATATTTGAGCGTGATAAGCGTTAGCACAAGATCGCGCTTTGCGTTTTCGCCGAGCGCGCAAAGCTTCGTGACGGGGTTTTCAAGGAGCGTTTCGTCAATTTTGGCGGCGTTTCGCGGCTGCTCGAAAGTGATGCCGAACACCTGCTTAAACTCAAGCTCCTCCGGCTCGTATCCTTCCTCAATTTCTATTATGCCGTAGCTGCCGCCGCGCTTGATCTCTAAGATTTTAAGCGCCTCCTCCGTATAGCCGGGGGCGATGACGCCGTCGGACACCTCCCGCTTGAGAAAAAGCGCGGTCACTTCGTCGCATACGTCGCTGAGCGCTACAAAATCGCCGAAGGACGACATGCGGTCGGCTCCCCGCGCGCGCACATAGGCGCAGGCGATGGGCGAGGCGTCAAGCCCCTCGATCCCCTCCGCCGCGCAAGCGCGCTTATCGGCCTCGTTCAAGGGAAGCCCCACCGCCGCGCCCGCGGGGCTCACATGCTTAAAGGAGGCCGCGGCGGGAAGATGAAGCGCCCGTTTGAGCTCGCGCACGAGCTGCCAGGCATTGAGCGCGTCAAGAAAATTGATATAGCCCGGCTGCCCGTTGAGCACCCGAAGCGGGAGCTTGCCGCGCTCCCTATAGATGCGAGCGGGCTTTTGGTTGGGGTTGCAGCCGTATTTCAAGGGTAGCTGATCCATAAAATCAAGCCTCCGAAGCGTAATAGTTGAAAAGCCGGTCGTCGTATTTGCCGGTCGCAAGGTCGTAAAAGCGCACATACAAGGCGATCTTATTTTGCGGGTGAAGCGCGTTCCAAACCTCCGCAGCAAACGCATCCAAGTCCGAGGGCATACTTATCGCGCGGGGCTCGCCCGCAAAGCTTATGAGCGGGTCCGCGTCACCCTGATAGGTATGGATAAAATGCCCCATGCCCTGCACCGGCTCGTAAGAAAAGGTCTGGCGGAAGGCGCTTTCCCCGCGCCCGTCGCCGCATTTCAAAATGGAAAGCTTGTAGTTTAGGCTTCCCGCAAAGCGCATCAGAGCGCTGATGCGGGGAGTGAAGTGCGGCGCGTCCGGCTCGAAGGTGCGGCGCATGAGCGCCTCCTCGAAGCTTTTGCCGCTTTCGAGCGCCGTAAAGACCGTATCCGTCTGGTCGCCGTTTGTCACGATAACGGCATCCTGAAGCGTGCGGACGGGGGTATAGAGGATGAGGCTCCCGTCAATGAGCTTTTCCGGGTGCGGCACGCAGATGCCGATATCCTCGCCGTTCTTATAAAAGGCGCGGTTGCGGCTGTTCTCGCTTCGCCCCATGATGAAATACGCGAGCGCGGCCGTGCTTCCGTTTTCGCAAAGCCCCATAGCGATGCCGCGGCCGGGGTAGGCGTTTAAATGAAGCAGTTCGGGCAGAGAGCGAAGCTCCGTCATGATTCTTCTCCTTCGTTCCATTCACGCAAAAGCCGTGCGCATATAAACTCCGCCGCAGCGGGGAGAAGCTGCCACTCCGCCTCCTCCATCACGCGCTTTTGCAATGTATCGGGCGTATCACCCATCAGTACGGGAACGGCCTTTTGCATGAGAATGCGCCCACCGTCCGGTATCTCGTTCACCATATGTACCGTAGCGCCCGTGGTCCTTTCGCCCGCCGCAAGCACGGCCTCGTGCACCTTCCTTCCGTAAAAGCCCTTGCCGCAGTATGCGGGGAGGAGAGAAGGATGCACGTTGAGGATGCGGTCTGGGTAGCGCGCTACAAAATCGGCGCTCAATATCTGCAAAAAGCCTGCGAGCACGATAAGGTCGATGCAGTTTTTAAAAAGCAATCGCAAAAGCTCCGCTTCAAACGCTTCGCGCGAAGGGTACTGCGCGCGGTCCACCGCCGCGCAGGGGATATTTGCCTCCCTCGCGCGCTCTATGGCGCGCGCGCCCGGTTTACTTGATATCACAAGCACGATCTCGCCGCTTTTCAAAATGTCGTCCGATTGCGCCTTAAGAAGCGCCGCAAGGTTGGTGCCGCCGCCCGATACGAGCACGGCGATGCGCGGTTTCAGCATAGCAGTACGCCCTCGCCGCCTGCGACGATCTCGCCGAGCACGTAGGCTTCCACGCCCTGCGATTTCAAAAAGGCGATCGCACAATCCGCCTGATCGGCCTTTACGGCCACCGTCATGCCGACGCCCATGTTAAAGGTATGAAACATCATATCCTCGTCCAGGTCCCCCCTGCGTTTCAGAAGCTCGAAAACGGGTAAAACGCGCACCGCCCTGCGCTCGATACGCGCCGTAAGCCCCTTCGAGAAGCTGCGGGGGATGTTTTCATAAAAGCCGCCGCCGGTGATATGCGCTACGGCTTGCACCGTCACTTGCTCCATGAGGGAAAGAAGGGGGTTCACATAGATGCGCGTGGGGGTAAGAAGCTCTTCGCCGAGCGTTTTTTGGAGCTCGGCGGAATAGGCATTGAGCTCTTTTTGCTCCATGGGAACGAGCTTTCGAACGAGCGAAAAGCCGTTGGAATGAATGCCGGAGGAAGGGAGCGCGAGAAGCGCGTCGCCCGCTTTCGCGTTTTCGCCGCTCAAAAGTTCTTCGCGTTTTGCGAGGCCTACGCAAAAGCCCGCGAGGTCGTATTCCCCCTCGGGGTAAAAGCCGGGCATTTCCGCCGTCTCGCCGCCGATGAGCGCACAGCCCGCGAGCGCGCAGCCCTCCGCCACGCCCTTTACGACCCGAGCGGCCACCTCGGGCACAAGCCGCCCGGTGCCGATATAATCGAGGAAAAAAAGCGGCTTTGCGGCGTGGCAAACCACGTCGTTCACGCACATCGCCACGCAGTCGATGCCCACGGTATCGTGCCTATCCAATATAAAAGCAGCCTTCAGCTTGGTGCCCACGCCGTCCGTGCCGGAAACGAGCACGCTGTCGCCGAGGGAATACATGCCGCCAAACGAGCCCAGGCCCGTTAAAACGTTTTGGTCGAAGGTTTTTTCGGCGTACGCCTTCATGCGCCGCACGGCCTCATACCCCGCCTCCACATCTACGCCCGCATCCTTGTAGGTATATGGCATATTCCTCTCCTAACTATCCAAAAGGTTCTTTTTGCCGCATTGCAGGAGGGCCGAAACATCCTCCGGGTAAGCGCCGTTAAAGCAGCCGGCGCAGAAATTGCACGCCGCGCCCTCCACGGTTTTGAGAAGGTTGGAAAAGCTCAGGTAGCTGAGCGAATCCGCGCCGATAAAGCGGCGTATCTCCTCCACGGAGTGGTGCGCGCCGATAAGCTGCTCATACGACGACGTATCGATGCCGAAAAAGCAAGGGTGCATGACGGGCGGCGAGCTCACGCGGATGTGGACCTCCTTCGCGCCCGCGGTCTTGAGCATTTCCACGATATGCTTGGAGGTCGTGCCGCGCACGATGGAATCGTCCACCAAAAGCACGCGTTTGCCGCGCACGTTGCGCTTGAGCGCGCTCAGCTTCAACGAAACGTCCATCTCGCGCCTGCCTTGGGAGGGCTCGATAAACGTGCGCCCCACATAGCGGTTTTTCGCGAGCGCGATGGTGAACGGAATTCCTGCCTGCCGCGCGTAGCCCATGGCGGCGGGCACGGCGGAATCCGGCACGGCGGCGACCACGTCCGCGTCCGCGGGGGAAGCGAGGGCCAATAGCTCCCCCGCCCGCTCGCGGGCCTTGTGCACGGGGATGCCGTCGATATCGGAATCGGGCCGCGCGAAATACACATATTCGAAAATGCAAAGCGCCGTATCCGAGGCGTGCACCGTCTGATGGGATCTAAACCCGCCTTTGTCGATCGTCACGATCTCGCCGGGGCGAAGGTCGCGGATGAACTCCGCGCCGATGGTATCGAACGCGCAGGACTCGGAGGCGAGCACATACGCTTTGTCGAGCTTCCCCAAAGCCAGCGGGCGGATGCCCTTGGGGTCGCGCACGCCGATGAGCATGTCCGTGGTAAGGATAACGAGCGCATAGCTGCCCTTGAGCTGCTCGGCCGCTTTCAGGATACCGTCGAGCACGCCGTTTCGGCTGTTTTTGGCGATAAGTGCCGCGATAATCTCCGAATCGATAGAGGTCTGGAAAATGGCGCCGCCGTTTTCAAGCTCCGAGCGAAGCTCGCGCGCGTTCGTGATATTTCCGTTATGCGCCAGCGCAAGCGCGCCTTTTTGGGAGCTGATCACGAGCGGCTGGGCGTTGAGAAGAAGGCTGTCGCCCATCGTGGAGTAGCGAACATGGCCTATAGAAGAGCCCGCGCCGCTCAGTTTATCGAGGCCGTCGCGAAACGCCCCCGGCACGAGCCCCATCGCCTTATGGCAGTCGATACGCCCGTCGCGAGCTACGGCGATGCCCGCGCTTTCCTGCCCGCGGTGCTGCAGGGCAAAAAGCCCGTAATAGGCCGCCTCGGCCGCGTCGAGCTCATCGTCGGCAGAAAAAATGCCGAAGATGCCGCATTCCTCGCGCATACAGTCGTTATCGGGCTTGCATCTCTCGTAAGGCCGCGGCAGATGGATGTGAAGCGGCATATTACTCCCCCAAAAGCCTGCGGATGATCTCGCCATAAGCCTCCTCTACCTCGCCGAGGTCCTGGCGGAACCTGTCCTTATCGAGCTTTTTTCCGGTGGACTTATCCCAAAAGCGACAGGTGTCGGGGGATATCTCGTCGGCAAGCACCACAGCGCCGCGGAAACGGCCGAACTCGAGCTTGAAATCGATCAACTCGATGCCGAAGCCCAATAGATATTCGCGCAGGATGTCGTTTACGGCAAAGGAATATTCCTTTACCTTTTCCATCTCCGCATCGGTCGCGAGGCCGAGCGCGCGAATGTAGTAGGAATTGATGAACGGGTCGCCGAGAGCGTCGTTTTTGTAGCTGTATTCTAAGATGGTGCCTTGAAGCTCCGTCCCTTCCGGCACGCCCATGCGCTTACTGAAACTGCCAGCGGCGCGGTTTCTGACGATGACCTCCACGGGAAGTATCTCCACGCGCTTCACAGCGGTCTCGCGATCGGAAAGCTCATCTATATAGTGGGTGGGGATGCCCCTTTTTTCGAGCAGGCGGAAGAAATGGTTGGAAACCTTGTTGTTCACAACGCCCTTGCCGCGGATGGTGCCCTTTTTAAGGCCGTTAAAAGCGGTCGCGTCGTCCTTGTAGTCGACGATCACGATCTCGGCATCGTCGGTCAAAAATACCTTTTTTGCCTTGCCTTCATAGATTTGCTCGAGCTTTTTCATAAAATTTCAATCTCCTTTTGCAGCGCCGCGTCCGCTTGGGCGGCTTTTTCTTTCATGGCCCGCGCGTGATCCGCGAGCTTTTGCGTAAGCGCGGCGTCGTTAATAGCGAGGATGCGGACGGCAAGAAGCGCCGCATTGCACGCGCCGCCAATAGCTACCGTCGCCACGGGCACGCCCTTGGGCATCTGCGCGGTGGATAAAAGCGCGTCGAGCCCGCCCAAGTCCCGGCCGCTTACCGGCACGCCGATCACAGGGAGGAGCGTGTGCGCCGCGAGCATGCCCGCAAGATGCGCCGCCTTGCCCGCAAACGCGATGATTACGCCGTAACCCTCGTCCGCGGCGGAGCGCGCGAATGCCGCCGATTCGTCCGGCGTTCGGTGCGCGCTCAAGACCCGTGCCGCAAAGGGCACGCCGAATTCCTCGAGGGTCTTGAGCGCCTCTCTTGCGACGGGCAAGTCCGAGGCGCTCCCTAAAATGACCGCAACTTTTTTCATGTACAAAAACTCCTTTTGAAAAATTAAAAAGAGCCTGTGCGTATGCCGGGCTCTTAAAATCTCTTTCGCATGAGCGTATGCTTGACCACGCCGCCTATGTAATACTGCGGAGAATACAAAATAGGCGCGCCTTCGATATCGAAATCGAGCTCGTCCATGTAAAGTAAAGCCGTACCCTCCTTCACGTGAAAAAGCGCCGCGAGCGCCTTATTTGCACAGGTGGGGCGTATCTCTGTTATATCCATGTACGGCTCGACACCGCAGAAGGTTTTGAGGAACGAGAATATGGGCGCGTGAAAATCAGCTTCCGCATAGGAAGCGCCTTTGATAAGCGAAAGGGGGATACAGTCCTCGCAGTAGATCGCGGGCGTACCGCTTGCGTTCATGAGCCGCGAAACGCAAAGCATCTCCGCGCCTTCTGAAAGCTTCAATCGTGCGGTGGCCGTCTCATCGGCACGGCGCGTTTCCCACTTCACGGATGCAAGCTCGGGCACATAGCCGGATTGGCGGATCATATCGGCAAACTCGATCTCCATATCCATGCGCGAGCGAATCTCCAAAACATGCCGGTTGATGACCGTGCCCACCCCATGGCGGCGCGTGATGAACCCTTCACGCTCAAGCTGGGCGAGGCTGTCGCGAAGTTGTGTACGGCTTATGCGCAAGCGTTCCGCAAGTACGTTTTCGCGCGGCAGGCGCTCCGCGTAGCGGTAAACGCCCTCCTTCATTTCCTTCAAAAGCCGCATCCGCACCGACAGCATCTGCTCGCGCCCGCCGTTTTCCAAACGCCGTTCCCCTGCTTTCGTAAAATAGGTACTACCTTAAAGGTATTACCTTTACGTTAAAACCTTACCATGTTTCGACGCGTTTGTAAAGACTGAGAGGATATATTTTTATAACAGGGCAGAAAGTTTGACCTTCTATCCCGAATTTTGATCTATGCGCAAACTTGCCGTCTTGAAAGCGACAAACCTCTCATAAACCTCGGTATCACATGCAAAAAACGCATTCAGAATATCGAGAGCGGCGACCGTGGGGACGCTTAGCGAGTGCTCGATTAGTTCCGCTTCTTCAAGAGGGTTGGCGCTGCCGATAAGCTCTAAGAAGGTTTCCGCCGTTTTATGGCGTCTTAAAAGGTATTCGCCGATCTCCCTCCCGCTATCCGTTAATTGAATAATTTCATAACGATCACATCTCAAATAGCCGAGGTTCGCCAGCTTGGAAATCATTTTGGACGCGGAGGAAGGCTTGACATGTAAGAGCTCAGAGAGCTTGCCGATCCTCGCATAGTCATTTTGCGCGCAAAGCCTGTAGGTCATTTCAAGATAGTCTTCCAAAGCAGGCGTCAATTGCCCTTCCCGCTTCTTAACAAGCTGATATCCCCTGACGGTCCTGAAATCCGAATTTATGTTATCGCTCATAAAGTCAAACCCTCATATAAAATGCCTGTGAGATTTCTCCTTGCCTTAATCCAGTATATTCGTAACACATTTTGCTTAGGAGCCATATCTTAGCTTAGGGAAAGTTTGTTGCCCTGCACTTAAGGTATGGAGGATTTTATCATGGAACGCGGCCAGATCCCTTTAAACCAACTGCCGATCGGCAGGAAAGGAAGCGTTGCGAAGTTGATAACGGACGGCGAAGCCAGGCGGCGTATGCTCGATCTCGGCGTCATCGACGGTACCGAAATCGAGCCGCTATATAAAAGCCCCTCAGGTAATCCGGTGGCCTATTTGATCAGGGGCGCGGTCATTGCGTTAAGGTCCGACGTATCGGAAAAGATCATCATCTCCGCTTTCTGATATTTTTGAGGGATTTTATGGGATTAACAAACACATCTACGGGAGCGGGACTGCTGCACTGCTGCGGACTGCGAATTGAAAAAGAAACGGAACAGGATAAGATCGTGGCGCTTGCCGGCAACCCCAACGTAGGGAAAAGCACCGTGTTCAACAGCCTGACCGGGCTAAACCAGCACACGGGAAATTGGCCGGGAAAGACCGTTGTGAATGCGCAGGGAAAATACCGGCATAAGGGTACGAATTTCATTCTGGTAGATATTCCGGGCACCTACTCGCTGATGGCCAACTCGGTCGAAGAGGAGGTCGCCCGCGATTTTATGTGTTTCGGCGGCGCCGATGCGGTGGTGGTGGTCGCCGACGCCACTTGCCTTGAACGAAACCTGAACCTTGTGCTTCAAACCATGGAGATCACGGACAACGTAGTGCTTTGCGTCAACCTGATGGACGAGGCAAAAAAGAAGAAGATCCGCGTTGACGTAGACCGTCTTTCCGCGCGGCTGGGTATCCCGGTGGTGGGAACAAGCGCCAGGTCGGGGCATGGCCTTGATTTGATGATGGATGCGGTAAATTCCCTTACGGACGGTTCCATGAAAGCGCACCCTCTGCGCGTCGCTTACAGCGATGAAATAGAAGCCGCCATTTCCATGGTGGAACCGGCTGTGACGGCCGTCTTGCCAAGTCATGTCAACGGCAGATGGGTATCTCTCAAGCTGCTTGACGGCGACGAGAGCCTGCTAAGATCGCTGGAAACATACCTTTCCTTCAATCTGATGGAAAACGAAGCAATATTGGAGAAAGCGCTGGAGGCCAGACGCTATCTGGAGGAAGGCGGGATACCCCGCGAACGGCTCAAAGACCGTCTCGTTACAAAAATTGTGAAAACATGTGAGGATATAGCTCGCGAAACCGTTGCGTTTGAGAAAGAGGGCTACGCTGAGAGGGACCGGAAGATCGATAAAATCCTTACCTCAAAGCTGACGGGCATCCCCATCATGATCGCGCTTTTATTTGGCGTGTTTTGGATTACAATTACGGGCGCAAACGTTCCGTCGAGCCTTTTGTCAAAAGGCCTGTTCTCTTTGGAAGAGCCGCTTTCAAATTTCTTTCTATGGATATCGGCGCCGGATTGGCTCAGAGGCATATTTGTGGACGGCATTTTCAGAACGCTCGCCTGGGTCATATCCGTCATGCTTCCGCCTATGGCAATTTTTTTCCCGCTCTTTACTTTGCTGGAGGACCTAGGCTATCTGCCGCGCGTCGCTTTCAATCTCGACAATTTTTTCCGAAAAGCCCACGCGCACGGCAAACAGGCGCTTACAATGTGTATGGGGTTCGGCTGCAATGCCTGTGGGGTCATCGGCTGCCGTATTATCGACTCGCCCCGCGAGCGCCTGATCGCGATCATCACAAATAACTTCGTCCCCTGCAACGGGAGATTCCCAACCCTGATCGCGATCATCACCATGTTTTTTGCGGGAGCCGTAACGGGTGCGTTCCGATCCGTTGTATCCACGCTCATGCTGACGGGAACGATCGTACTCGGCGTCATGATGACCCTCTTTATCTCAAAGCTCCTGTCAAAAACGGTGCTCAAGGGCATGCCATCATCGTTCAACTTGGAACTTCCGCCCTACAGGCGTCCGCAGATCGGCAAAGTTATCGTTCGCTCCGTTTTGGACAGAACGCTTTTTGTGCTGGGCCGGGCGGTTGCCGTTGCTGCGCCCGCTGGCCTTATCATCTGGATTCTCGCCAACATCCACATCGGGGACTTGAGCCTGCTCGCCCATTGCGCCGGGTTCCTGGACCCGTTTGCCGAGCTTATCGGCCTGGACGGCTATATTCTGATGGCTTTTATTCTCGGTTTCCCGGCAAATGAGATCGTCGTGCCGATCATCATCATGAGCTACATGGCGACGGGCACGCTCACCGATCTCGGAAGCCTGTCCGAGCTGCATACGCTGTTTGTAAGCCACGGCTGGACCTGGCTCACGGCAGTTTGCACGATGCTCTTCTCGCTGATGCATTGGCCGTGCGGAACCACCTGCCTTACCATAAAAAAAGAAACACAGAGCCTGAAATGGACGCTCGTATCCTTTGCGGTGCCGACCGTGACCGGCATTGCCGTATGCTTTATCGTGGCAAACGTTGTACGGCTGCTGGGATTGGTGTAGTATTATCATTGAAAAAATAGATATTTTGCTCTTGAACAGGGGGTTTCGAATGAAGCCCTCTCTTTTTTCTCGCTCGCATTTTTTTTGCTCTTTCCCTATTTCATTCGCCCGGTAAAACCTTAACGCACTCTTAATGCTTCCCGCACAACCTTGACGCCGTCTTAACGCATTTGCTGATAAAATACATTGTTAGGCTTGTTCGGATTCAGGTGAAATCACGGGTGACGAAATCCCGGTACCGTAGAGCACCCGCAAACGCCCCCGAAGAAGCGCTTATGTCGTCGCCGTGTTCGGCTTAGGAGATGGAGAATATGTTTAGCAAATTAAAGCGGGCTTTGCTTGGCACAGCCTTAAACAACGAAGCGATCGACGGGGAAAAATACAGCGTGCTATGGGGCCTGCCCATTCTATCCAGCGATGCCATATCATCGGTAGCCTACGCCATACCGGAAATGCTCATCGTCTTGATACCGGCTATCGGTTTAGCTTCCTATCACTATGCGGTCGGCATTGCGATGTGCCTCATCGCGTTGATGATGATCCTTGTGATGTCCTACCGGCAGACGATTGACCATTATCCCAACGGCGGCGGGTCGTACATCGTAGCCAAGGACAATTTGGGCGTTTATGCCGGAATCACGGCCGGCAGCGCGCTGGCCGTCGACTACATCATGACGGTGGCCGTCAGCGTCTCTGCGGGCGTAGAGCAGCTGACCTCGGCTTTCATGGTACTTAGGCCCTATTCCGTGGAGATCTGCGTATTGGTGGTGCTGTTCCTCATGATCGGCAACCTTCGCGGGATCCGGGAATCGTCCAAGATTTTCGGCGTGCCAACCTATCTTTTTATTTTTTCCATGCTTCTCATGATCATCACCGGTTTTGTGAAGGTGCTCGTTGGCGTACCGGTTACGCAGCCGGCAACGGCGCCGGGCTATTACGGTGCCGGCTCGGTTTCGCTTTTCCTCTTGCTGCGGGCGTTTTCCAACGGCTGCACGGCGGTCACCGGCGTGGAGGCCGTCAGCAATGCTATACCCAACTGTAAGGAGCCCGTGCGCAAAACCGCCAAAAGCATACTGCTTCTGATGGGTGTGGTGATCTTAGTCATGTTGGGCGGACTGGCCTTCCTGACAAACATTTACCATCCTACGCCGGGCGAGGGTCAACCGGCGTTGATTGTGCAGATGGCCGACATGATTTTCGGTCGGTCCACGGTGTTCAATGCGGCTGCCTTCTATCTTATCTCCGGCTCAACGTTCCTGATCCTGATTCTGGCCGCCAATACGGCCTACTCAGACTTCCCGATGCTGCTCTCCGTCATGGCGCAGGATAGCTTTATGCCGCGGCAGTTTAGAACACGCGGCGAGCGGCTGGTCTTTTCCAACGGCATTGTTTTTCTGACGCTCATTGCCTTAATGCTGATCATCACCTTCCATGCCAATGTGACCAGGCTGATCGGTCTGTACGCCATCGGTGTGTTCTTATCCTTTACGCTGTCGCAGACGGGCATGTTTATCCGGCTGGTGCGCACAAAGGAAAAAAACTGGCTCCCCAAGGCGTTCATCAACGGGCTTGGCGCGCTCGTGACCGCCACGGCAGTGATCGTCATCGCCATCACCAAGTTCAACGAGGGCGCTTGGATCGTCGTGATTCTCATTCCGCTGATGGTTTTCGGCCTGCTCAAGATCAAAAAGCACTATTTCGCAATCTCCAAGCAGCTTAAGCTTACGGCGGAGGAACTGGAAAGCTCCGATATCGAGCACACGAAATACCGCAACCGGGTCATCGTCCCCATCGACAGCGTAAACCGCTCCAGCGTCCGCTCCATCCGATATGCGAATACCATATCCGACAATGTCGTCGTGTTCTCGGTCGCGATCGACCATGAAGCGGAGCAGAAGCTGCGGGAAACCTACGAATTGCTGCACACGGACATCCCGCTCGTCATCAAGTACTCGCCGTACCGGAAGATCGTCGAGCCGTTGCTGGAGTATATCGCGTCCGAGGAGTACAAGTATGAAACCGGCGATATAATCACGGTGCTGCTGGCGCGGTTCGAGGTGAAAAAATGGTGGCACCACCTATTGCACAACCAGACGCACTTGCTTATAACACGGAAACTGCTCAAGCATAAGCACATCGTCGTCTCGACGATCCCGCTGCAACTCAAGGACGACGAAGAGATCATCCATTCGGCGAAGTACAACGGCAGAAAAGACAAGCCGTGGTAAGCGGGCTGGGCGGTATCCCGATATTGGGTCTTCCGGATGTGGATGGTCTGCAAGTGCTCAGGAACGTCCGCACGCAATTGGGGATACCGATCGTGGTGATCTCCGCGCGCGGGCACGAGAGCCATGTACGAATACGGATCAATAGCCGCAGGCACGCCAGTAAGCGGCCAGCGTTTCGCGAATCTTATCGAGTACCAGCGCGCGCGGCTGCGCTTTTAGCGCGCCATGGCGGACGCGAGCGTACTGCATGGGAAAAAACTGGCTGATCAGCGCGAGCGGGATATCCGTTTCCTCCAAATTTTTTAAAAGCCGTCCGGTCGCCCGCTTGACTGACGGCACGGTCATGTAATAGCGGCTGCGGTCGCTGAGGCTGAAACGGCGCAGCAGACGTGGGTTTCGCGCGTCCTTTGGGTAATAGCCCGCCCAGTAGCCGGGGCTTTCAAGCATCGCATCCTCCAGCGTCTCCATAAAGCGCGAAGGTGTTGTTACATCGAGCTCGAGTTCGATATAGCTCAGCGCAAACAGCGCCTCGCGGCACGCGAACGTGAGTGCCGGGCCGACCTTAAGGATGGCGACGCCGTCCTCCACGAGCCTAAAGAGGCTCGCCTCCGTTTGATAGTCCGTGGAATGCCCCTCGAGCACGATGTTCTTCAGCGCCCGGGCGGCGGCTACGAGCTCCGTCGCGGCTTCGGGCTCATACTCGTGCACCTCGTCGTTGCCAAACTCCACACCGGGCTGCACCACGGCCGCGATCACGCGCGTCCAAGCCTCCGTAAGGCCGCCCTCCGCAAAGGCCGCCTCGAAAGCGCCAAGCATGTCGCGAAGCGCCTCCGGGCGCGTAACGGAAAGTTCGCTTTCCGCACCGCTGCCGCCCGGGGTAGGCACCTCGCTGCCGATCACATATACGGGCGCGGCGGCGCCAAAATGTTCCTTTTTGCGTGCGAGAAAACCGTCTTCGGCTGCGCGGCAAAGCGTTGCGGTGCGCCGGGCGATCTCCTCCATCGTCAAAAGCGCATCGCCCCCGAGGGGCATGCTCGCGTCCAGATGAATTTTGGAATAGCCGGCCAGCGCAAACGCGCGCACCAAGCTTGCGCCGTTTTCCATCGCCTCCGCCGCAGGGCGCCCCTTCCAAGCCACGGGGCCGAGATGGTCGCCGCCGAGGATCAGCCTTTCCTCCGGCAGGTCCGAGGTACGCGCGCGGGAGAAGGCCATATCCCGGAAATCCTGCGGGGTCATGCCCGTATAGCCGCCAAACTGGTTGACCTGATTGGCGGTCGCCTCCAAAAGTAAGGCAGTGTCCGCTTCCTTCGCCTGTAAAAGCGCCGCGTCGATCACAAAAGGGCTGCCGCTGCACACGGAGCAGATGCCCTTTTTCACACCGCGTTTTTGCAGCGCCACCAACTCCCGAAGTTCATACATGCCGCTATTTTCCTTCCACAGGGTAAATGGTAACGCCCTTTACGACGCGGTTCACCTCGCCGGTGGGGCAGGGGTCGTCGGGCGTCAGGCCCAGCGACAGCGAACGGAACAGCGCAAGGCATTGCGCCGCGCCGACGTAGAGTGGCGCGAGCAGGGCGTTATCAAGCTTCATGCCGCTGTCGAAGTTCAGATAGGCGTCGCACAGCGCTTCGGTGCTTTCGTCCTTCCGGTCGCCGACGGTTAAGAGCATGCTGCCCTTTTTATCGCGCCAAAGCTCCTTTAACAGGTCTGTTTCATAGCGCCGCGTCGAAGGCTCGTCCGAAAGGTAGACCACGGTGAGCGTGCAATCGTTGACGATCGATTTCGGCCCGTGGCGAAAGCCCATAGGCGTATCGAAAGCGGTCGCGACCCTGCCGCCCGTAAGCTCCAGCATCTTGAGGGCCGACTCCTGCGCCACGGCCTTGAGCACGTCCGTGCCGAGGTAGACGACGCGCTCGAAGGGAAAAACGTCCACGATCTTTTTCAGCTTTTCATAGCCCGCCCCGAGGAAGCCCTCCGAAGCGGCGCATATCGCCTCAAGACCGGTTTCTTGCCGGGGCAGAAAGGCGAGAAGCGCCGCGAGGTACATGCCCGTGAAGCTGCTCGTCATGGCAAAGCCGCGGTCGTTGGTCTCCGGCGCAAGCACGATGGAAAAACAGTTTTTGCGCGTCTCAGCGGCCTTCGCAAGCGCACCCTCCGCATTGCAGGTGATAAAAAGATGCCATATGTTTTCGCAGACCGCGTCCGCAGCGGCCACCGCTCCCACGGATTCTGGGCTGTTGCCCGAGCGGGCGAAAGAGACGAGCAGCGTCGGCTTCTTCTCCGGCAGGTACGCGCGCGGCGTTGCCACGATGTCCGTGGTGCCGAAGGAAAACACGTGCCCGTTATAGGGGATATGGAGCGTTGCTAGAAGCGCTTTGCCCACGTATTCGCTGGTGCCCGCGCCCGTCAGGATCACGTCGAAATCGGGCTTTGCGGTCACGTTGGCGAGAAATGCTTCGAGCGCCGGCCGGATCGACACAAGCTGCGCGGCGGTCTTTTTCCACACCGCGGGCTGCCGGGCGATCTCCTCCGCGGTGAAGCCTGCCTTCTGCGCCGCCCACTGCGGCGCCGTACGTCCGAGTATCATAAAAGCCTCCTTGCATATTCGCTTAGGCGTCATTTCATGCCCGTCATGGAAATACCTTTGATGAATTGTTTCTGGAAAAGGATGAACACGATCGCCGCGGGTATCATGATGAGCGCCGCCGCCGCCATGGTGGCGGAAAGGTTGGCCGAGTGCTGTGTGGAAAAGTAGCTCAGCGCCAGCGGCAGCGTCATATTATCCGTGCTCGCGAGGTAGATCAGCGGGTTCAAATAGTCGTTCCAGTATTCGAGGAAGGTGAAAATGGCAAGCGCGCCGAGTGCGGGCCTTATCTGCGGCAAAACGATCCTGAGGTAGACCGTGAAGTTGCCCGCCCCGTCTATTTTGGCGCTTTCCATGAGCTCTCGCGGAATCTCGTCGCAGAATTGCTTGCACAGATAGATGCCGAAGGCGTTGACGAACGCGGGAAGAATGAGCGCCCACAGCGAATCGTAAAGCCCGATGCCGTCGATCAAAATGAAGGTGGTGATCATCGTCACCTGCGCCGGTACCATCATGGTAAACAGCAAAAGCGCAAACAGAAGGCTTTTACCGCGAAACTCAAAGCGCGAAAAGGCATAGCCGACAAGCGAGCTCGTAAAGAGCACCGTGAGCGTATTGGCGCAGGTGACAATCAAAGAGTTTTTCAGCCACGAGAAAAAGGGTGATCCGCTCAGCACCTTTTCATAGCCGTCCAGCGTAAATTCCTGCGGCAGCAGGTGCGAGGAATCCACCAGCGTTTCCTTCGTGGTTTTGAAGGAGTTCGAAAGCATCCACAGGTACGGCACCACGATAACAATGGCTGCCGCCATAAGGATAGCGAAGATGATGGCGCGGGTCCTGAAATCGCGCCGGATGGCATTGCTTTTTTTCATGCTCAATACTCCCAATCCACCTTGCAAAACCGCTGCTGCACGATGGTCACGATCACAATGATCAAAAGAAGCGCCATGGAGATCGCCGCCGCGTAGCCCATCTCCTTGTAGATAAACGCGGTTTTGTAGATATAGCTCGTCAGTACAAGGCCGGAGTTTTGCGGCCCGTCCTTGAGCGCCAGCACATTGAACTGCGCAAACATTTGAAAATGGGAAATGAGCGTCATCAGCGACACGAAGGTCATCGTGCGGCCGAGGAGCGGCAGGGTGATATTTTGAAACGTGCGCCAGCGGCTCGCGCCGTCGAGCTGCGCCGCCTGATACAGTTCCTCCGGTATGCCGTCGATGCCCGCAGAAAAGAGGATGGTGTTATAGCCTATATCCGCCCAGATCGTGAAGATGACGACGGAAAGCATCAGGTAGCGCGCGTCGCCTATCCAAGAGATCGCCTCGCCGCCGAAGAGGACCAAAATAGCGTTGGCGAGCCCTCCCTTGGTCTGGTAGATGCTGCGCGCCCACACCACCGACGAGGCCACGAGCGGCGCCATGCACGGCAAAAACACGACCATGCGGAAAAAGCTGCGGCTCTTGTTGGACTTGAGCTGGCTGATGAGCGTTGCCGTAGCCAGCGATATCGCTATGTTGAGCGCCACAGTGACGAATGTGAACACGAGCGTGTTCTTAAGCGCCACAAAAAAGGTGCCGTCCCTGAAGAGCGCGGCGTAGTTTTGAAGCCCCACGAAACGGTTATCCTGCTGCAAGGGGTTGTATTCCATAAAAGAGATCGCGCCCGTTCCGAAAATGGGAAGCAGCAGGAAAAGAAACACCTGCAAAAATGCGGGCACCAGCACGATCAGGAGAAATTTTCGGTTATTCTTTTTCATCGAACCATCTCCGTCGTATAGGAAAGGGCTATTGCATTAAGCATTTTTAATGCATAATGCAAAGATGTTTCGTCTCCGGCGAAACCCTGGGGTTCTAAAAAGGCGTTACAGGCGCCTTTTTTGCCCCACTGGGGAACCCGCTGTCGCGTTAAGTGCATTTGGATGTTTATACGTTGTATGCACTTAACGCAACAGCCCCGGCAGGCTACATTTCCGAGAGCTTCGCTTCGAGCGCCGTCATCGCGTCGTCTACGCTCGCATAGATGCCGCCCGTGCAATAATCGAGGAACACCTCGTTGACGATCTCCTTGAACTGGTCGGTATTGAAATAGCCGATGAATTGCGCCTTATCGAGGATACCCACAAGCGGCTCCGCGTACGGGAACTGCTCGAGGTACTGCTCGCTCTGCGCGACCGACTTTTTAGCGGGTATCTGGCCGCAGGCGACGTTGTTCTGCATGATGACGCCGTCCGAGAAGAAATAGTCGAGGAAGCGGAACGCCGCATCCTGCTTGGCGCTCGAGGCGTTGACCGCGAACGCCCAGCCGGTCTCTGCCGCGAAGGCGGCTTTTTCGCCATACCACGGCATGGACACGTAGCTGAAGTCCTCGCCATAGGTCAGCCCAAAGGTGGAAACGCCTTCCGCGATCGACCACGGGCCGCGGGGGACGAACACGGCCTGATCCGCGAACAACTGCTGGTAGCCCTCGAGGCCGCTGTCATCCGTAAGGCCGGAAAGATCGGTAACGCCCTCCTTGAGAACGAGATCGGCGAGCGTGGAGAACGCCCCCTTTGCTTCGTTGCTCGTGAAGTTGAAGCTGCCGTCCGCATTGAGGTAGTTGGCGCCCTGCGAAAGGATCATGGAGGTGAACAGGTACGGCACGCCGTCCCAGCCCACAAAATCGAAACCCTTGGTGGTCATGATGCCGTTTTCGCTCACCGCGGCTTTTTTCGCCTCGGCGATCAGATTGTCCCATGTGGCGGGAACGGTCAGCCCGTCCGCCGCGAGGAGCTTGTTGTTTACAAGAAGCCCGCCGCATTCGATGTTGAACTCCATCGGCATGCCGTAAAGCTTGCCGTCGTACTCGAGCGCGCCGTAGGTGCAGGAGTAGGCGTCGCTGCGGATCTCCTCCGCCATGGCGTCCGGCATGGCTGCCAGAGCGCCGGTCGATGCGTAATCGACACCCCAGCCGCCCCATATTTCGTATACGTCGGCGCCGCCGCTCTTGGAGATCAGCGAGGTCTGCACCTTGGATTCGAACTCATCATAGGGGAAGAACTCGTACTTGATTTTGATGTCCGGGTTATCCGCCATGAACGCATCCGCGATCGCCCGGTAGGAGATGTTCCAGGATTCCTCCTGGTGGCCCCAGATGACCAGCTCGACCGTATCGCCTCCCGTTTTGCCTGGGTTTTCCGCCACGCCGGGCGCAGCCGGAGAACAGGCGGCCAAACTCAGGGCGAGTGTAAGGACGAGCGCAAGGCACATTAGCTTCTTCATTCCGTCGATTCCTCCTTAGATTTTTAAAGATTTGAAGTACCTGAGATAAGGCGCGTTCTTATCAAGCATCTCCTGCACCATGCGGTAAGTCTCCTCCATGCTGCATACGCTCGCGGTCAGCGGGTCGAACAGGATGGCTTGAAATACTTTTTCCGGGTCTCCCTCGATGGCGGCGCGCACGGCGAGCTCCTCGAGCTTGGCGGAATGGGCCACGAGGGCCGAAAGGTGCTGCGGCAGCGTATGGCTGCCCAAAACACGGATGCCGTTTTTGTCCGCCTCGACCGGCACTTCTACGCAGGCGCCTTCGTCGATGTTGGTGATGTAGCCGCGGTTTCGGAGGTTCGCGTTGAACTGAAACGGCGTGTGGTCGCCGTAGATCGCGTTGAAGATGCGCGAGGCGTATTCGTCGCCGCGCTCGAGCTCTACTTCGCCGTGCTCGAGCCAAGCTGTATACTCCGCCTCCCACGTGTTTTCGCGCTCGAGGTATTCCTTGAGGATGTAGGCGTGCTCGCCCGGGTTCCAGCCGGTGCCGTGCGTGCAATACTTCTCGATCAGATCGGGGCGCTTGCGAAACCACGGGTTATATTCCGAGTTATGGCCGGAGGACTCCGTGGGAAAGTATTTGAGATACCTGAACATTTCGATGCGCACGGGCTCCTCGCTTGCCACCTCGGGGCGCTTGATAGCCTCGTTTAGTATGGGATACATATCCTCACCGCCCGACGTAAGCGAAAGGTAAAATGCCTGATGGTTGATGCCCGCACAGGTATAGTCGAGCTTTTCGGGCGCGATTTTGAGCCAGCCGGCGAGCATTTCCGCCGTGCCCTGCACACTGTGGCAAAGTCCCGTTACGCTCACCGTGGTCTGCGCCTGCAAATAGCTCACGAGCATAGCCATGGGGTTGGTGTAATTGAGTACGACGGCGTTAGGACAAAGCTCCTCGATATCACGTATCATGCCCAAGAGCACCGGCGCGGTGCGGAGGAAGCGAAAAATGCCCGAGGGGCCGCGCGTATCGCCTACGCAGATGTCCACGCCGTATTTCATGGGTATCTCGATATCGTGCCGCCATACCTCCACGCCCCCTTGCAGCACCGTGATGAGCACGCCGTCCGCGCCGCGAAGCGCCTCGCGGCGGTCGGTGGTCGCCTTTACCGCCGCATGGCGGCCGCTCGCCTCCACGATGCGCCGCACGCCGCGCTCGGCATAGGAAAGCCGCTTTTCGTCGATATCCATGAGCATCAGCTCACAGTCGTTGAAGGCCGGGAACGTCATCATGTCGCGGACGAGGTCGCGCGTAAAATCCAAAGAGCCCGCGCCTATAAATGCAAATTTTCTCATAGGGACGCCTTTCGTTACTGAAATTTCATTGTTTAGTAAAAGATTTGGCTTATTTTTCATTTGTGTTTACTTGCATTCTATCTTCAATTCGGTGATTTGTAAAGGGTCCACAGTAAAATTGTTCCTTGCAATTTCCACCAACCTTCGCTATAATGTTTACTAAACAGGAGGCGGAGCATGGCGAATATTCGAGATGTCGCACGGGAAGCGGGCGTTTCCATCACCACGGTGTCGAGGGTGCTTTCCGGAGACCCGAGCTTTAAAACCACGCCGCTGACGCGGCAAAGCGTGGAAGACGCGGCGGAACGGCTTAATTACACCCGCAATTCGCGCCGGCCGAAGAAGGAACTTATCCGGCTTGGCTGCATTTTGGCGCTGACTGCAGAAAAGTATTCCGATCCCTTCTTCATGGCCATCCTCGCCGCCTTGGAGGAGGAATGCGACAGGCAGGGCGCCGTCATTTCCGTGATACGCAATTATAACGAGCTCAAAAACCCCGCGGTGCTCGAGGAACTCTTTTGCGCGGGGCTTTCCGGCGTTTTTCTGATGGAGCGCGTGCCCAGAGCCATGCTCGACCATATCGGAGCCAATATCCCAAACGTCGTGTTCATCGATAACGACGAGGCGGATTACCAGTTCGACGGCGTGGGCTTTGATCACAACGAGGCGAATTGGAAGGTGATGCGCTGCCTGATCGATTACGGCTACAGGCGCATCGCTATCGTCAGCGGCACCTCGCCCAACGAACCGTTTTCCGATTCCATCCGCCTTGTTACCTACCGCGAGGCGCTGCGCCGCGCGGGGCTTAGCTACGACGAATCGCTCGTGAAGGACTGCGCGTGGGATCTCAACCTCTGCGCCGCCCAGACGCGCGAGCTGATGAAACTGAGCGCGCCGCCGGACGCGATCTTCGCGGGCAGCGATTCTCTCGCTTCCGCCATCTTGGGCGCGCTCTATTCCATGGGGCTTCGCTGCCCGGACGACGTAGGCGTGATCGGCTTCAACAACATCAATTTAAGCGCGCATCTGGCGCCGCCGTTGACCACGATCGGCATCCCCACGCATGAGATAGGCGTCGCCGCGGTGCAGCGGCTGATGGATATGATTCAGGGGCGCGGCGGCTGCAAGCGCAAGATACTTTTCCCGACGGAGCTGATCCTGCGCACGTCGTTAAAGGAGGCCAGTAAGTGAAGCTTTATCTCGGGATCGACGGTGGAGGCACCAAAACAGCCTTTGCCGTTTGCGACGCCGAGGGGCGCGTTCTCGCGGAGGGCTTACGACCCGCTGGCCATTACATGCAGCGCGGGCTTGACGGCGTAACGCGTACGCTTGCGGCGGGACTGAAGGACGTATGCGGAAAAGCGGGCGTCGAGCCCGGTGACATCGCCTTCGCGTTCGCCGGCTGCGCCGGCTACGGCGACGTAGAGACCGACGAAGGCCCCATCCGCACGGCGGTGAAGGCCGCGCTCAGGGGTATCCCGCACGCGGTCGGCAACGATTGCGAAAACGCGCTTGCGGGCGCCATGGCGGGCGCACCCGGCATCAACGTCATCGCCGGCACCGGTTCCATGGGCTTCGGGCGAAACGCCGCGGACGAAAGCATGCGCTGCGGCGGCTGGCACCACGCCATCGGCAGCGACGAGGGCAGCGGTTACTGGATCGGCCTTCGGCTCCTGCAGAGTTTTACGAAGCAAAGCGACGGCCGCTACGAAAAAACGCCGCTGTACGGCGCGGTCAGGGAAGCGCTTTCCCTTGCCGCGGACGGCGACGTTATCGCGCGCGTTGTGAGCGACTGGAAACTCGATCGCACGCGGATCGCCGCGCTTTCTCCCATCGCTTCCGCACTTTACGACCAAAATGACCCTTACGCCGTGCGCATCCTTGCCGATGCGGCGCAGGAACTCGCGGGCATCGCGCGCGCCATCCGCGAAAGGCTTCGCATGCCCGACGCCGCGCCCGTAAGCTATACGGGCGGCGTTTTCAAAATGGGCGAACGCATCCTCGCGCCTTTTCGTGCGGCGCTCGAAAAGGACGGTATGCGCCTTTTTGCGCCCCTGCTGCCGCCGGATCGCGGCGCGCTCATCCTCGCGATGCAGCTAAGCGGCGCGCAGCCTGATAAAGCCGTGCTCGCGCGGCTTCGCTGAAAGGTTGAACGAGGGCCGGGATCATTTCCCGTCGGGCACGCCCCGCGGGGTTTTAAACCAGAGGCGTTTTGTAAAGAAATAGCATATGGGGACGGCGTAGAGAAAAGTACTGTAAAGTAAGGCGCCGCTCCCAACCCCGAGCATGGCGAGCGGAACAGTCGAAGCTATAGACCAGGGAATAAGACCCGCAATCGTAATGATAGAACTGCCGATGTCGGCCGCGAGTTCATCCTTCGATCGCCCTCTCTCTTCGTAGACCTTATAGAACATCTGGGCCGACAGTATAATGCCCAAGGACTGGTTGCAGAACACGCCGGAGGTGACAAGGGCGGTCAGCACCTGGGCGGGAAACAGGCCTATTTTTACGGATGTCCGGCCCAGCTTTTCCTGTACCGGTTTGAGCATATCCGTGCCATTGAAGATGCCTGAATACGAGCACGACAGCAATACCACCGCCATCACTCCAAGCATTGACAAAACCCCGCCGCCGTTTAACAGGCTTCCGAGTTGGGCAGAGGTCGAGTTATAGCCAAGAATGCAGGCTGCAAGCATATGCAGAAACGACTGTTTCTGAAAAAGCACAGCCAGCGTGAAGGCCGCCGCGCCGCTTGCCGCCAGGGCGCAGAACGCGCTGATTTTGAGCCAAGGCAGGATGACGAGGATGATAGCGGGCAGGGCTATATACCAAGAGAGGTCGAAGCCGGACTTGAGCGCCGTAACCACAGTTGAGTCAATCTCCGAGAGGGGATTTTTCAGCGACAGGAGCACATAAACCGCAAGAGCGGCCACGGTTGGCAGGATGCCGGTTTTCAGCATCATCTTTTGGTAACGCAGATGGTCAGCCCCGGAGACCTCGGAGGTCAAAAAGGCCGAGGAAGAGGCGGGAGAGCACCGGTCCCCGAAATAGGCCCCGGACATGACCGCCCCGGCGACGATGAGCGGGTCTACGCCACCGCTTCGCGCCAGCACCATCAGCATCACGCCCGCGGTGCCCGTAACGCCGAAACTGGTCCCCAAGATGTAAGACAAGACGAGCGGAATGAGAAATGCATAAATGACGAACATAGGCGGGGTAATCATTTTCATACCGTAATAGACAAAGAAGGAGATCGTACCGCTGGCTCGCCACAGGGCAGTTAAACAGCCTATCACCAGCAGGAACCTGAGCACGACAAAAGAGGTTTTTGCACCTTCCCAGGCCATTTTTATAAGTACTCCGGCTCGGAAGCCCAAGCGCAGTCCCGCCAATAAGAAGCAGACAAGGCCCAACGCGAGGGCAACCCAGAGCGGTATGCCAAGTATCAGGCAGGCAATTACGCCGCTTAGAAAAACGGCGAGGGAGACAAGCAAAGCCATATGGGAAACTCCTTAAGTATACCGGAGCCTAACAGGGCCTCCCTCCACGCCGCTTCTCATGGAAACAGCAGAGTTATAACCTAAAAAATAGAACCGTTTCGGTTCAAAGGGCCCCGATATTGTTGCTAAACCAAATCCTATGCTCCGCATATAAGTGTACATCAAAAATATCGGAAAAACATACGCGCTGCCGGACGATGCGCAGGAGCAATACCGTCTCCGCAAAGCCGTAAGGATTTGCCGTGAGAGGAAGAGCAGCGAAATAAGCGAGAAAGCCACAGCAAAGCGGAGCTTTGCGCACGATACGAAGCTTGCGGCGGCGAGGCAAAAAATTCCGGCCGTTAAAATCGCGTCATACCCAAAGGGGACTACTGATGTTGGGCTATGCTCTACGTATCAAGGACGCCGACGCAACTTTGCCTTTTGTCTTGACTGCCATTGACAAAACAGATGCAAGGCTGCGGCGCGCAAGGGCCTATACCGTCTTTCTGTAAACGCTGTAGCCGTTGAGTTCCTTATGAGGCACAAAACCGCTGTTTGCATACATGGAAGGATATCCATGGAAGTGCAGATAGCAATCGAGTTCGCCTGTGGCAGGATATGCTTCCAAGGCTTTATAGCCCCCTGATGCGGCATCTTCCATTACGCGGTTGAGCAAAGCGGCGGCGACCCCTTTCCTGCGAAAGCCCGGAGCCACGATGAAGCAGGTAATGGCCATCACGGGCAGGTCTTCGCCGTCGTCCCAAATATCCCGGTTTTCACAGAGCTTTTTATAGTTCTTTTTATCGGCGGCATTGCACCAGCCGACCACCTGTCCGTCAGCATATGCCAGATATCCGCGCAGTTTATGATCCCGAATCAAATCTACGGCAATATTGCGCATCACATCGCGCGACCATTGCTCTCCGCATTCGGCTTCGATCCTTTTCTCATCCTGCTCCCCTAAGTGGAAATATGTGCAATAACACCACGACCATTCCTGATGATCGGCAAATGCGACGTTATCAAAAAAATACAGGTAGTCGTCGAGCAGGCTAGGCTCCAATGGCCGAATTATGATTCCCATCTGCATATAATCCTCCTTAACGAATATCAGATGATGCTTGTCGGTAGGATTGGCGTTAGAACATATTCATAATATCACAGATCCTACAAAAACAATTGCCGATTGATACAATTTGATGATTTCTATTAATAGCGATCGGAGGGGGCGGGGTGCTGCGGAGATGTATAAGAAATGGGTTTGCGGAGCAAACCTTCCTCCACTCTTATTTCTTCTTTATTATTTCTTATTTGGAATCGACGGGGCGAAGAAAAATAAGATTCTGACACAGCCATGTCGCAGCTAATAACAAGAGTTTGCTGCTAATGTAGATGACAAATGGTAACTTTCTGAAAAATGACATGATGCAAAAGGACGAAGGCACTATGCCCTCGTCCTTTTGTCATACCGCGTTCTATGCTCTGCGCCGCTTCATTGCCATGTAACCTGCGCAAGCCGCCGCCAGCCCGATCAACACGAAGCCCCACGGCGCTGCCGCGTCGCCCGTCTTGGGGATGTCGGTAATCTCGCCCGGCACGAGCGAACCGGTTGTCACCGCAAAGGGTGAGAGCTCGGCCACCGTGAAAGTCGCCACGCCGTTGACTACTGTTGCGATGATCGTTTCCAGCCTGCCGTTTACGCAGTGGAGTATGGTCACCGTCCGGCCGTTATACCGGCTGTCCACGGGAATGGAAATGGTCAGGGGAGCGATAAAGCCAAGGCTCAAGCTGATGTCAAAGCCGAGTATCAGCTGCCCGTTCGCCTGCGCCTCGCGTATGGCGTCGCAGGCAGGGCCAGCGTGCAGCGTGAGCGGGGAGACCGTAAGCTGCGCGTTCCTGTATATGCCGCTGCCCGATACCGTGATCCCCGTTGCGCTGTCGGTCAGACTGCGGGGAATATAGTCATCGCCGCCGTTATCCTGATACACCGGCGTTATCGTGACATTTTCATTGGGCATGGTGAACGCCGCGCTCTGGCTATATGCGCTGCCGCTTGTCCATATGACGGACGGCAAAACATCCCAGCGTACAAAGCTGTAGTTGTTCGCAAGCGAAGAAATGCCCAACGCGACGGTTGTTCCTGTTGCCGCATCGGTGGGTGAAGCCGTCGCTGTGCCGCCCGCAGCCTGATTCAGCGTGACGGTGTATGTCGTCGCCGGCGCGGCGTTGACCGTAAAGCTCACGTCAAAGGTCTGCGGGGTAATGCTGCCGCCGCTGACCGTTACCGTGGCCGTATAGGTGCCTGCCCCAAGGCCGGTTATAGGCTTCACTGTGAAGCTGCCGGTTCCGCTCACGATAATATCCGATATGCTCTCCTTGGACAGCGCAAAGGCTGCCGTGCCGCCGGAAAGCACGATGGTCAACGCGCCTGTCGCCCGGTTGCCCGTATTCAACACCGTAACGGGTTCCGCCGCCTGTTCGCCGTAGCCCGTAGCCGCGGAGGGAAAGGTGAACGTCCCGCCGTGGTTAAGTGAGATACCGTAACTCGGCGCAGGCGGCACTGTCGTTACCGTCACCGCAGCCGTGCCGGATTTCGTTCCGTCCGCCGCCGATGTTGCTGTGACGGTCAGGGTTCCCGCCGTTTCATCCGCACCGACTGTTAGCAGGCCGCCGCTTGAAATGACCGTGCCCGCGCTGCTGTTGCCGCTGACACTCCAGGTCACCGTCTGCGAAGGATTGTTGGTTCCCGAAACCGTGGCGGCAAACTGCTGTGCCGTCCCTTTTTGTGCCTCAATCGTGGCTGGCGAAACAGTCACGTTCGTTATGGTGGGCGGTTCCCACAGGTTGAGCGTGCCCGCCGCCTGGTTGTCGTTCGTGGTTTCAATGGAGCCGGTATAGTTCGCGAGAACGGGGGACGTCCCTCCGTCCGTGGTCTGCGCCGCCGTGGTGATGGCGCTGCCGGGCAGGTATAGGTACAGCCTGCCGTTTACGTCGGTAAACATGTCGTTTACGCCGTAGGCACGGGCTCCGCCGCTGAGGCTTACACTGAGCGAACTGACCGCCGCCTTGACGGCATTGCCGCCCTGGAGTGTGACCGTGGTGCGGTAAACAGGCATGCCGTCCGCCGCCTTGACCGTCGCATCGGCATAAACACCGCCGACTTTTCCGCCGATAAGGTTTGTCTTGACGCTGCCGCCGCTGATGGTGACATTGCCGCACGTGCCATCCGCCCCTCCGCCGATGCCTGCGCCGTTGCTGGCAGCCGTGACCGTACCGCCGCTGATGGTGATATTGCGGCCGTCGGCGTAACGATTAAGATAGTCAACCCCCCCACCTGCGCCGATGCCCGCGCCACCCTCGCTGCCGGTAGCTGTAACCATACCGCCGCTGATGGTGATATCGCTGCCGTCACCTCCATAGCCACCGCCGCCGATGCCCGCGCCATAACTGCCGGTAGCCGTGACCGTACCGCCGCTGATGGCGATATTGCTGCCATAGCCGCCACGTCTGTAGCGGTCAGTTGAAACGATTCCTCCGCCGATGCCCGCGCCATAATTGCCGGTAGCCGTAACCGTACCACCGCTGATGGTAATATAGTTGCCAGGGCCGCCGCTGCCGCCCCCATAACGGCCTCCGCCGCCGATGCCCGTGGCGCCGGTAGCAATAACCGCGCCGCCGCTGATCGTGATATACGTACCGCCGCCGCCGGGAGCACTCTGCGCATCCATAACGTTACCGCCGCCGCCGATGCCGGCGCCACGGGAGCTCTTAGCTGTAACCGTACCGCCGCTGATGGTAATATGGCTGCCTAGACCTGCGGCGGTATTGCTATAAACACAACTACTGCCACCTCCGCCGATGCCCGCGCCGCCGCTGTAGTCGTAGTTTCCGTTGCTATGTGCGCGATCGCCGCCGGTAGCCGCGACCGTACCGCCGCTGATGATGATATTGCTGCTATGGCGAGATAAACCTCCGCCGATGCCCGCGCCTCCTCCGCCGCCGACAGCTGTCAAGCTCCCCGCAACGCCATCGTCAACACCGATGGTAAGGGTACCTATGACAACTGAAGGATTAATATCGAAGCCGTTCTTCTGAAGCCCCGCGCATTTTATCCCGCTTTTTAAGACGTTGTCCCCCGCGAGTGTGATACGCACATCGCCTTTGGAGTCATCCGCAATGGCAAAGGCACACAGTCCGAAGGTGCCGCTCACGTCGATGTTCACACCGCTCAGGGTGAGGTTGGCGTCAACATCCTTTTCCACCAGGATAGTGTCGGTGGTGGTCGTGCCGGAGATGGTCATCTCCGCGGCTGTTTTTATGAGCAGCACGCCGCTCTCGCAGGTATAATCCGTACCTTCCGTGCCGCCCGAAACGGTGAGGTCTCCGCCCTCGGACAATGCCTCGGCCGGCAGCAGCGAAAGCGCCAGCACAGCTGCCAATATAGCTGTAAAAAATCTTTTTGTTTTTTTCATCCGCTTTCCCTCCAACCCGCTATGCTTCGCGTTTTCTTAGCTTATCGGCAGAGGGCTCTTCTCCGGTTTCGCCCTCCGCAAGCAGCCTGATCAGGTTTTTGCAATCCGCCCGGATGTAGACGCATTGCTCCTGCGTCAGGTACCCTGCCACCTGTGCTATCTCGATGATATAATCCGCTTCCATCACAAGCGCTGCCGCCTGCTTTGCTTTTTTTCCCTGCTGCCTGCCTTCCGCCGACGCACGGCAGGCAAGCCCCGTTTCGACTCCGCAGCCCAGCAGCCGTTCACACAGGGGAAACCCCCGCTGGTCCGTCCGCAAAAACTGCACAAGCTCCGCAATGCGAATGGAAAAGTCAAAGCCCTTTTCCCGAATCTCCTGCTTCATCAAATCGCCTCCCGCTGCCTTTACTTGTCATTGTAGTGCTTTGAGCTCGAAAAACCCATTAGCCTTGTATGAGGTTTTCAAAATAATTTTTTGATGGATTTCGATTCAAATTTAAAAAGTATGAGGTTTTTTGTTGCGACGCCATTTTATTTGGGTTTGATTTTGATAAAAACCTCATACATATCCCATGTTTTCCGTGCGATCCATGACAAAATATGCTATTATGAGAAACATGGGAGGGATTTTTTATGGATGGCAATGTATTAAATGAGAAATACATACCGGCGAAATTGCCCGATATCTGCGCGCCCAGACACGCGCTTTTAAATACGTTCCATCAATACGCCCAAAAGCGGGTCATCCTCGTATCGGCCCCTGCCGGTTTTGGGAAGACGGTATCCACCCTCCTTTGGCTTGGGGCTTCGGGACGAAAAAGCATTTGGATCGGACTGGATGAATACGACGATTCCCCGGCTATCTTTTATAAGCTGCTTTGCGCCGGGATTCTGTCCGCCTGCCCTGTGGGCAGCGCTATGGCGGAGCTACATAAAAGCCCGGCCTTTGCGGCCTCTCCGGCGGAACATACCATCCGCTTTCTGTCCGGCCTTGAACCTGACGCCGCGTCTTATGCGCTGGTGCTTGACGGCATGCACCTGATCAAAAGCAAGGAGATTCGAAAATCCCTGCCCTATGTTCTGAAACGGCTGCCCCTGTCCTTTGTGACGCTGCTCCTGACCCGTGACGAGTATACCGAATGTATGGAACCCTCTATCAGCGAAGGAAAAGCCGCGCGGATCACCTCCGGGGAGCTGATCTTTTCCGAGCTCGAGATACAGAGCTATTTCAAAGCCTGCGGCCGTTTCATTACGCCGGAGGAAGCCCGTGCGGTCAAAGCCGTTACAGGCGGCTGGGCCATCGGCGTACACGTGGTCGCAGAGAGCGGGCAGATGGAGCCCGGGACAAAAAGCGACGAAGCTTTGGCGCGGTATATCAGGCATCAGATTTGGGATCAATGTGACAGAGACCTGCAGGAGTTCATGCTGAAAACCTGCCCGGCGGATGAAATGACCGTAGAGCTTGCAAACCGCCTGACGGGCAGGGGAGACAGCGAAGTACTGCTGGATAAGCTTTGTGCGGCCAACTCCTTCGTCTGCCGTTCGAATGGGGAGCATTACCGGTATTACCATATATTTTTGGAATTCTTAAGAAGCATGCTGGAAGCGGAGACAGGCTTTGATAAAGCGGGCCTGTATAAAACCGCCGCCGCCTACTACCGGGAAAGGAGCGAATATACCAGCAGTTTACGCTTTGCGGTAAAAGCGAAGGATTTTGAAGCCCTTGCCTCCGGCATGCTGGCGATGCACGAATACACCGGCGTTTCCCTGCGGGACCTTTCCCTTTTGGGAGACAGCATCCCGGAGAGCTTTACGGACGATGACCCCTGTCTTCTTATCAGCCATACCTGGTATTATTATCTGCTTGGCGACGCGCAGCGGTTTTGCGCCTGTCTGGACTGGCTGTATGTCAGGCTGCCTGAAATTGCGCAGCATCACAAACCCTTCCTTAAGCATGCTCTTTTCATGGCGTCCATCGACTTTCGCCGCCCCATGTCCAGCGTGTCGGAGCTATTGACGCCCGAAATCACCGCTGAAATTGCCAAGTACGATGTCAGCGCGACCACGCTGATGAAAACTCTGCCGTTTGTGCACCGCAGTCACAGGGATTACTCCGATTTCTTGCCGGACATTGAAGGCAATATGCGCAGGACCGATCCGGTGGCCGCCACCCTGCTGGGCGGGGATTGCCCCCCGATCTCCTATTCACTGCGCGCCCTGCTTTATTATGAAAAGAACATGCTGAAGGAGGCGGAAGCCTGCTGTACGCGGGCGGTAGGCGCACTTTTGCCCGATGTGACAGCCGAGTTCAGCTTCAGTGCACTCCTTACGCAAACAGCCATCTTGTTTGCTCTTGGGCAAAACGCGGCGGCGGAAGCCAGGCTTGCCGAAATACAAAAAGGCATCACCGAGCAAAACACTCAGTACCTGCTGCCCAATTTCAAAGCTTATGAAACCAGGCTGCGCTTGTCTGACGGCGATAAGAATGCCGCCTCCACATGGCTTGCGCATCCTTTCGTGACGCCTGCCAAGGATTTGGAGTTGTATAAAATTTTTCAGCATTTCACCACGGCCAGAGCCTATATGGTTCTATCAAAAACCGAGGAAGCCACGCACTACATTATGGGGCTTAAAAAGCTGGGCGAGGATTTCCGCCGCCCCCTTGACATAGCGGAAGCAAGCGTTTTGCAGGCAAACCTTGAGTGGGCGCTGGGCAAAAGAAAGGAGGCGCAGAATACGCTGGAGCATGCGCTGACCGCCGCACAAGAATACGGCTATGTACGGATCTTTGCGGAGGAAGGCGCGGCAGTCCTGCCCATTCTTCGCAAAATCTCCCAAAGAGCGGAGCGGGAAGGCTATACAGGATCATTGAAACCGCACTATATCCATGAGGTCACTCTTGCCGCTTATGAACAGTCCAAACGAAAAAAAGGACTTACCGTCCATCTGAACCCGAAGGCTGTCAAGCTGTCAAAGCAGCAAAAGCATATTCTGATGCTGCTTTCAAAGGGATATAAATACAAGGAGATTGCGGAGCATACCGGACTTACGATCCACACGGTTAAATCCCATGCCACTGCCGCCTACAGCAAGCTGGATGTGAACAATTCCATGGACGCCGTTCTGAAAGCGCGGGATCTGGGACTGATGGAACAGTAGCTGATAGGATCGTTCTTTTCTTATTCTTAATGCAGAAGATCTGTATAGGCATAGATATAATCCGAAAAGGAGCTTCTAAAAGGCATAGATAACCATATCGCGTTCTACAATAGACGTAGACCCCATGGCGCGTCACACGACAAAACGCCTGACGCAGCCGAAAGAGCCTTTTATTCCCGACTTTAAAACTAAAATTTATTAGGACAATCACGTTCGAATTACATGGATTTTGATTTTTGCTGAGCGATTTAGGCTTTTTATTCATGGCGTGTCCGATTAACGGAGCAAGAGCATCTAGCGAAAACACCTTGTTTCAGATCCTCTAACAAAAGCAACGGTCCCAAATCGAACAAAAGAGTTCGAACTGGGACCGTCGTTCAAAAAAAACGCCCGCATTTAGGCGCTTTTGACGGGTAAAAGGGGGCGTTATTTGGAACGTCTGACTTTTTTGCTCCAAATAACGCCCCTCCGATTCAGCGTTTCAGTCTGCGCCGTAGCACGAACGATAGTGAGCCAAGCAGCGCGCCTGTCGCCGTCAGGCCAAGCCACGGCGAGAAGCCACCATCGCCGGTGTTCGGTACTTTGACCGAAGCCCCTGATTTTATAAACAGCGCAACCGGAGAAAGGCCCGCGACGGTAAATGTTACCTTGCCGTCCCTCACCGTGGCGGCATAGGTTTTGAGCGTGCCGTTTGCGCAATGCAGAACCGTCACCGTTTCGCCATTGTAGACGTTCCCCACAGGGATTGTTATGGTAAGCGTGCCGGTGAATCCGTGCGAAAGAGAAATATCCCTGTCAAACAGCGTAATAAAGTTATCGTCGTTTATCCGCTGCCGGATGGCATTGCAGGCGGCGTTATTGCCGAATATGATATTTCCTACTGTCAGCGCCGCGTCCCGGTGGATGGTGCCGGAAACGGTAATCCCCATGGCGCTGTCGGTCAGGGTGCGGAAGATATAGGGATCGTCCGGCTCGCCGCTGCCCGTCAGCGTGGTAAACGTCACATCCGCGCCGTAGCTCGTTCCCTCGCTGTTGGTGGCGTAGGCGCGCACATGGTAGGTGGTGTTTGCCGTCAAGCCGGATATATTTGCCATGAATGTGCCTGTACCGTCGCCCACCGGTATTTGTGCAACACCCGCGCCGCCGATGGCGGGGTTGGCCGTCCTGCCATAGACAAAGCCGCGTTCCGTCACCGCCGCGCCGCCGTCCGACGTGACATTGCCCGAAACCCTCGCGCCGGAAGATGTGACGTCTGTTACCGCGTTGGTTGCCGTATAGGTCGGCGATGTTGCGGAGCTGATTACGATGCTGAAAGCCCGCGTGTCGCTGCCCGCCGCGTTTGTCGCTTTGACGGT
>JAEXEN010000030.1 GCA_023400985.1 Bacillota bacterium
TCCGTATGCTTGCGACTCTGATCAAACCCGATAGCGGCGACGCCGTTCTGGACGGGGCCGGCATCGTTACCGAGCCGGAGCTTGTGCGCGCGAAAATCGGCTTTCTGACCAGCGATTTGAAGCTGGAGGAATTTTTCACCCCCAGCTATCTCTATAATTTTTTCGCTTCGCTCCATGGCATCGATCCGGCGCTTCGCGAAAAACGCAAAAAGAGCATATTTGAAACGTTCGGCATCAACGACTTCGCCGAGATCAAGATCGCAAACCTCTCCACCGGCATGAAGCAGAAGGCGTCTTTGGCGATTTCCCTCGTCCACGATCCCGAGATCATCATCTTTGACGAGCCGACCAACGGTCTTGACGTGATCACTGCAAAGGTAGTTACGGACTATTTGATCTCACTTAGAGCGCAAGGGAAAACCATTCTTGTTTCCACGCACATTTTCAGCTTGGCGGAAAAGATCTGCGACAGAGTCGGCATTATCATAAAGGGTAAGATGGCCGCCTGCGGTACACTCGACGAAATACGGGCGGGAAAGAGCCTTGAAGACAGGTTTTTTGAAATCTATTCGGAAACGGCGGGTGCGGCAGAATGAAAAACAACGTTATCATCATCATAAAAAAAGAGCTTGCCCGCTTTTTTGGCGACAAGCGGCTGATACTCTCTACCGTGTTGCTGCCCGGCATCATGATCTACATTCTTTATTCCTTCATGGGCAGCGCGCTTCAGAACATGCTCCAGCCTGAGGAAAATTACAGATATACGATTTCCACGGTAAATCTGCCGGAATCCATATCGGCTCTGACCGGAAATATGGAGGCTGACTTCACGGCTGTGGACGCGGACAAAGTGGAGGACGCAAAGGCCGCCATTGCCGAAAAGGAGCTCGATCTGCTGGCCGTGTTCCCCGAGGACTTCGATGCGCAGGTCGCAGCTTATGACCCCGCTTCAAGCAAGATTGCTCCTCAGGTGGCATTGTACTACAACGCCACGCGAACCGAGTCCTCCACAGCCTATGACATGATGAACGGCATTCTGAACGCCCATGAGAGCTCTCTCGCTAATAAATTTGACGTTAACGCGGGCGGTGAGAACTTTAACCTCGCTACCGAGAAGGACGCCTCAGGCTTTATGTTTTCGTCCTTGCTTCCCCTGCTGCTTATCATGTTCCTTTTCTCCGGCTGCATGGCAGTTGCGCCCGAAGCGATTGCCGGTGAGAAGGAGCGCGGGACCATTGCCACAATGCTCATCACGCCGGTGAATCGCAGCGAACTGGTCATGGGCAAGATCTTTGCCCTTGCGGTCATAGCGTTGCTTTCGGGCGTCTCCAGCATTTTGGGAACGCTCCTTTCGCTGCCGAAGCTCATGGGCGTTGCCGAAGGCATGCCGGCAGCTTTTTACAGCCTCGCCGATTATGCCATGCTTGCGGCGGTAGTACTCTCCACAGTGCTGCTCCTGATTTCCATGATCTCCATTATTTCCGCCTATGCCAAAACCGTAAAGGAAGCGCAGACATTCGTGATGCCCCTGATGATCGTCGTCATGCTGGTGGGTGTGACGGGCATGTTCAGCGGTAGTGCGCAGACGGGAACGCTGTATTATCTCATCCCGATCTACAACAGCGTACAGAGTATGGTGGGCATCTTCTCCTTCAACGCCGCGGCAATGAACATATTCGTTACGGTGCTTATGAACCTTGTCCTGTCTGTAGGATGCGGATTTGCGCTCACCGGGATGTTCAACAGCGAGAAAGTCATGTTCAGCAAATAAGGGTCTGCCGAAAAGCAAAAACTGCCCGGCGGGATGCAAGCATTCCGCCGGGCAGTTTTATGACAAAAGATCGATTTCCAGGTTTTTACCCCTTCAGCACATCGTCGATGAGCGCGTTGAGCTGCGCGTCCACGGCGATATCGCTTTCGGCTTTCGCCATGGCGTCGGATATGATCTCATCCACGGTCCAGACATGCTCTTCCTGCTGCTTCTCGGAGGGATTTTCGAGCTCCGCAACGCGGGGCTCGTTTTCCTCGTCAGCCATCTCGGGCTTTCCTTCATACGCCTCGCCGGCTTCGTTTTCCATCGTCCCAACGGGAGGGAGATCGCGGCCCTGCAAGGCGTAGATGCCCTGCATGAGCGCGGCGGGGGTTTCGTATTCCTCGGGAAGCTCTACGCTTTCTTGCTCCAGACTCTTGCGCAGCGCGGCGGTACCGTAGTCGATCTCGGCGCTGTCGTCCGCAAGGATCTCGCCGCGCGCGAGCGCCTCGAAGTTTTCGGCATAGGCCTTTACGTGGTCGGCAGCCGCAAAGAGCTGCGCGTTGAAAGCGGCGAGTGTTTCCCGGTACATTCTGGCGTCATTCTCCACGCCAACGAGAAGCTCGTCGGCCTTTTGGCGTGCTTCGAGCCTGATCTCCTCCGCGTGCGCGTGCGCTTCCTGTATCACGCGCTCGGCTTCCTCGGCGGCAAGCCTTTTGTTCTGTTCTGCGTCCTCAATCGTGTCGTTTCGCACCTTTTCGGCGGCGGCGACGATGCGCGCGGCGGCGGATTTCGCCTCGGTGAGAGCGCCGATGATAGCCTCCTCCTTGGCGCGATAATCCGCAAGCCGGTCCTTCAAGTCCCCGTTGTCTGCCGTAAGCTCCGCGATTTTCGCCTCGCTTTCCCTAAGCGTCTCCTCCAATTGCTTTGCTTTGCTGCCGAACATCAAAAAGCCCTCCTTCCAAATTCCCCCATATGATTTGCAATGTTTTATAAATCCATGCGCTCCTGTTGGGAAACGACCGGCAAAGCATATCCCATATGCTTATAGCCCGCCGGAAGCACGATGCGCCCGCGCGGCGTGCGCGCGATAAGCCCGAGCTGCAATAGGTACGGCTCGTACACGTCCTCGATGGTGGTCGCGTCGTCGCCGGTAGCGGCTGCGATGGTATCGAGCCCCACGGGGCGGTTGGAGAATTTTTCGATCATGGCCGCGAGCATACGCCTGTCCACCGCATCAAGCCCGAGCTCGTCGATAGAAAGCATATTGAGGCCCGCGCGCGCGGTTTCAAGGTCGATCACGCCGCTGCAGCAGACCTGTGCGTAATCGCGCACGCGCTTTAAAAGCCTGTTCACGACGCGCGGGGTGCCGCGGGAGCGCGATGCAATCTCCATCGCGCCCTCTTCATCGATCTCGATACCCAAAATACCGGCGCTTCGCTCGATGATCGTCTTTAGATCCTTCGGCTCGTACATCTGAAGCTGTTCCTTGATGCCAAAGCGATCGCGAAGCGGCGAGGTGAGGAGCCCCATGCGCGTGGTCGCGCCCACAAGCGTGAAATGCGGCAGGTCGAGCCTTATGGAATGTGCGCCCGGGCCCTTGCCGATGATGATGTCGAGCGCGTAATCCTCCATGGCGGGATACAGTATTTCTTCCACGTTCGCGTTGAGGCGGTGTATCTCGTCGATAAAGAGCACGTCGCCCGCAGAGAGGTTCGTAAGGATGGCGGCCAAATCGCCCGCGTGGGTGATGGCGGGGCCGGAGGTAATGCGAAGGTTCCCCCCCATCTCGTTGGCGATGATGGCGGCAAGCGTGGTTTTTCCAAGGCCCGGGGCGCCGTACAAAAGCGCATGATCGAGCGGCTCCTTGCGCTGTTTGGCCGCGCCGATGTAGATGCGCATGTGCTCTTTGACCTCGGACTGGCCGATATACTCGCTCAAAAAGCGCGGGCGCAGGCTGTATTCCTGCTCGTCCTCCGTAAGCATGGACGAGGTGATGAGACGGTCGTCGGTCATGCATTTTCTCCCATGTGCGTTTTCCTATCCCTTTCGCGCAAGCTCGCGAAGCGCTGACATAATAACGTCCTCCACCTTTTCGCCGTCCGGCACGGCTGCCACGGCGCGGCCTGCGCTCACGCCGTCGTACCCCAGGGATACGAGCGCGGCCACAGCTTCGCTTCGCACGTCGAGCCGGCCGGGAACTGCCGCCGAACTACCGGGAACTTGCATTTCGTCGGCAGAGACCTTTTCCTTCAATTCGAGGAGCAGACGCGCGGCGGTCTTTCGCCCCATACCCGGCACGCGGTCGAACGCGGCGGCGTTTTCCGTGAGGATGGCAGCCGCGATATCGGGCACGGAGAGAACGCCGAGCACGCTTAAAGCAAGCTTCGGACCCACGCGCGTGACCGCGATGAGGCGGCGGAACATCGCCCGCTCCTCGGTAGACTTAAACCCGTACAGGGCCATTACGTCCTGTGCAATATGAAAATGCGTATAGAGCTTATCGGTTTCGCCCGCCTTGAGCTGTTTTAAGGTATTTGCCGAGCAGAAAAGTTCGTAGCCGACCCCCGCCGCTTCGACGACGGCGCGGTCGTGCGATACTTCCTCTACCGTTCCCCTGATATGTGCGTACATTCTATCGGCCCCTTTATTTGATGCGGAATTCCTCCGCGGCAAATCGGTTGGTGTTGGCGTGGCAGATGGCCGCTGCGAGCGCGTCCGCGGCGTCGTCGGGCTTCGGAGCCGCCTTGAGCGAAAGAAGTATTTTTACCATCTGCTGCACCTGCTTCTTATCGGCATGGCCGTTGCCGGTGACGGCGAGCTTGATCTGCATGGGGGTATATTCGTAAAGCGCGACGCCGGATTGCTGCGCCGCGAGCACCGCCACACCCCTGCCCGCGCCCACCTGAAGCGCGGTGGTGACATTCCTGGCAAAAAACAACTCCTCGAACGCGATCTCGTCAGGCTTATAGAGGCCGATGAGCTGACGCATGCCGAGGTAGAGCTTTTCGAGGCGTTCGGGAAAAGGGATATCCGGCGTGGTTTCGACGACGCCGTAGTCCACGGCCGAAAGCGCGTTCGGGCCTTTTTGCACAACGCCATAGCCCAAAATGGCATACCCTGGATCGATGCCGAGAATGACCAAGCGCGTTCCTCCCGATCGTTAAGAATTCCTTCCCATATTCTAACATGCGGCTTGGTTTTCCACAACCGAGAGAACGCAAAACACGAACTTTTGTGCGAGGAGATATGCACGGATGATTTTTCATACCCCAGATCGGGCGGATACTATACGCCCCTGCGGGGCACGTTGCCTTAACGGCAGCACGCGGCGGGATGAAAATCATCCCGCCCTACACCCCTTTTCGGAACGGCAAAGACATTCCGGGGGGTCCGGGGGCCGCAGCCCTCGAACCCCAAAGGGATTATTAAGGAGCCGCAACCCCTTACTTTATTCCGGCTTCGGCGACATGCGCGTCTGGCGAAGCCGGAGCCCTTCGGGCCAAGGCCTACGGCTTTGCGTGCGCTGAAACGGATGAAAACCGAAGGTTTTCGTTCCTTTCAGGAAACACCGGCCGTAAGGCACGAACAGGCGCTTCCCGCAAAACCCGCCGCGGCGACCCTCGCGCATGTGACTGCACGGCACATGCACGAAAGCGCGGAGCGCTTCTAACTTTCAGCGCTTTCAAGATATGCATTTATACCGTTCAGATCATCGAAGGGCAAACCGAGCTCGAGCTCTGCGCGCTCCGCGTCGTCGAGCGCCTCCGCGTCGTAGTCGAGCACCATCAGCCTTTTTTCCGCATAGGTCGTTTCGTCGGTGCGATAGATGCCGAGCTCATCATCAGTAAGGCGCAGAATATAATGCGCGGGGCAATAACCCAAAAAGGTCCTTTCAAACACGGCTTCCCCGTCCTTAAAGGACGTAAGCGTCCAGCCGGGGTACGCGAACTCCGCTTCCTCCCGTGTTTTCCCCGTTAAGTCTTCGCCGCCCGCGGTGACGATCTCATGCGAGCACGCCGCAAAATCCGCTTTCAGCAGCACCTTGACGGGCATGCTCACGCCCGCAAGATCCTCCGTCGGTGCGGGCAATTGCTCCGCATTCTCCTTGGGGCCGATGAGCAAGCCTAAAAAAAGCCCCAGAAACAGCATGCAGAGCGTCGTGAGTGCGTAGGCGATGCGCTTTTTATTGCGCTGCAGAAATTCGATTGCTTTCATAAGAAGATTGTTGCCTATGTATACAAAATGTAAACGGGGCGATTTTGCAAGCAAAACCGCCCCGTTTACATTTTATGTTTCTTAAATTTTACTTCTCAAAATAGCTGAAATCTTCGATCACAATATCGTCCACGTACTCGGAGCCGAAGGTGTTCCTGTCGCCCAAGGTAACGGCGACCTCGACGGTCTTGCCTTTGCGCCAGAGCTCGAACACCACCTTGTCACCCACGGACTTGCCGGAGATGGTATTGACGAAAGCGGCTTGATCCACCGCCTCGATGCCGTCGAACTTCACAATGATGTCGCCGGGCCTGACGCCCGCCTGATCGGCGGAGCTGTCCACAAACACCGAGGAGACCAGCATACCGAGGGGGATATCGTACTTTTTCGATTCATACGTTTCCACCGCGACCACGGAAATGCCGAGGCCCGGACGGGGAACATGCCCGTCGGTGATGAGGGTTTGGATAACTTCAAGCGCCCCGTTGATGGGGAGCGCGAAGCCGAGGCCCTCGGCGGAGATGGCATTGCCGTACTCGTCATAGCTTGCGGTGATGGTCTTTGCCGAAACGATGCCCACGACCTCGCCCTTCATGTTGAGGAGCGGGCCGCCCGAGTTGCCGGGGTTGACGGCGGCGTCGGTCTGCAAATAGACGTTCGACTGGCCGTCGATGTTCACATCGCGCGCAGTGGCGCTGATGATGCCGAAGGTCGGTGTGCTGGCAAGCTCGCGGCCCGTCGGGTCGCCGATGGCCACCACGAACTCGCCCACACGAACGGCGTCGGAGTCGCCGAGCTTGAGCGGGGTGACGCCCGCATATTCCACCTTCAAAACGGCCACGTCATAGACTTTATCCACACCCACAAGCTCCGCTTCGAGTTCCGTGCCGTCGTTGAGCACCACGCCGATGCTTGTCGCGCCGTCGATGATATGCGCGTTGGTGGCGATATAGCCCTCGCTCGAAATGAAGAAGCCCGTGCCGGAGCCGGAGGGAACGTCGGTATCCCCCTCGCTCGAATACATGTAATTGATCACGCCCACGATGCCGGTTTTCACCTGCTCTACGATATCGGGGATGGGATTGGCGCTATCGCCGATGCTGGGGCTCGCCCCGTCAAACTGCGGCATGTTCCTGTCGGTCGGCACGGGCGTAAGCGCGGGCACGGCCGGGTCGGGCGTAATGGTAGGCTGCGGCGTTGCCGATGTAGCAGGCATCGGTCCGTTGCCGTTATAATCCCTGTAGAAGCTCGAATTGCCAAACAGCAGGCTCATCACAAGGCAGCCCGCGATAAACGACACGATCGCCGTCGCTACATACCCGCCTATACCGCGGCGTTTGTTGTTGTATTGCCCTTTTTGGTAATACGGGTCCTCGGGACCGCCGTAGTAGCCGTAGCCGTTATATTGATCCATACATTACGTCCTCCGTTTGAAAAACAGTATATCGCGCAGGATGCCCCATATCAATGCTTTTCTAAAATGGCGCGCGGTTTTTTCTCCGCCGCACGCCTTAAAGTAAAGCGAAAGCATGCGCCTGCGCCGGGTGTTGAAATCACTTCGATGGTCTGGGCGTGCGCGTCGAGGATGCGCTTGACGATGGAAAGTCCAAGCCCCGTTCCCGATGTATTCGACGGCGTATGCGCTTTTTCCGCCTTATAAAAGCGCTCGAACACATGCGCAGCATCCTCCTCCGTCATGCCGCAGCCGCTGTCCTCCACGCTTACCGTAACGGTCCTTTTATCGGCTGTCGTGGATAACGTGAGCTTGCCGCCCGGCGGGGTGAACTTGACGGCGTTGTCGATGAGGTTTCGGAGCACCTGTGCGATTTGGCCTATATCGGCCTCCACAAAGCAGCGCTCCTCTTCAAACTCCACCGCAACATCTATGTTTTGGGCGTTCACGCGCGCCTCAAACGTAAGGAGCGTGCGGAGGATGAGTTCATTGATATCAAAATTCTCCATTTTGAGGGTATACTGGCCGCTTTCCATGCGCGCAAGGTCCAATAGGTCGTTGACCATGACCGTCATGCGCTTGTTTTCGCCGATGACGATATCGAGGTATTTCGCATGCTCCTCCACCGGTATGGTGCCGTCCTGCATAGCCTCCAAAAAGCCGCGCATGCTCGTGAGCGGCGAGCGAAGCTCATGGGAAACGTTCGCCACAAAGCTTCGTCGCGACATCTCGAGGGTATCGATCTCATCGGCCATGTAATTGAAGCTTTTCCCGAGCTGCGCCACCTCATCCGCGCCGACCACTTTCACGCGCGCATCAAAATCGCCTTTGGAGAAACGGCGGACGATGTTGTTCATTTCGATGATGGGTTTCGTCATCCTGCCCGTGATATAGGATACCGCAAGGAAGGCGAGCATAACCGCCACGCAGGCGGAAAGCAGCACGTCGAGATACACCTGCCGGACGGAAAGGTTGATGGCGCTCATATCCACATGCAAAAAGAGCGTACCCAAATTTGATCCGCCTTCGCCCGTAAGGGGGCGTACCAAAGACATCACGGGAATCGAAAGCGTATCTTTAAAAAGATCCGTGCGTATACTGCCGCCGGAAGTCGCCGATGCGGCCGCGGCGGAAAGGTCCGCATCGCGGCCGGCGGCCCATTTTTCCTTGGAGCTTTCGTCCGTGAACGTAGCTTTTCCGAGCGCCGCATCCGTAAACTGGAGCACGATAAGCGCATCGTATTTTCTTGCGATGGTGGCAAGCTCCTCCTTCGCCATGGGGCGCTTGTCGCTGTCGATATATTTCTCGGTCGCGATAGTATTGATTTCCTCCGCCTCGCGCATAAGCTCCGCTTCCTTCTCATCGATATACTGGCTTTTGAACATGCCGCCCACAGTCACGCCCAAAAGCGCGAGCAGCAAAAGCGTCGCGGCCAGATAGGTGAAAAGCATGCGCGAGAACAGGGTTTTGAACATCCGTTACCTCGCTATTTCAAACTTATAGCCTACGCCCCATACGGTTTTAAGCTGCCATGCTTCACGCTCGCCGAGCTTTTCACGGATGCGCTTGACGTGCACGTCAACGGTGCGCGAGTCGCCGAAGAAATCGAAACCCCATACCTGCTCCAGGAGCTGCTCGCGGGTAAATACCTTTCCGTCGCGCGAGGCAAGGAAGTAAAGAAGCTCGATCTCCTTGGGCGGCATATCGATCTGCTTGCCGTCGAGCACCACGGAGTAGTTTTCGAGCGATATGGTAAGGCCGTCGAGCACGATCGCCTTTTCCGCTTCCTGCACGGCGCTGCGCCTTAAGACGGCCTTGACGCGCGCGAGAAGCTCCTTCGCGTCAAACGGCTTTGCGATATAATCGTCCGCGCCGAGGTCGAGGCCCTGTATGCGGTCGTTGGTATCGCCCTTGGCGGTGAGCATGATGACGGGAACCTCGCTTTCTGCGCGGATCTTAGAAAGCACGCCCCATCCGTCAAGCCCGGGGAGCATCACGTCGAGCACGATAAGCACGGGGTTATAGTCCTTAAACGCCTGCAGCGCCGTATCGCCGCGCTCGCAGGTCTTCACCTCGTACCCCGCTTTTTTGAGGTACAGCTCGATGATCGCCAGGATGTTCCTGTCGTCGTCGATGACCAAGATGGTATTTTTGTTATCCTTGTCCATACCCGCCTCCTTCGCTAAAAAGCATCCTATACTACCTTGTCTCCACTTCGACGCCGTTCTGCCTGAGGAGCGCCGTAGCGACGCCGTCCCCCTCGCGAAGCTTTCCCGAAAACGTGCCGTCGTATATCGTCCCGCAGCCGCAGGAGGGGCTTTTCGCCTTGAGAACAGCTCGTTTTGCGCCGCACCCAAGCGCGGCCGCAAGCGTTTTTTGCGCGCCGAGCACGAATTCCCCCGTTACGTCGCGCCCGTCTTTGGCGACGACGCGGGCCTTCCCGCAAAGCACGTCCGCCCCCGTGCCGGATTCTATCTCACTTGGGGCGCGCGGGGTTTTAAGCCCTCCCATCTCTTCAGGGCAAACGAGCACGGCCTCCCCGCGCTCATAGAGCGCCGCGATCTCATCGTTTCGCTTTGCCTTGCCGTCATAGCGGCAGGGCTTCCCCGCAAGGCACGCAGATACAATTATCATAACTTTACCACCTAAGTGTGAACAGAATTTGTATGTTCATAAAATATTCACGGTCTTATTTTTACGAAGGTGACACCCGCATCCCCTTCGCCGTAATTGCCGATACGGAAACCCGCGCTTCTGGGATGGTGCTTCAAATGCGCCTGTATACCCGCGCGTAGAGCGCCCGTGCCCTTGCCGTGGATGATGCCTACCTCGGTAAGCCCGGCCATGGCTGCGTCGTCCAAATACCTGTCAACAACAGGGATGGCGTCGTCCACCATCATGCCGCGTATATCGAGCTCCAAGCCCACGGCGCGGCTGAGGTTTTGTGTGAACTTCGCCGTAGCCCTGGAACTGCTTTGCTCCCCGATAAGCCGAAGGTCATTTAGCCGCGCGGTGAGCTTCATGATGCCCGCCTGCAATAAGACCTCGCCCCTCGCGTCGGGTACGGAGAGCACCGTCGCCTTTTGATCGAGGCTCACGATCTTCACCGTGTCGCCGATCTTCACGCTCTTGGGCGGCAATCCTTCGTCCGGCTTCTGCGGCGCTTCGAGCGGCTCGTGCAGACTTTCCTCCTGCGCGCGCAACGCGTCGCGCGTTTTTTGTATCTCGCGATCGGCGGCGCTCCTATCCACATCCTTGAGTGCGCGAAGCTCCGCGATGAGTCTTTCCGTTTCGCGCTTAGCCTCGGCTACGATGCGCTTGGCATCCTCGCGCGCTTTTGCTTGCAGGCGGCTCCGCTCGTCGAGAAGGCGTTTTTTCTCCTTTTCCGTCTCGTCGCGAAGCCTGTCGAGCTCCGCGCGCGCCTCCTGCGCGAGCTTCCTTTCCTCCTCGGCGATTTGGCGCTGCGACTGCGCGCTCGAGAGGATATCCTCAAATTTGATATCCTCGCTCTTCAGAAAGCCGCGTGCACCGTCGATGATGTGCTTACGTAGCCCCAGGCGCGCGGATATTTCAAACGCGTTCGACTTGCCCGGTATGCCGATATAGAGCCTGTAGGTAGGGCAAAGCCTGTCGATGTCGAACTCCATCGACGCGTTTTCCATGCCCTCGTGCGTAAGCGCGAACGCCTTGATCTCGCTGTAATGCGTGGTTGCGAGGCACACGGTCCTGCGGGCATGTATCTCCTCCAGAATGCTCATGGCGAGCGCCGCGCCCTCCACGGGGTCGGTGCCCGCGCCGAGCTCGTCGAACAGGGCCAGCGAGCGGGCGTCGCACGCGTCCAAAATGGAAACGATGTTTTTCATGTGGGAGGAGAACGTGGAAAGCGACTGCTCGATAGATTGCTCGTCGCCGATATCCGCAAACACGTTTTCAAATACCGAGAGCTCCGAACCCTCGTTTGCGGGTATGAAAAGCCCCGCCTGCGCCATGAGCGAGAAAAGGCCTACGGTCTTTAACGTTACGGTCTTGCCGCCCGTATTGGGGCCGGTGATGATGAGCGTGCGAAACGTATCCCCGAGCCAAATATCGATGGGCACCACCGTGTCGCCTGGCAAAAGCGGATGCCTGCCGCGCACGATGCGGATGAAGCCGTCGGTGTTGAGCTTGGGCATGACGCCGTTCATGGCCCTTGACAGCGCGGCCTTTGCGAACACGAGGTCGATCTCGCCCAAAATGGCGAGATCCTCGGCGATGTCGTCGGCGTAGGGCTCCACCATGGCGGTGAGCTCCGCCAAAATGCGCTCGATTTCCGCCTTTTCCTCAGCGGTGAGCTTTTTTAGCCCGTTGCCGAGCTCCACCACGGCGCTTGGCTCTATAAAAAGCGTTGCACCGCTGCCCGATTGGTCGTGGATAAGCCCCGGCACCTGCTGGCGGTATTCCTGTTTTACGGGTATCACATAGCGGCCGTTTCGTATGGTGACAAGCGGCTCCTGCAAATATTTTTGATAGGTCGCGGAGCGGATCATGGCGTTGAGCTTTTCGCGCACCTTCTCGTTGGCGGCGCGCATGGCGCGGCGGATGCGGCTCAATTCCGGCGACGCTCCGTCGAACATTTCATCCTCGTTGAGAATGCAGCGGCTGATCTCCTCCTCGATGCTCCGGTGCGTCTGAATGCCGCCCGCGAGGTTCGATAAAAGCCCCCCCTGCTCCGTCACGAGCTGCTCGCGGGCCACGCGCGAGGCGCGCAGGCATTGCACGATGCCGAGAAGCTCCGAGGGGCTCAAAAAGAGCGCGGCGTGCATACGCTTGAGCGTGACGCGCATATCGGGAAACGGATCGACGGGCGAATGGCCCTTGCTGAATAGAAACGTTTCCGCCTCGCCCGTGAGGGAAAGCATGTTTTGCACCTCGCCGAAACGCGGCGATGGCTTGAGTTCCGCCGCGAGTTCCTTCCCCACGTCGCTTGCGGCGCGGAGGGAAAGCATAGCTACGATCTTATCGAATTCCAGGGTTTTGAATGCTTTTTCCTGCATAAGAAACTCCAATTACAGTTAAGTTGATTATTCGACGGGCCGCGAGAAATGCCCGCGCGTCGCTCCCTTCACGGGCCCGACTCGGCCGCCTTTAAGCGCCGTTTTCGCGGCTTCGACGCGTTCTCCCACCGTTTCCGGTCTTTCGCCGTAAAACGAAAGCAATACGGCCTCCGGTTCTGGAAGGCTCCCGACCAGGTCCGTGATATCCGTCACGTCGCAGTTGAGCATGCGCACGAGGCAGCCGTTTTGCTGGATGACGGGGCTTAACAAAAACACGCGGCCCTCGCCGTCCGTCATCGTCATTTCGCCTTTTTTACACGCGGTGCAGCCGATGTGTTCGCGCACGGGGCAGTGATGTAGCTGCATCAGCTCCGCCCTGCCGTAAAGAAGCACCGCGCCGCCTGCGCTATCAAGTATATCACGCATCTGAGGCCTTGTCAGTTCCTGAGAAAGCGTTACGCGATCGAAGCCAAGCGCGTACAGCGCCCGCACCGTATGCGAATTCGTGGCGTTGAGCGCGGGGCCCGCAAGCTTCAAAGGAAGTTCTTTGATAAGCTCGATCTGCGACACATGCTGCGCCATCGCGCCGTCCAATAAACCGCTCTTTACAAGGCGCGCCGCCTTTTCGTGCTCGGCGCGCGGTATCATAACCGCGGGGAGCGCGAGAAGGAGCTTTGCGTTTTTTCGTACGTCCTGCAGTTCTTCAAGCGCGCTTAAAGCGGCCTCACCATAGCTTTCCGGCTCGAAAAGTATTTCGTCCGCACCGGAAAGAAGCGCCGTGCGCGCCTGTTCGGCGGACTTTACCTTAGCGCTTACGGCGGACTTGCCGTTGCCGCGCGAAAGCTTTACGGGTTCAAGTTCGATGGGCGCCGTTTCCCGCAAAGCGGTGAGAGCTTTCTCCATCTTCGCGCAGGCACCACGCCGCAGAGCGTTGATCGAGGAGACCGGCAGATAGGCGTTTAAATCCGCATCCGTTTCGCATTGCGTACAGGCGAACGCCGTGGAGCCGAGCTTTATAAGCTGCTCAATAAGCCGCGCTTCGTCCATGGGTTTTTGCGCGGGCTCCGGCACCTCGCCCGTTACCGATACTTCCGTTTCGCCGCAGCGCATGGTAAGCCGTACCGGCTCGCCCATGCGTATTCGGAGCAAGAACGACGCCTCGCGTCTTCTTTCCTCTTTCGCACAGGTATCGCGAAGAGCGCTCAATAAGCTTTCGGGGGGCTCCGACCGCGCCGCGCGCGCATCTGTCGCGCCGCCGTCTCCGAAGTAATAGCCTGTCCGTATGCCGCCGCGGTTGAATACACGAAGCATTTGTTCGGTCTTTTCGGCAACCGTATCCGCATCCGCACCGTCGAGCGCCATGCGGTACGCGCGGGTGACCGCCGCCACATACTCCGCGCGCTTCATGCGGCCCTCGATCTTTATGCAGGCGACGCCCGCTTCATTTAGCTCCCTCAGATGCCCGATCATGCAAAGGTCGCTGAGGCTTAAGTGATAGTCGTTTTCACTGGGGCGTCCGCCGACGCGTATCCTTTTGCGGCAGGGCTGCGCGCAGGTGCCGCGGTTGCCGCTTCTTTCCCCCGCCATGGAGGAAAACAGGCATCCGCCTGAGAAGCTCATGCACATGGCCCCGTGCACGAATGTCTCCACCTCGATGCCGCCTTCTTCCACGATGCCGCGTATTTCAGCAAGCGGTACCTCCCGCGCGAGCACCGCGCGGGAAGCGCCCAGGCGCTTTACCGTGCGTGCGCCTTCGATATCATGTACGCCCATCTGGGTGCTCGCGTGTACGTTAAGCTCAGGCAGATGCTCTCTTAGAAGCGAAAGAAGCCCCATGTCCTGCACGATCACCGCGTCCGCGCCGCAGGTATAGATCTCGCGGGCAAACGAGAGCGCCGCTTCCATTTCTTTATCGAGGAGGAGCGTGTTGAGCGTGATATAGGTTTTTACGTTTCGTATACGGCAGTAATTGATGGCCTCGCGGAGCGCCGCACCCGAAAAGTTGGCGGCGTTTTTCCGCGCATTGAAAAGCCCGCCGCCAAAATATACGGCGTCCGCACCGTTTTGCACCGCGGCGACGAGGCTCTCGCGGCTGCCCGCGGGGGATAGTAGTTCCATAGCATTTCACCCTTGGGCCGTCCATAGACCCCAACAACGGGTCGTCCGGAAGCCGGCCCTACAAAAAAGCGGTCAGGAACAAAACTGCTCCAAACCGCTTCCTAAAAAGCCCGTAATTTGCGCCTATTTGACGGTGCTAGGCTGCTTCGCCTCGAACGGGCGTTTGACGGGCGCCACGTTTTGACGCGGCAGCTCACGCAGCTGCGCGATACGAGAATCGAGCGCGTCATACTCGGCGCGCAAGTGATGCAACTCGTCGGCCACGTTCAAGGAGGCAAGCACCAGGCAGTTTACTGTGCTCAGGTTTGGATAGGCGGACTGGATCTCATCGAACTTCCTGTCCACATATTTGGCGAGCATCTGCATATAATCTTCGCTTTCGGAGCCGGAGAGCTTGAGCTCCATCCCCGCTACACGAACCACGGTACGAGTCTTGTCCATCCTGCGCACCTCAATACATATTGTATATTTTGGTTAGAATTATACAACGTGTTGTGCTTTTTTTCAAGTACATACCGCATATTTTCTCATATTTCGCTTCAATTTTATGGGTTCTGCGGCCAAAACGGGGTGAAGCGGCTGAACTTCGATCGGATTTTCGTAATTTATTGCTCCGAAACGGACGCGGTCACGACAAGCAAGTTGCCGTCGTCCTTGTAGTGAAAGATATCCACACCGATATCGTCCCATGCTATGCTTCTGCTTTTCCCGTCGGAGATCGTAGAATTGAGCGCAAACAAAAAGGCTTCGCTCCCGGCCGGCGTGACCGAGCCGTTTTCATCAAGCGCCGCAAGAAGCTCCGCCGCCTCTTTTACGATCCAAACCTTCTGCGCTTCTACCTCCGCCGTAAGCTTTTCGTAATACAGAGCGTCGAGCGTCGACGCGTTTTCCTTAAGCGTTTCCGGCGCTTTTAAAAGCTCCGCCGAAAGCACGAATTCATTTACGCCGTATTCCGATAAAGCAAGCGTAAGCGTGCCCTCCGCATCCTCCCCGCTAAGAAGATAAATTTGTGAGCCGTCCGCTTCCTCGGATAATGTATAATAGCTCTTCCCGCCCACAAAATCGTCCGTCTGCGCAAGCTTTGGCGCAGGCGAGGGCAGCGCGGTCTCTTTCGCGGCCGCGGCACTTTCGGGCGAGGTCTTTCCCGTAAAAAAATAGAGCGCCGCGCACAAAAGCACCATCGCGCCGGTAAAAATACCCGCGCTCAGCTTCTGCATGGCCTGCTTATCCGGTTTTTCACGCATCAGGTCAGCTCCTTAAACGCGTTTTGCGGTATTTCATCAAGCCCTTCCTCATTGAGCCGCCCCGCGCGCTTGAGCGCATCGCGGAACCATTGCGGAACGGGCGCGTAAAATGAAAGCGTTTCTTTGGTGGAGGGGTGTTCGAGCGTGAGTTTCGCCGCATGCAGCGCCTGCCCGTCCAGTTTAAGTTTCGGCTTCTCGGGGCCATACACGGTATCCCCCGCGACAGGGTGTTTTATATACGCCATGTGTACGCGTATCTGGTGCGTCCTGCCCGTTTCGAGCGCCAACGCGAGGAGCGTGAACGCGCCGTAGCGCTCGAGCACGCGCCAATGCGTTTTGGCCTCGCGGCCGTCACGCACGACCGCCATGCGCTTGCGGTCGGTCTTATGCCTGCCGACGGGCTCGTTTACGGTACCCGCGTCCTCTTTGATATTGCCCTCCACGAGCGCCAGATAGAAGCGCCTCGCGGTGTGGAGTTTGATCTGCTCGGAAAGCGCGCGGTGAGCCATATCATTTTTTGCAACGACGATGAGCCCCGAAGTAAGCTTATCGATCCTGTGGACGATACCCGGCCGAAGCTCGCCGCCGATGCCGCTCAAGTCCTTCAGCCTAAACATCAGCGCGTTGACGAGCGTGCCGCTCTCGTTCCCCGGCGCGGGATGCACCACCATGCCCTTTTCCTTGTTGATGACAGCGATGTCCGCGTCCTCATACACGATGTCGATGGGGATATCTTCGGCCTTAAGTTCCGTTACGCGCGGCGGCGGAAAGGATATCTCCACGCGGTCGCCCGCCTTGAGCCTCGCGTTCGCCCTTTGGGGCTTTCCGTTTACATGCACAAGCCCGTCCGCGATGAGCTTTTGGACGAGGGAGCGCGATGCCTCCGTGTTTTGCGCCGCAAACACGTCGAGCCGCTCGCCGCCCTGCGCGGTGCAGCTGAACGCCTCGTTTGGCTCGGCCTCTTCTCCCCACAAAAGCCCGCCGGTATCCTTCAAGGTTTGTCCTCCGTATTTTCCCCGTCTCCCGTCCCCGCATTACTGGGCTTCGGCTCGTCCTGCAAATACTTTTTGCCCTTATAAAACAGCAGGTCGAAGATCAAAAGCACGGTGCCCACCGTGACCGCGCTGTCGGCCACGTTGAATATGGCGAAATTGACGAGCACAAACGAAAACATATCGCGCACATAGGTAAGGAGCACGCGGTCGATGAGGTTCCCCAATGCCCCCGCGAGAATGAGCGAGAGCGACACGCGCATGAGCATATGAAGGCCCTTGCGTTTTTTGATGAGCCAATAAGCGATGGCCGCGCATGCAAGTACCGTTACCACGATAAAAAGCCAGCGTGCGTTTTGCAGCATACCGAACGCCGCGCCGCGATTTTCCGTATAGGTAAGGTGAAAAACATCCTTCCAAAGCGGATAGGTATTGCCGGGAAGCGTTGTGAGCCAATTTGCGCAAATAGCCTTGAACGCCTGATCGAGCGCGATAAGAACGGCGATGATGATGATTTCGAGCATGTTCCCTCCAAAGGTTTGTTAAGGCAGATGCCGTACGTTTCATTTCTTCATGAGTATATCATGCTTACCCATTTGGGGTATAGAGGTACCATTTATCCGCCGTGCGCAGGGTATCCGGCTCACGTGCGCCCGTTACGCCGCGGATCGTGGAATCGTACACGATGCTGTTGAGCCGGAAATAGAGCGTAAGGAACGGAAGCTCCTTTACAAACTGCATTTCAAACGCGCTCGCCGCCGCGCGGTAGGCCGTTTCGTCCGCGGCGGAAAGCATGTTGTTCACCAAATCGCTCAGTTCCGTACTCGAATATTTGCCGTAGTTTCTCACGCCGTTCGCGTCGACAAAGGCGGAAAGGATCCCGTCTCTCGATAGGTTGAAGCCGCAGAGCGCAAGGTCGAACTCGCCCGCGGAAAGTTTTTGCGAAAACGCGTTATCCGCTTCCGTAAGCGAATACGCCGCGGGCACGACCTCCACCTGTATGCCGAGCTCGAGAAGCTGCGCGGCGATGTCGTTTGCCGCGTCCTCGCGCAGGTTGTCGGCGGTATCGGTGACGAGCAAGGTGAACGTAAGCTTGTCCGTCCGCGAGCTGTTTGCTTCCAAAAAGCCGTCGTTATCCACGTCCGCATAGCCCGCCTCCTTCAAAAGGGCAAGCGCGCGGGCGGGATCGTAATCGTATACCTTGGAAGCGGAATCATACAGCCACGAATCGGGCGCGATGGGCACGTCGCAGGCCTGCGCGCGGTTCATGTAGACGTTGGTGATGATCTTGCTGCGGTCGATGCCGCACGCGAGCGCCATGCGTACGTTCACGTTTTTGAGCGCGGCGTCAGAGCTATTTAAAAACAAAAACTCCGCATTTTGGGTAAGGATATCATATACGGTCGTGATGCCTTCCTCACGGTACTTGCCCGCCGTTACGGCCGAGGTGGGCACCATATCGAGCTGACCCGCCGCATAGGAGGCGAGCGCCGTTTCGTTGTTGTCGCGCGCGATGAAGTTGATGGTATCGATGTAGGGCCTTTGCTTCCACCAGTTATCATTCGCGCCCAAAGTAAGAAGCTCGCTCGAGGAATACGTCACCTTAAACGGCCCCGTGCCGACGGGTGTCGCTGCGGAGGCGGAATCCGCGCGCATGATGGGCACGGTGAGCGCGTACAGCGACGCTATACCCGCCGCCTTCATGGTGACGCGCACGGTGTATTCATCGATCGCCTCTACGCTTTGTATTTTCGCCGCATGGTAACTGTAGTAGGACGCCGGCATGGAAAAAAGCCTGTCATAGGTATATTTCACGTCGGCCGCAGTGACCTTTTCCCCGTTGTCGTGCCAGTGGGCGCTGTTTCTTAAATTGAGCGTCCAGACCTTGCCGCTTTCGTCGCACGACCATGTTTCCGCAAGCCCCGCAACGAGCGCGCTCGTTTGGTCCACGCTCAAAAGCCCCTCGAAGATAAGCGAGAAAACGTTGAGCATTTCCTCGGTATTCACGCTGAGCGGGTCCAGACGGTCCGCGTTTGTGGGCATGGGAAGGTTCAGTTCCCCGCCCTGCGCGGGCAAAGGCTCGGTTGTGGGCGTGGGTAAAACCACGGGTGCGCTCGCTTGCGGCTCTTCGGCCTTTTTGCAGCCGAAGGCTGAGAGCACAGTAAGCGCAACAAAAAGCGCCGCGAGCCTTTTTACAACTTTACGAGCCGGTTCGGCCAAGCTCCTTTTCATACAGTTCCTCGTATTTTCGGGCTGCATAGCCCACTTTTTCCACATAGTTCTCGGTTTCCTTAAAAGGGATGCTCGTAAGCCGCCCCTCCCGAGAATATTCCTCGCTGTTCAGCCATTTCTCCACGTTTCCCGGCCCCGCGTTATACGCGGCGAGCACCTTACTCGTATCGCCATCGCCGTAGCGATCGCTCAGATATTTCAGGTACCAGCAGCCGAAACGGATGTTGTGAACGGGCTCCCAAAGCATCGCCTCGGTATAGTTTTCGACATTTAGCTTTTCGGCGATCCACGCGCCCGTTTCGGGCATGATCTGCATAAGCCCGATCGCGCCTTTGTACGAGCGGGCATCCTTCACGTTCCGGCTCTCGCAGTGGATCACCGCAGCCACAAGGTAGCGGTCGAGCGCAAATTCATCGGCGTTTTTTTTGATCTCATCCGCGTACAAAAGCGCATAGGTGCGCTTCTCCAGCACGCGCGAAACGAAAAACGCCGACGCGCTTAAAAGGATCACGAGCGCAAGCCCCAGAAGGATTATCCGTACAAAGCGGGGCGTCGCTTTATATTTGCTGTTGCTGCGCTTTGGCTTTGCCATTAAGGCTCCTTTATAACGGCGTCATACAACGCGTCCACACGTTCATATAGGGCGCCGAGTCCCTGGGAATTCTCGATCACTTTGTCTGCGTAGGCGCGCTTTTTCTCCTGCGGCATCTGCGCGGCTATGCGTGAAAGCGCGGCCTTGCGGCTAAGATTGTCCCGCGCCATGATGCGCTTGACTCGCGTTTCGTCGTCCGCGGTCACGAGCCACACGCGGTCCACCTTTTTATACTCGCCCGTTTCGATGAGGAGCGGCATATCGTACACGACGACGGCGCCCGGATCGTTTTGTAAAATTTTCGCCGCACGATCGCGCATGGCGCTTAAAATACGCGGATGCAGGATAGCGTTGAGTAAAAACCTTTTTTCCTCGTTTTTAAATACGATCGACGCGAGCTTTCTCCTGTCGAGCGAACCGTCGGAAGCAATCACCTCCGCACCGAACGCCGCGGCGATCTCCTCTAATCCCTTTGCGCCGCTCGAGGTTTGTGCATGCGAAAATTCGTCCGCGTCGAGCACATGCGCGCCGCGCTCGGAGAGCCGCTTCGCGACGGTGGATTTGCCGGAGCCTATGGAGCCCGTCAAGCCTATCAGCATAAACGGTCCCGCCTACTTCGTATCGAACCAGCTTCTGCCGGTCCGTACATCCGCAAGAAGCGGCACGCGAAGTTTCATGGCGTTTTGCATGCAATCGCAAAGTATCTCGCCCGCGCGCCTGGCTTCCTCCCCCGGTGCGTCGATGATCAATTCGTCGTGTATCTGCAGGATGAGCTTCGATTTCAAGCCTTCTTTTTGAAGCGCGTCGCATACGCGCACCATGGCGAGCTTGATGATATCCGCAGCCGTCCCCTGCAAGGGCATGTTCATGGCCACACGTTCGCCGAAGGAGCGGGTGTTATAGTTGGAGGACTTCAGCTCGGGAAGCTCTCTGCGCCTGCCCATGAGCGTTTTCACATAGCCTAGGCGCTTTCCTTCCTCTACGGCGGAATGCATGTATTCCCTTACGCCGCTGTAGCGGTCAAGATACATTTTGATGTAATCCCCGGCCTGCTTGCGGCTTACGCCAAGGTTCTTCGCGAGGCCGAAATCGCTGATGCCGTACACGATGCCGAAATTGACAGCCTTGGCGGCGCTGCGCTGCGCGCTCGTGACCTCACGAAACGGCACGCCGAACACCTCCGACGCCGTGCGGGCGTGGATGTCCGCGCCGTCGTTGAAAGCCGCAATCATGCGCTCGTCGCCGCTCATATGGGCAAGGAGCCGGAGCTCTATCTGCGAATAGTCCGCCCCCACGAGCACATTGCCCTCGCTCGCGACAAAGGCCTTGCGTATCTCGCGGCCCACTTCCGTGCGCACGGGGATGTTTTGCAGATTGGGCTCGGTGCTTGAAATGCGGCCTGTGGCGGCTACGTTTTGGTTGAAGCTCGTATGCACGCGGCCGGTCTTTTGATCGGTAAGGTTCAACAGCCCGTCGATAAACGTGCTTTTGAGCTTCGATAAAAAGCGGTACTCCGTAACGAGCTTCACGATGGGGTGCATATCCTCGAGCGCCTCGAGCGTCTCCGCATCCGTGGAGTAGCCGGATTTGTTCTTTTTCTGCGTCGGCAGCCTCAAGGTATCGAAAAGCACCGCGCCGAGCTGCTTTGTGGAAAGTATGTTGAAGTTTGAGCCCGCCTGCGCGTAAATCTGCTCCTCGAGCATCCTTATGCGCGCGGAGAATGTTTCGCCGAGTTCCTTTGCGGCATTTAAGTCCATCCGAAATCCCGTGCGCTCCATGTCGAAAAGCACCCGCGCAAGCGGCAGCTCCACCTCGTTATAAAGGTCGAGAAGCGCCTTTTCCTTCATTTCCGCGAGCATTTCCGTCTGGAGCCTGAAGAGCGCGCAGGCGTTCGGGACGTTGAGGCCCATGCGCTCCGCGCAGAGCGTTTTATAAGAATCCGCGGGGTGGATGGCGTGCAGCAGATAATCGGCAAGCATCGCGTCAAAGCGCGGCCCCTCTATTTTCACGCCGTAAAGCGTCGCGAGGTGCATGAAGCGCTTGGAATCGAAAAAGAGCTTTTCCGTGCTTTCGCTTTCGAGTATGGGCTTTAATGCGAGGAGCACTTGCTCCTCATCGAGCCCCTGCTCAAAGAGCGTAGCATTCAAAACGATCTCATACTGCTCCGTTTCGCCCGCGGCGACAAGCAAGGAGCTTTCCGCGTACAGCGCCGCCTTTTTTGTATGTTTCAGCGTTTCGCAAAGCGCATTCAGCGAAGGGATATCGTTCACCTTACGAGTCGCAACTTCCGCCATGGCTTCTGCTATGGGCGCCGCGGCGCTTTCCTCGCCTTTCGGCAGGCGGTTTAAAAGGCTCCGAAGTTCGAGCTCGTTCATCATAGGCACGGCCGAGGCCATACGCGCGGGTGAAAATACGCAGTCGTTGAGCGTGAAGCATACCGGCGCGTCGGTATGGATGGTACCCAGCCGGTAACTCATACGCCCAAGCTCCGCGTTTTCCGCAAGCTTAACGCGCAGCGCTCCGGTCTCCTCCTCGGCATGGCTTAAGGTCTCTTCAAGCGTGCCGTATTTTTGCAAAAGTTTGAGCGCCGTCTTTTCGCCCACGCCCGGAATACCCGGAAGATGGTCGGAGCTGTCGCCCATGAGACCCTTCAAATCGACCATTTGCTGCGGTTTTAGGCCATACTGCTGCATGAGCTCGTTTTCGTCGTATTCGACGGTATCCGAAATGCCCTTTTTGGTCATGAGCACATGCGTTTTATCGCTGACAAGCTGCAACGCGTCGCGGTCGCCCGTGACGAGGAGAGCGTCGATCCCCTTTTCGTTTGCGAGCCGCGCGTAGGTGCCGATGATGTCGTCCGCCTCGTAGCGCTCCACCTCGCACACGGCGATACCCATCTTTTTTAAAAGCTCCTTGACGAGCGGGAACTGTGCGCGAAGGTCGTCCGGCGTTTCCTTGCGGCCCGCCTTATACTCGTCGTAGACCTCGTGGCGGAAGGTGGGGCCGTGCATATCAAACGCCACCACAAGATGGCTCGGCTCATAAGGCAAAAGCTTTAAGAGCATGTTCACAAAGCCGAAGATCGCGCCCGTCGGCACGCCCGATTTTGCCGTCATGGAAGGAAGCGCCCAGTAGGCGCGGTGCATCAGGCTGTTTCCGTCGATCGCGATGAGTTTTTGCATAAAGATCCTCCTGCGGAAATCATGGCACGATAAGCGCCGCGTGTAAATCAAACAGTCCGTGAATTTTACGCCGTGATGACGTCGTACACCATCGGCGCGTGCACGGGCGGTTCTTTTGAGAGTTCAAACGCGCTTTGGAACATGGCGAGGGCTTCATGAAGCCTTTCCTCGCCGTTTACATAAAACGTGGCGACGGGCTCCCCTTTTTCCACGCGCGCACCCATGCGCTTACGCATAACAAGCCCCACGGCGTAGTCGATGGGGTCGCCTTTCTTCTCGCGCCCGGCGCCGAGCATCTGCGCGGCGACGCCGATGCGCTCCGCGTTCATGGCGTGGATATAACCCTCGCCTCCAAGCGGCACAGGAATTTTCCTGTTGACCCTGCAAAGAAGCTCGGGGTCCGCAATGCAGGCGGTATCGCCGCCGAGCGCCTCGAGCATGGCGGAAAGCCGCCGCAGGCCCTCGCCGCTTACAAGCGCGGTCTTGAGTTTTTGCCGCGCTTCCGCCCCGGAGCTTGCAAGCCCCGATATCAAAAGCATATGGGAGGCGAGAAGCATGCATACCTCGTAAAGCGGATCGTCCTCCGGCACCTTGCCACTTAGGAGTTCGATGGCCTCCTTCACCTCGAGGCCGTTGCCGACGCTGAGCCCGAGCGGCTGGTTCATATCCGTGATGACGGCCACGGTATTTTTATGTAAAAGCTTTCCGATCTTCACCATGGTATGCGCGAGTTCCTTGGAGCTTTCAAGCGTTTGCATGAACGCGCCGGTGCCTGTTTTCACATCGAGCACGATGGCGTCCGCGCCCGCGGCGAGCTTTTTGCTCATCACGCTCGACGCTATGAGGGGAATGCTCTGCACGGTGCTCGTCACGTCGCGAAGCGCATACATTTTGCGGTCGGCCGGCACAAGCCCCTCGCTCTGGCCGATGACGCATACGCCGATCCCGCGCACGATCTCCTTAAAACGCGCTTCGCTTACGTTTACGCTGACACCGGAAACGGCCTCGAGCTTGTCGAGCGTGCCGCCCGTATGCCCGAGCCCCCTGCCCGACATCTTCGCGACCGTGCCGCCGCACGCCGCCACGAGCGGCGCGATCACGAGCGTCGTGGTATCGCCCACGCCGCCCGTGGAATGTTTATCGACCTTTACCCCGGGAAGGTCGCTTAAATCCACCGTCTTGCCCGAGTTTTTCATGGCCATGGTGAGCTGCGAGGTCTCCTCACCGCTCATGCCCTTCAGGCACACCGCCATCATCCAAGCGGACATTTGATAATCCGGCACATCGCCTACGGTAAAGCCGTTTACGATAAATTCTATTTCCTCTTTGGTATGCTCATATCCGAGGCGCTTCGCCTCGATCAGGTCCACCATGCGCATAAAGCGGCCCTCCTAATTCCAAGTGGGAAAAGAAAAGCGCAGCCGACGGCGCTTAAGGTAAGGGGTGTCGAACCCTTGCGCCTCAAAACTGCCAGTTTGGCGCACGTCTTTGTCATCGTCGGTCGCCGTAGGGCCCCCGCGCAAGGCCACAGGCCTTGCGTGCGGTGCCTACGTCGAGTACCAGCAACACGACGATGGCGTGCTTTCCGGCCCTCTAAACCGCAAGGGTTCGACTCCCTTACCTTATCCGTTGCCGCGCGTGCAAGAAAAGTTTAGCACACTAAACACCGCATTTCAAGAAATCGGGACATTTCACCTAGGCTTACCACGTCCTCGCGCCCTCCACATGGAGGTAGCGTATCCTTTCGTAAAAATAGCTCGAGAGCGGGCGCATATAGGAATCGTAGGTATGGGTGGCGACGTAAATCTCCGTCCCCGTCACCTGCACGATAAACGGCGTATGGTAAAAGCGGCCGGAGGCCGTGCCGAGCTGCACGACGTCCCCTTTCATCATTTCCTCCCGCGCGGCTTCACGCATATAGGGGCCGACGCCGAGGTTGTTTACCATGAAGGAATGAAACGGCATGACGCCCGTCCACGACGGTGCCCTGTCGTAAGAGCTCTTGTAATACCAGCCCGCACCGGGCGTGTAGTTCATTACGCCGGAACCGGCAAACACGCACTGCGAAGAGAAGTTGGTGCAGTCGCCCCCAAGGTTTTCAAAATCATAAAACGCGGGATTGCGTTTAAGCGCCCACTTTTTAGCGTAGGCCGCTGCAGCCTCGCGGTCGTATACGATAGATCGCATTCACTCACCCCCTCCAACATGCTTACGTCTTGAAATGCGCAAATATTTGAAAAAAGCGGCGCGTAAATGGGAAAAACAATGGGGACGGAGGGATGCGCATGCGGGGTTTTTACGGGATAGGCGAAACGAAAAACTATTTTGAGGGCTTTTACTTCAAGCAGACTTCGGAGAAAAGCACGGTGGCGGTGATACCGGCGCTCCACGCGGACCAAAGCGGGCGGCGCTTCGCCTCCGTGCAGGTGATAACAGACGAGGTCTCCGGCTTCGTGCGCTTTCCCATGGAACGCTTCGAAGCGAGCGAAAGCCTCTTTTTCTTCCGCATGGGGAAATGCGTGTTCCGTGAGAACGGGCTTGAGATGAGCCTTCGCACGAACGCGCTCGAGGTGAGCGGCAGGCTTGTATTCGGGCCGTTTGAGGCGCTTTCGTCATCCATCATGGGTCCGTTTGAGCACGTGCCGAACATGCAGTGCCGCCACCGCGTGGTGAGTATGTTCCACAGCGTATTCGGCACGCTTACCGTCAACGGAAAACGCTTCGTATTCGACGACGCATTGGGCTACATCGAGGGCGACCGCGGCAGTTCCTTCCCCGCGCGCTACCTCTGGACGCATTTTGCACACAAAAAAGAGAATCTCTCGCTGATGCTTTCCGTGGCCGATATTCCCCTCATGCGAACGAAATTCACAGGCATACTGTGCCCCATCCTTTACGGCGGCAAAGAGTATCGCCTTGCCACCTACCGTGGGGCAAAGCTCGTCTTCCTTGGCGACAATGCCGTATGCATCAAGCAGGGCGCATACAGCCTGACCGCAACGCTTTTAAACGAAAACGCCCGCCTGCTCCGCGCGCCATTTAACGGCGGCATGGAACGGCACATCCATGAAAGCCCCTCCTGCACCGTGCATTACGTATTTAAAAAAGGCAAAGAGACGCTATTTGACGTGATCGGTGAAAACGCGAGCTTTGAATGCGAATACCCGGAATTTAAAAAGAAATGATCATCTCCTCGTCACCTTATACATCAGCGCGTTCACGATGGCGGCGGCAACGTTGCTGCCGCCCTTTCGGCCGCGGGCGACGATGCAGGGAATAGATGTTTTCATGATAAGCTCTTTTGCCTGTACCACATTGACGAAGCCGACCGGCACGCCGATGATGAGCGCCGGAGAAATTTTCCCTTCGCCGATCAGCTCGTAAAGGCGGACGAGCGCCGTGGGCGCGTTGCCGACGGCAAAAATAAGGGGGCCGCGAAGCCGGGCGGCCTTTTCCATAGCCACGGCGGCGCGGGTCGTGCCGTTTTCTTTCGCGGCAGCGGCAATATCCGCGTCCGCCATGAAGCAAAGCACTTCGCCCCCCAGTTTCGCAAGCGCAGGTTTGTTGACGCCCGCTTTTGCCATATTGGTATCCGTCACGATCGTCGCGCCCGCACGAAGTGCCTCAAGCGCAAATGAAACGGCATTTTCTGAAAAATACAGCGAATCGGCATAGTCGAAATCCGCCGTGGTATGGATGACGCGCTTGATGATGGGCGCAAGCTCCGCTTCGAGCGGATGGGGAAGCTCGCTTTCGATGATCTCAAAACTGCGGCGCTCGATATCCTCGGGCAAAACGCTCTCAAGCTCTATCTTCATATCCCCGCCTCCAAAATCTCGTAGATCAGCTTCATATCGAGATGTTCGCGCACGGCTTTCGCCAAAGCGTCGTACTGGCTTTCCCTGTAAGCTTTCAGGTCGAAAGCATCCGTGGTAAGGGAAACGCCTTTCTTTTCGCAAAGCGCATTTAAAAGCGCCTCGCGGCAGGACGCCGAATCAAAAAAGCCGTGGAGATAGGTTCCATAAACGCTTCCCGCTTGGCAGCCGTCCTCCGTTCCGTTTTCCAAAAGAACCAGCGGCATAGCGCCCTTTTGAAGCGCCGTGCGGCCCATGTGGATCTCGTAGCCTTCCGCCTCCGCACCGCTTAAAGCCGCAAGAGCGCCGACCGAGGGAAACACTTTGCCCGCAACGCGGGTACGTCGCTTTTCGCCGGTAAATTCGGTAAAAACAGGCAAAAGTCCCATGCCGCCGATCTCGCCGCCGCCCTCCGCCTCCTCCGCGTCCGAGATGCGCTCTCCAAGCATCTGGTAGCCGCCGCATACGCCGAAAATGGGCGTGCCCTGCGCGGCAAGCTTTTTGACAGCCGCCTCAAGGCCGCATTGGCGGAGCCAGCTTAGGTCGGAAATGGTGCTTTTCGTACCGGGCAATATCACGAGGTCCGGCATACCAAGCTCTCTGGGCGAGCGGGCATAGCGCACGCCCACGCCCTCGGTCGCCTCGAGCGCGGCAAAATCGGTAAAGTTAGAGAGACGCGGCAGGCGTATGACCGCAATATCGAGCGCCGCGTCGATCCGCTCTCGGGTCAGGCGTTCGGAAAGGCTGTCTTCGTCGTCAATATCCACATCCAGGTACGGCAATACGCCCGCCACGGGTTTACGGGTAAGGCTTTCAAGCATGGTCAGGCCGTCGCCCAGAAGCTTCACATCCCCGCGGAATTTGTTGATGACCGTGGCCTTCACGATATCGCGCTCGTCCGGATCGAGAAGCGCGACGGTGCCATAAAGCTGCGCAAACACGCCGCCGCGGTCGATGTCGCCAACAAGCAGCACCGGCGCTTTCGCAAGCTTCGCCATGCCCATATTGACGAAATCGCCCTTCTTCAAATTGATTTCGGCGGGGCTCCCCGCCCCCTCCAAAACGATGACGTCGTTTTCGGCGGCGAGGGAGGCGTAAGACGCCATGATATCCGGCACGAGCGTATGCTTCATGGCGTAATACTCGCGCGCGCTCATGTTGGAACGCACCTCGCCGTTGACGATCACCTGCGAGCCCATGTTCGTGACGGGCTTTAATAAGATCGGGTTCATGTTTACGCTCGGCTCCACGCCCGCCGCCTCCGCCTGTACCGCCTGCGCGCGACCCATTTCAAGGCCTTCTTTGGTGATGAAGGAATTGAGCGCCATATTCTGGCTTTTAAAGGGCGCTACACGGTACCCGTCCTGTTTAAATACGCGGCAAAGCCCCGCGCAAATTAGGCTCTTGCCCGCGTTGGACATGGTTCCCTGCACCATGATGGCTTTAGCCATAAAGCGCCTCCTTTAACGCTTGAAGAAGCGCCTCGTTTTTTTCACGGGTCTTAAGCCCGATGCGGACGAAATGTTCACTTAGCCCCGTAAAATTGGCGCAGCTGCGCACGAGGATGCCGCGTTTTTTCAGCGGCTCATACAAGGGCACAGGGCTTTTGAGAAGTAGAAAATTCGCGTCGGCGGGAAACACCGTAAGATTCAACGCCGCAAGGTTTTCGCGCATAAAACTGCGTTCCTTCCGCAGGAGGCTCCGCGTCCTCTCTGACCATTCGGGTTCCTTAAACGCCCCGAGACCCGCCGCCTGCGCCGCCGCGGAAACGCTCCATTCCGCGCCGAATGCGGCGATGCGGGAAAGAAGCGCCGCATCCGCACATAGGAGATACCCGAGCCTTAACCCCGCAAGCGCATAGAACTTGGTGAAGGCGTTGAGGATGAGGAGATTCGGTAACGCTTCGAGAAGCGGCGCCATGGACGGCCCGTCCGTGAATTCGATAAAACATTCGTCCAATATAAGGAGCGTACCGTTTTTTGCGCAGGCCTCCGCGACGCGGCAAAGAAGCTCGGGGGAAGAAAGCCTCCCCGTGGGGTTATTGGGATTGCACAAAAAGAACAGCTCGATATCGGGCGTGAGCGCTTCAAGCACCCCGTCCGTCAGCGCGAAACCGTCCGTTTCTTTTAAGCGGTATTCAAGCATTTCGCCGCCGAAGAGCTTCACGGGCCGCTCATATTCGGAGAAAGTGGGCGCGAGCGTCAGCGTCTTTTGAGGTTTCAGGCAGGCACAGACACGAAAGATCATATCCGCCGCGCCGTTGCCGCAAAGTATCCTATCCGGCGCAACGCTATGTTTTTCCGCAATAGCTTGACGTAGGATCCGGCATTGCGGGTCGGGATAGCGTTCAAAGGAACTCGCCGCTTTAAAAAGCGCCCGTTTTGCCGCCTCGGGCATCCCGAGAGGATTGGTGTTCACGGAAAAATCCAGCCGTATTTCCGCATTGCCGTAAATATCGCCGCCGTGCTCATAGCGCTGCATACAAACACCCCCTTACGATAAGCGCAAGTAAAAACATAAGGATCGAGGCCGCGTAAAGGAGCCTGTGCGATAAAAGGATATCCTTAGGCCCGATGGGCCGAAGATCATCGCCGATATACGGCTTTTCGTGAAGCTTGCCGAAATAATAGGCGTTCCCCGCAAGGCGCACGTTAAGCGCACCCGCCATAACGGCCTCCGTCTGCGCGGAGTTGGGGCTTAAGTGCTTACGGCGGTCGCGTTTCCAAATGCGGTATGCGTTTTTCGCGTCCAGGCCGCAGGGTCGCGCCGTCAATATCATGAGAGTTGCGCTTAAGCGCGAGGGAAGGTAGTTCATCACATCGTCGAGCCTCGCCGCAAAGCGGCCAAAGTCCGTGTACCTTTCGTTTTTATAGCCGATCATGGAATCCATGGTGTTGACGGCCTTGTAAAACAGGCCGAATACCGCCCCGCCGAGCATAAGGTAAAATAGCGGCGCGATCACGCCGTCCGAGGCGTTTTCCGCCACGGTCTCCACGGCGGCGCGTGTGATCCCGGCCTCATTTAGCGCCGCCGTATCGCGGCCAACGATCATGGAAACCGCCTTTCGCGCGGCGGGCAGGTCATTTTTAGTAAGCTCGCCGTATACCTTGCGGCTTTCGACTTTCAGGCTCTTGAGGGCGAGGGTCTGCCAGCATAAAAGCGCCTCCAAGATAAAATACACCCAAGGCGACAGCTTCCACGCCGCATAGAGAAGCACGGCGGGCAGCGCCGTGCAGATCATTAAGACGCACAACGCGAGTAGCGTTCCGCCGAGACGCTTGTTCCGCACGGGATAAAGCGCCTTTTCCAAAGCCGCGATAAGCCTCCCGATGCCGCGCACAACATGCGGCCAATCTGCCGGGTCGCCCAAAACCAAATCGAGGAGGAAGCCCAGGCACAAAGCGAGTGCAGAAAAAGCTAGGAACACAGCGAGCCTCCCTCTACCGTAAGTACGCCGCCGCCGAACGCGCAGCGCACGAGGCCGCAGTTTTCAACATGGTAATCATAAAACGCACGCTTGGGCACGGCATATCTTTCCAAAATCGCCATGATACAACCGCCGTGGACGACGAACGCGCAAGCGCCGTTTCCCATGACTTCCCCCATGGCCGCAAGGAACGCCGTGCAGCAGCGCGCTTTAAAACCCTCCACGCTTTCGCCGCCCGGTATGGGGCTGGTGCAGTTCGTTTTAAGCCACGCGCCGTATTCCGCGTCGAGCACAAGCTCCGCCGCCGTCTTGCCCTCGAACACGCCAAAGTCGCATTCCCGGAGTTCTTGCACGGCGGTGAAGGCCGTATCGGGGAACAGGACGGAGGCCGTTTGTGCGCAGCGGATGTACGGGCTTGTAAAAACGCGGTCGAACGCAGGAAGGCCCTTAGTCTTGAGCGCCGCCGCCTGCAGTTTGCCTTCCTCGCAAAGCGGCTCGTCCGTCCTGCCGATATAGCGTTTTTCTTTGTTTCCCGCCGTCATACCGTGGCGGATGAGATAAACCGTTTTCACAAAAGACCTCCCACCCACGCGCCAAGGAGAAGCATAAGCTCGCAGGCTTGCAGGAAGAAGCCCGTGGTATCACCTGTCGCGCCGCCAAACTGTTTTTTCGCCATGGCGCGGTACGAAAAGAACGCGAGAAACGCAAAGCCCGACGCAAAACCGCCGATCGCGGGCGAGATCCACAGCATGCCGCCCGCCGTAAGGAACGCGACGGCAAGCATGGCGATCGCTGCGGCACGTTTATGTGTGTGCTCCGTGAAAGCGCAGAGCATGCCGGTCTTTCGCGCGTTCGGAAGCGTGACCGCGGTAAGCGCGCTCAATGATCGCGAAAGAACAAAGCCTAAACACAGGACAGGCAGCGCATCCGTTTGAAACAGCGCGTGATATAGACCGAAGCTTAAAAGAAGATACACGATGCAGTACACGACGGCGAACGCCCCCGCGTGCGGGTCCTTCAGGATGGCGAGCTTCTTTTCGCGCTCCCCATGCGAGGCGAGCGCATCCACCGTATCCATGAAACCATCCATATGGATGCCGCCCGTAAGGAGTATGGGGAGTACCGCTGCCGCCGCGGCGAACAATATACCGTCCGCGTTGAGCGCCTTTGCCGCCCACGCCCAAAGATAGAGCGCCGCACCCAGTAGAAGCCCCACAAACGGCAAAAAGCAGATGGAAAAGCGCATGTTTTTTTCGTTCCAGTCAAAGTGCGGCGCGGGCAAAACGCTGTACGTGCTGATCGCGATCCACATCGGTTCAAGAAAGCGCATATTCTTCTCCCTTTTTTATCTGCGGAATTCCGTCTTTCATTTCCACCACGGTATCGGCCAAATCGAAAAGCGCCGCGTTGAGCGCGTTTAAAGCCTCTATATAGCCGCGCGTTTCCCCCTCGTAGGCCGTTACATCCAGGCCGCCTATCGTCACGGCGACGAGGATATGGCAGCGCGCTTCAAGCGCCTCGATATCCTTCAGCACATCTTCCGCCGTGCCGCCGCGCTCGAACATGGAATTGCCGAGGAGGTTCGATACATCCTCCAAGAGCACCGCAGCATTGTCCGGAACAGCGGCGTTGCCCACGGCATACGGAAGTTCGAGCGTAACAAAGCCCATACCTTCCCGCTGGCGCAGGTGTTTTTTGACACGCGCCGCACCCTCTTCACCGTGGGGGATCATGGTGGCGATATAATAGCGTGCGCCGCCCTCACGGCAAACGAGGTTTTCCGAATAGGCGCTTTTGCCGCTGCCGTTTTCGCCTGTCACGAGCGTCATCCTATTTGCCTCTTGTACGCGTCCACCGCGATATCCTGAAACGTGGCCGCATGATGGTACACCGCCGCCGCCATATCGAGGAGCGGGAACAACGCTGCCGCCCCCGTGCCCTCGCCAAGCCGCATATCCGCATGGATGACGGGTTCCATTTCAAGCGCCGCGCAGATGAGCCGCGCGGCGGGCTCGGCGCTTACGTGCGAGGGTAGGATATAATCCTTTACCAGAGGGTTGAGCCGCACCGCAACAAGTGCAGCCACGGCGGAAATGACGCCGTCCATCACCACGGGCACACGGTACATCGCGCCGCCCAGAAACGCGCCCGTCATGGCGGCGATATCGAGGCCGCCCACCTTCCGAATTACGTCGACAGGGTCGTTCTCGTCGGGCGCGTTCACGCGGATGGCCCCCTTGATCGCGGCGCGCTTTCTCAGTAGCCCTTCGTCGTCGAGCCCCGCTCCTCGGCCCGTGACCGAATCTGCGGGCGCTTTAAGCAAAACGCTCGCCACGGCGCTTGCGGTGGTGGTGTTGCCGATACCCGTCTCGCCCGTGGCGATGAGCCTGTAGCCTTGTTCCTTTTTCTCCTTCACAAGCGCCATGCCGAGCTCGATAGCCTTGACGGCAGTCTCGCGCGCCATGGCGGGGCCGCGGGAAATATCTTCCGTGCCGTGCATAAGCTTGCGGGGTAAAAGGCCGTCCACGATATCCTCCATGCCCGCGTCCACGGGGAACACGTCCGCGCCGCAGGCCTTCGCCATAGTGCACACGCCCGATTTCCCGTTTGCGAGCATCCGCGCGATGGCGGTCGTGACCTCGTGCCCGCTCTGCGAAACGCCCTGCGCCGTTACGCCGTTGTCCGCGCAAAATACCAGCACGCATTTTTTCGCGATATCGATATCGGCGCTTCCGTAAACGGCGGCGATCTGCGCGAGCAAAGTCTCGAGCTTCCCGAGGCTCCCCACGGGCTTTGCCACTTGGTCGAAGCGGGCGATGCAACCCGCGTAGGCCGCCTCGTCCGCGGGCCGGATGTTTTTAAGCATGTCGTTGAGCATAATCGTTCGCCTTTCTTACAAACCGTTCCGCGAAGCTCAGGTTCGCGGGAAAATACAAATGCGGGAAACCCGCGTACAGGCTGTTGGATGCGTGGACGCAATCCCAGGCGCGTCCACTTGGCTTTTGCGCGGTGAAGCCGTCGCCGCAGGAATCGCTTTCGTAATAGTGAAACTCGTGTGCGCGTATGCTTTCCCCCGCCTTACTTAGGAGGTTATCCTGTTTGGCGGTCAGTGTGACGTAGCCGAAGCGCTGCAGCTTTTCGGTCTTATACGCTTTCGCGCGGATCACCCCCGCCACGGGATAACCGTCGAGCGAATCGTGCAGATATAAAAACCCGCCGCATTCCGCAAGCGTGGGAAGTCCATTGCTTACGGCGTCCTTTACGGCGCGACGCATGGCTGCGTTTTCCGTCAAAGCCTGCGCATGGAGTTCTGGATAGCCGCCCGGCAGATACAGAGCGCCGATATTCTTGGGCAAAGCCACATTGCTTATGGGGCTGAAAAAACAAATTTCACACCCGAGCGCGCGAAGAAGCTCCAGGTTTTCCTCATAAAGGAAGCAAAAAGCGCCGTCCCGCGCCACGGCTACGCGAACGCTTGCGACGGGGCGTATCTCCGCGGCTTTCTCGTGAAGCGCGGGCGCGGACGCGGCAAGCTGAAGCACGCCGTCGATGTCGATATGCTTTTCGGCAAGCGCTCCGAGCGCATGGAGTTTCTCTTGCAGATCGCCGATTTCATCGGCGGTGACCAGCCCAAGATGGCGGCTGCCGACAGAAAGCTCCTTCTCCCGCGGCAAAAAGCCCAAAGGCGCAACGCCTGCGCCGACAGCGATTTGCTTGAGCCCATCATAAAGCCCCTGCGGCACGCCGTTGAAGACGACGCCGCGGATGTTGCTTTGGGGTCTGAAACCCTTAAAGCCGCGAAGAAGCGCTCCAGAAGAGGTATACATACCCTTCGCGTTTATCACGAGTACAACGGGCGTTTGCGTATCCCGCGCTACGTCATAGGTGCTGAATTTTCCCTCCGTGCCTACGCCGTCGTAATAGCCCATCACGCCCTCGATCACGGAAAGCCGGCCGGCTTTTTCCGCGAGCATGGCGCAAAGCTCGGCGCCCGTGCAGAAAAACGGGTCGAGGTTGCGGCTCGGCACCTTGAGCGCCTCGCGGTGGAACATGGGGTCGATGTAGTCCGGCCCGCATTTGAACGCGGCAACGGGAAGTCCCCGTGCTTTGAACGCAGAGAGAAGCGCCAATGTCACGGTGGTCTTGCCGCAGCCCGAGTTTGTGCCCGCGATCAAAATGCGATCATGCATGTTTCCCACCGCCCGAAACGATGAACACTGGATTTTGCGCGAGCATCATGTTGAGGTCGCCCGCTGTCTTTGCGCGCACGGCGCCAAGCTGTACGATTTCGGGCGCGATACCACGCGCCTTGAACGCCGCGATTGCCGCGTGCAGGGTTTCCAGAGCGATGGCGTTCACCACGATGCGCGCGTACGGATTTTTCATTAGGATCGCCTCGAAGATATCCCCCATAACGCCGCCGCTCCCGCCGATGAACGCCGCGTCCATAGGCGGCAAAGTATAAAGCGCCTCGGGCGCACTTCCCAAGACGGGCGTAACGTTGCCGATATGGAACCGCCCGCAATTTTCTTTTATAAGCGAAACGGCTTCCCCGTTTTTATCGATGGCGTAAACATAGCCTTCATAGGCCGCAAGCGCCATTTCAACCGTGACGGAGCCCGTGCCCGCGCCGATGTCGCAGCAAATTTCGCCCGGGGAAAGCGCGAGGCGGCTCAGGCTCACGGCGCGCGCCTCGGATTTCGTCATGGGCACCTCGCCGCGGATAAATTCCCCGTCGGGTATGCCGAAGCGGACGCGCGCGTCGGCCTGCGGATTTTCTATGAGCAATACCGCCAGCTTGCCGACGGGTGTTTTTGCAAGCTCACATACCGGAGACGAGAAAATGTGCTCGTTATGAGCGCCGAGGTTTTCGCCTACGGTCGCCGTCAATTCTCCGAAACCCGCTTCCGCAAGCCCTTTTGCATGCGCCTCCATGTTGCCGCCCGTAAGGGCGAACGTCAGCTTGCTGCGGCGCACGGTATCTATAAGATTTGCCTCCCTGCCGTGGCAGCTTACAAGCGCCGCATTTTGCCAGGGGCGCTTGATCTTAGAAAAGAAATACGAAACGGAGGAAACGCCGGGGATAAGCTTCACCTCATAGCCCGAAAGTGCTGTGATGAGCCCGTCCGCGGCGCTGAAAAATCCCGTGTCGCCCGAAACCAGCACGGCAAAGCGGGAAAGCTCGCTTTCGTCGAGAAGCGCCTTTACTTTTTCCGGCTCATATTCCACATATGAAGGCTTATCGAAACAAGAAAACGCCGAGAGCATGCGCGGCGCGCCCAAAAGCGTTTCCGCCCGCTCGACGGCCCGCAAGCCGTCGCCCGTTACGGTATCCGCGCCCATGCCCATGCCTACGATGCTTACGCTTTTCATAGCCCGCCAACCTCGATCTTTCTTTTTACTTCCTCCAAGGTAAGCCCTTCTTCCCCGTCGGGGCGCTTCAATACCGCAACGGTCATGCCGCAGTCGCGCGCCGCCGCAAGCTTTTCTTGAAAGCCGCCTGCTGCGCCCGACTCCTTGGTGATGAGGATATCCGCCTTCGCCGCGCGAAACATGGCGGCGTTGAGCTCCGTAGAAAACGGCCCCTGCATGCAGATGACGCGCTTTGCGGGGAAGCCCGCCTCGATGCAGGCGTTAAGCCCTTTTGAAAAGGGCAGTATGCGGAGCCACACGCGTTTTTCAAAGCCGTTTACGGCGGTAAGCGCTTGTACTTCCTTCGCCCCGAGGCCGGAAAAGATAACGCCGTCGGTCGTGTTGAGCCAAGCGACCAGCGCGGCCATGGACGGGAAGGTCCTATACCCGCTCTCCGAAACGCTTTCGCGCCGCACGCGAAGGTAGGCTGTATTTGCGCTTTCGCACGCGGCGCGGATATTGCGGCTCACCGCGTCCGCGTAAGGGTGCGTCGCGTCGAGCACAAGCCGCGGGGCGCGTTGCCCCATAAGCGCCGCCATGGCGTTTTCGTCAAGGCGCCCCGCGTGAACTTCCACGTTGCCGCCCGCGTCGAGAAGCGATTCTCCGTATTCCGTGGCGACGCATACGAGCGCGGGAATGTTTTTTTCTTTGAGAAGCGCCGCAAGCTCCCGCCCCTCGCTCGTGCCGCCAAAGAGGATGATCTCAGTCAAAACAATACCCCCTCGGCGTCACCATTTTGCCTTTGATCTCCCGCGTCTGCGCGTTGCCGATAAACACGGTGGTAAACATATCGGCCTTCACGCTTTTCAGCTCCCGCAAGGTCATGAGCTCCGTACTTTCTCCCTCGCGGCCGATGTTTCGCGCGACGCCGCACAGCGTATCGGGCGATTTATGCTTTAAAAGGATATCGCAAGCCCTCTCCAAATAGTCCGCCCGCTTTTTACTCGATGGGTTGTAGAGCACGACGCTAAAGTTCCCCATGGCGGCGCAGTTCAGGCGCTTTTCGATAAGCTCCCAGGGAGTGAGAAGATCGGAGAGGCTTATGACGGCAAAGTCGTGCGTGAGCGGCGCGCCCAGAAGGCCTGCACCTGTGAGCGCCGCCGTAACACCGGGCACGATCTCGATCTCCACGTTCGGATGTCCCTCGCTCAATTCCAGGATAAGCCCCGCCATGCCGTATACACCCGCGTCGCCGCTGCATACGACCGCCACGGTGTTCCCTTCCTCCGCAAGCGCGAGCGCTCTTTCGCAGCGCTCCACCTCGCCGAGCATGGGCGTGGAAAAGACAGGCTTTTCCGGATAGAGCGGCTTAACAAGCTCGATATACTTCGCATAGCCTACGAGGATATCCGCCCGCTCGATAGCATCGCGGCAGGCGTATGTCATGCACTCCGCATTTCCCGGGCCCAAGCCTACGACGAATACCTTGCTCATTCCGTTTTCCCTTCCCCGTCAAATTGCAGAACATAAGGCTCTATGGCGAGCGCCATGGTAACGCCGTTGCCCGCGTCCTTTTGCGTGAGCAGCCTGCCACCTTCGCCGCTCCCCAAAACGGCGCTCCGCTCGCACACATTATCTACGCCGGTCACGGATTTTACGAAGGCGGAGCCCGTAAATTTGCCCGGCACGTCGGCAAGCTCCGCTGTCGAGAACGTGCAAAAAGGAAGCGCGCGGCGGCGGCAGAATTCCAAGATCCCCGGCTCGTTCGCTTTCAAGTCGATGCTGCATACCCTCCTGACGGCTGCGCTGTGGCAGTTGGCCTTTGCGAGCATCAGCAAAAACGCATTTTCTATGGTTTCCGCGTCCGTATCCTTTTTGCAGCCGACGCCAAGCGTGACGACGGGCGGCACAAGCCGCAGCGCCTCCGTTTTGCCGCGCGTGCGGTAGGTCACGAGGATATCGCTCGGCCCGTCGGTCATCTCGATCCCCTTTGGCGGTTCGCCCTCCATGGGAAATTTGCTTTTAAGCTTCACGTTTTCCCCTACGAGCAGGCGCGAGGACACCCATTTGATGCGTTCGGGGTTGACGATGGTAAGCCCCTGTTTTTTTGCCCAGATATCCACGGCGAAAACGCCGTTCAAATCGGTGGCGGTGGTGACGACGGGGATGGCGTTAAGATACCTTGCGAGCTCTACCGCCAGCTCGTTCGCTCCGCCCAGATGCCCCGAAAGGAGAGGGATGCCATATGTGCCAAGCTCGTCCACCACGATCACGGCGGGATCGGTCGCTTTGCTTTTTATATGAGGCGCGATCGCGCGCACCGCAATGCCGCAGGACCCGACGAAAACGATCGCGTCGTCCGACGAAAAATGCGTTTGCGTCCACGCCGCGAGAGCGCCGTCCTTGCAGCGCGTCACGCTCGCTTCATCGGCCTTGTGTGTAAAATACTCCACAAGTCTTTCGCCCAGCGCAAAGCCTTTTTCGCTGAACGCCAAAATGCCTGTTTTCATCGCTTCTCCCCCTGCCGAAACGCGGTGGTGAAGGTAGGGTCGTAGAGCTTGGAAAGCTCATAATCGTCGCCCAAAAAGCCGCCTACCGCAATGAGCGCGTGGTTATTGATGCCGCTCTCCGCCGCCGCTTGGTGGAGCGTGCCCACGGTGCAGCGCACGATCTTTTCCTCCGGCCAGCTTGCTTTATATACGATGGCGGCAGGCGTTTCCGCCGCATAGCCGCCCGCAAGAAGCTCTTTCTGCAAGCTTTCCGTCAGCCCCGCGCTCAAGAATATCACCATGGTGGCGCGGTGCGCGGCAAAACTGCGGATACTCTCCCGCTCCGGCACGGGCGTTTTGCCCGCCATGCGGGTGACGACGACGCTTTGGCTTACGGCGGGCAGCGTGTACTCAGCCTTGAGCGCCGCCGCCGCGCCGCAAAAGCTCGATACGCCGGGACAGACCTCATAGGGAATCTTGAGCCTGTCGAGCCTGTCCATCTGCTCGCGTATCGCGCCGAATATGGAAGGATCGCCCGTATGGAGCCGCACGGTCAGTTTGCCGTCCGCCTCCATGCGCTCCATCACCGCGATCACCTCATCGAGCGTCATCTCGGCGCTGTTGAAGGTTTCGCAAATAGGTTTCGCATAATCTAAAAGCGCCGGGTTTACGAGCGAGCCCGCGTAGATGACGGCGTCGGCTTTTTTTATAAGCTCCCGGCCGCGCACGGTGATGAGGTCCTTTGCGCCGCAGCCCGCGCCCACAAAGTGTATCATTCGTCATCCCTCCATAAGCGCATCAGGTGCTCGGCATTTTCACTCTGCGCCAAAACGCCGCCGAAACCCTCCGCGTTCGTAAAGCAAAGAAAGCCTATCTCTATGCCTTCGGGCACGCGCCGCTTCAAGGTCGCGTCGATGCGCTCGCCGAGTATTTCCATGGTGCTTTTCAAAAGCCCCGCTTTATTTAGGAGCGCAAGCGCCGCGTCCGTCGTGACGCAGGCCATGATCCCCTTCAAAAGCGGAAGCTTTGCGCCCGCCTCCAAAGCGCAGGCAAGAAGCGTTTCCATACGGCCGTCGCCGTTGCCCGAATGCGTGTTCGTCATGCCGATCCCGAGCTTCACAAGCTTGCCGATGTGCCCGATGAGGAAGATTTGCGTTAAGCCAAGCTCCACGGCCGCGTCGATGGCGTCGCCGATAAAATTCGAGCAGGCGACGTGCGCTTTCATGGAAAGGCCGAGCTTCGTTCCCGCAAAGGTCTCTCCGTAATTGCCGGGCGTAAGAAGTATGGCTTTCGTGCCCGAGGCCGCAAGCTGCCTGAGTTCCAGCCGCACGGTATCGATGAGCGCGGCGTTGCTCATAGGCTCCACGATGCCCGTCGTGCCGATGACGGAGATGCCGTCCATAATCCCCATGCGCGGGTTGAAGGTGCGTTTCGCAAGCTCAATGCCACCCGGCACGGAAATGCTGACGGAAATACCGCCCGTATAGCCAAGCTCCGCGCAGACGCCTTCCACGGCCTCCGCGATCATCCTGCGCGGGATGGAGTTGATGGCCGCTTCTCCCACAGGCTGATCTAGGCCGGGCTTTGTGACGCGCCCCACGCCTTCCCCGCCCGAAATGCGGACGCCTTCGGCGATCCTTTCGACTTTCGCGTAAACGAGAATGCCGTTTGTCACGTCGGGGTCGTCGCCGCTGTCCTTTTTGACGGAGCAGGAAGCGGAAATTTCGCTTATCATCGCATCGAGCACGTCGAGGGTAAGCAAAACCCCTTTGGGCGTTGGAATCGAAACGGACGATACGGGTTTGCCCGTAAGGAGCATAAGGACCGCCGCCTTGGCCGCGGCCGCGGCGCAGGCGCCCGTCGTATAGCCGCAGCGGAGAAGCTGCCCGTCTACATTTTTGCGCGATAATTCCATACCGGTTCCCTTCATGGGCGTATGAGGATGGTCGTAAAATAGCCGTCCTCGGGCATATCGCATATACTTTCGTGCACGCTCTGCGAGGGAAGGCCGCAATCCGTCACGGCGGCGGCTTTTTCCGCAAGTCCCTTCTTTGCCGCAAGCGCCTTGATCCGCGCAAGCGTTCGCGCGGGCTTCATGACGACCTTGCCGCCGGGCAGGCCGAGCGCCTCCTCAAGGCATTCATAGGAAGCGGGTAAAATGGTGAGCGGCAGGCACATCTCGGTGAGGCTGCGGTTAAGTACCGCGGCGCATGCGCAAAAGCTCGTTACGCCGGGCACGGTTTCCGTTTCGTAGCCGAGTTTTATGATCCTTTCGGCGATATACGGGAAGGTGCTGTAGAGCGAGGCGTCGCCAAGGCTGAGCATCCCCACGTTCCTGCCTTTTTCGAGTACGGCGGCGATCCGTTCCGCATGCCGTGCGTGGTTCTCCTTTGTGGCGCGCGCATCATCGGACATCAGAAAGTCGAGATAGAGGATATCCTTATTGGAAATGTCAACGGCCTGTTCGGCGATATCAAGCGCAAGCGTACGCTCTCCGTGCGTGCGGGGCACCGCGAGCACCGGGCACAGCTTTATCGTGCGCACAGCCTTAAGCGTCAATAACTCCGGATCGCCCGGGCCTACGCTTATACCGTAGAGCTTCCCCGGCGCATCAGAAGATAACATAGCATTCGCTCATTTCTCCCATAAAAATCCAGACGTTTTCACCCATTTCGATATGCTCGTTAAAGACGAGATCCGGGATGAAAAGCTTGACGGTCGTGCGTTTTTTGCCGCGCAGCATGATCCCTTCCTTTGCAGGCGCTTCGCGAAGGGCCTCCACGGCGGCGGTCAGGTTCTCGATTCCCATCGTCTTTTCCAGTTCCGGCAGCCCGTTTTTCGAATCGAGATACACGAGGTTATCCGGGTTTTTGAACCAATTGATGTTCATGGAAACCTCCCTTTTATTGAAAATCAAATGCCGTCGATCTGCGCATGCAAAAAAACCTCCGGCTTTGGGCCGAAGGCTGATTCAAGAAAAGACGGATTCCATCTTAAACCATATCCTTCGGTGTCCGCAAAGGAATATGAAACATGGCGATCCGGCTGTGACGGTAACGTACTTGCGAGGGAATTCCACCCTGCTTCTCCACTAAGTTATAGCCTTATCTTACCGCCGTTCCATAAGCCTTGTCAAGGTAAGCACACCAAGCCTATCCGACCCCGGTCGGATAGGCTTGGTGTGCTTCAGTACCCGCCTTATATACTTGACACTTTTAAGCTTACGGTGATATGCTTTGCATGAAAAATGAATATCGGGAGCAGGTCATGGAAGCCGGGTGGAAATCCCGCGCAAGGCCGTTGCTGTAATTCGCCTTAAGGTTTTCGGGCATATGTCACTGGAGCGATCCGGGAAGGCGTCCGAAAACGGCGTCCCCATTTCGGGGCGCGGACGATAAGCCAGAATACTTGCCTGTATCCTTGCCGCGTTTGCGGCGTATTCGGCTCTGCGGACCTCCGGAGCAGCGGATATCGGCGAGATCGGCTTTTGACGTATCTTCCGTATTTGTTGTGTCTTTCGTATGCCCGTTCGCATTGCTGAATGCGAGCGGGTTTTTGTATTGTCCGCTCACGCGCGGTTCCCGTGTGGGCGATGACAAATAAATAAACACGGAGGAAAAACATCATATGAAACACCTCAAAAGTATCCTTGCCCTCGTTTTGGCGCTCGCGTTTATAATACCCGTTGCGGCGGGCTGCGGCGCGCAGCCCGATTCCACGGAGCCTGCAACCGACCAGGAGGCCGCGGACAACGTGGCGGCGCTGATCGACGCCATCTATGTCCAGGAACGCACCGATGAAACAGATGCGCAGTGTGCGGCGGCGAAGGAAGCCTGGGATGCTCTGACGGACGCTCAGAAAGAGCTGGTCGCCGGCGAATTTGCCGACCCGGATTATTTCGGCAGAGATACCGGCGACGCCTCTAAAGATGATCCTCTCAATGGAGACGGCATCGGCGAGAACGAACTGCTGGTCGTGAGCTTCGGCACTTCGTTTAACTCTAGCCGCGTTACGGACATCGGCGGCATCGAAAAGGCGTTGCAGGCAGCTTATCCGAATTGGTCGGTGAGAAGAGCCTTTACCGCTCAGATCATCATCAACCACATTCAGGCCCGTGACGGTGAGAAGATTGATAACGTGCGGCAGGCTCTGGAGCGCGCGGTCGCCAACGGCGTCAAGAACCTCGTGATACAGCCCACCCATTTGATGCACGGCGCGGAGTATGACGAGTTGATCGCGGCGCTGGATGAATATCGGGATAAACTTGAATCCGTCGCGGTTTCCGAGCCGTTGCTGGGCGAGGTTGGGACCGATGCAACGGTCGTCAACGCGGACAAGAAAAGCGTTGCCGTGGCCATCACGGCTGAGGCGGTGACCGCGTCCGGGTATGAAAGCCTGGAAGCTGCCGCGGCGGACGGCGTCGCGTTCGTATTCATGGGACACGGCACCTCTCACACGGCCAAAGTGAGCTACAGTCAGATGCAGGCGCAAATGCAGGCACTGGCCTATGGTAATGTGTTCATCGGCACCGTGGAAGGCGAGCCTGAGGATACCGCGTGTGAAGCAGTGATCGAGGCGGTCCGCGCGGCCGGCTTTACGAAGGTGATCCTCCGCCCGCTGATGGTGGTAGCCGGCGACCATGCCAACAATGATATGGCCGGCGACGACGCCGACTCCTGGAAGAGCCAGTTCACCGCTTCCAAATATTTTGAAAGCATCGATTGCCAGATCGCGGGTCTCGGCGGGATAGCCGGCATCCAGCAGATTTATGTCGCGCACGCCGCGGCAGTCATCAAATAAGGAAAAGCATATGAAACAAAAACTAGTCATTCTGCTGTTTGTCGCCATGGCGATTGCGGCCTTGACCGGCTGCGGAAACTCGAACGGGGAAGCTGCGGTCGCGGGGCTTGCCGACGGCGTTTACAGCGCGGATTTTATCACTGACAGCAGTATGTTCCATGTGAGTGAAGCCAATAACGGCAAGGGCGTTCTGACAGTGGAGGGCGGAAAGATGACCCTTCACGTCAGCCTGGCGTCAAAGAACATCCTCAACCTGTTTGTCGGGACCGCGGAAGCCGCAAAGGAGGATGGAGCCGCGCTGCTAGAGCCTACCATAGACAGCGTCACCTACAGCGACGGGGCAACAGAGGAAGTGTACGGTTTCGATATTCCGGTCCCTGCTATTGACGAAGAGTTCGCCGTGGCGCTTGTGGGGACAAAAGGCACGTGGTACGACCATACGGTCTCGGTATCCAATCCCGTTCCGGCCAAATAGCACAAAGGCTTGATAAATTCTGTACGCGCGGCAGAATGCCGCGCGTACAGAATCGGCGTATTTAAAGAGGTGCCTTTATGAAAAGGTTTCTGGTCTTCCCGTTTATCTTGCTGCTTCTGGCGCTCTCCACCTGCGCTTTGGCGGATGGTACGCCGCAGGACGGGCAATACACCGTGGAGGTTACGCTCTCCGGCGGTTCCGGCCGGGCCGGCGTTGCTTCGCCCGCAAAATTGATGGTTCAAAACGGCGTTGCCACAGCTACGGTGGTATGGTCGAGCCCCTATTACGAGTACATGCTCGTAAACGGCGAGACCTATTACCCCGTGCAGGAGGAGGGCAACTCCACCTTTGAGATCCCCGTAACGTTGGATGCGGATATTCCCTTTTCCGCGCAGACGGTCGCCATGAGCGAGCCGCATGTGATCGAATACAACTTAAGGTTCGACTCCGCAACTTTAAAACCGCTTAACGGCGGTTCAACGGCAGGTATTCTTGTTTGGCTTCTTCCCGTTCTCGTTCTTGCGCTTGCGGGTGCGGCTTTCTTTATAGCGCAACACGGGAAGCCCGCAAAAAAAGGATGACTTCCATGAACGCAAAGCGTTTTTTGTCCCTCATGCTCTGCTGCATGCTTCTGATTTCCATGGCGGGCTGTGCCGAAAGCACGGGGAGCGATCATAGGGATTTAGGCAACGGCTGGCAGATCGAGCGCAGTATGGCGCTTCAATACGCCACGCAGTTTTCCGTGGACTATTACGCGGGCGGCTATAAACTCATTTGCCCAGGTGACGGCAGCCGGTTTCTGACCGTGCCGGAGGGTGCAACTGTGCCTTCGGGTATCGATGCGGACATCACGGTGCTGCGTCAGCCAATCAAAGATATTTACCTCGTCGCCACCTCGGCCATGTGCCTGTTCGACGCGCTTCAATCGCTCGATACGATCCGCCTTTCCGGAACCAAAGAGGAGGATTGGTACAGCGTTAACGCCCGCGCGGCCATGGGGGAAGGCAGCATCCTTTACGCGGGCAAATACAGCGAGCCCGATTACGAGCTTATTCTATCGAGCGGCTGTTCGCTTTCGGTACAATCCACCATGATCTCCCACGCACCGGAGGTCAAGGAAAAGCTCGAGGATTTGGGCATCCCCGTGCTGGTCGATCAATCGAGCCTTGAAAAGCACCCCCTGGGCAGGACGGAATGGATCAAGCTCTACGCCGCGCTTCTCGATAAGGAAAGCGAAGCCGAAAGCCTTTTTGACGCGCAGGCCGATTTTCTGAATGCGGCCGCAAGCAAGGAGAACACGGGCAAAACCGTAGCGTTTTTCTACATCAGCACGTCGGGCTACGCCGTGGCGCGAAAAAGCGGCGACTATGTGACGAAGATGATCGAGCTTGCGGGCGGCAACTATATTTTCAGCGACCTTGGCGACCCCGAGACGGCAACCTCCACGGTCACGCTCGAAATGGAAAAATTCTATGCGACCGCCAAGGATGCGGATTTCATCATCTACAACAGCACCATCGGCGGCGAGCTAAAAAGCCTTGACGAATTGATCGCAAAAAACGAGCTTTTAAAGGATTTCAAGGCGGTACAAAACGGCAACGTCTGGTGTACGGACAAAAACCTGTTCCAGGAGACAACGCAGCTCGGGAAAATGATTTTGGACATCAACCGCATGCTTACAAGCGACGACCCCGAGCTTACAAGGCTCGATTTTCTGTATAAACTTCAATAAAGAAGGGTACTGCATGGAGAGCACAGAAAAAAAGCGGTATGTGCGGTTTTGGATCGTTTTGTTTGCGCTGCTCGCCGCGCTTTTTATTTTCGTATGCCTCAACGTGATGTTCGGCAGCGTACAGGCGTCCGTTTCGGATACCCTTCATATCCTGTTCGGACACGGCGGGGACGACACGCTCTACAGCGTTGTTTGGAAAATACGGCTCCCGCGCATGCTCGCGGGCGCCCTTTTGGGCGGCGCGCTCGCGCTTTCGGGCTTTTTGCTGCAAACGTTTTTCAACAACCCCATCGCGGGGCCGTATGTGCTTGGCATTTCCTCGGGCGCAAAGCTTACGGTTGCCCTCGTGATGGTAATGGCGCTTGGCGCAAACAAAAGCGTCGGCTCCGTGGCGCTCATCGGCGCAGCCTTTGCGGGCGCGCTGATCTCCACGGGTTTTGTGCTTTTGATCTCACAAAAAATACGCCGCTCGTCCATGCTTATCGTCAGCGGCGTGATGCTCGGCTACATCTTTTCCGCCATTACGGATTTTATTGTTACATTTGCGGACGACGCGAGCATCGTGAACCTGCACAACTGGTCACGCGGCAGCTTTTCGGGCATTTCGTGGGACGACGTATATGTGATGGCCGCGGTCGTTCTTCTCACCTCGCTTCTCGTATTCTTCCTGTCAAAGCCCATCGGCGCGTATCAGCTCGGCGAAAGCTACGCAAAGAGCATGGGGGTGAACGTAAAAGCGTTCCGCGTGACGCTGGTATTGCTTTCAAGCGTGCTTTCCGCCTGCGTGACCGCCTTTGCAGGGCCGATCTCCTTTGTGGGCATCGCCGTGCCGCACCTTACGAAAGCGCTTTTAAAGTCCTCGCGCCCGCTCCTTGTGATACCCGTCTGCTTCTTAGGCGGCGCTATTTTCTGCCTCGGCTGCGACCTCATCGCGCGGACCCTGTTTTCCCCGCTGGAGCTTAGCATCAGCTCCGTGACCGCGGTGTTCGGCGCGCCCGTCGTCATCGCCGTGATGCTCAAAAAGCGAGCGAGGGATTGATATGGATTACTTTTTCTCCACAAAACAGCTTACCGTGGGCTACAACGGCAAACCGCTCATCAAGGATATCGAGATACGGTTGCCGAAGGGCCGCATTCTGACGCTTATCGGCCCTAACGGCTCGGGCAAGTCTACGATTTTACGAAGCATCACCAAGCACCTCAAAAGCATTGCCGGAACGGTGTACATCGGCGGGCGTTCCATTTCGGATATGACCGATCGCGACCTTTCTTACCGCGTATCCGTGATGCTCACGGAAAGGCTTCGTACGGAGCTTATGACCTGCGAGGAAATCGTGGAAACGGGGCGCTATCCTTACACGGGCGCGCTCGGCATACTCTCCGCCAATGACAGGGTCGCGGTGCGCGAGGCCATGGCGCTTGTGAACGTGACCGCTCTTTGCGACCGCGATTTTATGCAAGTAAGCGACGGCCAGCGCCAGCGCGTGCTTCTCGCGCGGGCAATCTGCCAGAAGCCCGAGATACTCGTGTTGGACGAGCCTACCTCCTATCTGGATATCCGCTATGAACTGGAGCTTCTCGATATTTTACGGGACATGGCGCAGCAGCGCGGCATCGCGGTAATCGTATCCCTGCACGATCTCAATTTGGCGCAGCGCGTTTCGGACGATGTGCTGTGCGTCAAGGGCGAATATATTTCCCATTACGGCAGCGCGAAAGAGATTTTCCGGCGTGAACTCATCAGGGAGCTTTACGACCTCAAAGACGGCAGCTACAACCCCCTTTTCGGAAGCGTCGAAATGAAGCGTCCCGGGGGCGAGCCGCGCCTTTTCGTGATCGCGGGCGGCGGCACGGGCGTCGAGGTCTACCGGGCGCTGCAAAAAAAGCGCATCCCCTTTATCACGGGCATCCTCCACGAAAACGACGTGGACTATCAGGTTGCCCGCGACCTTGCAAGTTCGGTCATAACGGAAAAGAGCTTCCGCGCCATTTCGGACGCATCCTACGCGCGCGCGCTCGAAAAGCTCCATAGCTGCGACACGGTCCTGAACTGCCTTGCGGAGTATGGCGAAACAAACCTTAGGAACCGCGCGCTTTTTGAGGGCGCAAAGGCGCTTGGATGCAAAGCGATCGAGGATATAAAGGAGTTATAGAAGCGCCTTTTCTGCCGCGCAAACGCCGGACCTCCGTCCGGCGTTTTTGTTGCCGTTTCCCCCCGTTTGCGCTATGATACCAAGTAGCAGCACATCTTTTGGAGGCGCATATGAGCCGCAGCCGCTTCGATTGGGAAAACCTTGATGTTATCGCTCGAAACAAAGAGGAAGGCCACGCTCTCGCGGACGTTTATCAAAACGAGGAGGGCGCCGTTTCGCGCGGTTTGCCGCCCTATAAACTTTCGCTCAACGGCACATGGAAGTTTTCTTGGAGCATGGGCACGGAGCTCCCGCCCCGGCACGACGAGAAGGAACTTAGCGATTCCGAATGGGACGATATCCGCGTGCCCGGCGTTTGGCAGCTGCAGGGCTACGGAAGCCCCTATTATTACGCGCTCTCCTATCCGCAGGCCATCGGGACCGGGAAGCGGCGCATCCCCTATATCAGCCACAGCTTGCAGGAAAAGGGCGTTTACCGCCGTACGTTCACCTTACCCGAGGCTTTTAAGGGCAGAACGGTCTTTTTGCATGCGGGCGCCGCCAAAGCCGCGCTCGAGGTGAGCGTGAACGGAAAAAAGATCGGCTATTCGCAAGGCTCCATGACCCCGCACGAATTCAACGTGACGGACTGTCTCTGCGACGGGGAAAACCAAATCACCCTCACGGTATGGCGCTACAGCGACGGCACCTATCTCGAGGATCAGGACATGTGGTTTTTCAGCGGCATTTACCGCGACGTATACCTGTACGCCGAACCGAATGCCTGCATCCGCGACTTTTATATGCGTGCGGAATTCGACGAGGATATGAAACGCGCAAGAGCGCTTCTCACGCTTTCCTTGAAAAACTACGGCGCGCCGTGTAAAGTACGGGTAAAAGCGGGCATCAAAGAGCTCGGCCTCACTTTGGGCGAGGAGACGCTTACCCTCGACGGGCAGAAAGATATCGAGTTTTCGCAAACCGCGGAGCGGCCGAGGCTTTGGAGCCACGAGCAGCCCAATTTATATACGGTCGTGCTCGAGATCGAATCCGAAGGTGAAGCGACCTATAAAGCGTTCCGCTTCGGCTTCAAAAAGATGGAGATCAAGGGGAATGTGCTTCTCCTGAACGGGCAGCCGCTCAAAATTCGCGGCGTGAACCGTCACGATTACGACCCCGACACGGGCTGGACGCTTCCTATAGAGCGCTGCCGCACGGACCTTTTTAACATGAAGCGGCTCAACATCAACGCCGTCAGGACAAGCCACTACCCCAACCCCCCAATGCTCTACGAGCTTTGCGACGAGCTCGGGATCCTCGTGATGGACGAAAACGACCTTGAATCCCATGGGGCGCGGCGAAAGCTCCCCTTGGGGCTTCCGAAATGGAAGGAAGCTTGCATAGACAGGATGCGGCGCATGGTGCTTCGCGACCGCAACCACGCGTGCGTGTTTTTCTGGAGCCTCGGCAACGAGGCGGGCATGGGTGAAAATTTCAAAGCCATGCGTGAAGCGGCGTCGGCGCTTGACACATCGCGCCCGTTCCACTACGAGGGCGAGCACGACGAAAGAAGCTCGAGCGTCATTAGCCGCATGTATCCCGATACAAAAACCTTCCGCGCGCTTTGTGAAAAACAACCTCTCGAAAAGCCCAAGGGCATTCTTAGCGCGCTCTCAAGCGACAGCAAGGCCGTCACAAAAGAGCAGTACGAGCATATGCCGGTGCTTTTGTGCGAATACGCGCACGCCATGGAAAACAGCCTCGGCAATTTCAACGAATACGCCGAGGCGTTCGAGCGTTATAAACATATGTGCGGCGGCTTTATATGGGATTATGTGGATCAATCCATCCGCAAGAAGACGCCCGAGGGCGACCAATGGCTTTACGGCAGCGATTTTCAGGAGCGGTTCAGCCTCAAAGGACATAAGAGCATTTTTTCCGTGGGGAGCAACCGCTATTTTTGCGCAAACGGCATCTTCGCGGCGGATAGGACGCCTCACCCCTCCGCATATGAGGTGAAAAAGTGCTATCAGGTGCTGCGCGTTGCGCCCGTGAACGTCGGCGCCGGGCGATTTTTGGCACGAAACGACCAGCTTTTTTCCGATCTTTCCGCCTACCGCCTCGTATGGCGCACGGAAGCGGACGGCGCTTTGCTGGAAGAAGGCGAGGTGCCATTCGCCCAATATGAAAACGTAGGGCCGCTTTCCGGCCGAGAATTCCGGATCGATCTCAAAAGGCCCGCGCCCGCGGGCAAGGAGGCGTTCATCACGTTTTCGTGGCTTCTCAGGGAAGGCTTCGCATGGGCGGAAAAGGACTACGAGGCCGCGTTCTCGCAGATCGCGCTCCGCAAAAGGAAGCTGCCGCAAATAAACGCAAAGCTCCCTGCGCCGAAGCTCACATGGGAAAGCGAGCGCATGACGGTTATAGGCGAAGGCTTTTCCTATACGTTTTCGGGCGGCGCGCTTATTAGCGTGCGCATCGACGGCAAGGAACGGCTCCGTTCGCCGCTCCGTCCGAACTATTACCGCGCGCAGACCGATAACGACCGCGGCTTTTCCAACTTCGTACCGAAGCTTCTCCGCTTCATGCCTTGCGAAAGATGGCGGCGCGCCGCAAAGCGCGAGCGCCCGAAAGCCATGGACGCCCGCATCGAGGACGGCTACATACTCGTGATCGCCAAGTGGAGGCATCCGCTTTTGAAGCGGTCGGAAGTTACCTACAAAATATACGGCGACGGTACGATCGAACTGAAACAGGCGGTCGTTTCGAGGAAGCTCGATCTGCCGCGCGCGGGGTTCCGGCTCGCGCTCCCGGGCAATTTCGACGCCGTGCGCTTTTACGGGCGCGGCCCGCACGAAAACTACCCCGATCGCGAGAGCGGCGCGCGCGTTTCGCGCTACGCGTTTTCAGTTGACGAGCTTGAGCACCGCTACATGCGCCCGCAGGAAAACGGCGCGCGCGGCGGCGTACGCGAGTTGGAGCTTTCGGGGACGGACGGCAAAATTTTCGTAGAAGACCTAAGCGGCAACGGGTTTCTATTCAGCGCCCGGCATTACGCACAGGAGGCGCTCGACAAGGCGGAGCACCTGCATGAATTGAGCTATACGGATATCACCGAGATATCGCTCGACGGCGCCATGTGCGGCGTAGGCGGCGATCTGCCCGGCGTTGCGGTCTTGCACGAGCCGTATATTTTGAGGGCGAAGGAAAGCTACGGCCTGCACGCGGCGATACGGTTTACGGGAAAAGAGTAAATCCATAACGTAAAAAGGCCTCCGGCGTATCGTCGGAGGTCTTTTTACGTTATGAGGATTTTTTTGCTTCTTTAATTATAGCGTTCCCCCAGCAGTTTTTCCGCTTCCTCGCGGCTGATCGCACCGCTATTAAAGTCCGTCATGATCTGCACATCCTTGTCGCGCAGCTTATATTTCCACAGCACCGGCAGCGCGAGCGCCGCGCCCACGCAGGGCATGAGCGTGTAAAGAAGCCAGAGTTTGTCGTTAAAACCCGCTAATTGCGCCGCACCTTCCCCCTCGATGAAGCCGATGACCGCGAGGGCGAAAAGCCCCACGGCGCCGGAGATGGCGGCCGTCAGCTTGGCGGTGAAGGTCTGTACGGAAAACGCGATGCCCGACGCGCGTACGCCCGTTTTATAGTGGCCGTATTCCACGACGTCCGGCGTGAACATGAACATGAGCGCGGTCATCACGCCCGCGGGGATATAGCGGAGGATCGACGTGATGATGAGCACCGTGAGGTTGCCGTAACCGACGAAGAACTGTATGACCTCCATCACGATGGTCAGTACGGCCGCATAGAAATACATGGTGAACTTATCATGCTTTTTCACAAGCGCAGGCATGAACGCGGAGGCCAAAAGCATTGGCACGAGCACGATTGCTGCAAACAGCGTAAGCATCCTCTCATCGCCCAGAATATAGCGCGCAAAATAAACGTTGAGCGCATCCGATATATTGGTGAGGGCGGCGATCACAAGCGCCAGGTTGAACACCAGCAGGTATTTGTTGCTTTTGAAAAAACGGAGCATTTCTTTTAAACCGGGCTCCGCTTCCGTTTTAGGCGGTGCGATACGTTCCTTTGCGGTAAAGCAAACGGGGGCCATCACCGCAAGCGCCAGTGCGGACGCGATCGCGACCGAGGGCATCCAACCGCCTACCGCCTGACGTATCTGCGGCAAAAGCATCACGGCCGACGCAGCGCCCAGGCCCGCAAAAATGCGGCCCACGGCCATTATGGAGGTGCGCTCCGCCAAATTGCCCGTCATAGTGGTGACGAGGCCGTAGATGGGCACGTCGCAGACGGTGTACGCCGTATCCCAAAGAATATAGCCGACGATCACCCAAATGACCTTCGTCACGTCCGCCGCGCCTGCCGGCGCGGTAAAAAGAAAGATTGTGGAAAGCGGTATCAAAATAAGGGATATCCTAAGCCACGGCACGAATTTCCCTTTTTTGAAATGCACCCTGTCCACGATGCCGCCGAAAATCGGGTCGTTGACCGCATCCCATACCTTCACGACCATCATGATAACGGCCGCCGTCGCCGCCGTAATTCCGATATCCGTCATGAACGGCCCGAAAAATTGCGTAAGGATGAAATAGAATATGTTTTGGCCGAAAAAGTAGGCCCCGTAGCTGATGCGTTCCGTGCCCGAGGTTTGAAAATCCCTGTTTTTCTTCATCATACCGGCTTTTTCCATGCGTTTGTTCCGACCCTTTCGAAGATTTTGAAGGGAAGATGAGAAATGCTTTTTTCTATTCTACAACGGGCCGTGCAAAAAGTACACGGCCCGTTGCATGAAAAATCGACACGATCAGCCGAACACGGATAAAAGCACGGCGGCCGCCACGGCGGAGCCGATCACACCCGCGATGTTCGGCCCCATGGCGTGCATCAGCAAATAGCTCGACGGGTTCGCCTTCAGGCCTTCTTTATTGGATATACGCGCCGCCATGGGCACGGCGGATACGCCGGCGGAGCCGATGAGGGGGTTCACCTTGCCGCCGCTCAGCACATACATGAGCTTCCCTAAAAGAAGCCCGCCCACGGTGCTCAAAACAAAGCCCGCAAGCCCGAGCGCGATCACCTTGAGCGTTTCGGGCTGCAAAAATGTCTCTGCGCTCGCCGTCGCGCCCACCGTAACGCCTAAAAATATGGTAACGGTATTGATGAGGGCGTTTTGCGCCGTGTCGCTCAACCGCTCCGTCACGCCGCTTTCCCTTAGAAGGTTCCCGAGCATCAGCATGCCGATCAAGGGCGTCGCCGCGGGCAGCAAAAGCGCGCAAAAAAGCGTGACCGCAATGGGGAACAGTATACGCTCCGTCTTCCCCACAACGCGAAGCTCCTCCATTTTCACCTCACGCTCCTTTTTCGTCGTGAGAAGCCGCATGATCGGCGGCTGTATGAGCGGGATGAGAGCCATATACGAATACGCCGCAATCGCCACCGCCGGAAGAAGATGCGGCGCAAGCCGCGTCGTGAGGTAAATGGCCGTAGGGCCGTCCGCGCCCGCGATGATAGCCGTTGACGCGGCCTCACCGGGCGTCATGCCAAAGGCAAGCGCCAGCACGAACACCGCGGCAATGCCGAACTGCGCCCCCGCACCCAGAAAAAGGCTCGAAGGCCGCGCCAGAAGCGGGCCGAAATCCGTCATAGCGCCTATGCCAAGGAAGATGAGCGAAGGGTAGACGCCGAGCTTCACACCGAGATACAGATAGTATAAAACCCCGCCCGGCGTTTTGCCGTTTGGTTCCGCCATAAGCCCCGCGAGCGGGAGGTTTGCAAGCAGCATCCCAAACGCAATAGGCAAAAGAAGAAGAGGCTCAAACTTTTTCGCGACCGCCAGGTAAAGAAATGCGAGCGCCAGAAAGATCATCACGCCGTGCTGCCATGTGAGCGCGGAAAAGCCCGTTTGAAGGAAAAGCTTTTGCACCATATCGCTCCACATAAGCTATTCCCCCTTCCTTTCGCGCGAAAAAGCGCCGAGCAAAGCCGAAAGCGCCTTCATGAGCACATACACGCCGCCCAGCGCGAGGAACACCGTGAGAAAGCACATGGCGGCAACCGCCCATCCTTCCGAAACCGTCATACTTACCCCCTGCATAAAAATAAAAGAATAGGAGCCTTTATAAAAAAGCTCCCACCCATAAGCTTCAGCATCTTGAAGCGGCAAAGCCGCCCAACCGGAAGAAAACCATATTCCTTTTTTGTAGTTTACGAGAAACGGGGCGAAAGGTCAAGAGAAAACCGAGCTATATGCAAATTTATGCATGATCCTGCGCGTCCTTCACATATTGCAGAAAACCGTCGGTAAACTCGATGCTTCCGTCCTTTTTTACCCACGCCGCTTCCGCGCCTACGCTTTTTAAAAGCGCCTTCCCCTCTTCGATCGGCATGATAAACACGGCGGTCGAGAGAGAATCGCCCGTACCTGAGTCTGGGGAGAGTATGGTCACCTGCAGGTAATTTGCCGCGGGCATGAGGGTATCGGGATCGATGATGTGATGGTATTTTTCGCCGTCCACCATGTAGTAACGCTCGTAAACGCCGCTTGACACGATGGCCATATCGTTGACGAGCACATGCATAAGCTCCTTCTGTTCGCTTTCCTTATCCGGGTTTTGTATGCCGATGTTCCAGCGCGTGTCGCCGTCGGAATCGGGCTCCAGCTTTTCGCCGATGGCGCGCACATTGCCGCCGACGCTTATGAGAAGCGAGGTAACGCCAAGGCTATCGGCGTACAGCGCCACCTGCTCGGTCGCGTAGCCCTTGGCCGTAGACCCTACGTCGAGGCTCATGAGCGGGTCCCGAAGGTACACGGTGGAATCTTCCTCATCGATCACGATATCGCTTATGTTCGTGTGTTTTGCGGCGTCTTGCAGGAGTTCCGCCGGCGGGAGCTTTGCGTTTTCGGGGTCAGCTAACCCCGCCTCGCGGTAATCGTGCCAAATCGAGAGCACCGCGCCCATCGCTGCGTTCACGGCGCCGCCCGTCTCGGCATTTCGCTCGATCATAAGCTTCAACAGGCTTATGATGCGCGGATCGACCTTGACGGGCGCCACGCCGGCATTGTCGTTTATGGTTTTTATGTTGTTAACGCCGTCATAGTCGTTATAGATGTCGTAAAGCCTATGGTACTCCTCAAGCTTCGCGCGAAGCTTTTCGGCGAACGCCTTAAATTCCTCCTCGCTCTTCGCGTAGCCGACAATGGTGGTCATCGTATCGAACAGCCCCAAAAACTGCGCGCTGTAGCGCTGCCCGGCTTTTTCGGCGCAGCCGCAGGCGAGGAGCAGGAGAACGCAGAGAAAAAGGGCAATCGCTTTTTTCATAATACACCTTAATGAGAATCGGAGAGGCGGCAGGCCGTCTCTCCGATTTCCTTTTTAAAAGACAGTTTACTTCGCGGCCTTGGCGATAGCGGCCAAAAAGTCGCCGATGTGCACGGTGACGGAGGCGGTGATATCCGAGGACGTCGCATGGCCTTCCGCGTCGAGCGCGATACCCGCGACCTCCGCGGGGGTCTTGCCGGTCACATAGGCTGCAAACGCGGCGGCCTGCTCATACCATTCCTTGCCGATGCCCGACTGGCCCTTCATGTTGTAGGCGTCGCCGAGTTCATCTTTGGTCTGCACGGCGGCGGAAATGTCGCTCGTGATCTTACCGGCGGCATCGAAGGTGACCTTGGCCTGGCTGGCGTCGATCACACAGCTCGTGATGGTCCCCTCGCCGTTTCTTGTAATGACGGCGTAGTTGTTGTAGACCTGCACGAGGCCTTCCGCATCCGCGGCGGCGTTTTTCGAATCGCTGATGCTCGTTACGGTGCCGACGCTCAGCGTATCGCCGGAGGACGCGCCAAGCTCTTTGGCGTTGGCAGCGGCCTTCGTGACTGCGGTTATGAAATCGACCACATGCACGGTGACGGAGGCGGTGAGGTCCGCGTCGGATGCGTGACCGTCCTCGGTGACGGCAATGCCCTGCACCTCGTCGGCTGTTTTACCCACCACATAGGAGGCAAACGCGGCGGCCTGTTCGTTCCATTCCTTGCCGATGCCGGACTGGCCTCTCATATTGTAGGCGTCGCCGAGCTCGTTTTTGGTCTGGAATTCGGTATCGAGCGGGGTGGTAACGGCGCCTGTGGCGTCAAAGTTGACCTTGGTCTGCGCGGCGTCGATAACGCAGGCGACGATCTTCCCGTCAGCAGCTACCGTGACCGCGGCGATAGTGGAGTAGCCCTGCACGAGGCCCGCGGTATCCGCGGCGGCATCCGTCGAATCGGAAACCGTGGTGACGACGGCCAAGCCGGTCTTTACCGAATCGGCAGCGGGCGCCTCGGTGCCGGCGGCGGGCGTCTCCGTACCGGGAGCAGGCGTCTCCGTGCCGGGTGTCTTCGGGCCGCAGCCCGCGACGAGCACGCTTAAAAGCATGACCGCCATAACAAACGCAAATAGTTTCTTCATGATATCCTCCTTGATATTTATGGTTTTGGTTTATTTAAGATGCAATCTCTGAAACGCCGGAGAGGTCAGCTTCAGCAAAACAGAGGTTGCAAATCCCGTAACGATGCCCGAAAGGAGCAGAACCGGAAAATACGGCCACAAAAAAGTATCGAGAATGAGCGAGGCCGCCAGTATCTGCCCGACGTTGTGAAAGACCGCTCCCATAACGCTTATAAGAAGGTACGTAGCCTTCTCTCCCCGAAAGCTGAGGATAAGCGCCATGACGCAAAACGAAAGGAGACCGCCCGAAAGGCTCAGCGCGCCTGCGATCGCACCGCGTGTGGCCGCCGCGAAAAGCGCCTTCAGGACGACGAGCGCAAGCGCGTCGCGTTTCCTTAACTGCAAGAGCGCAAACATCACGACGATGTTCGCAAGCCCCAGACGCACGCCCGGCACAGGCACGGGCACGGGTATGAAGCCTTCTATGATCGAGAGCACGACGGCGAGCGCGAAAAGCATCCCCATCAGCGCGAGGCGCTTTACGTATGCCGTATCCCTCTTTTTTTCCAAGGTTTTCCCTTCCATATACCTATACTTCTCCCGATTGCCCGCCGCAATACATTTTTTCCCATACCGTGTGCCGGTCATCCGACCACGAGATCGGGCGCATCGGGGTCCTTTTGCGCGCTCACGATCTTTATGTAGACCTCGTTTGGCAGGCACGCCGCCGTCTGGCCCGCAAGATGCAGCTTCCCGGACCGGATGCAGATCTTATCCGGGCAGTCGGACTCGATAAAGGCGATGCTGCCGTCGCCGTAAAGGTGAAACACCACATTCGGAAGTTCGCCGACCGAAAAGCTCTCTTCTTTACCCTCCGACAGCGAAACGGTTTTGACGAGCTGCGACCTATAATAGATTTCCGCATATGCGCCGGTCTTCCCCTCCGTGCCGTTTACAAGAAACCAGAGCAGAAAACCGATTACGGCAATCACACCGACGATGATGAGATCGCGCTTCGCCGCAAATTTCATCCGATCCCCCACCTCGGTAAAAGAGCGCCGAGGAAGATGAGCGCAATATGCGTGATGATGATGAGAAGAAAGTTCCTGATCGCCACGATGAACGTTTCCTCCTTCACCTGTTTTTCAAAAAACATATGTATGTTCTTCTGCACCGGTATGAGCGTTACAAGAAGGAGCAGGCTCGTTACCGGTAAATCGCCCAGCGCGACCATGAGGATGACAGAAGCGTAGCTTACATAGTAAAGCGCCGCGAACAGGTAAAGCGCGTGCTTCCGCTTGAGGTAATACGCGAGGGTGAAGCGCTTTACCGCGATATCGTGCTCGAGATCGCAGATGTTATTGGCGAACATGATGTTCGCCGTGAGGCACGTCGGCAGCACCGCGAGCAATATAAGCCCGATAAGCGGCATCACCTGGAATTCTACCGCAAGCGCGCCGCCCGCGAGCGAATAGGTAAAAAGCGTTTCCGGGGCGTTTATGTACACGACGATGAACGGTATCACAAAGCCGTAGAAAAAGCCCGAAACGAGCTCCCCATAGGGACCGTGTGAAATGGGCACCGGACCAAAGGAGTACAAAATACCGAACAAAAAGCACAACGTGCCCGCAAGGAGCACCACGATATCCGTCAGGGCCGCAAGCCATATCCCGAGTGCCGTGCTCACCAAAAGAAGCGCGATCGTGATGATGAGAGCGGTCTTGCGGGGGAAGGTAAGCGTCTGATGGTTCTTTTTCGTATCGTTGTAGTTGTTGATGGTCGTGGCCGTGAGGTCGAATAAAAACATGCCGAAAAAGAACACCGCCGGGCGCAGCGGGTCGATCGAGACGCCGTTCACAAATAGATATGCGAGCGTCATCAAAAAGGGAAATACGCTCGTGATCTTCGTCTTAATCTCGACGTAGGTAAATAACCGCCTGACCGCGTCCATTTACGCCTTTCTCCCGGCGGACTTCATGAGAAGCCCGCTCAATATCTCCCGCTTTTTATCGCTCGCCATACCGTCTATCGCCCTTTGGGTCCGCTTGTACAGGCTATCGATCTTCTTCTTCGTATAGTCAAGCCCGCCCGCCGCGACCACGGCCGCCTTGAGTTCGGATGCGGGCATCCCCGCTTGCGCGCGAGCACAAAGCGAACTGTCGCGTTTTATTGCATAGATGAGCGGGAGCGTAATAACACCGCGCACATAGTCGCTGAGCACGGGCTTTTTGCTTTTTTGAAGCGTGGAGGCATAATCCGCACAGTCATCGCTGAGCTGGAAGATTACGCCGAGGTCGTTCCCCGCCCGGGTGTAGAAGTCCTTTGCCGAATCCGGCTCGTCCGAGATCAGGAAGCCCATGTAGAAACATGCCTCGAACAGCGCTGCCGTTTTGCCGCGGATGATCGTAAAATACTCGCGCTCCGAGAGCGAGAAATTGAAATCGTTGCGATTCTGCCTAAGCTCGCCTAAGAGCACCTCCGTGAGGTAGTGCGGAAACGATCGCTCGATCTTGCGGTCTTCCCTTTCGTTCATGGTGGAAATGAGCTCGAGCGCCGTGCAAAACAGGTAATCGCCGCAAAGCACTGCATACTTTTGGCCGAACTTGTGGTGCACCGTCTCAATGCCGCGGCGCTTATCCGCGTCGTCTATAATATCGTCGTGCACGAGCGTCGCAAGATGGAGAAGCTCCGCCGCCGCCGCGGCCTTTACGGCGTCCTCCGCTACGGTCCCGTCCGCGCGGAGCGCACAGGCAAGCAACGCGCGAGCGCGTATCTGTTTGCCCGCCGCCCTGCTTAGATGCGCCGTCATGCCGCGGATCACCGCGGGCGCGCCGCGTAGCAGACGCTTGATCTCTTCCGTCGTTTTTTCTGCCGCCGCCTCATAGCGAAGCCCCGCTTCGCGGGGCGCGGCGTTTTTCCGTTCAGTCATGATAGAGGTACGATTTCCTTACCCAGCCGATCTTCTTCCAGCCCTTTTTAAGGGCCGGCATCACATAATAATCGAAGCCGAAAATTTGACCGCCGCCGAACAGGATGGCGATTCCCGCAAAGATCATCCAGAAAGTCGAAAGATACAAACCCGTGGTGCACGCGAACATGACTAGGAGAACCAGCGAAACAAGGCCCGAAAGCGTTGTGAAAAGGCCGCCCATCATGCCGAGGCCAATGAGGATCTCCGCAAACACGATGAAAATCTGCATCGCAAGCGACAGGCCTTGCCGCGGCAGAAGCACATCGTTGATGAACCAGTTCATAAGAGGTATGTCGAGCTTGAAAGCATAATCGGAAATCGTGGATTCCGCTAGCGTCTTGCCGCTCACGAAAATGGCCTTGAATATCCCAAGGAAATTGATATTGAACAAAAGCGTGCCTGTGGAAGCGGTCGCGGCTCCCGTGGCGCTCGATATCGCGTCCGATGCGGCGGCCGCCGCGCCGGTAGCGCCGGAAACGCCGTCGCTCACGCCCAGAATGCCGTTGAACCATGAGGTCGCGCCGCCGAAGAAGCCTTCGAGCATGGGTTTTTTGAGCCAGCCCTCCACGATCTTCATGATACCTTCAAACACCCATACCGCGCCAAGCCATATGCGGAGCGGCACGAGCAAGAAGCTGGGGGTGCGGTTGGAGAAATGCCCGCCCACGAAACTCCTTTTGTTGCGGACGGTAAAGAACTCGTGCTTGAGATAGCTCGCGATCTTGTTCCAGCCAAGCACCTGTATGAAATATACGATGTTGATAAAATGCTTGACGAACATCGCAAAAAAGGATGCGAGGTTGATCTTGTGGTTGGCCGTGCCTACGCGCGCCTTGCCATAGCGGCCGCCCACGCTCACCATCACGCCGTGGAACCTGGGCTTGTAGGTTTCCATCTCGCCCGTCCCCGTTACGGCGCAGACGATGTTATGCGCCACGGTGCCGGCGCTCTGCTCGCAGTTTTCCACCATCTGGGGCACAGGTGCGCTTTCGCCCTCGGCGGTGAACAAAAGATTGTCGCCCGCGATGTAAACACGCTCGTCCTTGGTGCTCCTAAGGTACGCGTCGGCCTCGAGCCTGCAGCGTTTCTGGTTGGGGAGCTCGCAGCCGACCTGCTGCGTGATCTCCGAGCTCTCGATACCCGCGACCCAAACGACGGTGCCCGCGACGCTTTTGGTACGCTCGCCGCCACGGTCATAGGCAATAAAATCCTCGCCGATCTCTACGACGTTGGCGCCCAAGAGCACACGGACGCCCATCTTCTCGAGGCGGCGTTGGATCTTTAAGGAAAGGTCTTCGGGCAGATTGGGCACCACGCGGGGCAAAACGTCCAAGTTATAAAGCGAAACAAGCGACGGGTCCACCTCGTAGCGCTCCGAGAGTATGGGAACGTATTCGGCAAGCTCGCCGATCATCTCCACGCCAGTGAAACCCGCACCGACGACATAGAAGCTTAAAAGCTTTTTCTTTTCTTCCTCGTCAAGCTCCGTGGAGGCCTTGCGGAAGCACTCGTTGATACGGTCCTTCAAACGCGTCGCGTCCTCGAACGACCAAAGCGGATAGGTATGCTCTTTCGCACCCGTAACGCCGAAATAGGTGGGCCTCGATCCCGCGCTGACCACTACGTAATCGTAGGGGTAGCTCCCCTTTTTGCCGCGCACAACCCTGTTTTCAAAGTCCACAACCTCCACGCAGTCGTGCACGAAGTTGATGCGCCGCTTCGCAAATATTTTCGAGTAAGGTATGCGAATGTTGTCCTCCTCGACGCGGCCCGCGGCTACTTCGTGGAGCTCCGTGAGCATGGTATGGAAGGTGTTTTTATCGATAAGGGTGATCTGCACGTCGGGGTTCTTCTTGAGCCTCCTGGCGAGCTTCTTCGCAGTCAGTACGCCGGCATAGCCTCCGCCGATGATGACGACATTTTTCATACGGTTCCCTCGTTTTCCTATAACATACGCGTTTTTCCAACACTGCGCGCTATCATCATACTATAAAATTTCCTCGGCGGTCAATCGTTTGATAATTAACAATCAACTGATATAACCGATAACTATGATAACCGTTTTTATTGCAAAAATCTGTTGGATTTGCAACATTTTGAATGATACTTTTTATCTCCCTATTTTCGACAAATATAGAGCCGCCCAAGTAGGACGGCAAAAAAATACGGCTGTTCAATTGTGAATTTTCTTAAGTCCAGAGCGACAGCATATCCTTCATCCACTGAAAAACATCCACCGAATACACATTTAACAGGTTTTCGCGCGACAGCGCCGAACCGGCCGTCCCCGAGGCAACGAGGTTGCCCTTGTCCAAGAGGATGGCGTGCGTACCGTAGGCGCGGGCAAGCGCGAGGTCGTGCACCACGGACAGCACCGCGCGGCCGGGCCGCTTCGCCCATTCACGGATCAGCTCGAACACCTGCTTTTGGTAAACGAGATCGAGGTTGTTGGTAGGCTCATCCAAAATAAGAAGACGAGGGTCCTGCGCAAACACCTGCGCTAAAAAGGCCCTTTGCAGCTCGCCGCCCGAGAGCGTAAGCACCGACTGTGTTCGGCAGTCCCGCATGCCGGTGAGGGCAAGCGCCTCCTCCACCTTTTGTTCGTCCTCGTCGGAACGGGTGGAAAACATGCCTTTCGAGTAGGCGTAGCGCCCGAGGCGCACGACCTCCTCCACCGTGAACGAATACGCTACGGGATGGCTTTGCGTAAGCACGCCGATGCTTCTCGCGAGCGCCGCGCTCTTTAAGCTTGCGACGTCCTTCCCGTCAAAGCTCACCTCTCCTTCGTAAGGCAGCCCCTGCGTGACGGCGTTTACGAGCGTGGTTTTGCCCGCGCCGTTGGGGCCCGCGACCATGAGCCACATATGCTCGGAGACGGAAAAGCTTACGTCATTCAACAGCGTGCGTCCGTTTACCCGAACGGAAAGGTTTTTTACCTCAAGCACGGTACTCCCCTTCCTTCCTGCGGGAATAGAAGATGTACAAAAACGCAGCCGCGCCGATGATCGATGTAACGACGCCGATGGGAAGCTCCAGCGGGTTCAATACGACCCTCGCCACGAGGTCGGCAAGCATCAAAAACGTCGCGCCGAAAAAGAGCACCGCCGGAAGCAGCTTTTTGTGATTGGGCCCCGTGACAAGGCGCGTCATATGCGGTATTACAAGCCCCACGAAACCTATCGTGCCGCCGACGGACACGCATATGCCGATGAGCACCGAAACGAAAACGAGTACGAGAAGCCGCACACGCTTCACGTTCACACCCACATGGCGGGCGTTATCCTCGCCCACGGAAAAGGCGTTCAGCTCCGTCGAAAACCGCAAGACGCCCGCGCCGCACACAAGAAGTGCAATTGCGAGCATGAGAACGTCCGTAAAATCGCTGCCAGAGAGCGAACCCATCATCCAAAATAGGATGGAGCGCGTCTTATCCGCCGCGAACACCGTGAGGAGGCTTATCACGCTGTTGAAAAGCATGGAAAACACGATGCCCACGAGTATGATGGTGTTGGTGGAAAGGCTTCGGTCGAGCCTATGGGCAAGCGAGAGTATCAACAGGAGCGAGAAAAACGCGAACGCCATGGCCATCGCCATGGTGCCCGCGAGAGGGATACCCGGTATCGTTACGCCGAGCGCAAGCGACAGCACCGCGCCGAGCGACGCGCCCGAGGACACACCCAACGTGGAGCCGTCCGCAAGCGGGTTTTTCAAAAGTCCCTGCATGGCCGCGCCGCAAAGCGAGAGAGCCGCGCCCGTAAGGGCCACGCAAAGCACGCGCGGCAGCCGCACCGACAATATGACGGACGCGGCTATCCCCTCCGGGATGGGGATGCCGAATATGGCGTTCCATACAGCCGTAAACGTATCCGTCAGCGGGACGCTCACGCTGCCCAAAGATACGCAGATCACCGCCGCCGCTAAAGTGACGGCGGTAAATATTGCGTATTCATAGGCGCGAAAGCCTTCCCGCTGCAGGTTTTTCATGTTCTTCTTATTCCCCGTAAACGAAATCGCAGATTGCCTGCGCGGCGTCCGCAAGGCGCGGGCCCGGCCGCGAGATCTCGTCGGAATCGACGCTGACGACATTGCTGCTCTTGATAGCTTTCAGGCTTTGCCATACCGTGCGGGAGAGTATTTCTTCCACGGGCGTGGGGCCTTCGCCCAAATACATGCCGACGGTGACGATGTAATCGGGGTCGCGCGCAAGCACTTGCTCCTCGGATACCTCGCCCCAACCCTGCACGTCGTTAAATGCGTTTTGAAGGCCAAGCATGGTCGCTATTTCATCCATGAAGGTGCCCGTTCCGGCAGTCCAAAGCCCGTATTCAAGGGGCGACACTTCAAAGTAGATGGTCTTTCCTTCCGCGCCGCCTGCCTTTTCGGAGATCGAGGCAAACGCTTTTTTCATGTCCTCGACCGCTGCTTCGGCCTCCGTTGTTTTACCCGTAAGCTGCCCGATATGCTCTATATTTTGGTAGACCTGATCGATCGTAGCGGCATCGCTCACATAAACCGGTATACCCGCATTCTCAAGCGTTTCCACCTGCTCGGACGATTGCGCCATGGTGCTCATGATCACAAGCTGCGGCTCTAATGCGATGATCTGTTCGACGTTGGTCTCGCTGCCGGACTGCACGGCGGGTACACTCGCAACCTCTTCGGGGTAGTTGCAGTATTCGCCGCGCCCCACGAGCGTGTCGCCCGCGCCGATAAGATAAAGTATTTCGCAGTCCGCCGGGTTGACGGCCACGATCTTCTTCGCGGGTGCGCTAAGCTTCACCTCGCGGCCGAGCATGTCGGTAACCGCGGCGGAGCCTGCTGCGCCCTGCGGCGCGCAGCCCAAGCCCAGTACGGCGATAAGAAAGAGCGCCAGAACAAGCGCTATGCGTTTTACGTTTTTCATGTTGGATGATCCCTCTTTCCGCAAAATAGTGCGCGAACAGCTTGCGAAGGAGCGTAAAAAAGCCGCTTCCCCGAAGATGGAGGAGCGGCCGCACCGAACGGACATAGCAACGAAAGCCCTGCTCAACCCCAGAAGTACAATTTGTGTAAGCAGGTTTCCCGACTTTGCTTCATCCTACTCCGGCGCCTTCCCACCCCAAAAAAGGAGCAGTGGCGTTTGCCGTTTCGTCGGCTTCACGGTTACTGGGATAGTCCGGAATTTTCATCCGCGTTCCCTCGGCGCTTCCCGCGCCGGCGCATATTATGCACAAATACACAAGCTATTCACTTAAGTTAACTATAGCACGGCTCCCGTCCGCGGTCAACGCCGCAATCAAGCATGAAACTCTTGTATGCAACGCTGCGGCGTAGTACAATGCACCTAATCAAAAAGGGGTGATTCTGAATTATGAGAAAAACGAAGATCGTATGTACGATAGGGCCGGTGAGTGAAAATGAACAGTGCATCAGAGAGCTTTGCCTTGCGGGCATGAACGTCGCGCGGCTCAACTTCTCCCACGGAAGCTACGAGGAGCACGGCAGCCGCATCGCACTGATAAAAAAGGTACGCGAAGAGCTCAGCATCCCCATCGCGATCTTACTCGATACCAAAGGGCCGGAATACCGTATCAGGAGCTTCCGCGACGGAAAGATCACGCTCAACGACGGGGACACCTTTGCTCTCACCACGGAGGATATCGAGGGTACAAAAGAACGCGTTTCCGTAAGCTATAAAAATCTTATAGGCGCTTTAGCAGTGGGCGACAGGATACTTATAAACAACGGCCTTCTCATCTTCGAGGTGAAAAAGCTCACCAAGACAGACGCCGTATGCACGGTGATCGCAGGCGGAGAGCTCAGCGACAACAAAAGCATGAACTTCCCCAACAAGACCGTGGGCGGTCCGTATTTGAGCGAACAGGACAAAAAGGACATACTGTTCGGCATCCAAAACGGCGTGGATTTTATCGCCGCTTCCTTTGTTTCCGCCAGATCCGACCTTGTAGAGCTCAACGCTTTTTTGCGCGAGAACGGCGGCGAGGATATCGACATCATCGCCAAGATCGAAAACCGCGCGGGCGTGAACGACATCGAAGAGATCTGCGAGGAATGCGACGGCATCATGATCGGCCGCGGCGACCTCGGCGTAGAGATACCCTTCGAGGAACTTCCCTACATCCAGAAATTCCTCATCACCAAATGCAGGCTCTTAGGCAAGCGCGTGATCACCGCCACGGAAATGCTCGAGTCGATGATCCATAACCCAAGACCTACGAGGGCGGAAATATCCGACGTCGCAAACGCCGTGTACGACGGCACGAGCGCCGTCATGCTCTCCGGCGAGACCGCCGCGGGCAAGTACCCCGTGCAGACGGTAAAGACCATGGCGACCATCGCGGAGGAAACGGAAAAGCACATTAACTACGCCAAGCGTTTTTTAAGCTCGGAATTCCGCATCAACAACAAGAGCGACGCCATCTCCCACGCGACCTGCGGCATGGCCATCGACCTCGACGCGAAGGCCATCGTTACCTGCACGCTTTCGGGCACCACCGCGCGCATGGTATCGCGCTTCCGCTGCCCCGTAGACATCATCGGCATGACCACAAGCGAGCGCGCGTGGTACAAGCTTTCGCTCTCATGGGGCGTATATCCCGTGATGAGCGAGCCTTTCACCTCCACGGAGGTGCTGTTCTACCACGCCAAAGAGATCGCCAAAAAGGCGTTCGATCTGCAGCCGGGCGATAACATCATCATCACAGGCGGCCTCGTAAACGGCGTTTCGGGAAATACGAATATCATCAAGCTGGAAACGGTGTAAAGGGAATCAAAGGGAAAGCGGCCCGTGGGCCGCTTTCCCTTTGATTTGCGTAAAATTGCCGGATAAGCCCCGCCTAAACGGGCTATGCCATAAAGAATAGCGGGCGGCAGCGGGGGCCATGAGTACCTCCCGCGAGCGGTGTTTATCACACAACTTCTATGCTCGCCAAATTGAAATTTGCGTGTACATATTGAATTATAATTTCATCAGGCAGATAAATTGCAAAATAGCTTCCATCTTTCGCGCTTTGGGTAAAGCCCTCAATCGTTTCGCGCCTCATAGCGGCGCAAAACGCATCGATATCGTTATATTGCAAGAATTTCTCTCTCGCCCATGTAAAATCACCATGCTTTAACCCATGCTTTACTTGGCAAAAAATGTTTTGGGAAACCTCGAAGGACACTCTCTCGTTATAACGCTTCAGAAAGACGCGCATAGCGATGTTAAGCTTTTCGTGTTCCATGTCGTCAAAAGGAACTTCAATGCCGGAAATAATATCGTTCCACTTCTCCTGTCCAAGTGTCTTGATGGATTCTTCCTCAAGCGTTTTGATGATATTGAGTTTATCGTATGGTATTTGATCAAGGCAAGACATTATGTTTGATTCGCTCATGCAAAGCACCTCCATTTATATGGATTTTCTCGGCGTTAATGCAAGGGGGCTATTCTCCACATCTTGGGCGGCCGATTGGTTGTCAACGAATCAATAATACGCCTTGAAGCCAAGGGCCGTATACAGGGAAACACCCATTGCTTTTGCCCTCAGTGAAATAATAGAAACACCGTCCTTAATCAGCTGCTCGATTGCGGCGCGGCATACGGCTGAGCCAACTCCTTTTTTACGGTAATCAGGCAAGGTTGCGATAAACTCGAGCGTACCGTTTCCGTTATTGTTCATAGTCGCTGAGGTCGCGACCGGCAGATCTCCGCTGTATCCAAGGAAACATACCATTTTGCCGGACTCACATAAAGGAAAATATAAAACCGGGTCAAGCAACTCGAATCCGTGAAGCACCTCGTTCGCTATATCCGTCCAGATTTTAAAGTCCTCTTTATTGTTTACCTTTCGAACAGGTATCGAAGTGTCGTTATCTGTCCAATTTCTATATTCACTCGGGAACAATGCCATACCCAACTTATCTTCTGAGCTCTCTTCCAAGATTTTTAGGGAAACCAATATGTCGCCGACATGATCCGGTGTAGACAGCGGTGTAAGGCACCAATAATCCGGCACGCCATTCTTACGATACGCTTGGATAATTTGCCGAATCTGATCTTCAGTTTTATTTCCAAAACTAACTCTGTACACGGCTTCTGGCCCCGTTGCGCCTGCTCTTGGCTTTATCCACGAACACATCCCGTCCTCATATTTTTCCATGTGCGCAGGTAATGCCAATACCTCCATGTAGTATTCCATTCCTCGAATAATGTGACCAATGATTTCGCGGTGTTCCATGTTGCAAACTCCCTTCACTGCTTTGGTGTAACGGTTTTCAGTGTATTCATTCGATTTAGGGAATTTAATTATAATATAGCAGATGTGACAACAGCGTGTCATATTTGCTTTGAATCAGGTTCGAGCCTTGAAACAAAAAGTTGAACCTTCCAAATAGCTATTCCTTTCATACAAACAAATAATGAGATTTTTGCCGTTTTCGAATCCATGTCTCCAAATATAGGGTGCTTGTGGCAAGCCGCCCTACGGAGGATATGTACGTGCACTTTGTAGGACGGGATGCCCAAATCCCGCTGCGGGTTCTCCGCTAAATTCCAATTTTCTATATTTTAAAGGTACCAAATCAAAAGGCGCGCTACAAGCTTCCCTGTCACAGCGCACCTTGATAGGGCTTTTCTCTTACCAATGGCATCACGCGCCATTCTCGTGGATCGGTATCGTCAGCCGCTACTTCACAAGCTTCGCCGCCTCGGCGAGCGAAATACCCCTCTCCCTCGCGATCCTCGCGAGGTCCCCAAACTCCGGCTTCTCGCGCTTGACGCCAAAACCCTCCGCTTCCTTCACATGCACGGTACCGTATTCGGTTTTCTCGACGCGCTCGGAACGGCTCAAAACATGGCGGTCGCAGACGTATTCGCGCACGCCCAACGTAGTTGTATGCTTGAATAAAAGCTTCAGCATCTCGCCTCGCTGCTCCAAACGGCACAGGCAGGAAAGCAGTACGGCGGGACGGCTTTTTTTCATACCGATGGGCACGGTAAAAACGTCGAGCGCACCCAAATCGAGAAGCCTCTCCATGGCAAAGCCCACGGCTTCAGGGGTCATATCGTCCAGGTTACAGCTGAGTTCCAAGATTTTTTCCGCGGCCGAATCTTCCGTACCTAGCATGGCGCGGACGCAGTTGGCGGCCTCGAAGTCCTTCTTCCCCATGCCATAGCCGATCTTCTCGACCTGCATAGGGGGCATCGCGCAAAACTCGCTCACGAAATGCCTGAGGAGGGCCGCGCCCGTGGGCGTGCACAGTTCGCCGCGCACATTGCCGCCATAGGTGGGAATGCCGAGCAGCAGCCGCGCCGTTGCGGGCGCAGGTACGGGTAAAAGCCCGTGCGCGCATTTTACCTGCCCGCTCCCCACATGCACGGGGGAGGCGATGACGCGTTTTGGCTTAAGCTCGTGCATGAGCATGCATACGCCCACGATATCCATAACGGCGTCCATCATGCCCACCTCGTGAAAATGCACCTCCGTTACCGGCCTTCCGTGCACTTCGCTTTCCGCTTTGGCGAGAAGCTTGTATACGTCGAGCGCGTCTTCACGCACCTTTTCGGGAAGGTCGAGATGCATAAGAAGATGTTCGATCTCCCCCATACCCGCGTGTTCGTGTTCGTGCTCGTGATGATGCTGCTCATCCTCCTCTTCGCCATGCACAAGCACGCTTACATGCGTGCCGACGATGCCGCACTTTACGGAGGGCTCGGCGCTGACGCGCACGTTCGGAATCTTAAGGCCGTTGAGCTTATCGAGGAATGCGTCCTTGTCCAAAATCAGTTCCAAAAGCGCGGCCATGAGCATATCGCCTGCCGCGCCCATATTGCATTCGAGATAAAGTGTTCTCATTTATTTATTGCCTGCCTCCCCCATATGGTTGATCATGCTCGCGAGATAACCGGCGCCGAAGCCGTTGTCGATGTTGACCACGCTCACGCCGCTCGAGCAGGAATTGAGCATGGAAAGAAGCGCCGAAAGACCGTTAAAGGACGCGCCGTAGCCTACGCTCGTCGGCACGGCGATCACGGGGCAGTCCGCAAGGCCGCCGATGACGCTTGCCAAAGCCCCCTCCATCCCCGCGATGGCGATGATCACGCGGGCGCGCATGATCTCTTCCATGTGCCAAAGAAGCCTGTGAAGCCCCGCCACGCCCACGTCGTAAAGGCGCGTTACGCGGTTGCCGAGCGCTTCGGCCGTAAGCGCCGCTTCCTCTGCCACGAGCATATCGCTGGTGCCGCCCGTCGCCACGACGATCTCGCCCATGCCCGAGGCTTTCGGCATATCGCCGACGACGCCGATACGGCCTATTTCATGATAGGTAAAGGGAAGCTCCTCCCGCACGGCTTTTGCGGCTTCCGGAGCAAACCGCGTGATGAGGATGGTCTTTTGCCCATTTTCGAGCATGGACAGGGCAATCTTTTTGATCTGCTCCGGCGTTTTGCCCGCGCCGTAGATCACCTCTGCCACGCCCTGGCGTATGCCGCGGTGAGAATCGAGCTTGGCAAAGCCCAAATCCTCGAAAGGGGCCATTTTGAGCTTTAAAACAGCGTCATCTACATTCACCTCGCCCGAGGATACCCGTTGCAGCAATTCCCGTATCTCTTTTTGCTCCATAATTACCTCCCCATCCGGCCCGTAACTTTGAAAAACTCCGCAAACGTCATACGCCGCTCCCCTTACGGTACGGCGGGATGGCTTCCACACCGCACGCATCCATCAGTTTTTCGTTGAATAATATTTCGTTCGATAGTCCATCCGCAAATACCTTGCCTTCTTTCAAAAGCACGGCACGCTTGCAGGTTTCCAGAGCAAAGGCGAGGTCATGCGTAGCGACGAGCTTGGTGCGGTCAAGGCCGTTGAGCGTTTGGATGAGGCTTCGCCGCGCTTTGGGGTCCAAAAACGCGCTCGGCTCGTCAAACAGCACGAGCTTAGGCTCCATCGCGAGCACCGACGCGAGCGCTGCCATGCGCTTTTCGCCGCCGGAAAGCCTTGCGGCATTTTTGCTGCGCAGATGGGAAATGTGAAGCATCGCCAGATATTTCTCCACCCGCGCGTCAACGTCCTCCACGCCCAAATTCCTCGGGCCGAACGCCACGTCCTCATAGACCGTGGGCATAAAAAGCTGGTCGTCGGGGTTTTGAAACACCACGCCTGCCAAAGCGCGGACGGAGCGCACCGTTTCTTTGTTGAGCTTTATGCCGTCCACGACGATTTCGCCTGCCGAGGGGAGCACGCCTACGACGGCCATGATGAGCGAGGTCTTGCCCGCGCCGTTCGCGCCGATAAGCGCCACGCTTTCCCCGCCGCCGAGCGTAAGGCTCAGCGCGTCCACCGCGCGGGTGCTATCGGGATAGACGACCGAAAGATCGTTGATTATAAGCATCAAAAGATCCCCTCCAGCCATGCCCCGAGCGCCCCCTGCACGTCCATGAGGCGGAACAGGACGGACGAACCCGCAGTCAAAAAGAGAAACAGCCCGTCCGCCGCCGTAAAGCGTTTTTTGAAAGCCGCGCACCCGAAAGCCGGATAGCCGCGGCACTGCATGGCGTTGTAAACGCGTTCCGCGCGGTCGAAACTCCTTAGAAGAAGCTGCCCTGCAAAGCTTCCCATGTGCTTCATGGCGACGCCGCGCCCGTTGGGGCTCCGAAGAGCATAAGCCGTGTACATACCCGAAACTTCCTCCGCGAGCGTGCCAAGGTAACGGTAGATCATTTCGATCAAATTCACAATAAGATCGGGCATGTGAAGGCGTTTGAGCGCGCCCGTCATCTCGTGAAAAGGCGTGACCGCCACGAGAATGAGCACCGCCGCCACGCAAAGGAACGTACGCAAAAGCATAGCAAGGAAGCTTACCGCGCCATAGCTTATCGCAACACCGCCGAGCCGCATTGCGGCCGCCCGGTTGAAGATAAGGTTGGAAATGCCCGCAAACAGCACAAACGGCAGCGCCACGAGAGCGCGCTTGAGGATCATTTGAGAGGGTATCTCCGCGAGCGCCATAAGAAGCACTGGGTAAAAAGCATAGGGCGCGAGGCGATATAGCTCGTAGCGGCCAAACGACACCACGCACACAATATAAGCAAGCGTCGCAAGAAGCTTCGCGTTGGGATGCAGCCTGTGGATGACAGATCCACCGGACGCGAGCTGCTCCAGCGAATAGATTTCCTGCAATTTTGCGCGTATGTTTGCCATGAATGCTCCCGATTTGGAAAGGCGGCGGAAACCCTCTCGCCGCCTTTTTAAAAACGCCCGTTATACGGCCGCTTTCTTTTTCTTTTTTACCAATGCGGTGCCTAAGCCGACCACCCCCGCAAGCGCGAAGGTAACGGCGGAACCCACAATACCCGCGACGCTCGTGCCCACGGCATTTTCTGTGTCGGAAGCAAACGCATAATCCGGCATAAAAGCCGTCGCATCCTGCGCGGCCGCCGCGCCGTCATAAATGCCGCCCGAAGCCTCGATCTCCGCCGTGCCGGCGACCTTTTCCATGGACCATTCAAGCCCATCGGGGTATGCGGAGGCAAATAAAGACAACCCGCCGCCCACAAGAGCCGTAACGACCGCCAGCGCGATTACGGTCTTTTTCACGGAAACGGTTTTCCCTATCGCGCCGCGCTCTCGCACACTCTCTAAAATTTCGGGACGCAGTTTATGGACGAAAACGAGCACCGCCGCCGTGACGATCCCCTCCACGATGCCGATAGCGAGGTGGATGGGCTGCATCAAGGCAAGAAACGCCGAGAACGGAAGCTCGGTAACGCCCGAGGCAAGCGTTTCAAGCACCACCGAAAAAGCGCCTAACTGAAGCCCCATGACCACAGAAAGTATGGAAGCAAGGCTCAGGCGCTTTCCTGTAAACCCCTTTTGGGTAAGGGGTTTGAAGATGAGCGGATACACGATAAGGCATGGCAGCACGCCCATGTTGAAGATGTTGCACCCGAGCGCCAATAACCCCCCGTCCGCAAAAAACAGAGCCTGTATCACGAGCACCGCCGCGATTGTGAGAAGGGCCGGAAAGCCGCCGAGAAGCGCCGCGAGCAAGATGCCGCCGCCGATATGGCCGCTCGAGCCCGTTCCTGGAATGGTGAAATTGATCATCTGCGCCGCGAACACGAACGCACCCGCCACCGCCATCACGGGCAGCTTTTTTTCACTGAGCTCGTCCCGCTTGATCTTTGCCGAGGAGTAGGCCATCGCCCCCGCGCTCACAGCGCACATCGCAACGCCGACCGCGGGCGACAAAAGTGCATCCGCCATGTGCATATAAGGTTTACCTCCAATAAAAATTGCCAAAAAAGCGAGCCGGCTGCGGCCGGTCGATCGCCTTCATGGCAACCCAAGCGAGCATGTACAAGCATGTATCGGTAAACGCGCAGTTCCCGTCGGAGAACTTCGGCTTCTTCATGAAGCTATCCTATATAATAACATACGGCGTACGAAAAATTCAACCGGAGCGGTTTTACAACGCCCTGAGCTTTTCCACGGCGTTTTGGATAAGCTTCCCCATGGCAAGATCATCCACGCCCACCACGATGCTGTCGCAATGGCTGACGGGGATGAGTATCCTTTTCGCGGCGCTTTGTCCGACGGATACCGCCATTTTGGGCGTTACCTCGCCGAGCATGGAATCGGCGATCACGATGCCGATGGGACCAAGTATCACGTCCACCCGCTTACAGCAAACGGCTACCGCGTTTTCGCCCGTGGCGGCGTCGTCCGCGCCGGCTTTGAGCATGGCCGCCGTGGCGGCGCTGTTGGTGCCGACGGCGGTCACCCTGTACGCCGGAAAATTCGCCTTGATGGCGCTCACAAGCTGCTTGCCTATGCCGCCGCCCTGCGCGTCGATGATGAGTATGTGCACTGCTTTCCTCCTCCCATCCCTGATGAAATGTGCGCGTCTATCGGTGATCCTTATGCTCCGCCGCGCATTCGTTTTTTCTGCCGAGGAGCATGGCAAGCCCGTGCTCGAGGGCTGGCAGCACGGGGAGAAGGTTTTCCTTCACCGCCTTGGGGCTGCCCGGAAGGTTAACGATGAGGGAACTTTTCCGTATCCCCGCGGCCGCGCGGGAAAGCATGGCCCTGTCGGTAACGGTCATGCTCGCGTAACGCATGGCCTCGGGTATGCCCGGCACTGCGCGCTCGCACACGGCGAGCGTCGCCTCCGGCGTGACGTCACGCGGGCTGAAGCCCGTCCCGCCCGTCGTGAGGATGAGGTTTATATGGAGCTCGTCCGCGTGCCGTTTGAGCTCCACCTCGATCCTTTCTCTCTCGTCGGGCACTATGGAAGCGGCTTTGACATCGTACCCCGCCTCCTTTAAAAGCTCGGCGGCAAGCGGGCCCGCAGTATCCTCGCGCTCGCCCCTAAATCCCTTGTCACTTACGGTGATGACGGATGCCGTATACATGGGGGCGCCTCCTTTTATTTCAGTAACATAATATCCTCGGGACGTATAAAGACCTCGGCCGACGCGCCCACAATAAATTGGTCTGCAAGTTCCTTTTGCGTCTCCACGCGTATTTCGGCGTAGTCCGAATCCGTTAAGGCGTTTTCGGGGCGCAGCACGGCGATATGGGAAAAAACGTCCTCCACGGCGCGCTCCACGCGGCATTTGACGCGGTTGCCGCCCTCTGTATCCGAAAGGCGCAGGTTGTGCGCCCGCACGCCGATGAAGGAAACGTCCTCCGGCACCCTGCGGCCGCAGTCGAGCTCGACGCCCCAATCGGCGGCATACACGCTGTTCTCCCCCACGCGCTTCGCGCGCGAGAAGTTTTTGCAGCCGGAAAGGAGCGCCGCGGAGAGCGTTTTCGGCTCCGTGAAGAGGGATTTCACATGCACGACGGGCTCGGTCTTGCCGTTTTGCATGACGCACACGCTTTGGCTCAATCGATATACCTCGTCGCGGCTATGCGAAACGTAAAGCGTCGTGCCGGGAAACGCGCTCAAGGTATCCATAAGTTCCTGTTCGAGCTTCCATTTCAAATAGCTGTCGAGCGCGGCGAAAGGCTCGTCCAGCATCAAAACGCCCGGCTCCCCCGCGAGGATGCGCGCGAGCGCCACGCGCTGAGCCTGTCCGCCCGAAAGTTCGTTGGGATAGTGCCTTTCCAAGCCCTCTAGGCGGAATGCGTGCACGATGCGCTTGAGCTTTTCCTCCTTCACGGCTCTTCCCCTTTCGCGCGAAAGTCCCGTAAGTATGTTTTTTTCCACCGTCATATTGGGGAAAAGCGCATAGTTTTGGAACAAAAGCCCCACGCGCCGCTTCTGTGGGGAAAGGTTTATTTTGCACTCGGAATCGAAAAACGTCACGCCGTCGGCGACGATGAAGCCCTCGTCCGGTTTCACCACGCCCGCGATGCATTTTAAAGTAAGGCTTTTCCCGCAGCCGGATGCGCCGAGGAGCGCCATCACACCGTTTTTTGCCTCAAAATTCACATCGAGCGTAAAATCCGGGTATCTTTTTTTGATGTTTACGCTTATCGCCATCAGAAGCCCTCCCGCGCACGGGCTGCGCCGGGGCTGCGCCGCTTTTCCAACAGGTTTACGGCAACGAGCACAACAAACGAAATGGCGAGATTGATGAACACCCATTTGTAGGCAAGCTCATCGTTGCCCTCGCGCCAGAGCTGATAAACGGTGGTGGAGATGGTAGCCGTTCTCCCCGGGATATAGCCCGATACCATGCTGGTCGCGCCATATTCGCCTAAAGCCCTGGCAAACGCAAGCACCGTACCCGCCAAGATCCCCTGCTTGCAGTTGGGCAAAAGTATGCGCCAAAAGATATACGTATTGGAAAGCCCCAGCGTTTTACCCGAATAGACAAGGTTTTGATCAACCGCCTCCAAAGCGCCGCGCACGGTACGGTACATGAGTGGCAGCGCCACGATGCCCGTGGCGAAGATGGAAGCGTACCATGTCATGGCCACCTTTAAATCGAACCACTTAAGCAAAAGAGAGCCGGCGGGGCCGTTGGGGCCGATGGTCTTCAACAGGAAAAAGCCCACGACCGTGGGTGGCAGCACCATGGGGAGCGTGAGCACGCAATCGAGTACACCCTTTATGATACGCGGCGTTTTCGCCACATAGTAAGCGAGAAAAATGCCTAAAAAGAAGATGATCGCCGTGGAAATGAGCGATATACGCAAGGAGTTGAAAAGAGGAAACAGATCCATTTTAGGCCTCCTTTCTTTGAAAAAGCGGGCCGCCGACAAAGACAGCGCTTCATCCGCGGCCCATTTCATTGTATACCATTCCCTTAGGGGAAGGGAAGCATGAAAGTAGGGGGATCAGAAACTTTGCGGTTCGATACCCCTTCTATTTTCTTACCTTTCGGGGATGCCGAAGCCGATGTCCATGAATACCGCGGAGCATGCGTCGGTCTTGAGGAAGTCGAGGAATGCCGCGGCGGCCTCGGGGTTTTGAGATGTCTTTAAGACTGCGGCGGGATAGCTGACGGGCTTATGGCTGCCCTCGGGTGCGGCGGCGACCACCGTCACACCGTCCGAAGTAGCCGCATCGGAAATGTACACGACGCCGCAGTCCACAGCGCCGGTCTCCACCTGCGTAAGAACCTCCTTCACGTTGGTGCCGAAGGAGATCTTCTTTTCGTCGTTGAGCTTATCCCAAACTCCCATGTAGGTGAATACATCCTGCGAGTACTGGCCTACCGGCACGTCGGAGTTGCCGAGCGCGATGAGGCCCACCTTATCGGTTGCTACATCGTCAAAGGAGGTGATGCCCTTTGCAGAACCGTTCGGGACGATGAGCACCACGGTGTTGGTCACAAGGTTGAAGCGCGTGGCTGCGTCCACAAAATCGAGGCTTTCGGTGTTGACGTCGGCTGCGGCGGTTATGTCGAGCTGGTTCATCTGGAGCTGGCCCGCGGAAATGAACGCATCGGCCTCCGCGCCTTCCTGTATCTGCGTCTTAAGCGTACCGCTGGAATCGAAGTTGAACACGAGCGTCACATTGGGTGCGACTTGCTTATACATTTCCGCGATCTGATTGAGCGACTCCGTCATGGAAGCGGCGGCGAAGATGGTGAGTTCAACAGGCTCCGCCGTGGGCTCGGGCGTGGGCGCTTCCGTCGGCGCGACCGTAGGCGCAACGGTAGGCTCGGGCGTGGGTTCCGCGGGAGCCGCGGTGCAGCCGCCCAGCATGGCGGCGGTCATAGCGCAAGCAAGGCAAAGCGCTAAAACGGGTTTCTTGTTCATTTGAAAAATTCTCCTTTTTAAATGATTGGGCATTTCTTTATCGGGAGCCTTTCCCGAAGCCGCAGTTGGGGAACGTGCATACGGGGCAACCTAGACACAGCCCGCCGTTGCCAAGCGTAGTGATATCCTTTCTTGACACGCGCACGCCCGCCGCGATCCGCGGCAAAACGATATCGAATATAGTGGCCTTTGCGTACATGACGCAGCCGGGCAGGCCCATCACGGGCACGCCGTCCTCGTAATACCCCAGCAAAAACATGGCGCCTGGCAGAACGGGCGCGCCGTAGGTGACAATATTTGCACCGCTTTTTTTGATGGCGGCAGGGGTCATATCATCGGGATCGACGCTCATGCCGCCCGTACAGAGCACCACATCCACGCCTTTTTCACGCACCTTGCGGATGGCGCTTTCGATGTGCTCGATTTCGTCGTCGCTCACCTCGTGCGCAACCGTTTCAATGCCGTAGGCCTTGAGCTTTTCTATGACGACGGGCGTGAACGTATCCTGAATGCGGCCGTGAAACACCTCGTTTCCGGTCGTTACGATGCCCGCGGTGTTTAGCCTGAACGGCAGTATCTCCAGTAGCGGCTTATCGCCCGCAATGCATTCCGCCTCCTCAATGCGCGATTTATCGATGACGAGCGGTATCACGCGCGTGCCGCAAAGCTTATCCCCTTTTTTTACGGGGGTCAGGCTGTGCCGCGTGGCAATCATGACCTCTTCGACGTCGTTTACGGCGTCAAGCCGGGTAACGTCCACATGAAAAAGGCCGTCGATCTCGGAAAACAGCTCAATCTTTCCCTCGCTTACTTCGCCTTCGCGCATAAAGTCGTTTCTGCACAGCGCAACGAGGCGCTCTGCGGCGTCGTTTTCATGGAGCTTGGTTTCATCGACCTCCCAAACATAAAGGCGGTCCTTCCCCATGGCAAGAAGAAGCGGTATGTCCTCCTCCGTGACGACATGCCCCTTTTTGAACTGCACACCCTTCATCTGATCCTTGACGATGCGCGTATGGTCGTGGCAAAGCACATGCCCCACGGCGTTTTTAGTCTCAATATATTTCATGGCATAATAATAGCATTGTTCTCGCGCAAGAACAACGCTTTTTTATGCTCTACTAAAAATTTTTTTGGTAAATAATGGAATTTAAACGATCTCGATAGTATCGCCCGCGCGTATTTCGCCCTCTTCGAGCACCTTCACGAAAATGCCCTCGCGCGGCATCACGCAATTGCCGATCTTCTTATAGATCTCGCAATGCTGATGACATTCCTTGCCGACCTGCGTCACCTCCACAAGCGCGCTGCCGAGGCGGAGTTTCGTGCCCACGGGAAGCGTATAGAGCTCGATACCCGCCGTGGTAACGTTTTCGGCGAATTTGCCGGGCGTAAGATCCGTACCGCCCATGGCGGTCATTTTATCGATGCTTTCCTGCGCGAGTAGGCTTATCTGGCGGTGCCAGTTCCCTGCGTGCGCGTCGCCCATGATGCCGTAGTCTATTTTAAGCTGCGCCTTTCCTACGGGCTGCTTGAACGTGCCCTTTTTGAGGCTTATGTTGACGGAAACGATGCTCGGCAACGCGTTATCCTCCGATCCTGCTCATGTTCTTTTCCGATACGAAAGCGTTCAAATCATGCTCTTTGGGTTTACATAAAACGGCATTTTGCATGAGCGCCGCAAGTGCCGCATCGTCTTCGTTTCGGAGCGCATCCTTTAGGGATATCTCCAGATTGCTGCCCAAACACGGGCGAAGCGTGCCGTCGCTCATCACGCGCACGCGGTTGCAGCTTGCGCAAAACTTATGCGAAAGTGGGCTTATGAAGCCGACCCTTCCTAAAAAGCCCTCCGCCGTATACTCCTTCGCGGGCTGATTTTCGCTTCTTGGCGGGAGCGGCGTTAAATACGGGTGTGATGAGAGTATTTCATCCGTGGGGATGCGCGCATCTGCATCGAAGCGGTTGCCGATGGGCATGAGCTCGATAAAGCGCACGTCTATGGGCTTTTCTTTAGCTAGGGAAATAAAATCGTCGATCTCGTCATCATTCACGCCACGTATGAGCACGACGTTGAACTTTAGGGGAGTAAGCTCCGAAAGAAGCGCCTCGTCGATACCTTTCAGCACGCGCTTCAGTTCCCCGCCGCCCGTCAGCTCGCGGTAACGCTCTTCCTTTAAGGAATCGAGGCTGATGTTCAACCGGTCGAGTCCCAGGCTCTTGAGCTTCCCCGCTCGGCCAGAAAGATGCTGGGCGTTCGTGGTCATGGCAAGCTCGCGTATTCCACGTACCGCCTTGACGCCTGATGTGATCTCCTCCAAGTCCTTTCGGAGCATGGGCTCGCCGCCCGTAAGGCGCACCTTCGTAACGCCGAGATCCGCCATGACGCGGACGATACGAATGATATCCGGGGCCGAAAGCTCCTCCGCCTTGGGGCAAAGGCCTTGGGATGCACGACAATAGGCGCACTTGAGCGTGCACCTTTCCGTAATAGAAAGCCGAAGATAGCCGATATCGCGGCCGAATGTATCCTGCAAAGCCGCCTCCAAATTATTACAATTGAATATCCTTACGCTTATATTCGCCCGACGCGCCGCCGGATTTTGAAAGAAGGCAGGTTTCGCGCACGGTCATGCCGCGGTCGACCGCCTTGCACATATCGTAGACCGTGAGCGCAGCAACGCTTGCCGCGGTGAGCGCCTCCATTTCGACGCCCGTACGGTAAACGCACGCGACCGTCGCCGTGATGCGGACGCGGCCAGGCGGCTCGGGCATGAGTTCGACCAAAACGGACTCTATGGGAAGCGGATGGCATAGGGGGATGAGCTCGCTCGTTTTTTTTGCAGCCATGATGCCCGCCACGCGCGCCACAGCGAAAACGTCGCCCTTGGGGATGCCGTTTGCGACGATCAGCGCAAGCGTTTCGGGCCTCATCTCCACGACGCTTTGCGCTATGGCCTCGCGGCGCGCAGATTCCTTGGCGCTCACGTCCACCATGCGTGCGGCTCCCTTTTTATCGAGATGCGTAAGCTCTTTTTCCATATCCGCTCCTAAACCGGTCATTCCTTTTTATTATTTTATCGCAAAGGCACAGCGGAAACAAATCTTTTTAAATATCCCTCCCATGCAGCGCTATAAATAAGACGTGCAGATGTCAGGTTTCCCATTTATAATGAAAATGAGGAGTACACAATGCAGATAAACAGGCTTTTTGAAATCATCTACATACTGATGAACAAAAACACCGTGACCGCGAAGGAGCTCGCAGAGCGCTTTGAGGTATCGCAGCGCACTATTTACCGCGATATCGACACGCTCGCGCTTGCGGGCGTTCCCGTTTACACCACGAAGGGAAAGGGCGGCGGCATAAGCCTCATGGAGGATTTTGTGCTGAACAAATCCCTTTTGAGCGAAGCGGAGCAAAACGAGATATTATCCGCTTTGCAAGGACTTCGCGCCGTGAAGGCCGAAGACGCGGAGGCCGTGCTCGACAAACTTTCAAGCCTGTTCAACAAGAGCACCGTAAGCTGGCTCGAGGTGGATTTTTCCGATTGGGGCGAGCACAACGGCGAGATATTCCGGCTCGTAAAGACCGCAATCCTCGAAAAAAGAGTGCTCGAATTTTCCTATTACGGCACCAAAGGGGAAAGAACGCTCCGCCGCATAGAGCCCCTACAGCTTTGGTTTAAGCACCGGGCATGGTACGTAAAGGGTTTTTGCCTTTTAAAGCACGACGTAAGGATGTTTCGCCTGACCCGCATGGTAGACCCTGTGCTGACAGACGAGGTATTTGCGGAGCGAAAACTTCTTTACGAAACGCCTGCGCCGGTAGAACAAAAAAAGGAGTATGAGATCGACCTCAAACTCAAAATCGCACCCGAAATGGCCTATCGCGTTTATGACGAATTCGGCGCGGATATGTTCGTAAAAAACGGCGACGGCAGCTATACCGTAAGCGTCACATGGCCCGAGGACGAATGGGTATACGGTTTTATCCTCTCCTTTGGCGAATACATAGAGGTGCTTGAGCCCGAGCGCATCAAAGTTGTGATCAGGGAAAAACTGCAAAAAATTTTAAAGGCCTATTTATAATTTGACGCGCAGCTGTCATATTTCACCAATTATGCTATAGGTAAAACAACAAAGGAGGCGCAAAAGATGGAAAACATACTCTTTTGCCAAAGCTGCGGGATGCCGTTAAGCGGTACGGAGGAGTACGGCACCGATTCGGACGGCGGCAAGAACGCCGACTATTGCCGTTACTGCTACGAAAACGGCGCATTCACCACGAACGGCACGATGGAGGAAATGATCGAGATATGCGTGCCGTATTCCAAGGAGCAATACGGCAGCGAGGACGCGGCAAGAAAAGCTATGCAGGCGTTCTTCCCCACGCTGAAGCGGTGGAAAAAATAAATCGGATCGGAGACAGTCTCAATGACAGCCGCAAAATACCGTTACCACATACAGCATCAGGCAGAGCGCTTTGCGTCTCAGATCATCGCCGTACCGGAGGATTATCCGGTACGGCGCGGTCTGCCCAAGGAGTACCCCGCGCATTTCTCACAGCTTTGCGTACTTGCAAAAAGCGTTTATCTCCATATGGCGCGAGAGCCGGAGGCCTACGGCCTGCCGCTTTTAGATGCGGAAAGCGGCGATTACAACCTTGCGCGGGACAGCATGCGCACCATCCACCGGTTTGCGGATACGCTCAGCGCCGTGTTTCTATGCGGTACTGTACACGACCACGTACTTACCGTACAAAAAGCCGCGTTTACCGCCAAGAGCAAAGCAATACCCAAGCATCGCCTTATACTCGAGAGGCTGCGCGATTTCGGCTTTGTGTTCTCCGGCCCCGGCGGCGCTCCCACGGAAAATGAGGGCGCGGAATTCTCGGTGGAATTTCCCGACAGCCCGCACATGATCGATACGATAAAGGCCTACTGCGCATGCTGGGACGCGCTTAAGGACGACCGAAGGGAGTGTAGGCTCCTGCCAAAGGAGTTCCATCACCACTTCTACCGGTTCGACTATAAGATCACCGCCGAGCTTTCTCAAATACCTCTGCCAACATGGATTGCGGAGGAGGCGAACTACCTTTGTTATTCGCCGGAGCAAAAGGCCTTCAGCATCGCGTTTTATACGTACTCGCTTCGGTACAAGGATTTCAAATTCGACGGCGAATATCATTATAAGTCCAAACGCATCGCGCGCATCGTCGATACGGAATATTCCGCGCTGGGACGTTCAAAATACCGTTTGACGCTGAAGCTTTCGACTATGGATAACTATCGGGACTTTATCGAACGGCTGCCCTCCTCCTTAAAAGCGCCCTTTGAAAAGGACAGCTGCACGTATTGCGGCTTTCAAGGGTCTACGAAGGACTTCTGTAAATACCGCCTTCACTGGTCGCTTAACGATCAAGCGCATACTGGCTGCATTTACCAATGTTTCTTTTTCGATGATTTCGACGTCGGCATGATCCCCTTTTATTTTAGACTGCTGGAGCTTGAATACGGCCTGACGCCCATGTATTAAAGGAGAAAAGCTATGATCGAACTACCCGAGGCCTATGTTTTGGCGGAACAGATCAACAGGACCCTTGCAGGCAAAACCATTTCAAATGCCATCGCAAACGCGCACCCGCACGCCTTTGCGTGGTTTACGGGGGACCCGACGGCATATAACGAAAAACTCGCCGGCAGAAAGATTGCTTCCGCCAACCCCGGCACCGAATATACCTGCGTCGGCAATACGGAGATCGTCTGCACCGATCCTTCTGGCCAAAAAGCCGACATGCTGCTTGTGATAAGCACGCCCATCAAGAACCACGCGCCGGGCGAAAAGCTTCCAAAAAGCCATCAGCTTCTGCTCGAATTCGAGGACTGTTCCCACCTCTCCTGCACCGTGCAGATGTGGGGCTCCATGTTCTGCTACCCTGCTTCCGAGAACGGCCTGCCCGATGGCTACACATGTAACAAAGCGCCTTCCCCGCTGAGCGATGCGTTTAACGAAAAATATTTTGACGCGCTGTGGAATAGCGTAAAACCGAGCCTCAGCGTAAAAGCCTTCCTCGCAACCGAGCAGCGCATTCCGGGCGTCGGAAACGGCGTTTTGCAAGACATTTTGTTTTACGCCGGCATCAACCCTAAAACGAAGCTCGAAAAACTCTCCGGCGGCGCGAAGGGAAAGCTTTATAAAAGTGTAAAAACGACGCTAAGCGATATGGTGCGCCGCGGCGGACGCGATACCGAAAAGGACCTCTTCGGCCATGAAGGCGGCTATACGACCGTTCTATCCAAAAAGACGGTCCAAAGCCCCTGCCCCGTCTGCAAGACGACTATCGTAAGGGAAGCGTATCTGGGCGGCAATATCTATTACTGCCCGTCCTGCCAGGCTTACGAAAAATAGGCGACGCCTTTTTCACGCCATTCGCTTTCTTTATAAGCCCTGAATCGGAAAGTCCAATTGCTCATCGGGAATTCCTATGGAACGCCCGTATTCCAAAACCTCTTTCCAAGTTTCCGCTATGTCATAATCAAATTCAAATCTGTGGTCTTTAAATAGGGCCACGATTTTTGAATCCTTCCAAAAATGAATATACCAATTATCGGTAACATGTTTTGCCAGTTGATCGATTTCATCCAGCGATACTTTTACCTCGTACAGATGCCACCTATCCTGTCTTCTTTTATGACCCGTAATACGGACGCTTTGCACGGCAAGCGAATTTATGAGAAGGTTATCGTCCAAAGCTTCTTCAACGACTATGCCCGTATGATCTTTATCCATGTTAACGCACCATCCTTTCAGATTCTTATAATGATAAACGACATTTATTTTTTATAGGTAACTACCATGCGCTTCCCCGCCATCTTGCCGATTCCGTAAAAAAGCTGCCCGAGCGGCTTTTTGTAAAACGGAACGGGAACGGAGCGGTCGTACACGCCGTTTTTCCGGCATTCCTCCGTCCAGTGGATCCCGTCGTACGCCTCATACTCCGTACCCTTCACACATGCTAAGGACATGCCACGGAAAAGATTGTACGGGATCAAAAGCAGCGTAGATGGGCTATGCAGTTTTTTTGAAGCGACATCCCGCTGGAAGCGGCGAACGGTTTTCTCAAGCCGCTGTGCGGTCTTCCCGCTGATCGTATAATCGTTCCAGCTGTATGCGGCGGCTCCAAACGAATAGCAGCGGTTGAACCCGATCCCTTTGAGAAAGTCCGCAATGCTTTTTGCCGACTGCTCTGCCCCCACGCCGCCCGTGGTGGTGAGTACAAGCGCCTTGCTTTGGAAAAAGCGCGGGCGATGCAGCATAAAGCACAGATGGTCGAACAGGTTTTTTAAAAGCGCCGTTTCCCGCATATTGAAGGTGGAGGACAGCACGATTACGCCGTCCGCCGCCTCGATTTTACGGATGATCTCACCGACGATGTCGCTGTGCGGGCATTTCTCATGCCCCAGCCGGAAGCAGGCGCTGCACCCGATGCAAAAAGGCAATCCGGCTTCCGCCAAATGGACCGTATTGAATTCCGCCGCCGGATCCTCCTTAAGGATATATTCCGTCGCCCGAAGCGCCAGTTTCCACGTATTGCCCTTGTGCGGGCTTCCGTTGATGATAAGATACAGCATGGTGTTGGACCTCTCTATTTTTCCGTAATCAGTATAAAGGACAGCGGCATTCCTTTCCCGTCGTATACATCCGACATACCGATATCGTAATCGAATTCCATAAGCCTGCCGACCTTCATTTGAGACTTGCCGATATTGTTGATGATGCTGCCCATCGTGTGCGAGAAGCTGGTATAGGTTTTGGACGGGTAGCTTTCCGACATATAGCCCATGCCTTCATTTTCGATCCAAGGAGCCTCCCGGAAATACGAGTAGGCGCGTTCAACTGCATAACGGACAACAGTTCTCTGCCGTTGTTGCGGCAAAACTGCGCCATGCTTTTGTTTGCAAGGTCCATGGCTTGCAGTTCGGCCACGACATCCGAGCATAGAAACGGAAGCTTTTCGTTCAGCAGCCGCATATAATTCTCGTCTCCCCAGTTGGGATGCCGATGTTCAAAAGCCTCTTCCCATTCTTCTTTATTGCCCGTAACGTAATTCATAGAACACCAAACCTCTCTATCAAATCGTCGATAAAAGCGTCTCTTTGCGCCTTATCATAAAAATCAACGCCCAGCGTCCGGCGTAAAACGTCCTTTCGTAAAAACGCTACCTGCATAGCGGCGGTCATCATAAACGCGTTGCGTTTATGATAGCTTTGCATGTCCCCGCCGGACAGCCTCGTGCCAAAGCCGCGGACGGTCCCCATGGTGTTATCCGCCTCTTGGGGCTCAGTCATATCCCCCAGAATGGAGATTTTTGATATTTCGGGGTTCTCCATCAAAAAATCCATTACCTGCTTCGCCACGCGTTTGGTCGTTCCGATAGAGTCCTCACCTTCCACGAGGGCAGGGCGAAAAGCGCCTATCACCCCGCCGATGATCCTTTCAACGCATTCCCCGATCAGCTTTTCCTTCGTACCGAAGTAGTGGTTGATAAGCCCTATTCCCACGTTTGCTTTTTCGGCGATCTTGCGGATGGTTATCTTCTCCGTTAATCCGTTCGATTCCCGAATCAAATCTATGGTCTGCGCAATGATCTTCTCTTTGGTCTCATCCGATTTCATAAAAATACCCCATAATTGAACATCGTTCAACTACAGGGTACAGCAATCCGTTTCTCCTGTCAAGGATTCATTCAGCTTTACTTAACGGGAATAAAAATATCCACGTGGCAGCGATCCGCCGCTTCATCCCATTCGACATATTGCTCGATGGTCGGCAAATCCAGTTGCTCATACTCGCTTTGGGGCATGAACTCCCCGTAAATGCGCTTCCATGTTTGCCCGAGGACCCCGCCGGAAATCGTTCCTTTGGCGGTGAACACGAGCCATGCAGTATCGGGATACCGATACATATCAAGACCCTCGACGGCTTCTCCCCCGTACTCTACCCCGCACAGATAGTCGTTGTTGCCATCCGCATCAAACCCGAAGCACAGCCCGAGATCACACATATGCATGCCGATTTTCCTCATCTTCTCGGCTGTTTTGTCGGCCTTTACGATGGCCCATGTGCCGCCGCCCTGCGGCGTAGTCCGCCGTATGCCCAGCACGTTGAAAGCTTTTTTGTCCAAGACCCTGTAATCCATTTCATTGACCCCCGTGATCATCAATGTAAAATTCAGACGGGCAAAAAACTTCAGTTTGGCATCCGTTTTTTTCGCTTCCTGCGGCGTGATCCCATGCATACGCTTAAATGCGGCGGCAAACGCGTCCGCGGAATCATAACCGTATTTTACGGCGATATCTAAAACGCGCTGCTCCATATTTTGCAGCTCGTACGCGGCGCAGGATAACCGCCTGCGGCGGATGTATTCCGACAGCTGTATCCCGGTAACAGGAGCAAACGAGCGTTGGAATACCGAATAGGGGCATGCCATGATACGGCTGATCGCATTAGGATCGATCTCTTCGGTCAAATGCCCCTCCAGGTACTCCATTACACGGTTCATCCTATCGACCCACTGCATTGCCACGTCCTCCTTTCCGAGGTAAAGGATAGCATATTGCGGTTTTATGCATCCCATGTTTTGCGTACAAATATTCACGGATTATCATACGGAATCCTTACTTTTTACAGCATATCACAGGGTTGAATGCGGTTCAATCCCATGGCGCGCCGCCCGCTTTTTATTCACAGAATATGCCTTTTTCTTTTTTCGGGAATGTCGTATAATACAACCTGCCCGTTTTGAGGCGGCGGGGGCGCTTCAAAGGACGTGCGTTTTACACAGCTGGAAGGTGTGTAGGATAAGAACGGTAATCCAATATGGCAGGATATCTGCGAATACGTTATCGAAAAGGAGAATTTTCAATGAAATCTCGAATCATCTATGTGTTTCTTGTGCTTGCGTTAAGCATTTCCGTTGCCGCGTGCTCGAACGGCCCGGCCACTGTAGACCCCACCGACACCGATATTCCAGTGATTTCCCCTTCTTCTGACGCCACAAGCGGCGTGACGGAACCCGAGCCGACCGATGCTAATGCGGGTAATCCGGAATCGGAAGCATATAAAGCGGTACTCATGAACAATGCCGCGTTTTTCGGCGTAGACAATAAGAAAGATTTGCTTTTTAACGACTTTTTAACCAACCAGGAGCTTTACGGCGCCACCTTCGTGGCATCGCGCTTTGCGGTGCTTGACATGGACGGCGACGGAGTGAGCGAAGTTGTTATTGAATTGACGGTAAACGATAGCCCGGAGTTTTATGAAGTTCTGCATTTTGCGGACGGCAAGGTTTACGGGTACAATGTCGTCTTTCGAGGGTTGGAACAGCTGAAAGCCGACGGCACATTTTATTATTCAAACGGTGCGGCCGACGGTGGATATGGGAAGCTGAAATTCCAGCCGGACGCCTATGATACGGAGATATTGGCGTACACGGAATCAAGCCAGACCGGCGACGATCTCACGATAGCATACTTCGTCAGCAATGAATCCGTCACGGAAGAAGCATTCCAAACTTTCCAGACGGAGCAGGACGGGAAAAGCGATGCGGTTTGGTATGAGTTTACTGCGGAGCACATTGAAGCGGAACTCTCGTAAGATTATCTGAATTTTCATGGCCTGCGGTTTCCCCGTACGGGAAAACCGCAGGCCATGTTTTTTGCTCGCTCATGCAAGTATATTTCATTAGCTTTAGGCTTCTGAAACGTGATGTGGTTTGTATCCAAACATTTCCCCCACAACCTGCCTGCTTCCTTTTGCCGGTTATAACAGATTGCCTGGAATAGGACAATTCTACGCGTCGATGGGAACGGGCGCTTCGCGCATGCAGAGGACCCCGCCGTTGCCGTACACAAGGGAGGTCTTATATAATACGGCAAACTTCTTCATCTCCCGCACATCGGGATTGGCGGAGCATTTGACCTCCAAGGATGGATCAGGTTGTTTTCCTCCACGAAAATATCGATCTCCTTCTATATCAATCTGACGCCTCCGCGCTTTGGAGCTCCAGCTTCCAGGCCCCATCCTTGAAGACAAGGTAGGAGTAGCCGGCTATCGCGTCATGATAAGTATGCGTGAGCCGTATCGAGTATTTTCCATTCAACACCACGCGCTCCGCCCATGAAAACGAGTTGTCCCAGCTCTCATCCGGTATCGCCAGCCCTGCCGTGTTTGGGGGCATGAACAGCGTATCCCGGTACTCCCCGGCGACGGACGGCGCGTTGGAGATAACGCTCAGCGCATCCTTAAAGTCCCCCTTGATATATTTCAGCAAATGCATCTCCGAGCATCTGAACTCAGGCTGGCCGTTCCGGTAAACCGAATAGCCCAGGGAAACCAAAATTTCATCCGCACCGTCGCCGTCCAAATCGCAGATTGTCACGTTGTATCCAATACTACCGTCGCGCTGATAGAGCGCCGCTAACTTGCGGGGCTGGCCGTAGAGCTGGATTTCAATAACAAGGTACCCCGCTGCGCTTTCATCATTCTTCTGCATCGTTGCGCAGGATACCCGGTCTAAAACCTGTCCGCTGCCCGTCAAATCGGCGCCGGCGCCCTCTAAGGAAGCGTATACGCAATATTCGTCGTCAAGCATTGCAATGCCCGCGAGGGTCTCCCGCATGGCAATAAGGCGGTCGGACAAGGTTATCGTGACGTATTCGCGTATAACCTCCCAGCCGTTTTCGCCTAAGCGGTATTCGCTAAACAGCTGAGCTAGATCATCGCTTGTAGGGGTATTGGCACGGTAATCATGATATACCCGCAGCGCCAGTCGGTAGTCATCTCCCAAGAACACATATACCCCCACGCAGTGTTCACTGACAGGCAGAGGCTGTGCCGCGCCTGCAGCCATCCACGGTTGCTGCCCCAGCACAGTATCGTAACATGCCATGATTTTCACGAGGCCTGTCGGTTCGATGCGATAAATATGTAAATCCCCTTCGCCGCCTGAGCTTCCATAGGAGTAAAATACAATGATCTCATCCGTACCGTCCGTGTCAAGGTCGGAGCATTGCACTTCGGCATAGCGATATTGAGGCCCGCTTTCCGAAGAGGATGGAAATTCGGCTTCCCACGTGCCCTGTTCCGTACAGCGTCTTTAAAATACCGAAAAGGGCCCCGCGCTTCTCAGCGCTATCAGCTTGATGCATATGCCCAAGGAGTTTGTCTATCGTTTCGAGGTTCTGAAGGGTAAAGAGAGGATGCTCGTAAAGGGTGTCCTCTTCTCATGATTCTTGCGCAGCTCCGCACAAGGATTTTTTATGGAAAGTCTACTTGACATTTCTGGTTTTCCATGCCATAATCAATACGGAAAGTTTGCTTTACATGGAAAGGCGGTAGATTGTGAAGAACCGGCTGGAAGAAATTCGCAAACAACGAGGGATAAAACAAGAAGAGCTGGCCGCTGCCTTGGAAGTATCCAGACAAACAATTAGCTCACTGGAAAATGGGCGCTACAATCCCTCCATTATACTTGCCTTCAAGATAGCCAGATTCTTTGAAATGAGTATTGAAGAAATATTTATCTATGAGGAGGAGCAAGGTAATGAAAAATAACAGCGTCGGAAAATATGTCGTGCTTGCGGCGATTGGGTTTGTAATGCTGATTACGGGACTTGTGCTTGCAATATCACTACCAGACGCTCAGGGCATTATGCGCACATTACCTTATATCTGTCTCGGTGTAGGCGCAGGTATATTGGGAGGAAATCTTGGTGCAGCAATATCGATTCATTTCTTGAAAAAGCACCCGAGCTTAGCCAAGCAAAAAGAGATTGACACTAGGGATGAGCGTAACATAGCCATCGGCAACAAAGCAAAAGCAAAAGCGTTTGATCTGATGCTGATGGTATACAGCGCGCTGATGTTAGCGTTTGCGCTTATGCAGGTCGATATGTATGTGATATTTGCTTTTGTGGCTGCTTATTTATTCGTTGTATTTTCTATGGTTTACTATATTAATAAATATAACAAAGAAATGTAGCTGAAATGCTATGGTAGACGTAAAATGGGCCCTCCTATAAGCTGACTGTTGGCGGCGGCATATAAAAAGCCGTCATTTGGCAGATGATATTTTGCGGTCAAATTTAGAAAATACAAGCGGCGGCTTTGGGATAGGAGGCTTCCATCATCCGAAGCCGCGTTTTCTTGCCCATGAGGGGCCGCAATTTTACCGTAGCGGCTGGATGTAGCAGAAGTATTCGTTTCATATAATTTCAGAAAACACGAAGGTTCATGACCGACTATTGCGGCCATTTTTCTATTTGATACCTTTCAGGAATTTTCCCTTAAAGGCGCTTACTTGTGCCCTTTTCGGCTGTTGTTTTAACGGACGAATTCCTACTTCACTTAAGGAAATCAAATGGTCGAAACGCTGTAAAGACTAGGCCTCCGGTGGTGCGACAAAGAAAATCATCGAGAAGGAGAAATAAAGCGCCAAAAAGAATAGACGTTTCTCGCCGAAACCGTCGATTCCTTTTGAAACATTAGTGCAAAAAAATTATTTTTATTGAACCCTCCAACCCTCAAATAGTGTCCCTTATTTTCGGCAAACTAAATAGTCAGGAGGGATTAAGAATGGATATGCGCTTTGATGCGGTGTATTATGAGACGGGTGCGCTTAACTATATACTGGGACAAAAGCTCCGGGGCAAATATGCAAGCTTGCCCTGGATACAAATAGAGAACCATAACCGCATACTGGATCTGACAGCCGCGAATAACCGGGACTTTGCGAAACTAAAAAGCCATCTTATCATTGGAGTCAGAAAGACGCATCGGTATGTGCCCAACCATAAGGTTTCGGACTGGCTGGTACCCTACACATCCTCGGGCTGTAGGGCTATGTGCTTATACTGCTATCTGGTCTGCAATTACAACAAATGTGCCTATTTGCGCCTGTTTGTCAACCGCGAACAAATGCTGGAGAAACTGCTCAAAAAGGATGCTGCGGCCCTTGTACCGCAGACCTATGAGATCGGCAGCAACAGCGATTTGCTGCTGGAAAACACAATAACGGACAATTTGCCCTATACAATTGAGAATTTTGCGCGCGAAGGCCGCGGGCATCTGACGTTTCCGACCAAATTTGATATGGTAGATCCGTTACTTAACCTTGACCACAAGGCGAAGACCATATTTCGCATGAGCGTGAACCCGCAGGAAATAATAAGCCGCATAGAACTAGGCACCTCTGCGCTGCGCGCAAGAATCCGCGCGCTTAACGACGTAGCGGAAGCGGGATATCCGGTGGGACTGTTGATTGCGCCCGTGATCCTGCTTCCGGATTGGAAGCGCTTATACGGCGAATTGATCGAGCGCCTGGCAGACGAGCTAAGCGATAAGGTCACGCAAAACGGCTTTATAGAGATTATACTGATGACGTACAGCTTCGTACAAAATGTCATTAATACTGAGGCGTTTCCAAATGCCGTACGGCTTTTCGACCGGGAAACTATGACCGGACGCGGACGCGGCAAATACTGCTATCGGAATGACATACGCGCAGAGGTCGAGTCCTTTTTACGGGAAAAGCTGTCGCGACAGTTAGGGGCTATGCCGATATTGTATATTTCATAGCACGTTTCGGCGGTGGTTCAAATACAGGATTTCAGTAAATCACAGAAAAACATCCTCAAAATATAAGGACATAGCTTCTCCTTGATGGAAAGCTATGTCTTTTCTGGCGGGGAGAGATTCGAACGCTCGGTACCTTTAAAGGTAAAACATACTCTATTAAGCGAAGTTCACCAAATATGGCATATTTCATACTGCTTAACAGGTACTAGGGAACCGGAGACAAAAAATTAAAATTGACACCGCGTGACTATTATCTATCAGCATTTGGTTATGGGGCACCACAAGAATGATCTAAACATGGACAAAAGCCAAAGCGCAAGGCTTATAAGCGCAAAAAAGCATACATCAGCCTTGCGCATTAGAACACTTTTAGGAACCCAATTATCTTCATTTTTCCGCAGCCGCTGTAGGCTTGGATTTTTGCAGGATATAGTCTTCATAAGCCAATTTAAGCTTATCCTTATAGCTATAAAGCGTATGAACACAATGAGGTTCGCCATCCCCGCCGACTCTAAAGTTAGCGCATCCGCCTTGGCACATGGGTAAATATTGGCAAGCTTCGCATTTTTCATGCAAACCGGCAGCCAACCATTTCGCGTATTCCGAATTGATGATAAAGGGTTGGCCAACATGGCCGCAGTTGCGCGCTTTGTTTCCTACATGAAGCCAACAAGTATAGAGATAGCCTTCCGGATCTATTACATATGTCTGTACGCATTCGCTGCCGCAAAATACAGCCCTGCGCCTTGGAAAGAACTCTTTTGCAACATTGTCGCGGTTAAAAGCGTAGTTTGCTCGCAAATACTTCGTGTTGATTTCCGCAAATTGCGCGTCTTGCAAACAGCTGGACTTTTCGATTGTACAAACCTCCGAGTGATCCTCTACGGGCGCTAGATAAAATCCGGGACTATCTATCCACTTTTTTTCCTCAAGGAAGTACCTTATAAGCTCATCGATCTCTCCCATGTTTTCTTTATCTACGTTTATACGGACACTGATTGGAAGGATATCTTTGCAGGCCGCTATGTTTTGCATGATAATTTGATGGCTGTCACTACCGTCAATGAGGATTCGCCTTCTATTATGCAACTCGGGCATTCCGTCTATAGTTATTTGCGCATGGCCTACCATGCAATCTTCCACCAGCCGCTTTGACGTTTCAGCATCAAGCAATGAGCCGTTTGTTATGATGTTTGCAGAATAGTCCATATTACGAGCTTTGCATAGGTATATGATTTTTTCCGATAGGCTATAGATAATTTCCTTCTGCATAAGTGGCTCGCCGCCATACCACGTTATCCCCATACTTTTGATATTGGGATATGCGTTAAGATGTGCCTCAATAAACACAACTGTTTGCTCCTGCAATTTCTTACTCATGACTAAACTGTTTTTATTTTCATAACAGTAAGGACAACACATATTGCAATCCATTGTAGGTGCTATTGTGAGTCTCAAGGTATTGTCATGGTATTTGGCGCGCGAGCGCTCAAGTTTTAGCGTTCCTAGCTCATCCTTATCCGAGTGCACAAGATAGCCGGAATTCACCATGATTTCAATTGCCTTTTGCAGATCACTATCGTGAATACTCTCGACATCAATGTTTTCAATATCATAGTAAGCAGCCTGCGTCTTTTTGTCCATTGCACCATAGATACCAGAATATGTATTATAGATTAATTTGCGTCCGTCCCCCAGAGTCTCAATCTCAATATTGTAAAACGATTTCTTGTACCCCATATTATCCCTCCGTATTGTAGAGTCGCCGCCATCGCTGCGGCGATGCCGTATCCTTATTGATCAGTATGTAAGCAGAATGAAATTAGCCACGGTTGCCATCCGGATAAGAAATCAGGTCGGAGAAGTTGGGCGGCAACGCTCCTTGCCCTTGAGAATGCGGGTGCGGCAAACGCCATATTCCCCGCCGGCATAGATGGGGAATTCAAAGGGCGAGTGTTTACGTTAGAGTGGGGCAGGCATTATGAATGTGCATAGCAGAACCATGGCCGGTTAGTTATACGAACGCATAACCGCACCCTCGTTTTATAGAATTGTCATGGCAATTTGGTTGTAGCGCTAAGCATCTGAACCGGTGTATGCTTAACGCTACAAAACAGCATTGAAGTTAATAGGTTAGGTCTTCAAAGGACACCAAGGGTTAAGAACGGGGCACCCCTTGACTGTACAGGTACCACCTTCGCCCCCCGTGTGAGGTGGCGCTAAGGTATCTTGACACATAGGAGCAACACTGCCGGGCAACATGTTCGGGTTGATGATTTCCATAGTTTCATCTCCTTTCGTTATGTTGTTCTATTGCATATACTCCAAGACCTTTCGTGGCCACGTAAAAGAGCCTGTTGTATAGCAAAGCGCCTCGAGCGCCTCGTTTGGCGCAGAAAGGATATGAGATTATGAATTAAATTTTAGGATGTCATGATTATATGCAATATCAAGGCAGAAGTACAATATATTATTTATTGTCGACCAGATCAGACACATCTTGAATTAAATTCACAATTTAATTGTAAAAATTTATGCGGATTCCGCCTCAAAGGACGGTTCAGGGCAAAGTTCCCGTCACCTTAGAGGTTACGGGGCTTTTTGGCGGAGAGAGATTCGAACCCCGGTACCTTTAAAGGGTACACACAATTTCCAGTCCTCCAAAGCGCCAAAAATCGGCTTCTTTCTTCTTATAATTTTTTATAACCGGCTATGAAAGTCCACATAAACAGGAGCCTTTTTGTAAATCTTTTTAGCGCAGAGCTTTCCAACAAAATTCACACATAACAGCGCTTTTTAAGAACTTGCCGTTCGCCTAAAACAGCATGGACATTTGACTGTGATAAAAGATATATACTTCAGTCGTGCAGGGAGCATTTGCATATCCGGCAAACGATCTCAAATTGTTTTTGCGCCGGTTTGGGTATAAGTATGCCGACCCCAATCTGGAAGCCGGCATTGCAAAAGGTATAATGTTTTTAGATCCCGTATGCGCTAAGAAAATCCTCCAGCAAATTCAGGCACACCTTTTTTCGGTATTCGGCGGAAACGCGTCCCCTGATCGGCACGATCGCCCGTTCAAAAGCGGACAGGTAATCCTTCTTTGTTTCTTTTGCCTGCTCAACGGTTTTCCCTATGAGCATAGCGTCGATATCGTCGCGGCGGATCACCACGTCGCTCACCGCGCCGAATGCCGTCGCGCAATGCCGGATCACGCCGTTATCGATATGCATAAGCCCTGCAAACGATACGCGCGAAATTGCCAAAGCCTTCCTCGCGCCGACTTTTTTATAATAGTAGCGCTCAAGCCACTTGGTGGACATTAAGATTTCCGTTATCAGCTCATCGGGTTTTAGGTCAAGCTGTTTCCTGCCGCGATAAAATTCCTTGATAGGGGTCACACGTTCGCCGGAAACGCTCTTAAGCTTGAGCTTTGCGTCCGCCACGAAGAAGATCAGGGCGCTGTCCGCCTTAGCGCTGCCGTTTGCGATGTTGCCGCCGATCGTACCTTCGTTGCGTATGGCGGGCGCCGCGATCAGGTTTAGCGCTTCTTTTAGCAAGGCAGGCGTCAGCGGGTGCTCAATCAGTTCGCTGAAAGTACACCCCGCGCCAAGGCGCAATATGCCGTCCTCCCGTATAACGGTCTTAAGCTCGGGCACACGGTTCAAAAACAAGTACGCGCCCGCCCGGTGTTCACCGATCATCAAATCCGTACCGCCCGCATAGGGGATGACATCATGCGCGGCGCGCAGTTCCAGCGCTTCCTTTAAGGAAGCGGGAGCATATCCGTTTACCATAATCCTGCACCTTCCTTTGCCGCAATTTGTATTGCCTTTACGATCGCGTTATAGCCCGTGCAGCGGCAGAGGTTCCCCGAAAGTCCGCTGCGAATGTCCTCTTCGGTGGGATCGGGCGTCTTTGCAAGCACACATTCGCTCGCGAGGAGCATGCCCGGGATACAGTACCCGCACTGCACGGCGGAAACGGATGCATAGGCCGCGTCCAGCGCCTTGAAGCGTGCCGTTTGGCTGTAGCCCTCTATGGTGACCACGCTGCTTCCGTTTACCCTGCCCATCGCCACCATGCAGCTGTTCACGAGCTTGCCGTCGAGAATCACGCTGCACGCGCCGCATTCGCCCTCTTTACAGCCGCACTTGACGCCGGTCAGCTTATATTCCCCGCGCAGCACATCCAATAGACGTGCCGTGGCGCTGCCGTGGTACGCTGTTTCCTTTCCGTTGAGCGTAAATAGGATACCCTTCTCCATCTCAGCGCGCCTCCTTTACTTTTTCTTGGACCCGCAGCGCGTCCTCCGCGCCGAAGGGTATATGGTGAATTTTCCCGCCGAGCGCCTGTTCCATAGCGGACATGTATGCGCCCGGGACCCCTACAAGCGGCAGCTCGCCCGCGCCTTTCGCGCCGTAAGGCCCGCCGGGATATTCCTCCACGTGCATATACACCTGCATGACCGGCACGTCCACCGAGGTCGGGATGATATAATCCGAAAAGCTGTTGTTCCGGATGCGGCCTTTTGCGTCCGCCGCCATCTGCTCCATGCTCGAATAGCCGAGGCCCTGCAGCATACCGCCTTCCATCTGCCCCACCACGATGTTCATGTCGATCGGCGTGCCGACGTCAAAGCTGGCCCATGCGCCGAGCACCTCGTTGACGCCCGTGAGCGTATCCACCTCCACTTCCGCCGCGCAGGCGGCCCATGCGTAGGTCGGGTATGCGTCGCCCTGAAATTTCTCGATATAGAAAGGGATCACAAAGTCCGGCTCTTTGAAACGTTCCTCGATAAGCTGATCCTCTCCTTCCTTCCATTCGCTGCGAAGGCGTATCGATGCGCGGCGCAAAAGCTCGCCCACGGTCATCAGGCTTCGCGAGGCGACCGTCGGCCCCGAATCGGGCACCCTGTCCGTATCCGGGTTTTCATAAAACACCTTTTCAAGCGGGATATTCAACTCGTTGGCAACGATTTTACAAAGCGTGGTTTTGATGCCCTGACCGATGTCGCTTTGGCTTGCAAGCACCTCCACGCGGCCGTCCGGATATTTGTGCAGGCGTGTAACCGCCTTTATGATATCCCGCTCGCCGCTGCCGGTGAAACCCGCGCCGTGGAACCATAGGCTCATGCCGATCCCTCTGCGGTAACGCCCCTGCTGCATCTGAGCATATTCCTTGCGTTTTCTTGTGAAATCGCTCATTTTTTCCACTTCGCCGATCATAGCGGGCAGCGGTACCGGAAAATGGTATTTGCCGCCCGTGGAGGTGATGTCGCCCTGCTTTACGAGATGGCGCTTCTTGAAGGCAAGCGGCTCTTCGCGAAGGTCCTTCGCAATATGCTCCATCATCATTTCCACCGCGAAAAAGGTTTGCGGCGCGCCGAAGCCGCGGTATGCGCCCGTTGGAACCGTGTTTGTTTTTACGGCGCAGCCGTGTACGTTTAGATTTTCAACGTCGTAAACGCCGGGTGCGGCAATGATGCCCCTCTGGAGCACCACGGCCGAAAGCGTGGTGAAACCGCCCGCGTTGAAGATCACGTCGATATCCATGGCGCTTACGCGGCCGTCCTTCACAGCCACCTTGTAGCGGCACAGGGAAGGATGCCTTTTGGAGGTGAACTCCATATCCTCACGTCTGCCGTAGATCACACGGACAGGCTTGCCGTTTGCCTTGTAGGCGGCAACGGCCGTCTGGCACGCGAGGATGGAGGGATACGCCTCCTTGCCGCCAAAGCCACCGCCCGTTACATCCTGCATCACGCGCACGCGGTCGGGCGTAAGTCCAAGCGCCTTTGCGATAGCGCCGTGCACATAGTAAGGGCATTGCAGACTTCCGTGCACGGTCGCTTTCCCGTCCTTATATTCGGCGATCATGCCCTGCGTTTCCAGGTATGCCTGCTCCTGGTAGCCGGTTTCAAACTCTTCCTCGTAAACCTTATCCGCCTCGGCAAACGCGCGTTTCACGTCCCCTTTGCCGAAGTTATAGTCGAAGAAAACGGTATCCGCGTCCCGTACGTTGAGCACGGCGGGAAGCTCTTCATATACGACTTCAATCTCGCCGGCGATGCGCTCGACCTCATCCTCGTCGGGGCCTACGATCATCAAGACCGGATCGCCTACGTATTCCACCGTGGATGCGGCAAACACGGGGGTATCGTCCTTGACGATATGCACCTCATTGACGCCGGGCACGTCCCTGCGATCCACCGTAAAGTACCCTTCCGGCAGGGTCGGGGTTTTAATTTCGAGGATCCTCGCATGCGCGTACGGAGACCGCACGAGCTTTCCGTGCAGCATGTCCTTGTGCGCGAAATCGCCCACATACATGGCGCTGCCGTTCGACTTGATCCCGTGATCCTTCTTGACCACGGATTTGCTGATTTCCTTCATATTCGGCATCCCTCCTTTTTCATCCGATCCAGTTCAGCGGTTCCGGCGCGGTCCGCGTCGGATATCATCCGCTTTTTCAGGTACTTGGAAAGCTCCAAAAAATCATCCATCCTGTCGGCATCCAGCAAGCATCCCCTGTCGTTGACAGCAATCTCGGCGATACGCCCCTCGAAGCCGCGCCATATCCCGCGCAGCCCATCCTCCCCCTCAAAGGAAAGAATATCTTCGATACAGCACACCCGTATAAGGGGCGGATGCTTTCTGCGGCCATCAACCGTCGGTATGGCGATAGGTACACCCGTATTTTCAAGCGCCGCGGACAGCGCATAAAGCGTGTTTTCCGCCACGGCCGGCATATCCCCCGGCAAAAGGAAAAAGGCGTCGCAGGGCGAAAGCGCGGGCATCCCCTTTTTTATCGAGGCAAGCATATCCGTCGTGCCGTAGGTTTCGTTGCATACAAAGCGCACCCGCTGCGCGGGAAAAGCCCTTTTTAACATCGTTTGGACCTCTTCGGCGCGGAAGCCCAAAACCACCGTAACGCTTTGCGCGCCGCCGCGAAAAAGGCTCTCCACGCTGTGCTCCACGAGCGTTTTTTCGCCGATGCGCATGAGCGGCTTGAAATCTCCCATCCTGCTTGAAAGCCCCGCCGCGAGGACAAGCCCTCCGAGTTTCACTGTTTTGCCTTTCTATAATAGGTGTCCTGCAAGGGCAAGGAGGTGCGGAACTTGCCGTCGTACCTAAAGTAAGCGTGCGAACAGGCGGGAGAAGTGGGAATGAGGCAAAGCTCGCCCACGCCCTTTGCGCCGTAGGCATAGGGCAGTCTTTCTCCCGGCGCCTGCACGAGCCTGACCTCGATTTCGGGCACATCCGTCGCACGCATCAGGCCGAGCGTAGCGAATTTCACCTTGGGGTACCCGTTCTCGATCGGATAATCTTCCGTGAACGCAAAGCCGAGACCCATCACAACGCCGCCCTCGATTTGCCCTTCGACGCTTTGGATGTTGACGGGCGTGCCGACGTCGTACGCGGCGACGACCTTTTCGACCTTGCCGCCGTCGTCAAGAACGACCACCTGCGCGGCGTAGCTGTAGCTGATGTGGCTGACGGGGTTTTGCTTTTGCGCTCCCATCGGGTCGGTAATCGGCACATATTCGCCGTAGAACTCTTTCCCTTCAAGGTCATAAAGCGTTTTGCCCGCCCGAAGCTCCGTGCCGAGCTTTTCCGCCGCGCGCCGCGCCGCTTCGCCGGTGATCACGGTTTGCCGCGAGGCCGTGCTCGTGCCGCTGTCCGGCGTACGGACGGTATCGGGACGCTCATGCTCGATAAGCTTCGGATTCAGGCCTGTCGCCTCGCAAACCATTTGCGTGCATACCGTGGCGATGCCCTGCCCCATGCAGGCCGCGCTCGTGCGGATCTTCACCGTTCCGTTTTCGACGGAAAGGATGCAGCGCCCGGTATCCCGTATGCCGATGCCTTTGCCGCTGTTTTTAAAGCCGCACGCAAGCCCGGCGTAAGGATGCGCCTCGTATACGTCCCTGATCGCCTCGAGGCATTCCGCCATGGCGCAGTTTTCATCCGCCAGCTGCCCGTTTGGCAGCTCCTGTCCGGGCCGGATGGCGTTTTTATAGCGGATTTCCCATGGCGATATGCCGGCCATTTCCGCCAGCAGGTTGAGGTTGTTTTCCGTCGCAAAGCAGCTTTGGGTCACGCCGAAGCCACGGTAAGCGCCGGCTACGACGTTATTGGTATAAACGCTCATCCCGAGAATATCGATGTTCTGGTAATTATACGGGCCCGCCGCGTGCGTGCAGGCGCGTTGGAGGACCGGCCCGCCGAGGCTTGCGTAAGCGCCCGTATCGGCGATCAGCACCGCTTTCATCGCGGTGAGGTTCCCCGCTTCGTCGCAGGCGGTGGTAAATTCCATATGCATGGGGTGGCGCTTGGTGTGGTAAAGAAGGCTTTCCTGACGGCTGAATTTCACCTTGACGGGCGCTTTCACATACCATGCCATCAGCGCCGCATGGTGCTGCACGCTCATATCCTCCTTGCCGCCGAAGCCGCCGCCCACAAGCTTGCTTTGACAGTGCACCTTTTCTTCGGGAATTTTGAGCATGGCGGCAATCTCGTGCTTCTCGTCATATACGCTCTGCGCGCCGCTGAACAGGAGTATCCCGTCCTCGCCCTCGGGCATGGCGATGGCGCATTCCGGCTCCATAAACGCATGGTCGTTGAAGGGCGTATAGTATTTTTTCGTAACGACGTATTTGGATTTACGGATGGCCGCGTCCGCGTCGCCCCGTTTAAGGGTCTCACGGCGCAAAATGTTGCCGCCTTCGTGGATCAGCGGCGCGTCGGCCCGCAGCGCGTCCGTGGGAGATGTGACGGGAGTCAGCTCGGTATAATCCACTTCGATAAGGGAAAGCACTTCGTCGAGCGCCTCTTCCGTTTTCGTGCATACAAGCGCTATGGCGTCGCCGATGTAGCGGGTGATGCCGCCCTCTTTTATCATCACGTCCCAATCCGGTACGATATGGCCGGTTTTGTTGTAAGGGACGTCTTGCGCGGTAAGAATTTTGACGCATTCCGGGTGCTGCCGCGCCTTTGCAAGGTCGATTTTATCGATGCGTGCGCGCGGGTACTTGGAACGCAGCGCTTTTGCATAGAGCATGCCCGGCAGTATAATATCGTCCACATACTCGCCGGTTCCGAGCACTTTTTCCCTTACGTCGGGACGGATGAAGCGGCGGTTTACGCCGGTATGTTCCTCCTGCGCCGGAACAGGCAGATCGTCGCGGAAAAAGTCCGCCGCCATGAGGATGGCGTCCTCGATCTTCTTATAGCCGGTACAGCGGCAGATGTTGCCGCGCATCGCCGCTTTCACGTCCGCGCGGCTCGGCGACGGATTTTGATCGAGCAGCGCCTTCGCGCAAATCACCATGCCCGGGATGCAGAAACCGCACTGTACGGCGCCCGCTTCCCCAAAGCAATATACATAAACTTCTTTTTCTCTGTCCGAAAGGCCCTCAACGGTAAGGATGGATTTCCCGTGAAACCTTGAAAGCGGCTGGTTACAAGCCTTTATCTTTTTGCCGTCAACAAGTATGGTGCATGCGCCGCAAGCGCCTTCGCCGCAACCGTCCTTCGCCGCGGTAAGGCGCAGATCATCCCTTAGGAAGGCAAGAAGCTTTTTGTCTTTTTCCGAGCGCACCTGTTTACCGTTTACCGTTAATTCGATCAAGATGACTCTCCTCCGTTCAGACATGCTCGTAATTCCCCTATGGAAATAACGCTGATTTTATTATAGAGAGAAGAAAAACGTCATGCCAAATACTTCTTCAGAGGAACACGCCGTGCAACGCACGCAAAAAAAGCCCGGGATCAAAGGATGTCCCGAGCCTGCCCGCCTGGGTTTTGCTTGTTCCCGTTATCTCAATGCTCCGTCCGTGCGCAGCATTTTTTCGAACAGCTCCCCGCTGAATGCCTGTATCTCTTCCTCGTATTTTTGAAAAGCGCAGAGGAATAAAAAGCCTTCCGGCGTCAGGTCGCTGCCGCTTCCCGTGCGCCCGCCCTTGCGCCTTGTAAGGAGCGCATAGCCGAGGGCGGTTTCCAGCTTGTTCAGGATATCCCATGCTTTGCTTACGGACATCGCCATCATATCGCCCGCCGTCCGGACGGAATGGGTTTTGCCTATAAGAAAAAGAAGCAGCTTTGCGCGCGCGTTAAAAAGCTCCTCCTCCCCTTCCATGCTAAGACGCAAGTACGGATGAAGGAAATCCGAGCGATGCTTTTCCAGATGCGCTTTAAGCGCATCCGGCCGATGCAGGTTTAAAAGAATCCCCTCATCCGCGACCTCGACGCGCTGCCTTTCCGTTTCGGCTAAAGCGCCCCTTAAGCCCACTGCGCCCCGGTAAGACAGAATGTCCGGAATAACGCTGTCGGCGAGCACAATGGGATGACCGCCCCTACGGTTAAACGACGGGGTCACGACTTCTCCCTGTTGTGCAAGCAAGGCGCGAAGCGTCGCCGGCGAAAAGAGCGGAACATTTGCCGGCGCAAACACGATCCGCTCGCAGCTGCCTTTCAAAAAGTCCAGCCCGATGCGCGCCGATGCAAACAACTCCGGGTCTTGGTATTCCTCGTTGTACAGAAACACCACCCCGCGCCCCGATAGGCTATACCGCACCTCATCCGCCTCGACCCCCGTAACGACAGCGATCGGAAACACGCCCGCCTGCTGAAAGGTCAGCACGATTTGCTGCACGACGGTGATCGAACCAAGCTTTAAGGTCGGGCGAGTTGCTTTTTTGCTTGCGGCTGCGATCAGGCCTCCCGTTTTGCTGATGCAGGCAATATTCTCCGGCATGGGGTATTCCTCCAAAGCATTTTTCTCTGACGGTTATAATAAATTGCTCGGAATAAAACAATTCTGCGCATCGATGGGGACAGGCGCTTCGCACATGCAGATGATCCCGCCGTTACCGCGTGCAAGGAAAGCCTTATCCAATACGGCAAATTTCTTTACCTCCCGCACATCGGGGGCGGCGGAGTGCTTGACCTCCACCGGGTGGATCAGGTTGTTTTCCTCCACGAAAATATCGATCTCCTTATTGTTGGAATCCCTGTAATAACTCATCGTCGCTCTGTTTTGCGCGTAAGCATAGTTTTTCAGCAATTCGATCACGACATAGTTTTCAAAATAGTGTCCGCTTGCAGCGCCGCTCATCAGCGTTTCTTTTGTCGGCCACATAGAAAGAAACGCGCAGAGGCCCGTATCGTTAAAATACAGCTTGGGCGTTTTCGACAGCCGTTTCAACGCGTTGTTGAAATAGGGCTGCAGGCGGTACACTACCCCGAGGCCCTCCAGCACGTCCACCCATACTTTTGCCGTAGGCGGCGTCACACCCGCAGTCTCCGCCAAAGTATTGTAGTTGATCTGCTCCGACGTAAGCGCTGCGCAGGCGGAAAGCAGCCGTTTAAACCGCGCATAATCCGTAATGCCGCCCGCTTCCGTTACATCCCGCATCAGGTAGGTATCCGCATAAGAGTTGAAATACTCCTGCCGCTGCTCCTTATCCGCATGTAAAACCATAGGCATACCGCCGCGCCAGATATGCTCGAAAACGGCATGAATATCATTTTTTGGGCGCCGCCGCTGCCGCGCCTGCAAACACGCAAGCGAAAAGTCAAGCGTGTCGTCGAACAGAACGCCGTCCTTTTCACGCTGAGAAAGGCTGTACATGGTCAGTATCCCGATCCGCCCCGCCAGCGTTTCCCGCACGTTCTTCATCATGCCGAACTGCTGCGAGCCCGTCAGCCAGAACAGGCCGGTCTCCTCGCTCGCATCGCACAGTATCTTGATTTGGCTGAACAACTGCGGCGCATACTGCACCTCATCGATGATGATCGGCGGTTTATAGGTTTGAAAGAACAGCGCCGGGTCCGTCTGCGCCAGCGTACGCGCCATCATATCGTCCAACGATACATAGGTACGGTTCTGTCCCTGCGCCAAATGCTTCAGCATGGTCGTTTTGCCCACCTGCCGCGCACCGGTGACAAGAATCGCTTTGAAAAAATTGCTCATACGCAAAAACTTGCGTTCCAACTCCCTCGGGATGTATTGCATATCGCGCCTCCCGGAATAACGAAATAATTAAATTCACTTTATTTTTTCATATTATTCTCGTTTTGTCAAGAAAGCATACGCTTACAAACCGAATATCTTCCGTACAGCTCCAAGCAATAATGGGACGGTTCTTTTGCCTTTGGGGGTCGCACGCCACAATAAATTACCCTCCCCGTTTGCTGACGCGGCCATCTGCCGCTATTTAAACTTAGGGAAATCATCTTCCGATTCGCAATGCACCCAAAACACCTGCCCTGAGGCCGTTCGCATTTTCAGCCATGC
>JAEXEN010000002.1 GCA_023400985.1 Bacillota bacterium
TACCATTGAGCGCTGTTAGCACAAGCTCCGTATGGTAGCCGAAGGCCAGGAGATCTTTTGTACGAAAGGATGTAACCAAGCCCTCTACGGAGGAAAGCAAAAGCACAAGTATCGCGGCAATCATGGCGGCAAGAAAGCCGCGTGAAAAAATCGCCTGCTTGAGGTTTGCGGTAAACGTTCTGACTTTGGTCCTCCCCCTTTGCTTATGCTTGTCCGAGGTATTCCTCCAAGCATTGGCCGGAATCGTAGATTTCCTTTGCGGCATCTATGCCCACATAGCGGTAATGCCAAGGCTCGTAGATCACGCCGGTTATATTTTCCTTTCCCTTCGGATAGCGAAGAATGAAGCCGAAGCGATAAGCGTTTTCAAAAAGCCATTTCCCTTGTACGGTATCGGCATATCCGTCGTCGGCGCGTCGGTAATCCTCAGCGAGGATATCGAGCGCGAGCCCTGTGGTATGCTCGCTGCATTCTCCCGGCAAAACCTTTACGGGCTCGTTGAAAGGATCGCTGCCGTAACCCGGTTCCTTTTGGCGGCGCGCTTCGAACAGCTCCTGCTGGTAGGCGACGGAGCGGTAGGCCGTTGTGACCATATACCCACTCACGCCATCCTCTTTGGCCGCCTCGAACATGGCAAGCGCCGCCTTCCCCGCCTCGGCGTTGATGGAGCCCTCGGGGTTTAAAAGATAAACGGCGTCGCCGAACGCGTCGTCAAGGTCCACGAGTCCGTCTGGCCTGTCATATGGCACGGGATTAGACCAGTTGACAAGGACCAAATACCCTTCCTGGAGCGCGCCTGCCGTCTCCCCGCGTGCGTTCGTGAGCGCAATTACAGTAACCGCAAGCGCCAGCACCGCCAGGCCAAGCCACCGCAAAAAGACCGTGGCACGCTGTTTTTCGCGCTGTTTCATCGCTCTCTCCAAAACGCTCCTCCTTGGGTAAATCCTATATTTCCTTGCCGCAAAAGTCCACATCGGGATGTTAACAAAGCGTTATTTATACGGCTTCCTAGTATTGTACAGGCTTTTCGCCGCATTGTCGTTACCGGCATGTTACCGAATTGTCATCGATTGAAGCTCAGTACCCCAAATCCTTATTGATCACGCTCCCATCGATCGCATTGATGGTGACGGAGCCGTAGTTTTGCGGAAAACCGGCCGTTTTACCGCCCAAATAGTTCCCGTTTTCATCTACCTCGTCGATTGCGCCGCCGTCCTCCCCTTTATAGTACTTTGCGATATAGGCCGCCGAATGTTCGAGGTCGCTGTAAAAATTCCAGACCGGCAGATAATAGTAGCCGCCGTTCTGTTTGGCCACGCGCATAAGCCCAAGTTCCGCACGGGTAATCGTGATCGACACATCGGGGTCGTTTTGTATTTCATAGCGTCGGAATACGGAGACTTGTTCCACGGCGCGCGTGGCGATCTCGTTAAAGGACAAAATGGCGACGTCTTCGTTCTCAATGGACGTTATATCCATAGCGCTGTCCCAAGAGAACGAAAGCAAGCCTTCGTCATCCAGAACGACGACGATCTTTTCATATTGCACGGGGTTCTGCACCTGGCTCTCCATATCGCCTCCCACCTCCTCGCAGGTATACATCGACTGTACGCCGTTGACCGCGCGCATAAATACGCATGCCCAGCCCCAGTTGCGATTCGTCTCGTCTTCGAAGGCCAAGGCGGGTGCAGTAAAACAAAGCTCCAATTCGTTCGTAAGCTTGGAAACGATGGCTTTCGCCTGCTCGCCGGCTTCCTCCGCATTCATCTTTACGCCCCACGGCGCATTAAGGTTGCAGCCCCCGAAGTAAGCCAAATAATCCTTCCCCAGACCTGCGCTTATGCCGAATATATGCCCGTTCGGCCAGTCGCCGCAAGTAAAACGATTGGTCTCGCCGTCGATTTCGGTGCGAAGGTTTACGCCTTTATACCGCAAACTGCCCTCAGACAGATCGCGTATGGTCGTATCCATGGGCGTAAGCTCGCTTAAATACGGCGCGTTGGCATACATTTCTTCATACCCTTCGATTGCGCCTTCAATCTTGGTCTTCCAGAATTCATATTCGCTGTCATTCGGATCCAACCCCGCAAGCTCTTCCTTTTCCTCGAGGAGACGCGCCTGCACCCATTCCTTGGTGAAGGTCGTACCGTCGTACCACGTGAGTCCGTCGCCAAACAGAACGGACATCACATGATCGATATCGCTCTGCGAGAAACTGCGCAACTCGGCGTTCGCGACGGGAAGCTTTACGGCGTTGGGCACGGTCACATCCGCGTCCGCCGTAATGCTGACCTTGCCATCCTCCGTCGTTAAAGTATCGCTCCAATGCTCGGGCGCGCCGATGGACGCGCGAAGCTGCGCCGTAACATCTGCATCAGCGGGCTTGTTATCCCCGCCCGCGCCTGCAGGTGTATTTAAAACGGCGTTTCCCAGCGCGTCGTCCCCCTTATTGATCACGACCTCCTGCTCCGGCGTGGGCTGGCAGGCGGTGGTGAAGCAGGAAAGAAGGAGCGTGAGCGATAAAAGGAACGCCGCCGCTTTCACACCCCGGTTGCTCTTCGGGGAGCGGAACACGCCCTTGATGCGCCTTTGCGCGTCGTTTTCGGCGGCGGAAAGCGCCATGCCCAGCACATAGCTTTCGCGGCATCCCTGCGAGAACAGCGAAAGAAGCGTAAGCGCGTATTCCCTGCGGCCGTTTTTTGTGAGCAGCGCGGACACGGCGCCGTCGCAAGCGGTCTCCATGTCGCGCGAAAGCCCGCGTCCCGTGAGCCATACGACGGGATTAAACCAGTATACGGCTTCGAGAGCGCGCATGAGAAGGCTCAACAGATGATCGCCACGCTTATAATGCGTAAGCTCGTGCAAAAGCGCAAAGGTAAGCTGTTCGTCCGAAAACTTCTCCGTAAGCCTTACAGGCACTACGACCACCGGTAAAAGGCTCACGGTGAGCGCGGGCGAGGATAGGTTTGCGAGAAGCTTCAGCTTTGGCGCACGACGAAGCTCCAAGCGCTTTGCGCAATCGGCGTAAATGTTCGAAAGCCGTTTATCCGGCACAAGCCCGTTCTCCCTTACGGCGCGGCTGAGCTTCAAGCCGTTATAGAGAAGCGTCGAAAAGCGTGCCAGCATGCCTGCTATCCACAGCGCAAGCAGCACGTTCGTCCATGTGAGCCAAGGCTTCGCGGGCGCCACGGGAGAAATTCTCCCGGTATCCGTTTTCGGCGTGGAAGCAGCAGAACCCGCAGCCGAGGCAGTTTCGTCGCCTTTTAGCGTTTCCGGCGCGCGATAGGCTGTCTGCCCGTCGTTTTGCATCACGGAAAAGTCGTCGGCGCCCGTATCGGTCGTCTGCTCACGCTCCGCGGTGAAAAAGTGGAAGCCGCTTTCAAATGTAATGGGTACGCACAGCCGCGCCACGACCAAAAGCCACAGTGCAAAATGCAAAAGACTCGAAAGCTTTTTTTGAAAGATCCTTTTAAAAAGCACGACCGCAAGATAGAGGATCGCGGCATATACGGAGGTTTCGAGGAGTGTTGAAAGGATGCTCATTGCGCTTCGTCTCCTTTCCCGGAAAGCTGGTCGATGGCGGCGCGAAGCTCGGATTGCGCCTCGGGGCTGAGGCCGGTCTTTTTGACCATGCTCAGAAGCAATTTTTCCGTGCCCTTCCCGCCGAGCTTTTTCAAAAGGCTTTCCCCCTCGGACTCGATACAGGCTTCTTTTTCGACCAGAGGATAGTAAAACTTCATCCTGCCTCGCGTGGTAAAGCCCACGTAACCCTTATCTACGAGTATTTTCATGTAAGAAGCATAGGTGGTGTAGCTCCAATCCGCCTTATCGCCGATGGATTCGATGATCTCCCCCAAGACCTGCGGCTCCTTGCCCCACAGGGCGTTCATGACCACCCACTCGGGCGTGGTGAGCGTGCTTTTCGGCTTTGCCATAGTTACCTCCCGCCTCGGTTTTATCTATTACTAAAAATATAGTAATAAAACTATGCTTAGCTGTCAAGCGTGAAGATTTTAATAATATGTGAACGGCGCGCAGTAAACCCGCCGTTCAATAGCTCCCTATAATACCGATGGCGGGGCCACCGACGACGTTGATCGCAGCCACGAGTGTGGGGCCGGGAAAAAGGTTGGAACCGGCGTTGGTGTACATGCTGTACTGTTTGCCGCTGTCCTTAAACGTCATACTCTCTAATCGCCAAGCTGTAAAACAGATAGGCGGGTACGTATATACCAAGCTTCTGCCCCGGCTTATCCTTCCGCTTCGTGCGCATCAATCCGAGGCGTATCTCGTCGACGGTGATATCCATACGCTTATCTTTTTCATAGCTCAATATCCCACAAGCGGATCGATGATGCTGCCGTCGATGGCGTTGACAGTAAGAAGGCTTTCGCTTGTGCCCTCCCAAAAGTCACCTGAATCGTCCTTTCCCGTAACGGCGCTGGTCGTGAAAACACGCCCGTAAAAATTCCACACCGGCACAAGCAGCCCCGTTTCATAGGAATTCTGCTCGCTTATCCTCTGTAAGGAAAGTACGATACGGTCGACGCAAACGCGCACGTTCTCGTTATGCTCCGCTCTCGCCTTGGGTTCGTACTTGATGCATATCATTTTCCTGAGAATTTCCCGTATGGAGGGAAATGAAAGCAGCCGCGCGTTTTCGCTGACAATTTCCGTGACGTTGAGCGGCGATTGCCAAGACATATCGAAAACGCCCTCGTCGTCCGCCATAAGCTGCATGTTTTCATAATACCAGCTTGGTGATGTTAAATCACCCGCGATGCTTGAATCGGAAGTGAGGTATGTGCAATTGACGCCGTTCACCTCGCGCACGCACAAAAATTTATAGGCATAATGCGCGGCGTCGGAGACGATGCCGTCGTAATTGCCGAGGTTTTCATCGTCGGTAAGGAAAACATCCCACACCTTCATATCCGTGCCTTCCAAAAGCGCTTCGACTCGGCTTCGCGCCTCCGCGGGCGTAACGGAAAGGAAGCCTTCCGCCTCATCGGGCACCGTGCTTTCATCCGCAATGCGGAGCATGGTATGCTGCCCGTAGTTTCCAAGCTTCTCCTGCAGAGAAAAAAGCATGTAAGCGCCCCGGCGCACGGCGCGTCCGCCGTATACGATACCGCTCTCCTCGCGGGTAACATACATTTCCTTCAAATCATCGTTATTCACCACAGAGAAGCCGACTTTGCCGGCACAGTATGCGCGTACCCCCATGTAGCGGCATATTACGGCCCCGTTTTTCTGGTCCTTGACCGTGAATTCCTGCAGAATTCCTTCGCTTCTTACGGGTTCGACCGCCTCCGGCGCGGTAGGATATTCCCTTTTAAGCTGCTCGATCATCTGCTTAAATTCCGCAAGAAGCCGTTCATCGTCTTGATACTCGGGGTTTTCCAGTTCCTTTTCGAGCCCCGTGATATCGTGCTCGATCTGCTTTTTCGTGAACTTCTGCGGTGTTTCGAGCATCTCATAACCGCCGCAGAGCCTACCGAACATAAGGCTCACTATTTCCTGCGAAAAATCCACCGCATTCACCCGCGCAATAGGCAGCATATTTACCGAAGGCAGTTCTATCGGCGCATCCACCTCGATCCTAAGCTTCCCGTCCGCATCAACTTCCGAATAGGAAAGCGTCTCGGGTATCTCATATGCTTCCGCAAGCGTCACCGTCTCCGCGGCTTCCGGCGTTTCCTTCGCCGCCTCTATCATCTGCTCGGTGTTTTTCTGCACGACGATATCCGCCTCGGGTGTTTTTTGACAGGCAGTGAGAAGGATGGCAGTAATAAGGATGAGAGCAAGCAACCTTTTCATACTCAATACCCCAACTCCGGATCGATGATGCTGCCGTCGATGGCATTGATACTAAGAAGCGAGCCTCTTTCCACGTTAATGTAGTCGCTATCGGCAGACTTCGTTGTACATACGCCGAAAAAATTCCACATCGGCACAAGAAGCCCACGGTCGAAATAGTCCTGCTCCGCTACGCGCTGCAAGGAAAGCGTAACACGGTCTATGGAAAGCTTAACATATTCGTTGTTCTCGCCTTTCGCCTCGGGCTCGTACTTGACGGAAAGCATTTTTTTCGCAATTTCCCCGATCTCGGAAAAAGATTTGAGCGCCGCAGCGTCGCTCACGGTCTCGGTAATATGCATAGGCGCTTCCCAACCGACCGATAGAATACCCTCGTTGCTGATAAGAAAGGTCAGCCGTTCATAACCCCACGACGGCGCGTACTTCTTGATATCGCTCATGCCGCTCGCTGTCGCGTTGGGAAGGCTCGCGCAGGGTAAGCCGTTGACGAACCGCGTGCAATACACCTCATAGGCATAATTTTCCGCCTCGGATCGGTCGTTCACGGGGGATCTGTCGCTTATAACATATATATCGGAAATGCCTATCGTCTCACCGACGCCTGCCGCATTCAAAAACGTCTCCGCCTTTTGCGCGGCCTCCGCTGGCGTAAGCCTTAATAGCCCCACCGCCGACTCGGGTATCGCATCCGTACGGAGCACCCGTACCGCATCTCCCCCATTAAGCACAGTATTATAGTTCACCACGGAAATATTATGGGTGCAGATAATACTTGCGCATCTTTGGACCTCCACGGTCACGCCGTAGGTTATGATCCCCTCGTCGTTATAGTTCTCCCAGCTGATAGGTTCCGCATTGTCATAGTCATTGCGCGCGAAAAAGCCATAAAGGTCATCCGCGCTCGTGGCTCTTATCTGCTCGCTATGCACCACGCCGTGGCCTTCAAGTCCGTCCGTGACGATTTTGAGCATGCCATCGGCAGGCACAGGTTCTATGGTTTCCGGCGCGTACGGGTACTGTGCCTTCAATTCATCAATGAACGCCTGCGCCTCCTCCGGTTCCACAAGGCTGTCGATCATACCGGCCTGTACTTGTCTGTAATAAAGGATGCTCTGTTCGATATCGCCTTTCGTTTGTTGATCGACGATTTCAAACATGGGCGTATCGCCCAAAAACGCATTCCAAAACCCCGTAACAATATCCTGCGAAAACTGCGCCGCCTCCACGCGCACGATGGGGAGCGGCTTTTCCGGCGCGCTGACGGCCGCGTCCACGGTGATCGTGAGCTTCGCATCTGCGCCGGTATCGGTAAAGCTCAGGCTTTCCGGAATGCCGTAAAGCTCCGCAAGCGTTTTGTCCGCCGCAGCCTCCGGCGTCTCCTTCGCCGCCTCTATCATCTGCTCGGTATTTTTCTGTACCACGATATCCGCCTCGGGCGTTTTTTGGCAGGCAGTGAGAAGGATGGCAGTAATAAGAAGGAAAGCAAACAACCTTTTCATGCTCAGTACCCCAACTCCGGATCGATGATGCTGCCGTTGATGGCGTTGATGCTGAGAAGCGAGCCGCTTTCCACATCTACATATCCCTCGCCCGAATATTCCGCCGTATATACGCCAAAGAAATTCCACACCGGCACAAGCAAACCATGGTCGAACCTATCTTGTTCCGCCACACGCTGCAGGGAAAGCGTGACACGGTCTACGGTTATTTCAAGCGACAAAATATGCTCGTTTTTCGCTTCGGGCTCGTATTTAACGGCAAACATCTTCTTTGCTATCTCGGCAATTTCCGAGAAGGGCTTGAGCGTTGCGGCCTCGCTGACTGTTTCGGTAATCTTTACGGGCGCATACCAATTGACCGAAAGGATGCCTTCATCGCCGATAAGAAAGATCAGTTCCTCATACCCCCATGAGGGCGCGAATTCCGTTTTTGCTCCACCGCCGCTAGTATGGGCATTGGGAAGGTATACGCCGGGTATGCCACCGGCGAGCCGCATGCATACCACATTGTAAGCATAGCCCGTAGCCTCCGGCCGCCCGTTGCGCTCTTCTTTATCGTTGATAAGAAAGATATCGGAAATGCCCATCGTTTCGCCGATACCCGCCGCACGCAAAAATGCCTCAACGCTTTGCGCGGCCTCCGCGGGCGTAAGCTTCAAAAGGGCCGTTGCTTCCCTCGGCAGCGCGTCCGTACGATCGACGCGCAGCGGAACGCGCCCACTGTTTCCTATATTAATGTAATGCGCTTTGAAAGCATCATAGGTACAGGAAAGGTTTGCACCACGGCTGACAGGAACGGTTGTACTGCCTGTTTCCTTCCCTTGCGCGTTATAGTCGGACCAACTGATAGGTTCCGTATTGTCGCGATCATTGCGCACGGAAAAGTAATACGCCCCATCCTCGCTCATAGCGTCTATCCCCTCATAATGCGCGATGCCATGCCCGCCAATCTCCGAAAAATCCTCCGTGACAGTCTTTAACATTCCATCGGCGGGTACGGGCTCTATGGAGTCCGGCGCGGACGCGTATCGCGCTTCCAATTCGTCGATATATTCCTGCGCCTCCTCCGGCATCATCATGCCGTCGATCGAGCCGGCCTGCACCTGCTTGTAGTAAAGGATGCTTTCCTCGATATCGGCCTTGGTCTGTTCGTACACCGTTTCCATCATGGGCGCATCGCCCAAAAAGGCGTTCCAAAACATCGTAACGGTCTCCTGTGAAAACTGCGCCGCCTCCACGCGCACGATGGGGAGCGGCTTTTCCGGCGCGCTGACGGTCGCCTCCACGGTGATGGTAAGCTTCCCATCCGCGCCGGTATTACTAAAGCTCAGGCCTTCCGGAATGCCGTAAAGCTCCGCAAGCGTTTTGTCCGCCGTGGCTTCCGGCGTTTCCTTCGCCGCCTCAATCATCTGTTCGGTATTCTTTTGCACGACGATATCCGCCTCCGGCGTCGCCTGGCAGGCGGTGAGAAGGAAAATGGCGGCAAGGGCAAATACGATTCGCTTTTTCATGCTCAATACCCCTTATAAATATCGATCACACTGCCGTCGATGGCGTTGATGGTCAAAAGCGGCCACAGGCTTACAGGATAGTCTTCCGATTGGTTTTTATCTTTGCGGAAAACGGTTTGGTAACCGTAAACATTCCATACGGGAGCAAGAAGCCCGCTCGTAAATGAATCCTGCTCGCTGATGCGCTGGAGGGAGAGCCGCACGGAGGTAATGGTATATTTTTGCGCATACGGTTCAAATATGATAAACATCATTTTTTCGATGATCTCGCGTATTTCGCCAAATGGCTTTACGTTTGCGTTTTCCGTTACGATCTCCGTGACCGTTATCGGCGCTTCCCAGTTTACGCCGCTGATGCCCTCGTCGTCCACGCCTATAAAAAGCTTTTCGTTATGCCAACTCGCACTGTTTGTTGTACCGTCAACGGTGGTTTCATCAAGGTCGCTTGCGACCCGCACGCCGTTCAAATTGTGAAGGCAAACGACCGCATAACCCTGCCGCTCCTCACCGTAGGGGCTCGGCGAGCCCGCGTCGGTCCATTCCCGCTCGTTTTCATACCCCGCAGCCAACCACATAGGCGTGTCCCAATATACACTGGACATGAGGTGTACGCTTTCGATTTCCATATCGTCTGCACCGATCGCGTCAAGAAGCGCCTGCGCCTGTGCGCGCGCCTCCTTGGGCGTTACCGTAAGAAGCGATTCAGCGGGCGCCCCGCTCGTAAGGGACGCCTCCGTAGCGTCCTCATAAACATAGCCGCTTTGCTGGTAAAGCATCGTCTCGTCCCTGTCTCTGTCGTAGCTGAACCGCGCGTAGGATCGCTGCGTGAACATTTGCGTATTGCCGTATCCATCAATATAAGAATAGGAGCCTTCGTTTTCATACTTTGTGTTGTTTTGAGTAAAAAAGCTCTTGCCGCCCCCGTAAATATCAGCGACGATATTCACATACGTGCTGATGCCGTCGAGCACATCCGTTTCCTCGTAGCCTGCACGCCTGCTTTTAAGCGTGGCGTCCGCCGGTATGGGAGCATGCCTGTCGGGTGCGGTCTTATATTGCTTTTCGAGATCCTTTAGAACCTTCTCATAAAAATCGTGATGCTGACTGTCGGGCCCGGCAAGCGCCTGCCTCCACATCAGCATCTCTTTTTCTAGCATGATCTTGTCCGGCACCGACGGCTGTTCAAACATAGGGGTATCGCCGATCAGATAATCATAAAGCGCCGTTACGGTCCCCTGCGAAAAATCCGCCGGTACCACGCGCGCCACGGGAAGCGCGTCTGCCTCGGGCACTTCGGGCCTTACATCCACATATACGGTAAGCTTGCCCGCGGCGTTCGTAAGCGTTGCCTCGTAAACCTCGGGAATACCGAGCGTCGCATACAACGCGCTTTTCCCCGGCTCGGCTTGGGGCGTCTGCATAGCGTCCGGCTCGGGCGTCGCTTTGGCCACCTCTATCATCTGCTCGGTGTTTTTTTGCACGACGATATCTGCCTCCGGCGTCGCCTGGCAGGCGGTAAGAAACAGGGCAAGAAGAAGGAAAATGGAGAGCATCCTTTTTTTCAAAGCGCCTCACATCCTTTCGTTACCCATATACTAGCTTAGGGCTTGTTTTCAAGTATCCGTAAAAATGTTATGAAAAGGTAATTTCCACGCTGGTGCCAAGCTCCCTTTCGCTCAAAAGGACGAGCTTTGCGCCGTGGAGCTCCGCTATACGCTTTACGAGCGAGAGCCCAAGGCCCATGCCGCCAAGCTTGCGGCTGCGGGATTTATCCACCCTGTAAAACGGTTCCGTAACGCGCTTCAGCTCCTCCGACGCGATGCCGCAGCCGTCGTCGGACACGGAAAGCACTCCGTTTTTGCAGGCGATCATCACATGCTTTGCGCCCGCCTTTCGGGCGTTGTCGTATAGGTTATAAAGCGCGCTCGCCATAAGGTCCGTATCCATGGGAAACGCGCCGTCGTCGCAGGTAAAGCTGAGCTTTATGCCGTGCGTTTTTGAAAGCGGGACAAGCGTTTTTTGCACGCCCTCCAAAAGCTCGTTCATTTTGGCGGTCGTAAGGCTTATTGCCCCGCCGCTGTCGAGCGCCAAAAGCTGCATGAGCTTTTGGGAAAGCCGCTCCACACGCCCGCATTCCGCGTAGATATACGAAACAGCCTCCTCGCGTTGCTCGGGTGTGAGGTTTGTTTTCATGAGCGCCTCGGAATAGCCGATGATGGCCGTCATGGGCGTTTTCAACTCGTGGGTAAGCGCGGCAAGCAGGCGTTTTCGTGCCTCCGATACCTCGTTTATCTCGCCGATATGCTTTTCCACCGCCTCCGCCATGCGGTTGAAGCTTTTTGAGAGGGCGGCAATCTCGTCGTTTCCCTTTATGGGGATGCGGCTTTGATAATCGCCGTCCGCCACGGCCGCAGCACTTTCTTCAAGGAGTTGCAGGGACCGGAGTGTGCGGAATACCGTAAGGAGGATAAGCCCGGCCGCGGCGAGCGCCGTGCCGAGGCCGATGGCCGCGACACGAAGCGTAAGCGCGGCGTTTTCGCGGTAGACGGATTCGATGTTTTTGATAAGGTAAACGTCGTATACGCTGTTGAACAGCGTGCCGGAGCTGCCCGCCACGAGATAGCGCTCGTTTAAATGCGAAACGATCACATACCGCGCCTCCTCGTTGCTCCCGAGGCGCGTCTGCGCTTGGTCAAACGCAAGTACGGCGGCAGGGTCGATATCGCTCGCGTTATGCAGATATTCCCCGTCGCAGCGCATGGCGTAAAGCGACTGGTTCAGCGTATTGGATGCATATTGTCGGAACAGGTATTGGGAAAGGCTACGCTTTGTGGTTTGCGAAAGCGCGGCTTCGTAGCTCCGATCGAGCGCGGCGGAAAAGGATGTGGAAAGCATGCGCTGCTCGCCAAGCGCGCTGTCGATGGCGTTTTGCACGCTCGCTTTGTTCGCGGAAACGAGCAGTACCGCGCAGCAGCCCAAAATAGCGAGCGTGCTGAGCGCGGCGGAAAGGAGCGCGAGCCTCACGCGTACCTTCATGGCTCAATCCTCCAAACGGTAGCCGATCTTCGGCAAAGAAACGATGGTGAGGCCGGTCTTTTTCCTTAGCTGCGCCACATGCACATCCACCGTGCGCGTTTCCCCTAAAAAGCCCTCGCCCCAAACAGAAGCGAGTATTTTTTCACGCGAAAGCGCAATGTTTTTGTTTTTCATAAGAAGCGTAAGAAGGTCGAATTCGAGCGGTTTGAGCGCGAGCGCCTCCCCATTTTTGCGCACTGTGCGCTCTGCGGTATTGAGTTCCACATCCCGCGCGCAAAATGCCGTTTGCCCCACGCCGTTGCGCTCAAATACCTTCTCCATACGCACGAGAAGCTCCAGTATTTCAAACGGCTTTACGATATAATCCTCCGCGCCGCCCCTAAGTCCCTGCACCTTGGATTCAAGGTCGTTTTTCGCCGTGAGGTAGATAACGGGAATACCGCGCTCCTTCAGATGCGGCAAAAGCGCGAATCCATCGAGCTCCGGCAGCATAACGTCCACAAGCGCAAGGTCGAAACGCTCGCCCGCGCGCAAAAGCGCGAGCGCAACCTTGCCGTCGTACGCGGGAACCGTTTCATACCCAACGACCGAAAGGCTCATACAGATGAGCCTGTTGATGGCTTCCTCATCCTCGATCACAAAAATGCGCGGCATAAGCTACCCCCATAACATATGTACATACTCATCATAACGCATGGGACGTAAAAAATACCGCATCAAGTTGTAAACAAAGTGTTATGGAACGAAAGCTTTGTTTTTCATTGTCCGCGCTCTATGATGCTGCCGTCGATAGCGTTGACGGTCAAAAAAGATTGAAGCTCGTTGGTAAACGCAACATTCCATGGTTTATCCGATTGTATCCGCCCGCGTTCGTAGCCCATAAAATCCCATGCGGGCACCAGAAGCCCCGTGTCGCTGTTTGGTTCGCGCACATTCACGAGCCCGAGGCGCACAGAGGTGATATGGTATTCCTTCGCACCGTCTTCCCATATGGGATTCGTGTCGATCTCGTTGCCGACGATCACCACCATTTTTTCGAAGATACCCTGTATGGTTTCAAAGGGAAGAAGCTCGGTTTTATCCATTACCGTTTCCACGGTCTCGTAAGGATGCTCATAACGCAAGCAGAGCACACCGCCGTCATCCACGAGCACATGAAGTTTTTCGTAATACCACGGCGCGTTGTAAGGGTCGTTGTTCTGGTCCGCGTTTGTATAGGTTTCCGTTATGCCGTCAAACTCGCGCGTAAACATGAACTGGTAGAAGGCGGGCGGGTCGGTGCGTACGAAATGGTAAAACGTTTGCTGGCGCGCAGAGCAGGTAAGTCCCTCCATGCCAAGCGCCTTCACGGTCTTTTCTGCAAGCGCGAAAGCGTCCGACTCCGAAACGGAAAGCTTCTTCGATATATCCGCGGCGTCTGTGGGCAAGCCGCCAATCGGCACGTCATGATCGCGATCATACCACATGCTTGCGGTGACGCCCTGATAAAGGTTGTTATTGACGTCGAACCTTGAAAACGTCGCGTCGTCCGGCATGGCCCACAAGAAAAGATAGGTGCTCTCGGTCTCCGCCTCGCCCTCTTCCGTATAAACGCTCGGCTTGCTCCACACGAACTTCGGCGCATAGTAAGGTAAACTTTCGGGCGCATTTGCCGCCTTTGCGATCAACCCCCGCAGCCCCTCCTCCGCCTCCTGCTTGGTATAATAAACGAGATCAAACTCATACTGCCCCACGTTTTCCCAATCCGCAAGCCCAGCACGAAGCTTTTCTATCCTTTTCTCGTATACGGCACGGGGCAAATGATCGTCGTCGTATTCCACATAATGTGCATCGCTCCCGAGTAGCACATCTGCAAAAACTTTCGCCTGCTCCAAAGAAAATATTGCAGGCCTCACGCGTACAATGGGAAGCTCCGCTTGCGGCAGATGGACGTCCGCGTCCGCAAACACGGTGATGCGGCCCCCTTTGCTTTTTACCTCCGCCGAATAATGCTCCGGCGCGCCGAGGCGAACATAGAGATCGATATCCGCTCCCACCGCCGGTTCGTCCCCCCGCTGTGCCGTTTCAAGCATTTTTCCCACATCTTTACCTATTACGGCGGGGTCTTCCGGCGTAGCTTGGCAGGCTGTAAGTGCGCTTGCAAAAGCAAGAACCGCAAACATAAACCCGACACATTTTTTCAGCATAGTGTTTCCTTCCCTAATACCCCATGTCCCGGTCGATAACGGAGCCGTCGATAGCATTGATGGTAAGATACGACAGGGGTATTTCGGGAGGCTGGCCGTAATCCGTATCCCATTCATGGTTTTCGTTCACCCTCACCCCGCCGCCCGGGTCCGTAAGAGGGTCATAATTTTCATCGTACCGGTAATAGAACTTGCCGCATACATCCCATACGGGAATGTAATAACGCTCTTCAAGCTCCGCATCCTTGCGCACCTGCATCCACGAAAGCGTAATCTTATCGATATAGAGCCTGCGGCCCACAATATACGCATCACCTGCGTCTCCCGTGCTGCACCATAGATTTTTCGCCTCGAGCATGGTTCCCATGATCTGCGTCACGGCATCCCACGGGAGAAGCGCCGCGTTTTCAATATCTACAGCCTTCACTTGCACCGGCGCGTCCCATGAAAAGCCGTTCAGGCCGCTGCCGTCGATAGAAACCGTAACGGTTTCCTGCCAAAGCGGTTGAGAATATCCGTCCGCGGTGGCGTAATCGTTCAGCCGCGAGGATTCGATCCGTTGGCTCGGAGCGCCTTCCACGGCTGTGCAATAGCTGAGTGCATAATAGTAACCGCCGTTTTCCTGTATCAAATCCTCGACACGCATTGTGCACAGATAATCGAACGGCAGGCCCAGCTTTTCAAGAAACGCGTCCGCTTGCCGCCGCGCTTCCGCTTGATCGAATTCCGGGGGATTTATAAACCAACCCCTACCGTCATCGCTGTCTCGACTAAATAAGATCCGGTTTCCATACACGCTGTTTTCAAAAAGCAGATACATCTTTCTGCCGCTTGCCTGCTCGCATACGCCGTCGATAGCCGCGTTCCCCGCCGCGGCGGCCTTCCGCCGCCCCTCCTCCGTCCACATATATTGATAGCCCCCGTCCTCAAGGTCTACGCGTTTCCCATATGTGGACACAAGCGTGTTTCCGACATCCTTAAACCTGAGCTCACGGCTCGCGGGCGTGCGGGCGGGGTCGTCGGGCGCATTCTCGAGTTCCTTGATAAGATCCGATAAAATCTCCTGGTAATCCGTGATCAGCTGTTCGTAATTCCCCTCGATAGCAGCCTCCAGTTCTTCGGTGTAATAGTCGATTTTCTCCTGTACATATTCCTTGGTGCGGTGGTTGGTTTCATCGTACAGTTCCACCCCGTCGAGCAGCACGGGGATGATCCTGTCCGCCATCTTCTGCGTGAACGTGAGCGGCTCCATGATGTATATGGGGTATTTTTCCACATCCGGCAAAATTACGTCCGCGTTGAATTCCACGGTAAGATCGTCCGCCGTAAAGGTTTTTTCGTATCTTTCGGGCGCTTGGTAAGGCGCGGGCGCTTCATTCGATCCCGCCGCGTGTGCTTCCCAGCCGTCGTTCGTTTTGCCTACGACAAGCGGCTGCTCCGGCGTGGCCTGGCAGGCGGAGAATGCGGTTGCGGAAATAAGCGCCGCTAGCATAAGTGCGCCAAGCCTATGCGAACCCGCCTCAAAGCATGCAGCTCGGGTCCAAGGAGTCGGCCGTGCGCAACCGCCCCCAGAGCGCGGCGAGGATGCGAAAGCGTAGCGTCCGGCGAAGCCGAAACCCTTCGTGCCGGGGCTTGTGGCCTCGCGTGCGGGCCTACGGTGAGCGGCCTCAACAAAGCTATGGGGGCGGTTGCACACGGCCGACCGGGTTCGGATAGGCTTGATATGCTTAAGCGCAATGTATTTTTTCAGCATGGTGTTCCTCCCCTAATACCCCAGGTTTCTGTCGATAACGCTGCCGTCCATGGCGTTGACCGTCAAAAGGCTTTCCTCTGGATCGTCGATCACGTCGCCGTTTGCGCCCGTTATAACGCCGAAGAAATCCCATACGGGCGCCATGAGGCCGCTGCCGTTTTGGTTTTGCTCCGTAATGCGGGCATAGCCGAAACGGACCTCCGTTATTTTGACCTCGGCTTCTATCCCGGCGTTTCTCACGGGGTACATTTTTTCAAACACCGCCGCCGCTTCGGCAAAGCTCAGAAGGCTGGCGTTTTCCACCACGGTTTCCCGGTTTCATACGACGCCTCCCACCAAAGCCCCACGATGCCCCTGTCGTTCACATAAAATGTCAGCGCCTCATAACGCCACGGTATGCTCGTTCTGCCCTCTATCATCACATCGTCCGTCGCATTCGTATAGGTAACGGGTATGTCTTCGAACGCGCGGGTATATTGGAGCGTCCAACAGCAGCGCGCGGGGCTGCTGCCGTCCCAGCTTTCGCCGCCGTATTTCAAAAAAGCGGAATAGAATTGCATGGAGCTTTGCCCAAGCTTTTCGATCCATGCATCGCAGAGCTTCCTCGCATCCTCCGCCAAAATATTCGGTTCCGCAGCGCCGGAAACATCGGGGTTTTTGAGCCGGTACGTATTTTGTTTCAGTTCGTAGCCCATCATCGCAAAGCCGATATCCGCCGCATCGTTTTGGTAATAGAGGGCGCGCGAGTTGCCGGTTCCCTCGCCGTTGGAAACTTGTATGCATTCATACCCCCACGCATCAGAATAACCATTGCCTTCGGAAACGTAAAGCCCGCCTTCCAACGCTTTGAATTCGCCGGAGATGGGCGCCGTGGCAGGCGCATCCTTCGCGGCGGCATATTGCTTCGTAAGCGAGTCGAGATAAGCCTGCATCCATTGCTCCCACGTCATGGCCTTGCCGCCGCCATAGTATGTCATGCCCGCGTCTTGCGCAGTAGGGCCTTGCGCAAGCCTTTCCTTCGTTTCCGTGATCTGGCGCAAGATCGCATCCTGCGTGGCGGCGGCCTCATAGGGGTCGTACATATCGGCATGCGTCAGGCTTTGAAGCAAAGCATATGCCTGCTCCTGCGATATTTTCGCGGATGTAGCGCGCACGATGGGCACTTTTTGCGCATCGGGTACCAGAACGGCGGCCTCCGCCGTAACGTGTATTAACCCGTCCGCACCCGTGAACGACGCGCGGTAAACCTCCGGCGCACCGAGCCTCTCGCGCAAGCTTCCCGATACATCCCCCTCTTTCGCCTTCCCGATCAGCGCTTCGAGCTCCTTCCCGACAACGATATCCTCGCTTGGCGTTTGTTGACAACCGGCAAGCATGCTTGCAAGAAGAAGTACTGCAAGGAACACACATGCGATTTTCTTCATCTATGCCTCCTCAATATCCAAGGCCGCGGTCGATGATGCTGCCATCAATGGCGTTGATGGTGAGCAGCGGAATTTTACTTGTGGAATCGGATGTTCCGTCCTCATAGGTAAACGTCCTCGTCCCGTAAAAATTCCAAACAGGGATGAGAAGCCCCATTTTTTCAGCATATTGCTCAACGACGCGCATGGTTTCAAGTTTAACATCGCTAACGTCGCACGCAAGCGTTTTTATACCTTGCGCCTGATACTCATAGGTCACAAACATCATCCTGCCGAAAATCTCCTGAATGTCTGAAAACGGCATAAGCGCGCTGTTACCCACCACGCTTTCGGCGATATCGATCGGCGCCTCCCATCTGACGCTTTTTATGCCTGCATCATCGACCGTGACGGAAAAAAGCTCATAAGCCCACCCGGCGGCATACCCTGCTTCGCTTTCTTCCTTGTAGGACGAGCCGAGGATAAATGCCGAAGGAATGTCGCCCACGATCCGCGTACAATAGAAAGAGTAATAAACCTCTCCGTCCTTCACATCAAGTGTGGCGACGGCAGGCGCAAATGGCAAACCTGTATCGAAAAAAAAAGCAGAAACCTTTTGCGCAGCCGCTCGCGGTGACAGCGCTAAGTTGCCCGCCCGTTCCGGCACAGTGTCATCGTTAAGCGCGACCTCATACCTTTCGACCTTTGGCTGCCCCTCCGACATCATGTCAAGCGATCTATGGAATTCAAACCCGGCGCCGCGCGCACCGTTTTCATCTTCATAGGGATTTTGAACGGCAAAGCGCATCACGCCATCCGCACTCTCAGCCTGAACGCCCACATACGGCGTCTTTTTGTCGCTGCCGTATTCGGTCATATACAGCGGCCTTAAAGTCCCGTCAACGGGCGTTCGCCCCCTCTCCTCCGGCGCTTCGGCATAAATGCGCTCGAAATAATCGATCAAAAATTGTAAATACGCTGTTCTGTCTTCATTGTCCGCCCTTTCAAGGGACGCTCTCGCCGCAATGATCGACGTTTCGATCTCGGATTTTGTCATTTCCTGCGAGAGATAAAACATCTCCGTATCCCCCACAAGTTCCCGCCAAAGCGCGCTCACCTGCTCCTGTGAAAAACCGCCCGCTTTCACGCGGAGTATGCTCATCTCACCGCCCTCCGGCACGGTCACCGCCGCGTGCATGCGGACCGTCACCTTGCCTTCTGTGCGTTCATATTGAAGTGCCTCCGGGGCCAGCGTTTTTTCGCGCAAGGGAAGCCCCGCCTCTTCAGGCGCCGCGGTCTCCTGCGCCTTCTCTATCATCGCCTCGTTGTTTTTCCCAATAACGATATCCTCGTTTGGCGTTTTCTGGCAACCCGAAAGCGCGCTTGCGAAAAGAAGCGCGGCAACAAACATGCAGATGTTCTTTTTCACAGACACTCCCCCGTTTTTCATTCTGCCTCCATTATGGCGGCCGGGTTGCGAAATGTCGTTACCGAAACATTACCGTTTTTTACGAGGGAAATTCTATGCGTACCGTTGTGCCTTTGCCGACCTCGCTTTCTATGTGCAGCTTGGCGCTGTGCGCCGCAGCAATCTCCTTCACGAGCGCGAGCCCGAGGCCCGTGCCGCCCTTCTTTTTGCCGCGGGAACGGTCCACCATATAAAAGGGCTCCGAAACCCGTTGAAGCTCATTTTCGGGGATGCCGCAGCCGTGGTCCTCCACCTCGATAAAGTTCTCCCGGGCGAGGAGCACGATCTCCTGGCCCGCCTGAGAGGCCTTACTTGCGTTATCCACGAGGTTCACAATGAGCGACTGCATAAGGTCGATATCCATTTTGAATGTTTCGCCGCCGCATTCGGTTTTAAGCGGCGTATTCCGCTTTCCGAGCATTTCGGCGGCGCTTTCCTTTGCCCTTTCAAACAACTTTTGTACGGGCTCTTTTTTTAGCTCGATCTGTCCCTCCACGGTAATGAGCTTTAAAAGCTTCTGCGTAAGCCTCTCAAGCCATCTGCATTGGCTCTGTAAATGGGAAAGCGACGCCTGTCGGGTATCTTCCTCCATATAAGCGTTCTCCAAAAGATCGGCGTGCAAAAGCATGGTCGTGAGCGGCGTTTTGAACTCGTGCGTCACACCGCCGATAAACAGCCGCTGACGCTGCGCGACCTCCGTAAGCTCACCGATGCGCGTTTCCACGGCCCCCGCCATGGCGTTGAAGTCTGCGGCAAGCTCACCCACTTCGTCGCGCGAGCGAATATCCGCCCGCTTTTCGTACCCGCCTTGCGCGATTTCCCGCGCGGTTCGGCGGAGCCTTTCGAGCGGGCGCATGGCGCGGCGCACAAAAAAGAGGCTTAAAAGCGTACCGAACGCGATAAGCCCCGAGCCGATGCCGATGAACCGAAACAGCATTTCCCTTATCCCCGCATAGACGGAAGTAATATCCTCCACCACATATACGCGGTAGTTTTGGCTTTTCACGTTTACGGTGCTTCCCACGATGAGGATGTTCCTGCCGTCGATATCGCCGGTATAGATTTGTTGGGTGTAATCGTCGTTAAAAGACAGATGCTCCGCAGGGTCGAGCGCGACCTCGGAATAAACGGTTTCCTCCCCTTGCTGCAAAACGGACGCAGAATCCGCAAAGCGCATAAAGCAGTATTTGACGAGCGAATAAGTGGTTGTGGGCAGGTCCTCGTTTTGAGAGTAATAACCCGCCATTTCGGAAAACGAAGATGCGAGCGCCGCCTCTTTTTCCTTGGCGTACCGGTAAGTCTCTGCCAGAATGGCGCTTCTGGCCTGCAGCAGCAAAAGCGTGCTGCAGGCCGCGACGACGGCGACGAGCACCCCGCAGCAGATGAGAGACAGTTTTTGCCAAAGCTTCATCTTCTGTGTTCCTCCAGCCGATAGCCGAGCTTGGATATGGTTTTAATCTCGTCGCTCAAGCCTAGCTTTTTGCGGAGGTTGGCTATGCGCACATCCACTGTTCGCATATCGCCGAACCAATTCGCACCCCATACCTCGTTGAGGATGCGCTCGCGCGGCACGGTGCGGTTTTTGTTTTTTAAAAGAATGGCGAGCACGTCGAATTCGAGCGGCGAAAGCTCTACCTCCCGCCCGCACTTTACCACCGTTCGGTTTTCAAGATCGGCCGTAATATCGCCCAAGCGGTATACGCGGTTGAGCTTGCCGGTGCGCTCAAGCACCTTTTCGATGCGCACAAGGAGCGTCACCACCTCGAAGGGTTTTACGATATAATCCTCCGCACCGCCGCGAAGCCCCCTGATTTCGGAGGCGGAATCCGTTTTTGCGGTGATGTAAATAACGGGAATATTGTATTTTTCCATATCGTCGAACAAAGAAAAGCCGTCGCGCCCGGGCAGCATGATATCGAGTATCGAAAGGTCAAAGGAATGGTCGTTTTCGAGATATCGGGCCGCTTCGCCGCCATCGTCGAACACGGCGTATTCATAGCCGGAATATTGCAGATGGAGCGCCACCGCGTCCGAAATGCCCTTATCGTCCTCCACGATGAGTATCCTGTTTGCCGCCATAAAAATACCCCCGCCGATTTGTGATATTATCAGTTTATCACAAACGGGGGAGCAAAAAAGTTACCGTTCTGTTACCAAATCGGGTGTTTATTCGTTCCTTTATTTCGGCCAGACGCCCAAACCCTCGTCGTATTCGAGCGTAAAATCCATGAGCGTGAGCGTCATATCGGTGTTGATCTGCGCGTAAACGGTGTTTTCACCGGGCTGCAAAATCAAAACATACTGTCCATCCTGCGTTTGGAGCTTACCGGAGGCCACAGTCTCCCCGCCCTCTTCAAACACGATATCCACCGCGCATACGAGAGGTTCGGGATAGCTGTTCACCGCGACCGCATCCATGAAGGTATCGTTGAATTGCTCGTACACCTGAATGTTTTGAAACGTAAGGTATTGCTCATAGTGTTCGGGCGAAGCGATCAAAATGCCCAGAGCGTCGTAACCGCCGACGAGCTTTTGCGGCGGCGGCGTCAGCGTGGGCGGCGAGGTCGGCAAGGGAGTCGGCGTCGGTGTGACGGTCGGCACGGGTGTCGGCGTCGGCGTCGGCGCGAGCGTGACCGCCGGGTTTAAGACCGGACGCGACGAAACGCAGGCGCACAGCAAAAGGGATGCCGCCGCAAGAGCGCACAGTGCGAGCGGTTTTACTTTACCCATTTTATCCACGGTTCGCCCAGATGAGGCGTTTTCGCAAGTCATACAGCTTGTCCGAAATATCCACCTTGTATACATGCGGGTTCAGAAGGCGCTTTGTCTCCTCCCAGAAGGTTTTCAATTCCCGTTTGTTGTATTCGCGCGCCTCGAGTACGCAGGGCGCCGTATACACCTGTTTCCCGTCCACAAATATAGGCACGAGCAGTTCGCGGATGCTGAAATCGGTGATCGTCATGGTCTTGTAGGTCTGCTCGGGATGATAGAGCTTCAAGGGCCTCGAGGTATCGAAGGTCTCCTCGTCGAGCGTGATGAGGTCCGCGATCGCCATGCCGTTAAAGTTATTGTAAAACCTTAGCACCTTTTTATAGCCCGGGTAAGTCACTTTCTCGGCGTTCTCCGAAAGTTTTATTTTGGGCACGGTCACGCCGTTCACGATCTCGGCGGAAAGCTTGTATACGCCGCCCAGAGCGGGATTGTCGTAGGAGGTGATGAGCCGCGTGCCCACGCCCCAAACGTCGATGCGCGCACCCTCGGCTTTGAGGTTGTGGATCACCGTCTCGTCGAGGTCGCTCGAAGCGAATATTTTCGCTTCGGTATGCCCTGCGTCGTCGAGCATCTTACGCGCCTTTTTGGAAAGGTACGCGAGGTCGCCTGAATCGAGGCGTATGCCCAGCGGTTTATAGCCCTCTGTTTTGAGCTCGTCAAATACCTTGATGGCGTTTGGCACGCCGCTTCTCAAGGTATCGTAGGTATCCACTAGAAGCAGGCACGAATCGGGGAACGTATCGGCATAGGCGCGGAAGGCTGAAAGCTCGTCGGGGAAGCTCATCACCCAGCTATGGGCGTGCGTTCCCTTCACGGCGATGCCGTAAAGCTGACCAGCAAGCACATTGCTCGTGGAATCGCACCCGCCCACGATGGAAGCGCGCGCGCCGAGCGTGCCGGCATCCGGCCCTTGCGCACGGCGCAAGCCGAATTCGAGCACGGCATCATCCTGCGCGGCATACACCACGCGGCTCGCCTTGGTGGCGATGAGCGTTTGATGGTTCACAAGGTTGAGAAGCGCCGTTTCGATAAGCTGTGCTTCCATGATGGGCGCCTTTACGCGAACGATGGGTTCATACGGGAACACGAGCGTTCCCTCCTGCATCGCGTACAGCTCGCCCGTGAAGCGGAGTTCCTTCAGTTCCTTCAAAAACGCCTCGTCAAACAGGTTCAGCGTGCGAAGGTAGCTTATATCGTCGTCGGTAAAGTGCAAGGAATTGATATACTCGATCACAGAGGCTGTCCCGGCCATGACCGCATAGGAGCTGTATTCCGTGGTGTTGCGGAAAAACAGGTCGAACACGGCGATGTTTTTGGTCATTCCATGTTTGAAATAACCGTACATCATCGTAAGCTGGTACAAGTCCGTCATCATGGTAAGGTTTTGCATGGTTACTTTCCCTCGCCATCGGCGGGTTCATCATCGGTAGTTCCGTCAGCCTCGGAACGGTCAAGACCGTTTCCTACGGAGGGTTCGCCGTCGGCCGGGTTATCGGACGCGAATTCGGCGGTATCGGTTTCGCCGGTCTCGGAACGGTTTTGATCGTTCTCTTCGTCGGTCGCGTCGGTCGCGTCGGCCTTATCGGCTTCCTCAGCACCCTCGGCCACAACAAGCGGCAAAGGCCACATAAGCCGCCCGGTCTTTTTCTCTTTGATACGACGCACAACCAAGAAGATGAGTACGGCAACAAACACGACCGCGCTCAGGATCTGCGAAACGCGCACATCGCCGATCTTCAGGCTGTCGCCGCGCAGCCCCTCGATGAACATGCGTTCAAACGCGTACAAAAGCACGTAGGTAAGAAACGCATCGCCGTCATGCTTGAATTTTTTTCGGTTTGCCCATAGGAAGATGAATACGATAAAGCACCATGCGGATTCGTAGAAGAAAGTCGCCATATGGTACGGGTTTTCGCAGAGCACTCCGTCAAAATAATGCAGCCCCTCGATTTTAACGGCAAACGGGAACCAGAGAAGCTCGCCGTTATTGATGGGCAGGCCGAAGGCTTCCTGATTGAAAAAATTGCCCCAGCGGCCGATCGCCTGCGCCAGCACAAGGCCCGGGGCGATACAGTCCACAAGCCGCAAAAAGCGGAGCTTCTTCTTTCGGGCGTAAATCAACACGCCCAGGAGGCCGCCGATCACCGCGCCATAAATGGCGAGACCGCCTTCCCATACGTAAAGGATGGAGATAGGGTTTTTTAAATAATAATCGAGCTCAAAAGCCACATAGTAGAGCCTTGCGAACACCACGCCGAGAGGTATCATCACAAGGCAGAGATCGATGATGGTATCCTCCGGCAGCTTTTTGCGCTTTCCCTCGCGCATGGCTAAAATCACCGCAAGGACGATCCCAACCGCCATCAGCACGCCGTACCAGTAGATATCTTTTCCAAAGATATTGAACGCGACCCGATCGGGCATTTGCATAACCTATCCTCCCGCAAATAAAAATGAGGCCGTTGTTATTATACAACAGCCTCGGGGTTTTTACAAATTCATCACGGCATGATCGCATCGATATCCACAAGGTTTTCGGGCGCTACGCTTTTTGCTTTATCGAAGTAGTAGGTAAATATATCCTCGATGGCGGGCACGCTCGACGCGCCGCTGAAGCCGTTGGGCACGCATACCACCACCGCGATCTCGGGGTTGTCGCGCGGGCCGTAGGTGACGAACCACGACGTGTTTTCGATATCGATCTTGGTATTGGTGCCGATCTGCGCGGAGCCGGTCTTGCCGCCGAGCATATCAAGATAACCGGTACTTTTGAATTCTTCGCTGAACTTATCGACAGCGGTGCCTCTGTCCTCCGCCGAATCCGCGGAAACCACGTTCTCCATGCCTTTGTGCACGGCGTCCCAGATGTCGCTGTCGATCTCGATGCGGTCATACACGCTCGGCTCGATTTCCTTTACGAGCGCGCCGTTTTCATCTAAAATACGATCCACGATGTGCATATTGAAAACCGTGCCCCTGTTTGCGACCGTGGCGGCGTAGCGCGCTACGGCGATGGGAGTTACGAGCGTGGTACCCTGTCCGATGCCCGAGCGGATGGTGAGCGCGGGCTTCCATAGAAGCTCTGTAAGAAGCGATGTGATCTCATTGGTCCATCTGAGGTTTGCGGCGGTGTAACCTTCCGGTACGCCGATACCGTCGCTCAAAATGCGGCGGGCCTGCGGGCCGGAGTCCACAAGGCTGCCGCTCTCCAATAGCTTCATCAGATCAAGCGCGCAGGCCTTGACGTCGTCATCGGTGGCGCCGGTTGGGTAATAGGCCAAAAGCTCTTTCAAAAGCTCTTTCAACCTGTTGTAGATGAGCCCGGAAAGGCTCGTTTTCTGCTTGTCCAGCGCAAGTTCGCTGTTGTAGAGCACGTCCTGCCCGCCGATGATGCCCACGGCCTCGCCGGTAAGCTCTACGCCCGTGGAACTCGTCAAGCCAAACCGGCCCGCCCATTTGTTGAGCCGTTCGATGCCGAGGCGGTTGGCGACCTCGAAAAAGTAATAGTTGCAGGAGTTCTGGATGGCCTTGACGATGGTCTGATCCTGATGCTTGCTCGGATTTTCCCAGCAGCTCGGCATGCCTACAGTGGTATACTCGGTATGATCCTCGTTGTACATGCGGTAGGGCGACTGGTCGTCGATCTCCTCGGTTAGGCCTACGACGCCCTCGCTCAGTCCCGCGATGCCCGTGACCATTTTGAAGATAGAACCCGGCGCAAGCTTTGCAGAGATCGCCTTATTGCGCATGGGTGTGGTTTCCTTTGACCAATCGCTGTCAAACAATAGATTAAATTGATCCTCCGTAAGGCCCTGTATAAACCAGTTGGGATCGAACGACGGATATGAGGCCATTGCAAGGACGTCCCCGGTATTCACGTCCACCACCACGATGGCGCCCGTCTGCGCAGTATTGATCTTAGACGTATCGCCGCCGGTTTTATCCAGGTAGTCATCGAGGTATCTTGCGTCCGATATCCTAGCTTGCTCGGCATCGTTGATGGTTTCAATCACGTTCTTGAGTGCCGCCTCCGTGACGCTTTGAAGCTGGATATCGATGGTGCTCATCACGTCGTCGCCGTTGGTGGGCGGCGTATACGAAACCTCTTTGATGACGCTGCCGTTTTTGTTGACCACCACCACGCGCTCACCCTGATGCTCCTCTGTGGAGCCCGTAAGATATTGCTCCATGGTGGCCTCAAGCCCGGACGCGCCGATAAGGTCGTTGTAAGAATATCCCTGGTCCTTCACCATCTCCTCGGTGGCGCTGCGGCTCAAATAGCCCACGATATGCGCGGCGCTCTCGCCGCGCGGGTAAATGCGCGTGGTGCTCTGCGCGGTCTGCACACCCACGAGTTCGCTTGCACGCATGCTGATCTCCGATACCGTCTCAAGGCTCACGTCGTAAGCGATCACGATGGGCTCGTAGGCGCGGTAATTGTTGAGGTTGACTTCCTGTCTTATGGAAATGACCTTGAGCGCGTCCTCAAAGGAAACGTCCTCGGGGATGCACCACGAAGCGCGGAGGAAGTTGTACATATACTCCGCCGTGGGCCATTTTGTGGTATCCCATGTGCTTTCGTCGTCGGTGTCCTGATCCTTCGGGATCTGAACGTACATCGCGTCGAGGAAGTTTTTATAGCGCCATTTTATAGCGGCCTCGCTCGTCACGCCCCATTGGTAATAAAAATTGCCCTGCTCGTCCCGACGGATATAGGAGGTATCGATCACCTTGCCTCCGTTTCGCTCGATGATCTCGATGGCCGAAAGAAGCGACTCGGTATATATGGCGGAATCGTAAGTGGTGCGGTTATCGGCGTCGCGCAAAAACTCAACGTTGTAGCTGGTCTTTGAGTATGCAAGCACGATGCCGTTGCGATCGAGTATCCTGCCGCGGCTGCCCTTCACGTAAATGGTGCGCGTAGACCTGTCCTCGGCCTCCTCGGTGAATTCCGCGCCCTGCGCAAGCGTAAGCGTGCTCAGCTTATAAATGAGCGCACCCATCATACCGAGCAGGATACATGCTGTAATTAAAAATCTGGAAATGGTTTTTTTCATGGATTACCTCAATTTCAAAAGGAACGCGGGCGGATAATATCCGCCCCTACGGGAGATATATCTTGCCTTTGCGGTAATACGCGGCGGGATGAAACCATCCCGCCCTACCCGGAAACGCAGAATATCCGTAGAGCAAGATTTCGAAACACGGTGCAGGACGGCTCAACATTACATCACGTAAGCACATGCCGTCACGGAACGGTCTTGACCGTTCCGCCGGGGTCAGGGGCCAAAGCCCCCGATACTCAAAGGGATTATCAAGGGGCCACACCCCTTGATTTATTCCGGCTTCGGCGACAGGTGCATGTCCGACAAAGCCGGAGCCCTTACGGGCCAAGGCCTGCGGCCTTGCGTGCCGAAACGGATGAAAACCGTAGGTTTTCGTTCCTCGCACATCCGCCGCCCGGGAGCGCTGAAGCGCGACAGGCCGATGTGCAAACCCCTCCTCGCGGAAATAGCGGAACGCCATTTTCGCGAAAGGCGAAGCCGCCTATAGCCTATGTTCCGCCCTTCGCCCTACCTGCCGAGCAAACGCGCGTTTTAAAAACGCGTGCACCACCATGCTCAGCGCGGCACTTAAAAGCACCGAGGGCACGATGTAGGAAAACAACATTTCAAAATACGAATACGTCCCGCCCGAGAACCTGAGCGCAAGCGCCATAATATGCTCCTTCAAAAGCGCCGCCCCCGCAACGACAAGCGCGGGCAAAATGACGTTATCCGCATAGTATTTTTTGTACAGTAGCCCGCCTAGCGCACCTGCGAGCATATAGCTCATGGCCGCAAGCCCCATGGGCTTATTGAACATCACGTCCATAAAAAGGCCGCCAGCAAGCCCTATGAGAGACGCGGGCAGACTCCCCATGAGCACGCCCAGCGATACCGCGATCACGAGCATAGCGTCAGGCCGCGCCCCCGCGATGTTGAAGGCGTTGAAAAAGATGGAGTCGAGGTAGGCGGCGACCACCATCGAAATTGCGATATAAAGGTTCCTCACGGCGTGTCCTCCGAATTTTCCGCTTGGACGCCGGTTAGCACCATCACCTCTTCAAGGTGTTGAAAATCCACCGCGGGCTCCAAAATTGCGTTACCCGCTTCGGCGTCGGTACTCTGGCGCGAAACCTCTATCACGGTGCCCACTCTCACGCCCTTGGGGAAGATGCCGCCGATGCTGTTGGTCATGATAATGTCGCCGGGGACAAGGTCGCTCCCCGCTGGAAGATAATAAAGCTCCATCAGTTCGCTCCCGTCGCCCGAAAGCAGCCCGCGCACCATGCCGTTATCGCGCGTGCGCTCCACCATGACGCTTACGGAAGAAAGCGTATCGATGATGGCTGTGACCTTGCTCCATGTGGCGCCTACTTCCGTGACTCTGCCCACAAGCCCCGCTGCTCCTATGACGGGCATGTCCTCCTCCACGCCATGGTTACGGCCGGCATTGATGGTAAAAACGTTAAACCACACGCCCTGATCCTTGGCGATCACACGCGCGGTCACGTAAGAATTGAATTTCTGCTCTTCAGCGTAGTTTAAAAGGCCGCGAAGCCTTTCGTTTTCCTGCTCCGCCTCCTCGAGCTGCTGCTCGATCTGCTCATACTGCGCAAGCTTCACCTGAAGCTGCGCGTTTTCCTGATCGGCGTCGGTCGTTTTGAAAATACGTTGAAAGAAACCCGTGATAGCGGAAGACGCGCCAGCCGCGAAGCTCTGCACGGGGGTAGTCACGGTGCCTACGGCATTTTCCACCCATGTTACGGTGCGGCTGCCGGAGGTTGCAAGCGCGAGGATGCCAAGCAAAAGCGCCGCTATCAGCAAAATGAGCAATGGCTTGTTTTTGAATAAGCCCCGCATCCATAGCCTCCAAAGCGATAAGATTCCGCCCACAGCGGGTAAAACGACGCCGATTTAACGTCATTTCATTATAATAAGAAGCGCCGCCGCGCGCAAGGCGCAGCGGCAAAATGTCACATACTGTTCATCTGCCGTTTTTAGGAAAAAACCCATAGAATAGGCCGTTTGACCGTCTTGCGATATTCGTTCGAAACATCCTTTCCGGGGATTCGGAGGCCGCAGCCACCGAAGGCTTAATTCCGGCTTCGGTGACATATGCATGTCCGGCGAAGCCGGAGCCCTTTAGGCCAAGTCCTGCGGCCTTGCGTGCCGAAACGGATGAAATCCGAAGGATTTCGTTCCTATCAGAAAGTATCGGCCGTGAGGCACGAGCAGGTACCTCCTGTAAACCTCACGGAAATGGCTGCAGGCCATTTCCGTGACCCTACATGGACGCTTCTTCTTCGGCGGTCCTCTGTTCGAGCACGCTTGTGATACCGCTCAAGTCGGAGAGCGCGAGCAGCGCACCGAGCGCCACGCAGTCGAACGCATCCTGCGCCACGCCCACGCGCACGCCCGTTTCCCTCGCGATAAGGAGATCGATGCCTTTTAGGAGCGCGCCGCCGCCCGAAAGCGCGATACCGTGCTCCATCACATCGCCCGCAAGCTCCGGCGGCGTCGAGGCAAGCGTTGTCTTTACAGCCTCCACGATTTCGCGAAGCGGCTGCATGATGGCGCGATTGATTTCGCTCGACGTGATCACAAGGCTTTCGGGCAAACCCGTTTCACGGTTGCGCCCGCGTATCTCCATGTGCTCCGTGCCGCCCAAGACAGCGCTGCCGATGGTCTTTTTGATATCTTCCGCCGTTCGCTCACCGATGGCAACGTTGTATTCGCGCGCGACATGCGCGATGATAGCCGCGTCGATATGCACGCCGCCCGTCCTTACGGAGTTATAGGACGCCACGCCGCCTAAAGCGATCACCGCCACGTCCGTGGTGCCGCCGCCGATATCCACAATCATGGAACCGACCGCGTCGTACACCGGCAGATCCGCGCCGATGGCCGCCGCCATGGGCTCATCCATGAGCATCACTTCATTTGCGCCCGCACCCTTTGCGGCGTCGAGAAGCGCCCTGCGCTCCACGCCCGTCACGCACATGGGCAGGCAAAGCATCAGCCTTACGCCGAGCATCCCAATGCGCCGCCCGAGCGCCTTTTCCATGTAAAAACGCAGCATGGTAGCGGTAAGCTCAAAATCGGCCACGACCCCGTCGCGCATAGGATAGATTACATTGATGCCACCGGGCGTGCGCCCGAGCATTTGAATGGCTTCTTTCCCCACGGCGAGTATCTCCCGCCTCTTTCCCGCGGATACCGCCACGGCGCTCGGCTCGCGCAGCACGATTCCCCTGCCCTTGATGGCGATGAGCGTATTGACCGTTCCGAGGTCTATCGCGATGCTCGGCGCAAACAGGCCCAGAAGCTTCGATTTAAACATAAATACCTCCCAATAATCTCCTGACAGTTATTGGAAAGTATGTCCATTTTAACGGCATGTATACGCCTTTAGAGTTTGTACAAACCATAAAGGCGTGCTATCATACATGGCAAGGAACTTTTTTCTTCGGAGGGCTTTATGCAGCTTGTTTTGGCCTCCGGCTCCGCGCGGAGGCGGGAGCTTATGGAACTGGCCGGTTATGATTTTACCGTTCGTGTGAGCGACGCGGACGAAACGGCCGATATTTCCGACCCCGCTCTTTTGGTGCGCGAGCTCGCGTTAAAAAAAGCGCTCGCCGTGCGGCGGGAGCTTGATTCGCTTTGCTGTGTGATCGGCGCGGATACGGTGGTAGTCATAGGCGGTACGATCATCGGCAAGCCAAAGGACGAATCGGATGCGTTTCACATTTTAAAAGCATTGAGCAACCGTACGCATACCGTTTACACGGGGCTTTGCGTAGCTTACGGCTTAGACGAGCCCGAGGTCTTCAGCGATGCGACGCGCGTGACCTTTATGGACCTTAGCGACGAGGAAATTTGGCGCTACATAAAAACCGGCGATCCCATGGATAAAGCGGGCGCTTACGGCGTGCAAGGCGCGGGCTGCGTGCTCGTGAAAAGCGTTACGGGCTGCTATTTCACCGTGATCGGCCTGCCTATGCCGCTGCTCTACAAAGCGCTTCGGGAAAAGGGGATCATGCCGACGAGGGCAAAGGCGAAATAAGGCGGAAGGGTCAAGACCCTTCCCTGCGATAGCAGAGCGGGACGACTTTACCCCGCATAACGCTATTCGGTCCCCCAGCCTCCTTCGGACTGCACAAACTCGTCATATCCATCCAAAAAGCTGTGGATACCGTTTTTATCGCGATAGCTGATGACGGTTTCGAGGTTGATGTTCTCCACGCTCGCAAAGATATTCTGCTCGATCTTCGGGCTTATTTTGCGAAAACGTCGGATAAGCTCCTTCATCTCCTGCCGCTTCCCGCCGCCCCCGCTGTCGCCGAGCACGCAGTTTTCCGTAAAGCGGCACGCGCATTGAATGAATTTTAAATCATTGTATTGACACCACGCTTTGATGTCAGCCTCCTTCACCAGGTACATGGGACGGATGATCTCCATGCCGACGTAATTGGTGCTATGGAGCTTGGGCATCATAGTGCGCACTTGCCCGCCGTAAAGCATGCTCATGAGAATGGTTTCGATCACGTCATCGAAATGGTGCCCGAGGGCGATCTTGTTGCACCCGAGCGCTTGCGCGCGGCTGTAGAGCGCGCCGCGCCGCATCCTTGCACAGTGATAGCAGGGCGAGCAGTCGTCTTTTTCCACGATCTCGAAAATATCGGTTTCAAAAATTTTAACGGGCAGCCCCAAAAGCGCCGCGTTTTCCTCCACGCGCCTGCGGTTTTCGGCGTTGTACCCGGGGTCCATCACAAGGTATTCGATATCGAATTTCACGGGCCCGTGCCGGTGAAGCTCCTGTATGCACTTGGCCATCAAAAACGAATCCTTGCCGCCGGAAATGCAGACGGCGATCTTATCCCCCTCGAGTACAAGTTTGTAGCGCGCCACGGCGTCCACGACGCCGCGCCATATCTCGGGGCGGTATTTTTTGATGATACTGCGTTCGATTTCCTGTAGTCTATCCATCAACTTTGCTCCGTTTCCTTCATGCAGGCCTCGAACGCCTCCAAAAACGAGGCGATCTCCGCATCCGTCGTAAGCCTGCCCGTGCTGACGCGCACGGTGGAAAGCGCGCGTTTGCGGTCTTTTGTGAGCGCGAACACCGGCCTTGAAACCGATTTTGGCGCAGTGCAGGCGGATTTGCCGGAAAGAGAAAATCCCATTTCCCCGAGCCGCGCGATAAGCGCGGGCGCGTCCTTACCGGGGAGGCTGAAATTAAAGATGTACGGGAGCGCGTCGGCCGGGCTGTTCACCATAACGTCGCGCCGGCCGGAAAGCGCCTTCTTTAACGTTGTGTTATGCGCTCTCACACGGGCGAGGTTTTGTTCCATTTCCCCATATGCAAGTAAAAGCGCCTCCTCCATGGAGGCAACTAGCGGCAAGGCGGGCGATCCGCTTCGAAACGCGGTGGTGCTGATTCCGCCGCTCATCTGCGGTTCCACCATAACGCCCGGGCGCATCACAAGCGCGCCGATGCCGTTTGGACCATAGAACTTATGCGCGGCGAAGGTGAAAAGGTCCGCAGCGTGGAGCTCGACAGGGATCTTGCCCACCGCCTGCGTGGCATCCACATGAAAGAGCGTATTGGGGAAATGCGCCTTAAGAAATTTACCGATCGCATCGATGTTTTGCACGACGCCGGTTTCCCCATCCACATAGCATATACTTACAAGTTGCGTATCCTCGCGAACAAGCAAGGCGAGGCTTTCAAGCTCTACGCTTCCATTTTCGTCAAGCTCGGCATATTCCGTCTCGTACCCCTGTGCCGCCAACACCGCCAAAGGGCCGTGTACGGAGGAATGCTCGAGCCATGTCGTTACGATATGCTTTGCGCGGCCGTGGCTGCTGCCCGCAATGCCCTTGATGGCAAGGTTGTTCGCCTCGGTCGCACCGGAGGTAAAAACAATTGTATGTTCGGGCACGCCCAGAAGGGAAAGGATATTTCTTGTGCATTGCGCAAGCCTTTCGGCGGCCGTCGCGCCCATAGGATGGTGCGAATTGGGGTTTGCGGCAAAAGTGCGCGCCGTTTGCGCAAACGCGTCGATTGCCTCTTCACGCATGGGCGTATCCGCCGCATAATCGAGATAAACCATAGGGAGAACTCCTTGTTTCAGCCGCGCATGGTCTTTGCGAGCTCGTAGATCAAAATACCCGCCGCGACCGAGGCATTCAGAGATTCCGCAAGCCCGTACATAGGCAGACGGTATTTTTCACAGTCTTCAGCCACTTCGTCGGATACGCCGCTCGACTCGTTGCCGATTATGAGCACGGTGCGGCTCCCGATCTTAGGCAAAACGCTTTGCCCTTTCAAATGCCCGCAGACGAGCGTGAAGCCCTGCGCCTTAAGCCGCTTCAATTCCGTTTCGAGCGGCCCCGACCATATGGGAATGTGATAGATGGAGCCCATCGACGCGCGGATCGGTTTAGGCGCGTAAGGGTCCGCACAACCCGCGCCCAACAAAAGCCCGCGCGCGCCCATGGCATCCGCCGTGCGCAAAATAGTGCCGAGGTTACCTGGGTCCTGCACGCGGTCGAGCGCCACGATAAGCCCCTCGGGATAGTATTCCGGCAACGGCGCCTCGGACGTATATACGGTTGCACATACCCATTGCGGCGTTTCGGTATTGGCGAGGCTTTCCATAACGGCGCGCTTTACGGTATGTACCTCTGCCCCGCTTCCCGTGAGCACGGCTGCCATAAGGTCGTGCCCCTCCTCCACAAACGCCTCCGAAAATCGCACGCCCGAAATAACGGCCTCGCGCACGAGCTTTTCCCCTTCGATGAAGTGGAGCCCCTGCTCGTCCCTGCCCTTTCTTTGCGCCAGCGCCCGCGCTCGCTTCACATTTTCGTTGCGTGTGCTTTCGATTACCATAACTTCCCCTTTGGATATTCATGTTTTCTTATCCATTATACCATAGCGGCAACGCGGCTATGGTATAATAAAATGATTTGAATCGATAAAAAGAGGTACTCGCTTTGAAGCTGATCTACAAAGGCAAGTTCGACGGAAATCCCGAATCCATCCCCTGTGGCGAGCATATGCCCGGCGCGATGAAGTTTAAAGAATTTGACGACCCCAAAAAGATGACGGTATTTGCAAACCTCGCGGCGATCGTGCTCCTCGTCGCTTTACTGGCGCTGTTCTTCTTGCGCACCGGCGGTTTTGTGCTCACTCTGTGGGGGTATATTCTACCCCTGCTCACCTTGTTTCCGCACGAGCTTTTGCACGCCGTCTGTTTCAAAAACGAAGTATATCTTTATACCTACTTCAAGCAGGGTGCGCTGTTCGTGGTCGGCCCCGAAACGATGAGCAAGAAACGCTTCATTTTCCTGTCGCTGCTGCCGAATGTGGTATTCGGCTTCCTCCCGTATACGGTTGCGATGCTCTTCCCGTCCTTTGAGGTGCTCGGCGTGTTCGGCGCGACATGCATCGCCATGGGTGCGGGCGATTACTACAACGTGTTCAACGCCGCAACACAAATGCCCAATGGCGCGAAAACGTATATGTATCAATTCAATTCGTACTGGTATATGCCTTAACTTCGGATCAAAAAAAGAGCACGGGCACTTTCGCCTGCGCTCTTTTTATTTAGCCGTGTTTTACGCTTCCAGCGCCTTTTTTGCGACCCCGGCGAGCTCCTTGAACGCGTCCATATCGAAGACTGCGAGATCTGCGAGAACCTTGCGGTTCACGTCCACGCCCGCGCGCTTTAAACCGTTGATGAGGCGGCTGTAGTTCATGCCGCAGAGCCTTGCGCCCGCGTTAATACGGGCGATCCAGAGCTGGCGGTATTCGCGCTTTTTGAGCTTGCGGCCCACGTACGCGTAGGCCATGGACTTCATGACTTGCTGCGACGCGGCGCGATATTGCTTGCTCTTGGCTCCCCAATAGCCCTTGGCGAGCTTAAACACCTTGCGGCGTTTCTTTACGGCATTGACTGCCCTTTTAATCCTGGCCATGGTTCATTTCCTCCTTCTCACTTATACGGAATCAGCTCGCGGACTTTCCTGGCTTCGCAATCGGCGATATAGCCGGTCTGCCGCAAACCGCGTAAACGTTTGGTGGTTTTCTTGGTCAGGATATGACTTTTGTACGCCTTACCGCGCTTGATCCTGCCGGACTTGGTAAGGCTGAACCTCTTCGCAGCGCCCCTGTGGGTTTTGATCTTGGGCATGGGGGTTTCCTCCTGTCGTGAATGTTAGTTGGTTTTGGGTGCCAATATCATGAACATGTTGCGGCCTTCCTGCTTTGCAGGGCGGTCGATCGCAGCATTGTCCTTGACCATTTCATAAAACGTGTTCATTACATCCAGGCCGATGTCGCCGTGTCTTGCCTGACGGCCTCTGAACCGGATAGAGACCTTCACCTTGTCGCCGTTCTGAAGAAACCGCGTGCAGGCCTTGGACTTCACTTCCATGTCATGCACGTCGATGGTGGCGGAAAGCCTGATTTCCTTCAGTTCAACGATCTTTTGGTTCTTGCGCTGTTCTTTCTCGCGCTAGCCCTGCTCAAAGCGGTACTTGCCGTAGTCCATGATCTTGCATACGGGCGGCGTCGCCTGTGGCGCGATCTCAACCAGGTCGAGTTCTGCTTCTTCCGCCATGCTCATCGCCACTTCGAGGGCAACGACGCCCTGCTGGTTTCCCTTGTCATCGATGAGCCTGACTTCCTTGTGGCGGATCTCCTCATTGATCAGAAGTTCATCCTTGGGTATAACGGACACCTCCATACAAAATAATATAGCGTGTGCAAAAGCACCCGCTATACAATCAAACACATAAATGCTATACTGTGTTGTTTGCCAAATTTACCGCGCCTGACAACTTGCCGGCGGGTGAGAAGCGGGACGCTTCTGCTTTGCCTTGCATATTATATGCACCCGCACGGAGATTGTCAAGATGTTTTTCATATTTAGCTCTATTTTTCGGCTGTCGGTCAATCCCCGTTCTCCATTACCCATTTTGCGACCGCTGTAAGCACGTTACGGTTGCGGAGCCATATAGTGTAAAATTCGTTTTCGGGGAGAGGCGCCGCACGGGTGCCGATTTCAATGGTAAGGGACGGGATATTCATTTTATAGCTCGCCCAGTCCTTATAGCCGCCGAAGGAGGATCCGTCGTCGTCCTCGAGCTTATAGGCGCTCACGGCCGCGACTGCTTCCGCAAGGCTTAAGGAGGCTTCGTTCACGGGCGAATTGGGACCGAACTCCCAGTAGATCATGCTGCCGGTCGCGTGGTAGCTCAAGGTCGCGTCAAAGTCGTACTTTTTGGTATACTTTACGAGCGCCTTTGACTCCGGCTCGCTTTCTATACTTCCCCCGCGGTAATCGGAAAACGACGGGGCAGGGCAGGTTTTTACGCGGTCCCACATGGCGTCGAAATTGCGGTTGAGGTCCACGCCGTTGATGTTTGCCTTCCACTCGGCAAGGTAAAGGTCGCCCGTGAGCGTACTCCGCCCCGTCGCGCCGTCGTTGAAGTAGATGGCCTGTACGGTCTTATTGAATTTCAGCGTCTGGTTGAGCGTGACGCCGTCGGGGTTGCTCATCGGCAGGATGTGGATGCAAACGTCCGAATATGGGAAGCCGTCATTGAGCCATTTCTCCGCCAGCGCCATGCAAAGAAGCGCCGTCATATGCTCGCGAGCGTGGATGGCGCCCTGCACAAATACGTGATGCTTGGCGTTTACGTCGCCGAGCACGAGAACGGAAAGCTCCCGCTTTTCCACGGATTGCCCCGCCGACTCCACCGTCATCTTATCGGGATACGCGGCGGCAAGCTTTTCGATATCGGTCTGCATCTGCTCGTAGGTATAATTGAACGGCACGGCGTCGGTCCCGCCGAAGGGCGCTGTGACGGATGTAAAGCCGAGCACATCCTCTTCGGGCTTGAGATAGCCGCCGATGACGTAGCCCGTCTGCTCCGTGGAAAGCACCTTCACCTCCGCATAGCGCTCCGCATAGGAAATTACCTGCACCCGTTCGCCGCTTTTTACCTCCGCCACGAGTTCCGCTTGGGAAGATGGCTCCGCGCGCATGTTCACATAGTCTTCGCATACGACGGTGAACAGCGAATCGAGGATATAATCGGGCTTGGGCGTAGGCGTGGGAATGGGCGTAGGCTCGATCGTGGGGCTCGGCGACGCCGTAACGGCAGCCGGGGTATCCTGCTGTCCCATGCTCTGCTCCTTATTATCCGTTTCTTGTTTAGCGCCGCAGCCGACGGAAAGGAAAAAGATAGCGGCGAGCAAAACGGAAGCGATGGTTCGTTTCATTGTGCACCTCCACGTTTCGGGAATTCACGCCGCCTTGCCGCGTTATCGACCGCGGTCAGGATACGGCGCGTAAAAGATACTCTTCGAATTGGAAAACGGCTTGTGAAAACGCGCTTTCACCCGCAAAAAGGGCACTTCCCTGCGCGCTGTCGTCGCGTCCGCCGCCCTTGCCTATAAAAAGAGCGTTCGCGGCGTCACATGCCTGCTTCATGCTGAAGTTTACATCCGCGCTCCGCGCGAGAAGGTAAATTACGTTCCCGCCGTTCACGCTAAAAATGACCGCCACGGTTTTACCGCCTGCGAGGAGCTTTTCGGAAAACGACCGAAGCTCAGGTGCGGATAAGCCCTTCGCCGAATGCACTGCGACCTTTATGCCCTTTATGGTCTTTGCGCTTTGCAAAAGCGTCTCCGCCTGCATTGTAAACAGCGCTTCGGTACGTTTTTTCAGCTCCGCACGAAGCGCCGCGTGCTCGTCAAACTGCTTTTGCGCGGCGGACGGCACGTCTTCGGCCTTGGTACTGAACCTTCGCGCAAGCGTATCGAGAAGCTCGTGCTCTTTACGGGAAGCGCCCACCGCGCGCATGCCGCACGCGAACCATATGCGCGTGCCGCCCTTATACTTGGCAGCAGCGGTGATCTTGATGACTCCCACCTCACCGCTCGCGGCGGTATGTGTACCGCAGCAGGTGCACGAATCCGCGCCCGCGACCTCCACGATGCGTATCTCTCCTTTTAACCCCTTCGCCTGTTTGCGAAGCTTGATATGCTCGAGCGCCTGCTCGTCCACAACCGTTACGGTAACGGGCGTATTTGCTTGCACGGCGCGGTTGGCCTCGCGCTCAAGCTCCGCCAATTGCTCCTCCTCCAAAAATTTATCAAGGTCTATGGTCACATAATCCTCTGCCATATGGAAGCCCACGTTGACGGCGTCAAAGAGCGTCTTCGCAACGCCCGAAAGGATATGCTCGCCCGTATGCTGTACACTGTGGTCGCGCCGTTTTTCCATGTCGAGCCGCACCGTGACTTCCGCACCGATTTTAAGCGGCATTTGCGTTTCGTGCCAAACAAGATCATTTTCCTCACGGGTATGAAGCACGGGGATGTCGTCAAGGAATCCTTCGTCCGAAAGCTGCCCGCCCCCCTCGGGGAAAAGCACCGTTTGGTCAAGAAGGATATCGTAGCCGCTTTGCGATTTTTCGCACGCGAGAACCATCGCGCGGCAGCTTACCGCATTTGGCAAATCATGATACAGCCGTTTCGTCATAGCACGTCGTACCCCTTAAAGCCTTCGCCGCGAACCTCCGTGGCGTTATGCAAAATGGTGAACGCCACTGGGTCCACCTGCTTCACGATCCTTAGCGCAGTGGAGACCTCGCTTCGCCTGACGACCGTCATAAGCATTGCCTTTTTTTCGCCGGTATAACCCCCGCGTACCTCAAATTCGGTAACGCCGCGCTCAGTTGCCTCCGCAAGAGCATCGATGATCTCCTTAGGCTTCACGGTGATGATCATAATGACCTTGGCAAAATCGAGGCCCTGCATGATGGCGTCGATCACCTTGCCCTGCACAAAAATAGCGACGCCGGAATAGAGCGCCACCTCGATATCCTTAAAAATGATGACCGCGATCAAGATCACAACCGCGTCGATGATCATCAAAAGCGTACCCGCGGGTATCTGCGGAAAAGGTTTACGGAGGATCATGCTGATCATATCCGTGCCGCCCGTGGTGATGCCACGCGAAAAAGCTACGCCCACGCCCGCGCCGATGAGCGCCCCGCCTAAGACCGAGGAGAGCAGAATGTTGTTGGTATAGACGGGTATAAGCGGGCGTAAAAAATCGATAAGGAACGAGAATACCACGCTTGCGGCGATGGTCTTGACGAGGTTTTTGAGCCCGAACATCCTCCACGCGATCAAGAGGATGGGCACGTTGAACGAAAACGACAGCGCGCCCACGGGGAGGTTTGTCACATAACCTATGGCGGTAGCAAGGCCTGACACGCCGCCCGGAGCCAGCTTGTTGGGTATGGTAAACACCACCATCCCAAGCGCCATAAGCAGACACCCAAGCAGAATGGCGGCTGCGTCCGCCGCGTGGCTTTTGAAGCTTTTCATATTTGCACCTCATGGTAATAACTAGCAACTGAATGGATTATATCATATTGCCCGACGGCGCAGAAAGGTTTACGACACGGTTAGACATATAAAAATATCCGACCACGCGGCCGGATATTTTTATATGTCTAACTTTCGTTTTTCTCTTTACGTCTCCACCTCTGTCTGGACGAGGCGGGTATTTTCGCCCAAGGCCTTTTGCCATTTCAGCATGCACGCCCTTAAGTGCGCGTCAAGCACGATATCGTCCATGCCTTCAAGGCTCATTTCTTCAAGCACTTCCATTTCAAGCGGGCCGCTCTCGTTCCAAAAACGCTGGAGGGGCTTAAAGGAGCAGGCGTTAAGCGTCAGTTCGAATTTCAGCCGTTTGAGCATGCCGTTCACATTGCGGGAAAAGCCCACGAACGACACGCCGCCCATTGCGTAAATGCGGTAGATGCCCGCACCAGTTTCGTTCATCAGGAATTGCTCTGCCCAACGGTCTTCACGCGCGCGTCGTACTGCACGATGTTGAGGCCCGCGCGCCATTCTTCAACGGCATCCGCGTAAAGCTTATTCTGTTTCTCGGAGAGGATCTGCGCCTGGGCCTTTTCTTTGACGGCATCGAACGCCACGGGCGTGGTATCCACCGCGGCGACCTTCTTGATGATGTGTACGCCCGCGGTGCTCGTGACGGGCGCGCTCACTTCGCCTACCTGAAGCGCAAGCGCGGCCGTGGAGAACTCGGCGTAATACTTATCGGCATTGGCCTCGCTCAAAAGGTAGCCGTTTTTATAGGCGTCCTGGCTCATACCTTCATCTTCGTTATATTCTTCGATCAGCGCGTCAAAATCCGCACCCTCGGCGAGCTTTTGCTCGATCTCGGCCACGATGGCGTCAACGTCCTTCTCCTCGCCTTCCTCGGCATTCTTGACAAGGATGTGCTTCACGTAGAAATAGCCTTCGGGCGCGACAAGCGGTCCTACCGTACCGGAATATTGAGCGTTCTGCCAATCGGTATAATAGGCGGCGGGGTCGGTGCCGTAGGTGGTCTGCTCGAGATTCAGCTGCTGGTCGTACCATGTCCTGACTTCCTCATCGGTGACAGAAGCGGCGGAAATGACCTGTTCTTTTAGCTTCTCGGCAAGCATGTTTTCGCGCTCCTGATCCTCCACGAGCTTTTTATACGCGTCGTAGGTAAGGTCGTAGTCCTTAAGATAAGCGACGAAAAGCTCCATTTCGGCTTCCTTGATGGCGGCCTCGTCGGTGATGCTTTCGTCCACCTCGTCTTTATGCTCGGCAAGCGCGGAATCGATCTGCTCCTGCACGGTCGCGGCAAGCGCCTTTTCATCCTCTTCGTCGAGCTTAATGCCTTCCTTATGCGCCTGCGCGACGGGGATGGCGCCTTCGATGAGCGCATCAAACGTCATCTGCTTGAGTTCGGATTCGGGGTCGTCGGTCTCGGTTTGGATGAGCCCGTACTGGTAGTAGCTTTGATACGTGGAATAGGTGTTGGAAAACTGCGAATACAAAATTTCCACATCGCCCACCTTCGCAACGACGGGATTGGTGATCACCGCGCTGCAGCCGGTAACTGCAAGCATCATAACGGCGATGAGAAGCGCCGCCGCCGCGGGCGCGCGATTGCTTTTGTGCTGCATGACTTTGTTTCTCCTCCGGTAAGCGGTTAAAGCCGCCTTGATAATCGGGACCTCTATAGTATCCCTGAAACCATACTTAAGTATTTTATCGCCTCGCCATTCGCCTGTCAACGCGCCCTTTTTGAAATCTCTGTGGCAAAAGGCCGCTTTGAAGTGCCGCTCCCGCGTTTTTGTGCGGAATATGCCAAAGTCGGCTGTTCTTCGCAGATTTCGCTTGTTGAAAGGAGGGCTTATGTGGTAACATATTAAAGAATGAAAATGAGGCATGCATTTTTTGGCGGCCTTCTATCCTTACTATACTTTGGAGGTATTCCTTATGGTAATGGCCGGTGACTTCAGAAAAGGCGTTACGGTCGATATCGACGGGCAGGTTTGGCTCGTTGCGGACTTTCAGCATGTCAAGCCCGGCAAAGGCGCCGCGTTCGTGCGCACCCGCCTCAAGAACGTTATGACGGGCGCCGTACTCGAGCGCACCTTCAGTCCGACGGACAAGTATCCCCGTGCGGTGATCGAAACCAAAGAGATGCAGTACCTTTACAGCGACGGCGAGCTGTATTACTTCATGGATACGGAAACCTATGAGCAGATCCCGCTCAACCACGATCAGGTGGAAGACGCCATCAGCTACATCGTAGAAAATCAAAATGTGAGCATCCGCTTCTACAAGGGCAGCGCTTTCTCCGTGGAAGCGCCCAACTTTGTTGAACTGACCGTTACCGAAACAGAACCCGGCTTCCGCGGCGATACCGCCACAGGTACCAACAAACCCGCAACGCTCGAGACCGGCCTCAAAATCAGCGTTCCACTTTTCGTCAACGAGGGCGACCGCATCCGCGTGGATACCCGCTCGGGCGAATATATGGAACGCGTGTAGCAGATTTTAATCTATTGAAAGGAGATACATACATGAGCTATATCAAAGAAAAAGTCTCTTATCTAAAGGGCTTGGCCGAGGGTCTCGGCGTAGGCACCGACGCGACGGGCAAGCTTCTCACCGAGATCATCGCCACGCTTGACAGTATGGCCGACGCCGTGGACGAAAACGAAGCCGCAATCATGGAGCTGGACGAGTGCGTGGACGATATCTACGAGGAGATCGACGACATCGACGAGCTTCTCTACGACGATGAAGACGACGACTTTGTGGAATTCGAGTGCCCCAACTGCGGGGAGACCGCCTACTTTGACAAAGAGATGCTCGAAAATAACGAGGACCTCATCTGCCCCAACTGCAACGCCCCCATCGTCACCGAAGAAGACGACGAGGAATAATCTTCCCCGTATCCAATCAAAAGCGTACCGTTCGTTATGAGCGGTACGCTTTTTTGATTACGGTTGGAACAGTTCAACTATATCATTCGTTGCGGTAAGCTCATAGCGGGTATCTTTTGACCAAATCGCCGCCGCATCTTTCGGGTCGATGATTTCCGTAAGCATAATGCTGCTTAATACGTAATCGCGAACCAGCTTCCCGTTTTCGTCCACATGCCCTCTTTTATTGCTCTGCCAGTCTGTCAAGTCTATCATACTGCCATCGGTCATTTCAATCTTAAAATCAGCCTTTGGTCTGGCAAAAAAATCGGCCCATTCCAGATAGACGGCAATAGGGGTAACTGTAGCCGGCGTACCATCCCCCATGGTATAGCCAACGGCTTCCACAGTATCGTTCAACTCTATCTCGAAAACCCACTCGTTCGCAAGTTCGGATTCGATTTTGCCATCCTCGTAGTTTTCATGCGTCACATAGTGCTCTACCGTCAATGTGATGGTTTTCCCTAACAGGCTCTCTCTCAAGCCCGATATCGTATCACGAAAAATATATTCCCGCGCATTGTCTTCCGAATTTAGGCCGCCCTTTTCAATTTGCGTTAACGTTCCTCCATGGCTGTAGTTATAAACGGCAGGCACCCTTATTTGAAAATTGAGATCGTTTCGGACTTCCCTGTCGGAGAGCGTATCGATGCTGAAATCCGCATAAATAGATGCCCCATCGGAGACGATGCTGTTCAATTCGATGGTAATGCCGCCTGAAATATTGCTTTTGTCAACAGAAAGAATGTGCCCCTGCAGAATTGCATTCTGTTCACCGGCTCCGAATATTTTTTCGACCCAGTCAAAGGAGATCAGACCCATTGCACCGGCGGTTCCACAAACTGCGATGCAAAGTACAAAGCAGGCTGCGATAAGGCCCCGCTTTCCTTTTCGGGAAATTGTTGGCCGCCGGTATTCATTCGCGGCTCGGATATCTTCATCATCGATCGCACTCATTGCTTTCAGCAGCATTTCCGCTTTCATCCAAAACACCCTCCTTCATCAAATATAGCATCAGTTTTTTTCTTGTCCTATGGAGCATGGATTTTACTTTGCTTTCATGAAATCCAAATTGCTCGCTTATCGCAAATATGGGTTTTAAAAACCAATAGCGGCTAATAAAGACCCATTTTTCTATGTTCGGCAAGGTTTTTACAAAAGCGTAAACCGCTTTTCCCGACTCAGCCTCCTGTATTTCCCGTTCAACGTCATGGCTGGAAGGTATGCACTCAGCCAACTCGTCAAGCGCAAACGAGATTTCACCTCCGCCTCGTTTTGCCGCACTGGCCTTTCGCCATTTATCTATGGCTATGCGGCGGGTGATTTTACCTAAGTATCCCGACAGGATGGACGGGTGGTGCGGCGGCATGCTGTTCCATGCGGCCATATAGGTATCGTTTACGCTTTCGTTCGCATCCTCAGCGCAAAAAAGAATATTGTACGCGATAGCATAACAGTATTTACCGTATTTCAACGATGTTTCGGTGATCGCATTTTCCGACCGTGCCCAATACAGCGCAACGATCTCGCTGTCCTCCACTCCTTCACCCCCTTTTATTTGGTAGGGCTCTTTACCTATATACTCGCAAAAAAAAAGATACGGTTGCGTAAATTTCAAGAAAGCTTACAGGATCTGTTTTTTCGTCTTCAGCATACAACCGTCAAACTATACGGTCAAATGAACAAAAAGAAGTCACGATCTTCCGTTAAGCCGGCGATCATGACTTTTTTCGGAGGGGGGTGCCGCTACTTGAGCTCTGACATCACTTTTTCGCCAAAGCTGTTGTTGACGAGCGTGGAGAATTCCACACGGGCGCTCAGTACGCCCGCGCCTTCCATAACATCCTGCAGGCGCGTGAAAGCGTCTTCCGTCATGGTGGGTACCTGCGTCCAGGAGTCGGTGGCACGGTAGCTCTTTGCCACAAGCTCCAGCGTCGCCTGGTCGGTATCGGGGAAGAACGGCAGCATGGCCTTCGCCACCTCCGCATCGGAGGCGGTCTGCACCCATATCTGGGCCCGATAGATGGCGCGTACAAGCGCCTCAACGAATTCCGGCTCCTCGTCTATGGTCCTTTGCTGTACCATGAATGTCGTATAGGGCACTTCGCCGCTTTCAAGCCCCATATTGGCGACCTTATACCCCTTCCCTTCCTGTTCAAACAGCGATGCCGTAGGCTCGAACAACGTTACATACTCCCCCGTGCCGCTTTCGAACGCGCCGCCCATGAGGTTGAACTGGATGTTGTCGATCACCGTTACGTCCACATTCGGCTCGAGACCATGCGCGCGCAGCACATAGCAAAGCGTCATGTACGGCATGCCGCCAGGTTATGCATATTATGTACTACGTAAATATTATCAATCCGTTAATTTTAAAAGGCATTTAATTTTTCTTGCCCTTGTTTCATTATGTTCCGAGTGTTCGCTTGAGGTATTAGCATTGTACCCACAAAAAAATCCATTAGATAATCCCATTATCTGTTCGGATGCCTTACTAAGGGCTATTCGTGATGGTATTAATGGTTTAAACCAAGATAAAGTCTCTATAAATCCCTTAAGTTCACACGCCAAACTATGCAGATCATCTGCGGCCTCATTATATTTTTTGTATAAATTTCCACTATTATCAGCCGGATCCATAACTTCTGTGTAATAACGAGCGTAATAAGCAAGCTTATATGATATATCATGCTTTAATGATTTATATTTTTGCAGTGGAGATAGCCATATTTCCTTTATCATTTCAGATAGAACAAAAACTACAACGCCACCTATTATAGTGAAAATTGCCGCCAAATAAACATCCGACATTTTATTATGTCCTTTCGTCAATTATTTATTTCTCATATGAAATTTATGCTGTTTTTTATATTGTATTATATTATTTTTGGTAAAACAAGAATGTTACTCCGTTACTATGAAACCCTGCCTACTTTCTTTCCACGAACCATCTATTTTCCTCAAGGAAAAGGTACGTGACAGTTCGTCCAATCCTCACCGTATAGCGCATACCGACACCCCCTGCCCGGGTTGATGCGGCACGGCATACGTTAGTAACTTCATCGACTGCGTACTTCCTGCCGTCCTCCCACTCGATGGTAAGCGGTGTTACCTCTCCTGTGGGCGAAAAACGAGCTACTACGCCAACGTAGGCTTTGAATTTCGAAGATTGAAGCACGGCATTCGCCTCCTATTTATATAGCCTTGAAGAAGCCTACGGGATGGATAATGTGATCGTCTTTGGGATTGATATTATTGAGAGTGCTGTCCATCGTAACAATGGCTCGGTTGATGGCATAATGGCCGAACCTATACCGTATGCTGTCCACTATCCGTTCCAACCGTTCGCGCCGCTGCCTTTCGGCTTCATCTTCAAATAGCGTAAGTTGTGCCGGCGCTTGTGCAGGAACCAGATCAGCGGCACGTATGCCGATGCTCCGTAGCGGCTTTTGCCAAGCATAGTTTTGCCGCAGGAGTTTCATAGCAGCGTCGCACAGTTCGGAGGCTAAGCAAGTAGGCTGTGAAAGTTTTGCTTGCCGTTCGAAGCTGTACAATCCGTTATCGCGTAAACTGATCTGCACCGTGCG